>BPII01000008.1 GCA_026004035.1 Candidatus Sericytochromatia bacterium | reverse complement strand
GAAATTTTAGAAGTTTGAAAAAAGCATTTTCTGTTACATTAACAGGTATCTTTTTATCATCTTTAGCTGCTTGTGGAGTAAGCACAGATATTAACCAATTAACTGATGATACTCAAATAAGTGCTTTAGCAAGGAAAAAATCAACTGCAAAATTAACATTTGCAATTCATATGGCAGCTGATAATAACCTTTATACAGCTGGTCTTGATGATATAAACGAAATGGAAGCTGCTTTACCTGATAATGTTAATGTTATTGTTATGTTTGATGGTGCAAGACAAGGTGATTCTAAAATTTATAAAATAAAAAAAGATGCTAGTTATGACAGAAATATTGTTTCTGAAGTTCTTGATGACAAAAGCTATGTAATACCTCCTTCTAAAGAAGTTGATTCTGGTGATCCTCAAGTTTTTGCAAAATTTGTAGATTGGGTTACAAAAAATTATCCTGGTGATGTTAATTTTATAAGTATATGGAATCATGGTTCTGGTATATTTAGAGCAAAAGATGGAATAAATGAAAAAAATTATCCTTTAAATGGTAGTGCAATAATACAAAAGCCTATAAAAGAACAAGGATCTTTTTCTAGTTTATTTGATAAAACATTTGTAGCAACTGCTAATATGAGTAATAAATCTTTTGCTTCCGATGATAATGGTGGTGAAATGCATCTTAAGGATTTAAAACCAGCATTGGATTTAGCAGTTAAAAATTTAGGAAGAAAAGTTGATATATTCGGCTTTGATACATGTTTAATGGGTTATATGGAAACTGCATATCAATTAAAAGATCATGCTAATTATTTGGTAGCTTCAGAAGAACTAGAACCAGGTGATGGTTGGGATTACCAAGGATTTTTAAATGCAGTTAGTAAAAGCTCTTATAATCCAAGAGATATAGCTACTAAATTAGTAGAAACTTATGGTAAATCCTATATGCCAGGTGGTTCTCAATCAGGTAGGGATGTAACCTTAAGTGCTACTGATATAAATCAATTAGTTGATGGTTTAGTTCCTGCTCTTAATGCTTATGCTGATGAATTAAAATCTAATTTATCTTCAGTTAAGCCAACAGTTGATAAAGTAAGAAATTCTACACAAACTTTTTATAATAAAGACTCTGCTGATTTAGGCCATTTCTTATCATTGATGGCAAAAGAAGCTGAAGGAAGATCACCAGCTTTAAATAAATTAGCAAGTGAATATAAGAAAACAGTTGTTGCGGAAACTCATTATGGAACTGCTGTCTCTAATGCTACTGGATTACAAGTTTATTTCCCAAAATCATCTATGTATTATAATAAAAAATATGATAGTGTAGCTGATATAAAATTTGCTGAACAACCAAATTGGGGCAATTTCTTAAAGGCTTTTGTAAATAAATAAAATATTTTTTTCATAATTTAAACTTAATTTTTTCAACTTAGTGTCTCAGATAGGAATATCAAGTAAAAAAGAACAAGTCCTCACAGAAATTTTTAATATTTGTAATAATACAAAAAACTATATTTTTGATAATGAATTGGTAAAAGATATATCAAAAGAAAAAAATTTGGAAACGCTTTTGATGCTACTAAGATTGACAGTAAAGAGAAATTGCCAGAAATTTTAATTAAAAATGATTTTGGAATTATACATTTAGGTAATGGAAAACATCAATTTGTTAAAGGTATTAATAAAGTTTATCATGATTTTGAAGAAATTCAAGAGACTATAGAGTGGAAATATAAAAAAAGCCTACTTAATGAGTATAATGATAGTGAAAGTAATATATTATCAGTAGCAAATAATCAAAGAATTTTGCACCATTTTTTATTTGAAAAAGATAAAAATGGTAATCCTAAAAGTTTTGCAATTTATCAAATTTATCACCCTTTTTTATATTACCATAAAGCAAATCAAGATTCTAAAATAAAAGGTAAAATAAAAAACATTTATTGTGTTTATGTTGTGAAAAATATAATAAATAAAATTACAAATTTAAAAATATGGTCTTATACATTTGAAAATCCTTAGATATGACAAGTATAAAGTTCATAAAATCTGCATGTTATAAACTTATTAAAGAAAAATGATTGAAAATTTTAGAAATAAAGTATTTAATCAAGATGTTTTAGAAATTTTGAAACAATTACCTGATGAGTGTTTAGATATGGTATATGGAGATCCTGATTATAATGTAGGAATTAATTATGCTGGTAAAAATTATACTCAAAAATGGAATGATTATATAAACTGGTATATAGAATTAACAAAAGAAAGTATGAGAGTTTTAAAAAAAACAGGAAATTTATTTATGATAAATTATCCTAAACAAAATGCTTATTTAAGAGTAAAATTTCTTGACGAAAATGCTTATGATGTTCAAGATTATGTTTGGATATATAATACTAATGTAGGTCATAGTCCAAGAAGATTTACAACTGCTCATAGAAGTATTTTACATGCTACGAAAAGTAAAAATAATAATTTCTATAAAAATAATGTAGCTGTTCCTTATCAAAATCCAAATGATAAACGAATTAAACAAAGAATAGCTCAAGGACATATAGGACGTATGCCTTATTCTTGGTTTTATTTTGATTTAGTTAAAAATGTTAGTAAAGATAAAACTTTTCATTCTTGTCAAATACCTTTAGGTTTAGTTGAGATGTTGATAAAATCATGCACTCAAGAAAATGATGATGTATTTATTTTATTTGGTGGTAGTGGATCAGAAATTATTCTTTGCAAAGAACTAAAAAGAAACTTTATCTCTTGTGAATTACATTCTAAATACTATGAAATGATACAAGAACGATTATCAAAAAATGGTAAAATTTCAGATAAGTATCGTTTGGAATTTTTAAAAAATAAAAAGAAGCCAAAAGTAGAAATGCAATCTTTTTTTTGATTTATATTTATATTTATATATTTAATACCAATTTATTAAATTGATAGTGCATTAAAAGTTAATGTTTTTTATAGTTACAATTTTGTATAATTATACTAAAATTCTTATATGTCAAGTAATTTATTAAAAACTTATAGTTTTTTTTAATTTTTTATACTTTATTTTTAACTATTAATTATGCATCATTTATTATAAAAATTGGTATTACTAATATCTTTTTAAAAAAGCATCTTAACTTTTACTATATTTTACAGAATATTTAGAAGTTTCATGCACTTTTACAAAATGAACTTTATAATTAGAGGTGTTGAAATCTTTTGATAGATTATCATATATATATTTCGCAATATATTCAGCTGAAGTTTTACCTTCAATAAAAGGTTTATAATCTATCTCATTTAAATATTTATGGTCCAATTTTTCTATTACTTTATTTACACTTTCTTTTATATCAGCAAAATCAAGTAATATTCCTATTTCATTCAATTTATTACCAGAAATACAAACTTCTACTTTATAGTTGTGTCCATGCAAATTTGAACATTTACCTTTATGTCCTTTTAATATATGAGCAGCACAAAATTCTAATTCAATACTTAGTTCAAAATTATCCATTATCCAATTCCTAATAAACTTGGTAATTTAGAAAAATCAGATATTATAAAATCAGAAAAAGAAAAATCTAAATTTTTAGTTTGTTCATTTGGTATTGCAACTGTTTTCATACCAGCTCTTTTTCCAGCTATTATACCATTAGGCGCATCTTCTATAACAATACTTTTTTGAGTTTGAATATTCATTAAATAAGCTACTTTTAAATATATATCAGGTTCAGGTTTTCCTTTAGTAACATCATCACCTGTTACTATTACATCAAAGTAATTTGATAGATTATGAATCTCTAATCCTTTCTCTAGTAAATATTTTTTTGAAGATGATCCTATGGCTAATTTGAAATATTTTCTTAATTTGTTTAATACTTCTTTTACATAAGGCATTAATTTTAATTTTCCATTTTCAAAATCTTCTAATATATATTTATTTCTAATACTCATTAGCTCTTCTATACTTTCTTTAAAAGAAAATGTTTCTTTTATCAACAAAAAAGCTTCTTCAGCTCTTAGACCAAACAATTTGTTTATTATAGAAAAATCATTTATTCCTCTTTCTTTCAAAAATCGTTTATTAGAATTAACATATATTGGTTCAGAATCAACAAGCAAACCATCAAAATCAAAAATAACTAGTTCTATCAACTTTTTAATAATTATTAATAATTAAAATATCATAAATTTATATTCTAACACTAATGGTAATGGAAGTGGCTTAATTTATGAATAATGTAAGAATTATTTATAAAATTTAGAGATTGTAGTAATTGGCACTGAGCTAATGTTATTCTTTGATAAGCTTAAAATCCCTTAATAGTAAGCATTTTAAAGATTTATATTAAAATATACTTTAAATTTAGTATTTATAAGTTTTTGAAGGTAATTTTTTCTATAACTCAACACAGTGCCACATAATAATTTATATGAATAAATTTTTCTTATAAGAAAGTTTTTTTGTTTTTTATATATATTAAAATTAATATTTGGTAATATTAAGGTAGTTTTTTTTTATGAAAAAAAAAATAATTTTATCTTTTTTAAGTGCTTTAATATTTTCTGCTTGTTCTCAAGGAGAAGATTTATTATTAAATGAAATAGATAATCAACAAATTTCTGCTACATCTATTAATACAATTAATTCAATAGAGCCAGAAAATCAAGAAATACTAATTGATAATGAATATTATAAAAACTTTCCAGATGAATTATTAGGTGAGCAAATTTATAATGTTTTAGTAACAGGTAATATATCTACCGAAATAAAATCAAATGAGGTGGATTCTATAAAATCACAATCATTTTTTTCTATTTTCAACAAAAAAGCACACATTAATGTATATGATAGTTTTGGTAATGAAAAAAACTTTTATGTAACAGGAAGAGTATTTAAGAAAAAATCTATTAAACCTCCTAGCACAAACGATTCTTTATTAACTAATATTATAAGAAATATAAAATATTTTACTCCTGATGCAATAGAGAATACTGATGTAATAGTTTCAGTTGGTAATTTTTCTCAAATAGCTAGAACTGATAGTAAAGGATATTTTAAAGCATACTTTACAGGAGTAAATTTACCTTTAGGAATAAATATAATAACTGCTAAATTAAATAATAATAAATATCAGTTTGATATTCCTAAAGAAGAACTTTTACTAGATAATTCAAATTCTGATGAAATAGGTATAATATCAGATGTTGATGATACTATAAAGATAACAGGTGTTGATAATAAGTTAAAAATGATAAAACATATTTTTTCTGGTAATTTTAAAACAGACAAAGCTATACCGGGTGTTGCAACTCTTTATAAGGGAATTTTAAATGATTACAAAGGTAATGGAGCTGATACAGTTCATTACGTTACTGGTAGTCCAGCTCATTTATATGATAGAATACAAGATTTTATAAAACTAAATGGTTTTCCTCAAGGTTCCATAGATTTAAAAAAATTAGGTAGTAAAGTTGATCCAACTCCTTCTACAACTTTAGAATATAAGTTATCAAGAATAAGACCTATTTTAAAAGCTTTTCCAAATAAAAAGTTTGTAATGTTTGGTGATACAACTCAACAGGATACTGAAGTATATGTTAAATTAAAAAAAGAATTTCCTAATAATGTTTTAGCAATCTATATAAATAATGTAACAAAACAAGATCCTAATAATCCTAGATTTAAAGAAGTAAAATTAACTAATTCATCAGTAGATGCTGCTAAAGATTTATTTGAAAAAGGTATTATTTCTCAAGAAACACTAAATAAAGTAATAGCCGAAGTAAAATAATAAGTGAAAAAAATTTTACTTGCTTTTATAGTACTAACAATTAGTTCTAATTATTCTTTTTCTCAAAATAATAAAAAAAGTGAAGCACAAAAAATTTATGAAAGTTTAGATAAAAAATCTCAAAATAAAACAATAAAAAATCAACCTATAAAAAAAATAGAAAATAAAAATAATAATAGCTCTATAAAATTAGAAGAAAAAAAAGAAAATAAATTAGTAAAACCTAATGGTAGTGATTTAAAAAATAATGATATAAAATTAGAAAAGAAATATTCTGACAGTAATAATTCAATAATTGAAATCAAGAAAGATAAAGAAACTATTAATAAAAACCTTGAATTAGAAAAACAGTTAAAAGATAACATAATTAATAATATGAGTAGTAAAAGCATAAATAATGAAGATTTACAAACTTTCTTATTTTTATTTTTAAAAAGAATAGAAGTAAATACTATTATTTTAGAAAAAATATTAAATACTGATTGTGCAAATACCTATAGGCTATGTTGGGAAAAAGATAATTTTGATAAATATTTTGAACAAATAAAAGATTTTTTAAAAAAAGAATATGATTTAAAAATAGATATTTATTCAGATGATGAAATCAAATATTTTTTAATGAATGCTTTTACTTTATATGATTTATTTGGAAAAGAAAACTTAGAAGAACTTTTTAAAATAAATAAGAATATTAAAGATTTGAATAATAATCTTTTTAAAGACAAAATAGAAAATATACTTAATACTATAAAAGAAACTAAAAATAATAATAATCATGAACTATTAGAAGTTAAAAAAGAAAATAAAATAAATGATGATTATAATTTAATTTTTGTCTCAGAAAGAGATGGAAAACAAGGTATTTATCTTTTTTCAGAAAAAACAGGTAATGAACTAAAAATCTCAAAAGATGATTCATACGATTATATGCCCTCTGTTTTTCCCGATAAACAGAACATAATATATGTATCAGAAAATGATGGAAGTACTGACATTTTTGTAACAAACTTAATCTCTTCTAGCACTTATCAATTAACTTATGATTCTTTCTCAAAATTTTCTCCAAATGTTTCTCCAGATGGTAAAAAAATAATTTTTGTTTCTAATAGAGAAGTAAGTCTTGACCAAACTAATACAGTTTTAAAAGTAAATTATAAAATATATTCAATGAACATAGATGGTACAGAGATAACAAAATTAACTAATGGAGATTATAGTGATGAAAGTCCAAAATTTTCTTCTGATGGTAAAAAAATAGTTTTTGTCTCAAATAGAGATGGAAATAAAGAAATATATGTAATGAATGCTGATGGTTCTGAACAAAAAAGATTAACTTATAATAACGATTCTGATATTATGCCTTCTTGGTCTCCTGATAATAATAAAATAGTTTTTGTTTCAAATAGAGATAAAAATCTAGAAATATATATAATGAACTCTGATGGTTCTGAACAAAAAAGATTAACTTTTAGCTATTTTGGTAGTGAATATCCTGTATTTTCTTCTGATGGAAATAAAATATACTTTGCGTCAAAGAGGGATAATAACATTGATGTAAATGGTATTAGAATTAATAAAATTTATGTTATGAATTCTGATGGAACAAATGTTAAATTATTAAAATCTGGTAATTATAATGATTATCAACCAGTTATTTTAAAATAACTTTTAATTCTTTATTAATAGTATTAACACTTTTTTAATAGTTTTATTTTCTAAATTATGATATTATTAAATTAAATAAAATATATTATTTGAGGTATAAAAATGAATTTTGGACAAGGATTACAAAGTTTAAGGTCTGTTGGTAATGAAATAAACTTAATAAATAGTAATTTAAATGGAACTAATATTGTTGGATTTAAACAAAATTCAGGTTATTATGGTGGAACAGGTGCTCAAGTAAAAAATTCATATCAAATTCCAGATACTTCACTAATAAATGCTTATACTGAATTGAATTTTTCTCAAGGACAAATAAACTATACAGGAGAAAAAACTGATTTTGCTATTAATGGTGAAGGATTCTTTTTACTACAGCAAGTTCAAGATGTAGGTGTAAATCCACCTAATTTAGTAACTAGAGATGGTAATTTTAGGTTTTTAAATGTTCCTTCTTTAGGGGGAGATATATTAGGTAATGCAAATGGGCTAGTAGTTTTAAGAGATTCTTCAGGTACAGGTGCTGGTCCTTATGTTCCAATTACAAAAACAGACCTTCTTCAAAATGGTATATTACCTTCTGTTGTTAAACCAGAAAAAGGAAATGAACAATTAGTTTTTTCTAAAAATGGTTCATCAGTATTTACTTTTAATGATAATGTTGTTTTAGCTGATGGTGAAGTAGTTCAAGGTTCATTAGAAGCATCTAATGTTAATACTCATGAAGCACTAGTTGCTTTGTCTTTAGCACAAAAGAAATTTCAAGCAATGGCTGTTCAAATAAAGAATGAAAATACACTATTAGATATAGTTACTAATATTATAAAATAATGTATCAGTGGAAAGGTTTAATACAAGAGTTTAAAGAATATTTACCTGTAAGTAATAAAACTCCAATAGTAACTTTAAATGAAGGAAATACTCCTTTAATATATTCTAACAATTTAAGCTCAATTGTTGGTGCTAATATATATCTTAAATATGAAGGACTAAATCCTACTTGTTCATTTAAAGATAGAGGTATGACATTGGCTATATCAAAAGCTATTGAGAATAACTCTAAAGCTGTTATATGTGCGTCTACAGGCAATACATCAGCATCTATGGCTGCTTATTCAGCTAAAGCAAATATTAAATCATTTTTACTAGTTCCTGATGGCTATGTAGCTTTAGGTAAGCTTTCTCAAGCTATAATACATGGTTCAGAAGTTATAAAGATAAAGGGTAACTTTGATAAAGCTTTAGAGTTAGTTATAGAAATATCAAATAAATATCCTGTTACTTTAGTAAATTCTATAAATCCTTATAGAATTGAAGGACAAAAAACATCAGCTTTTGAGATTTGTATTCAGTTAGGTGATGCACCGGATATTTTGTCAATTCCTGTTGGAAATGCAGGAAATATAACAGCTTATTGGAAAGGTTTTAAAGAGTATAAAGATAAAAATAATATAGATAAATTACCAAAAATGTTTGGTTTTCAAGCTGAAGGTGCAGCACCTATAGTTAAAAAACAAAAAATTGAAAATCCACAAACAATAGCAACAGCTATAAGAATAGGAAACCCTGCTAGTTGGGAATATGCTAATAAAGCATTGGAAGAATCAAATGGATATATAAATATAGTTAGTGATAAAGAAATATTAGAAGCCTATAAATTTCTTGCTAAAAACGAAGGTATATTTTGCGAGCCAGCATCAGCTATATCAGTAGCAGGAATTTTGAAATATTATAAAAACTTTGATATTAAAAAAGATTTTAATATTGTTTGTGTTCTTACTGGACATGGTCTAAAAGATCCTGATAATGCAATATCTCAGTCTTCACAGATAAAAGAAGCAATAGAGCCAAATTTAGATATGATATTAGAAAGAATAATGAGTTAATATTTATAAAATTACAATACCTTGTACATAAGTTATAAATTAATAGCCCAGAAAGGATAAGTATTAATAGATTGAAATTATTATTAATTTTAATTTAAGTTTAAGTAAGATTTTAGTATAAATAATCTATATTAAATGTAATTAAGTTTGAGATTATTTATGACAAATAATATTTCTTTTAATGTTTTTAGTAATTTAGGTTATACTAGTAATAATCCTTATCAGGAGCCTATAAATAAATCTCAATTAGATGCTCAAAATTCTATACTTAGAATAAGTGATGAAAAGTTTAATTTAAATATTAATTTACCTCATTTACAAGCTGATTTAATAGATAGGACACCTAATGATCCTTTAAACTTTAAAGATGTAGCATCTTTTGATATGAATATTAAAAATGGTATCTTATCTTTGAAAGATGCTGAACTATCTTCTTTAGTAAAGAATTTATTGAAAAAAGAAACAGATTTAATAAAAGACATTAACTTTAATTTTCAACCAGGTAATAATGCAGAAGTTAATTTACAAGTGAAAAAAGTACTAAAATTTAATATAAAAATAAATGGTAAATTATCAGCACAACCAGTAAATAATATGGTTAGATTTACTCCAAATAAGATTTCAGTGAATAAGATTCCTATTCAAGGATTATTAAAACTTTTTAAATTAGAAATTGGAGAATTAGTAAAAGTAGGTAATCCTAATGGTAGTTTTTTTACTTCAGGTGATTCAATATATTTTGGACCTACAAAATTCGTAGAAAATCCTAAAATAAATGGTGAAATTCATGACGTTAGAACAGGATTAGGTACAATATCAATTTTACTAGGTAAAGATAGTGCTAATTATCAAAATACACCTTTATATGGTTCTAATAATTATTTAAGATTAAGAGGAGGAAATGTAGATTTTAACGGATTTAATTTACAAGATGCTGATGTAGCTTTATTAGATGGAACACCAAACGATCCCTTTGACATTGAAAATGATCCTTCGCAAAAAGTAATTTCAAAAGGAAGAGTTGCAATTCCTGAAGAATTTATAGCTACAGCATTGAAACAAAAAGCAGGCTCAGGTTCTTTAAAAAATATGCAATTTACTATGCCCAATGGTGTTGGAAAATTAAAAGCTTCTATGTGGGGATTTTTACCAATAAGTTTAAATTTACATTTTTCTAAATCAAGCACAGGTGAGCTTAAAGTTACTCCAGCTAAAGGCAGAGTTTTAGGATTTATACCTTTACCTAATTCATTATTAAGAGATACTTTGAAAAAAGAAACTGAAGGAAAAATAGATGGTAACGGTGTTACTGTAGATTTAGGAAAATTAGCTGATTTACAAACTCCAAATGGTATTAAAAATGTTGAAACTAATAATGGTCAATTAATACTTTACATGTAAAATACTTAAAAAATATTTATTTCACAATTGATTAAATAAAAAAATATCTTATAATTAATAAATCATGAATAAAAAATTTATAATATTATTTTCTTTATTTAACTTAATTTGTTGTCAAACAAATCAAGCAAAAACTAATAGTACGAATAATGATAATACAAATCAAGTTAATATATCAAATTTGAAAACAAAGTATGATTTTCCATTAGAATTTAATATATTTTATGAGTGTGAAGATAAAACAGAAAAAATTTATAGATTAGATAAAGATTCTAACTTTGAATATTTTGAAAATAATATTTCTATTAAATTTAAACTTTCTGATAATGATAAAAAATCTTTATTTGATGTTCTATATAAAAATGACATTTATGAACTAAATAAAAAATCAGAAAAGATACCTCCTGATGCACCACAAACAGAAGAATGTAGAGCTATTTCACAAATTAGTGTAACAGTTCAAAATAAAACAAATCTATTTGAATTAAACGATAGAAAACTTTATCATACAAAAGAATATAATGAAGCATTTAATAATATAAAAAATAAATTAGATGAATTTAAAAATAAATATTTAAAACAAATTACTAAAGAGATAATTTTAAATGAAGAAATAAGTTTAAATAATGAATACAAATTGAAATATTTGAAATTGGTAGAAGACTCAAGATGCCCTGAAAATGCTAGATGTATATGGGCTGGTAGAGTAACAATTAAATTTGAAATAAT
Source organism: Candidatus Sericytochromatia bacterium (assembly GCA_026004035.1). Classification (GTDB taxonomy): domain Bacteria; phylum Cyanobacteriota; class Sericytochromatia; order UBA7694; family JACMQJ01; genus BPII01. The sequence goes on along the minus strand of BPII01000008.1, from coordinate 107,527 downwards.
AAAAAATAATAAAATAGAAACAGAATTTGAGTTAAGTATTCCTGAAAAAGACACTTTTGAAAACTCTTTGTTTAAAATAAAGCTAATTGATGTTTCAAAAAATGGTAAATGTGTATTGCAAGTTTTTAATAAATAGCAAATATTTAGAGAATAATAAAAAGTAAATTAAGGAGTTATGTTAAAATGGTTTGTTTTGATTTAACAGATGAACAAAAACAATTAAAAGAACTAGCTTATAACTTTAGTAAGAATGAAATAAGACCTAAATCTCGTTATTACGATGAAACAGCTGAATATCCTTGGGAAGTTTTAAAAAAAGCTTGGGAAGTTGGATTGATGAATCCACATATACCTGAAGAGTATGGAGGAGCTGGTTTAGGAGTATTTGATTCTTGTTTAATAGCAGAAGAAATAGCTTGGGGATGTACTGGAATAGGAACAGCTATGGAAGCTAACACATTAGCTCAAACACCTGTTATAGTTGCTGGGAATGATGAGCAAAAAAGAAAATATTTACAACCAATGACTGAAGAATTAATGATGGCAGCTTATTGTGTAACTGAACCTGGTGCTGGTTCAGATGTTGCTGGGATAAAAACTAAAGCAGTTAAATATGGTGATGAATATGTGATAAATGGTAGCAAAATGTGGATCACAAATGCAGCTGTCGCAAGTTGGTATTTTGTTTTAGCATATACTGATCCTGATAAAAAACATAAAGGAATTTCAGCTTTTATAGTTCCAAAAGACACACCAGGTATACAAGTAGGCAAAAAAGAAATGAATATGGGTCAAAGATGTTCTGATACTAGAGGAATAACTTTTACAGATGTAAAAGTATCATCTAAAAATTTATTAGGAAAAGAAGGGGATGGTTTTAAGATAGCAATGTCAGCATTTGACCATACAAGACCTATTGTTTCATCAGCAGCCGTAGGACTTGCAAGAGCAGCAATGGAACATGCAATAAAGTATTCACAAGAAAGAACTACTTTTGGTAAGCTTATTGCAAGACATCAAGCTGTAAATTTTATGATTGCTGATATGGCTAAAGATATTGAAGCAGCAAGATTATTAGTTTGGAAAGCAGCCTATCTTATAGACAAAGGTATAAGAAATACAAAAGAAGCATCTATGGCTAAAGCTTTTGCAGCAGATACAGCTATGCGCGTAGCTACTGATGCAGTTCAAATTTTCGGTGGATATGGCTATTCTAAAGAATATCCTGTTGAAAAATTAATGAGAGATGCTAAAATTTTTCAAATATATGAAGGAACTAGTCAAATACAAAGATTAATAATAGCAAAAGAAATTTTTGAAAGAAGTTAATTTTTTAATTTAACTAAAATTTAATAGCAAGTTTATTTAAAATTAAACTATATATTTATAAAAGTTTGTAAAAAAACAAAAACTTTTTGCATTATAATTAATTATCTTTCTAAAGTTATGGAGGAATATGAGAAAAAATCTAGTCTTGGGTATTATTGCATCTTTAATTGGAGTTACAGCTTGTAATTCAGGCTCTAATATTACTAATATTAATGAAATTCAGAGCAATCAAATAAGTTCTTTTAGCTCTAGAAATACTTTATTAAGACAGCAAAGTAATTTTAGGTTAGAAGCTGAAGCTGGTGAAATCTTAGTTGCTTTAAAAACTGGTAGAATGAGAGCATCTATTGACAGAATTAATTCTAAATATGGAACAAAAATAGATGACTCTATACCTTCTTTAGATACAGTTCTTTTGAAGATAGATAATAAAGCAAAGACAAATGATATAATAAAATCTTTATTAAAAGACCCTGATGTTGAAGTTGCAGGACCTAATTACAAAGTATGGACAATGCTAGATGTAAATGATCCTATGGTAAATGATCAATATGCCTTAAAATTAGTAGAAGCTAAAAAAGCATGGGATATAACACAAGGAAGAGCTGAAACAGTTATTGCAATAGTTGATACAGGAATAGATTTAACTCATCCTGATTTAAAAGATAAACTAGTTCCTGGCTTTAGTGCACTAAAAGATAAAGAAAATGATCATAATCAAAAAGAAGGTGGTGATGATAATGGACATGGTACTCATTGTGCTGGTATAGCTGCTGGTATTGGTAATAATGGGTTAGGTATAGCTGGTATTGCTTTAAAAAATAAAATTATGCCTGTAAGAGTTTTGGGTGGTGCTGGTAGTGGTTCATTATTTTCCATTGCTAAAGGTATTGATTGGGCAACTGATAATGGAGCAAGTGTTATAAGTATGAGTCTAGGTGGTCCTTCAAGTGCTATGGATTTAATAATAGAAAGAGCCGTAAATAAAGCATTAAAGAAAAATATTCCTGTAGTTGCTGCTATGGGGAATAGCGGTAAAGAAGAAAAAAGTGTTCCAGCTTGTATAAAAGGTGTTATAGCTGTTGGTGCAACAGATTCTAATGATAGAAAAGCTCCTTTTTCTACTTTTGGTTCTCATATAAGTGTTACTGCTCCAGGTGTTCAAATATTATCTACTATGCCAACTTATGATGTATTTATAACAAAAGAATATGGTGTTTCTAAAAATTATGCTGCTTTAAGTGGAACTTCTATGGCTACTCCAGTAGTTTCAGGTATTGTTGGATTAATAAGAGCTAAATATCCTAGTTTAACACCAGCACAGATAAAAGAAAGATTAGAGAAATCTTCTGATGATTTAGGACAAAGCGGTTTTGATAAGCTTTATGGTCATGGAAGAGTAAATGCTTATAAAGCTTTACTTTAATTTATTAGGTTATAATAAGGAGATAAAAATATGAAGAGTTTATTAAAAAAAGTAGTTTCATTAGGTATAGTTAGTTCTATATTACTAACAACTTCCTGTAGTTTGAGTAATTCAACTCAAGTTCTAGAAAATAGTCAGAATATAAATGTAAATTCTACATCACTTAACAAGGATGCTTTTAAAGCAAAAACTGTTAAAGTATCTGTGGAAAAAGCTAATATATATGGTGATCAAGTAGAAATCTCTTCATCTTTTGATAATTTTAAAGTATCTACATCTGAAATATCAAAAACAACAAGAAACATTACTATTAATTCAGAATCACCTCAATTAATAACTTTATTTGATGAAAAAGGAGCATCTCAAGCAAAAGCACCTTTAGCTTTGTCAATAGTAGCAAATCCTCAAAAAGCACAAACAGTTCTTATAAGTCCCCAATCTACAGCTGAAGCATTAATATTTATGAATCCTGCTTTAGCTAGTGATGATGTAAAGATGGCTGATAAAATTATGAATATAATAAAAAGTATTCCTGAAACAAAAGAATTAGCAAAGTTATTAGAAACTAGAGTTCAACAAAACCCAGATTACTTGTATATAGAAAATACACAACAAAATAATTTAATATCAAAAGCTGTAAATACTGTTGTTAATAAACTAGCTGATGAGTATGAAAGTAAGGTTTTAAAAGCTGAAGAGCCATCTAATAGAGTTCAAGGTGTTGAAATTAAAGTTACAGATAAACAAGATTTAATTGCAACATTTGAGTTTAAAAATTATAAAAAAAGAAATGTTGATTTATATTTTGAAGGTAATGGAAGACCAATATATAAAGAATCTCTTTTTGCTGCTTGGGATTTAATAGATTTAGATAATTTAGCATTAGGATATAGACCTTTTACAAAAGTTGGTACTTTTGATATACAAAGACCTATGGACAAAGTAGAAGTTATAGGTATGGGTCTAAAAGATATGAAAGAATTTAAAGAAAAGTGGCCATCAATGAGTAATCAAGAAAAAATGAAATATGGCTTACCTATAGCTCAAGGTGTTATGTCAGGGTTTATATCCCCCGTTATATCTATAATAGTAGGTTTCAATGTAAATAAAGTATGGAATGCTAATTTAATGAGATTAGTTACTAATATGCCTATATTAGAAATTGTTAATTTATTCAAAAATAAAGAATATGGTAAAGCATTCAAATTGATGTTAAGTTCTACAATTAAAAATCTTTTAGATAGAAATGGAGCATTGTTAAGAGAATTATTATTAGCTATTGGTGTTAATTTAACCGATGCTATATTAAAAAGAATGAATGCAATAATAGGTATATTTAATTTGACAAGATATGCTGTTGAAGCTATAAGAGCTTTATATGCTTATGCTACAACAAATATAATAGATTATTTCAAAGTAGATAATAGTAATGGTAACTTAATATTTACTAGATATAACAGTAAAAACTAGTTTTTAAAATAAAACACTCATAAAAAAAACAAATTTTAGTTTTCTGATATAATACTTTCTATTGTATTTATAAAAAACACTAAAAATGCTAAAAAAAATATCACTAACTATAAGTTTATTTTTTGTAGTAAATCTAAAAGTAAAATCAGCTGTAAGAGAACCTGTATCATATAAAAATGGTATTGTTGTTAGTGATAACTATTTAGCTTCAATGGCTGGTAAAGATGTACTTAAAAATGGTGGTAATGCAATAGATGCTGCTGTTGCTACTTCTTTAGTTCTATCTGTTGTTAGAAATCAAAGTACCGGCATAGGTGGTGGTGGTTTTATGATTATTAGAACTAGTAAAGGTGAAGATATTGTAATAGATTACAGAGAAGTAGCACCTAAGAAAGCTTATAGAGAAATGTATCTTGATAAAAACGGAAATGTTATTCCAAATTTAAGCACGGTTGGTTATAAATCTATTGCTGTTCCTGGTTTGCTTTCAGGACTAGATTATGCTTTAAAAAATTATGGAACTAAATCTTTTAAGGAGTTATCAAGTTATGCTATAAAATATGCTGAAAATGGATTTAAAGTTGATAAACACTTTGTTGTAGCATCTGAAACTTTATATAAAAGAGGTTACACAAAAGATTTAGCTAATACTTTCTTTAGTAATGGAAAACCTAAAAAAATAGGTGATATTCAAAAGAATATTGATTTAGCAAAAACTCTAAAAATAATCTCCGAAAAAGGCATTTCTGAATTTTATAATGGCTCTATTGCTGATAAAATAGAAAAAGCAATGAAAATTAATGGGGGCCTTATAACAAAGGAAGATTTAAAAAATTATAAACCAAAAATAAGAAAAGCATTAAAAGGTAGTTATAGGAATTATGAAATAATAACTATGCCACCTCCAAGCTCTGGTGGAATAGTTTTGTTAGAAATTTTAAATATTTTGGAAAATTATAATATATCTTGGAACTCAATAGGTTATGGCTCTGAATTTCTACATATATTAGCTGAAGCAATGAAACATGCATATTCAGATAGAGCCGAGTATTTAGGAGATACAGATTTTGTTAATGTACCTATAAATCAATTGATTTCAAAAGAGTATGCCAAAAAGTTAAAAATAAATATTGAAAAAACCATGGAAAATAATTTCTATGGAAAAAAATATTTAAATGATGATTCTGGAACTACTCATTTCTGTATAGCTGATAAATATGGTAATATTGTATCAGCAACAGAAACTATAAATACATATTTTGGTTCTCAAGTTATAATACCTGAAACAGGAATATTAATGAATAATGAAATGGATGATTTTAGTTCTTCACCTGGAAAACCTAATGCTTTTGGTCTAATTGGTAATGAAAATAATTCTATACAACCATTGAAAAAGCCGTTAAGTAGTATGACTCCTACAATAATTTTAAAAGACAACAAACCATTTATGGCTGTAGGTGCATCTGGAGGACCTAGAATAATAACCGGAACATTACAAACAATAATAAATGTAATAGATTTTGGAATGAATATAGAAGAAGCAGTTTCTTTTTCTAGAATACATCATCAATGGTTTCCAAATAAACTTTTTGTTGAAAAAGAAATACCTATTGATGTAATAAATAATCTAAAAGCAAAAGGTCATGAAGTAGTTATATCAAGTGGTGAAAGTGCTGTTCAAGCAATTTTAATAAAAAATAATATTTTTACTGGTGCTTCTGATCCAAGAAAAGGTGGTATGCCAGACGGTTATTAAATTATAGTATAAAACCTAACTTATTGCAGAAATAACCGAAGTATTGTAACTTTTAAAGTTATAATAAGTCTACAGAAGTAATCTGTTTAGTGAGCGGTATCAGTGTCTCAAGAGTAAGGCACAGAGCTTACTGTTTGAGAATAAATATTTCTCAGATATAGTTACAAACTTGAGGTATGGATAAATGTCTATAATTGAGATGTTTGTCTATACAAAGGGAGGGATACTTTATTTAATTTGATATATTGTAATACAGATTTAAAAAGTTATTGTAAATCATTTCAGGAACAAACTTTTTTATTTCTTCAAATTTATTCTCTTTTAATAAATTTCTTATTTGTGTAGAACTTAATTCCATAAAACTTGATTCTTCATATCTAAAAAAATCATATTTGTTTTTAATAAAAATTTCAGGTAGATTATTATTTGCTCTTAATAAACAAAAGAACTCTACATTAACAAAATCATTCATAAATTTATCTAAATCTACAATATTATCTTTTGTATAATAATTTATTAGTCTATTAAATGTATCAGAACCTAGAGCAAATATTATTTTTTTATTAATATCAAATTTATATCTTAAAAAATCTAAATTGGATTTAAAATAAGGTTTATTACACAAAATTACATCGTATCCTAGTTCAAATAATAATTGTATTCTTTTAATGATTGACTCTATACTTTGAATACCTTTCTCATAAGTATTCATAGATATCATAAAAAATGGCTTAGTTTTGTATAATTCTTGTAATCTTTTCATTAAATACAAATGTGCTTTCTGAACAGGATTAAAACTACCTTTAAATATTACTATTTTATCTAATTTTCTAAGATAAATTTCTAATCTTTCAATACTATCTTTTTTTAATAAAACAAATTGTTCATTATTTTTTAAATTTATAATACTTTCTATTGTTTTTACATAATTTGGTGTTAAATCAGAGTTTAAAACTATGTCTATATCAGTATCTTTTGGCATATATTCATTTCTTGAGAATATTATTTTTAAAGCATTTTTTCCTATTCTATTTATATATTCTTTTCTTTTAAGTTTCTGATGTATAGATAAATGGTAATAGAACAAAGTATTTTTATACTTAAAAGCTATCCATCCATGAGTTGACTTATTAATATTTCCTAACTGAAATGAAGATGCATATATTGTATTTATTTTATTTTCTTGAAACAAATAATTATAATAATTTATTATTTTTGATAAATATTCAGCACTTACACTTCTTATAGATAAATCTATATTATATTTTTTATAAGAATAATCCTTACTATAGGGTAATTCTGAAAAATATATTGTATTTGATGCCCCATCTAAATCTAGTAATTTAGAGCTTACAGGTAATCCAGCACCATTTTCTATAAAAATACCAAATATATCACTTTTATGTATTTTTTCTACAATATTTTTCAATTATTTTATTAAACTATCTATTTCTTCTATTAATTTATTTACTTCTTCATCTTTATAATGTTTTTCATTTAATTCTCTATTTACGTAAAGCTTAAAGATAAATTTACTATTATCATTATCATAAGAAACTACAAATCCAATATTTTTATCTGGCATATTATAAAAATTATTCAATAGAACATAATAACCTTCTCTTTGCCAGTCTTTTAGCTTATTTGTAAATATTTCTAATGCTTCCATTAAACAACTTCCCCAGTAAAATACCTTTTCACAATAGCATCTAATCCTTGATTATATCCTGCTCCTATTGCTGACATTTTCCATTCATTATTATGTTTATAAAGTTCAGCCATTAACATTGCTGTCTCTGTACTGTAATCCTCACTTAAGTCATACCTTACAATTTCTTTTCCTGTCTCTTCATTTAGCAATCTTATATAAGCATTTGATATTTGACCGAAATTTTGTTTTCTATTTTGTGCATCATGTATTGTTACTACAAAAACCAGTTTTTTTATTTTGTCTGATATCTTATCCAAATTTACTTTTATTTGTTCATCATCCCCTTCACCTACTCCTGTTCTATTATCTCCTGTATGTTCTACAGAACCATCAGGACTTTTTAAATTATTGTAGAATATAAAATATCTTTCATCAGGTATTTTTTCATTTTCACCAAGCATAAAACAAGAAGCATCTAAATCAAAGTCAAAACCTGTATCAGTTTTTTTAACATCCCAACCTAAACCAACAACAACTTTTTTTAATCCAGGTGCTTCTTTATTTAAAGATATTTTTTGTCCTTTACTTAAACTTATAGCCATTATAAGACTCCTATTGATAATTATTTAGAATTGCTTGTAATCCACCAGAATAACCATTTCCCAAAGCTGACATTTTCCATTCATTATTATGTTTATAAAGTTCAGCCATTAACATTGCTGTTTCTGTGCTGTAATCCTCACTTAAGTCATATCTTGCAATCTCTTTTCCTGTCTCTTCATTAAATAATCTAACATAAGCATTTGAAACTTGACCAAAATTTTGTTTTCTATTTTCAGCATCATAAATTGTAACTACAAATAAAATTCTAGTAATTTCAGGAGAAACCTTGGTTAAATCAACTTTTATTTGTTCATCATCTCCTTCACCTACTCCTGTTCTATTATCTCCTGTATATTCAACAGCACCGTCGGGACTTTTAGAATTATTATAGAAAACTAAATGTCTTTCAGAAACTAATTTACCATTTTGACCAAGTAATAAACAAGAAGCATCTAAATCAAAATCTGACCCTGTATCAGTTTTTTTAACATCCCAACCTAAACCAACAACAACTTTTTTTAATCCAGGTTCTTCTTTCTCTAAAGATATTTTTTGTCCTTTACTTAAATTTATAGTCATAATTTCTCTCCATAAAATAATAACAATTAAAAATTGTAACTTTTAAATTTAATTTTGTCTATAGATCTAATGGTAAACCCAGTAGTTAAGAATGAAATTTTGTAACAAAAAAAATATTAAGAGAAAAAATAAAATAAAAGTTAAACAAGAAAGTAAAAAAGTAATAGAAGCTTAACAGCGAAATTAGTAACTATCTAAAAATATTTTCTTTACTTGATAAGAGCTTAATATTAATAAAGTTATTATTATAACTTATGAAATAATTACAAGAAATTATAACTTGTAAGATTGCTTAAAAAGTAATAAAATATTTTGTATTTTTTTCAACTTAATATTGTTTTCTAAATATATTAATATTTAATACTACTTTACACTAAATTTATAATTTCATTGTTGAGGTTATTAAGTATAAGTTCTTTTTATATTTTTTTCTTCTTTAAATCTTTCTATTGCAAAATTTATTAATTTATCTATAATTTCTGAATATGTTATATTTGAATAGCTTAAAAGTTTAGGATACATACTTATTGATGTAAAGCCAGGTAAGGTATTTATTTCATTAAGATATATTTTATTTTCATTAGTTAGAAAAAAATCAACTCTAGCTAAGCCATAGCATTCTAATTCTCTGTATGCCTTGATAGCTATATTTTGTATTTGAGTTAATATATTGTTTTCTATTTTTGCTGGAATTTCTAATATTGCTCCATTTTCATCTATGTATTTAGCTTTATAAGAGTAAAATTCATATTGTGGTATTATTTCACCAGCTATTGAAACAATTGGTTCTCTATTTCCTAAAACAGATACTTCTATTTCTCTACCTTTTATATATTCTTCTAATATAATTTTATTATCAAATTCAAAAGCTTCTTTTATAAAATTTAACAATTGTTCTTTGGTTTTTGCTTTGTTTATACCAACAGATGATCCAGTATTAGATGGCTTTACAAAAATAGGTAATTTTAAAATATCTATATATTTATCTAAATCTAGAGTATCATTTTTTCTTAAAACAATATATTTTGAAACATTTATATTTATACTTTCTAAAATCCTTTTTGTAATAACTTTATCCATACATATAGAAGATCCTAAAACATCACTACCTACAAAAGGTATATTTAAGGATTTTATAAATCCTTGCAAACTACCATCTTCACCACCTGTTCCATGAACTATTGGAAAAACAATATCAATATTTTCAGTTAAATATTTATCATTATTTTCAACAATTATTTTATTACTACCAAATTTAAAATATATATTACCCAAAGATTTATTCACACTTAACTTTATTGTTTTTGGACTTTCGTAATTTTCAAAGCAATTTTCATCAGAAAACAATATAGCACTTCCATTTTTATTAATACCAATTGGTAATATTCTATATTTGTTTTTATTTATAGATTTCATTATATTTTTTGCAGATATTAACGAAATTTCATGTTCTACTGATTTTCCACCAAATATTATTGCTAAATTTAACTTATTCATATTTACTAAAAAACTATCTTAATTTATTATACAATTCTTTAGCAACATTTAAAGGTAATTTACCAATCTTAACTAATTCTTCTAGACTTAAATTAGATAGATTACTTATATTTTCAAAATTTTCTATTAGGAATTTTTTTCTTTTTGGACCTATACCTTTTATATCATCAAGTAAGGATTTTAACATTTTATTATTTCTCAAATTTTTATGAAAAGTTATAGCAAATCTATGAGCTTCATCTCTAACATTTTGTATTAATTTTAAAGCAAAAGAATTTTTAGGTAAAATAATAGATTCTTTTTGATTTGGTAAAAAAATCTCTTCTTGTTTTTTAGCTATAGCTATTATATTTTTATATGTAAAGTTTATATCTTTTAATGCTTGTAAAGCTGAATTTAGCTGTCCTTTACCACCATCTATTAATATTAAATCAGGTATATTTTCTTTAGAGACTTTTGAATATCTTCTTTTTATGACTTCATACATACTTGCAAAATCGTTTGGATTTCCTTCGATACTTAATTTAAATTTTCTATAACCAGATTTTTTAACTTTTCCATTTTCAAAAACTATCATAGAAGCAACTGTATTTGTTCCTTGTATATGTGATATATCAAAAGCTTCTATTATTGTAGGTAAGCATGTTAAATTTAAATATTCTTTCAATTCATGTGGTCCCTTTTTAGATACTAAAAATTCATTATTTTTTTTCAAATTTTCTAAGTACAAATGACAATTCTTATTAACCATATCCAAAATTTTTCTTTTATCAGATTTTTTAGGTAAAGTAAATTTTATTTTCTTATTTGATATTGAATATAACCAAGATTGTAATATATCAATGTCAGATGGCAAATCATTTATTATTATTTCGTTTGGAAAATTTTGAGTCTTATTATAATAATTGAATATAAAATTTGATAATAAATCATTAATATTTTCATTATCGTATTGATAATCAAAATTAATTTTGTTTATAATTTTTCCTTCTCTTATTTGAAAAACTTGTAAAACTATATGATTAAAATCTATATGATAACCTATAACATCATAAAAATCGTCTGGATTACTAATAATTTTTTGTTTATCAAAATATTTATTCAAAAGATTTATATTGTCTCTTATTTCTGCTGCTTTTTCAAATTGTAAATTTTCAGAATAAACATTCATTTTAGAATTTAATTCTTTAATTATACTTTTAGTTTTTCCTTCTAATAATTCACAAACTTTATCTATCATACTTTTATATTCTTCAGAACTTACATAATTAATACATGGTGCTAAACATTGGTTTAAATGATAATAAAGACAAGGTCTATCTTTATAAACAGGAATATCACAATTTTTTACTGGAAAAAGTTTTTCAATTAAATTTTTTATTTCATGCATTGTTGAAAGATTATGATAAGGTCCATAATACTTTGAACCATCATTTGTTATCTTTTTTGCTTCCAATATTTTAGGATATTTATCTTTTATTGTTATTTTTATATAAGGTAATTCTTTGTTATCTTTTAGTAAAATATTATATTTAGGTTTGAATTTCTTTATTAAAGTACTTTCTAAAATCAATGCTTCAATTTCATTATCAGTAATAATATAGTCTATATTATGGATATTCTCTACTAGTGATTTAGTTTTATCATCTTTATTATTTTGAAAATATGATTTTATTCTATTCTTTAGATTTACAGCTTTACCAATATAAATAATGTTATTTAAATTATCAATCATCATATATACACCTGGATTTTCTGGTATAGCTGATAAATTTATACGAGTATTCATAAATAAAATTTTAGCAAAAAAGAGGTAATGTTTTCCAAAGTAGTTGAAAAGATATAAAACTGAAAACAACTGGGATTGAGTTATAGAAAAAATTACTTTTAAACGCTGATAAGTACTAAATTTAAAGTATTTTTTAATATAAATCTTTAAAATGCTTACTATTAAGGGATTTTAAGCTTATCAAAAAATAACATTAGCCTAGTAGCGCACTATTTATTATAAAAATTGGTATGAGATAAGAAACAAAAATATAAAGAAAGATTGATAAATCTACAGCTAAGTTATAAAATGTAATACTATTATTAAATACTATTATTAGTTTATATTATGCTTAATTTTGAAAAATTATCTTCTAAAATATCAAATATAACATTAGAACTTTCTAATGAATCTTATGCAAGTAATGCTAGATTAGAAAAAGCTTTAAAATTATATGAAAAATCTATAAATAATGATTTTAGATTAGGGGAAATAATTTCAGATAATTTAGATAAATTTCCTTGGCCTGTAGCAAGACCATTTGAACTTATGAGTAATATAAAAGATAAGCCTTATGATTTAATTGATAAATATTCTGTTGTATCAACTGATGGTTCTCAAATAACGCCAAATTATCATGAAATTGCAACATGCTATCTTATAAATATAGGAAAAATTCTTTATACTTATGGAACAGCTGAAAAACCAATACAAGAAAGTGAGCCTTTTATTTATGAAAATGATAAAAAATTTTTTCCATTCGCTAATATTAATATAACTGATGATATTGTAGCAATAAAAAGAATGCTTGTAGAAATAGAACAATTAGCACTATTATGCAAAAAAGCAAAAGAAAAAGGTTATCCAGCTATAGCTATATTGGATGGAACTTTGATAGCTTGGAATATTACAAGTCAAAATTTAACCTTGGAAGTTCAAGATAGAATATTAAACATTTTTCTTGAAAAAATAAATGATATAAGGAAATTAGAGATACCATTATGTGGATATATTAGTAATTCAAGAAGAAATGATTTTGTTAATTTATTAAGGCTAAATCTTTGTCCTTTTGAAGAAATAGATTGTAAAAATAAATGTAGTGATAAAGAAATGTGTAATGATATCATACCTTTGTATGATAGGCAAATATGGGTAAGAAAACTAAAAACTTGGCAAAGATCACCAATATTTATAAGCACTGCTAAAATTATAGATAAATATCAAGATAATCAAATATGTTTTTTTTATATAAATGCAGGTAATTCAGAAATAGCAAGAATAGAAATACCAAGATGGGTAGCTGAAAATGATAAATACATAGATTTAATTCATTATACTATTTGTGAGCAAATAGAAAAAGGGCAAGGTTATCCTATATCACTACAAGAAGCACATAATCAAGCTGTTGTTAAAAACTCTGATAAAATACAATTTTATTCAATGTTGTCAAGAAAAATGATAAATAAAAATTTAAAAGTTTCATTATCAAATAAGGAATTAAAAAAAAGGAGTGGGATAACTTAAAAGAATTTAATAGCATTAACAATTAAATTAGTAGCTAGCTAAAAATATTTTTACTTTTTTAATCTAACATTGTTCTCTAAATATTGTTAATACTATTTTACACTAAATTTATAGTTTTATTGTTAAAGTTTATATGTATTCATTTATAAAACTTATAACACTTTTAACCTCTATGTTATTATCTAATTTATCTCTCAATTGTATTTGACAAGCTGGACAACTTGTTAAAACTACATCGGGGTTTATTTCTTTTATTGCTCTTTCTTTTCGCCAAAATATTTCTTTTGATTTTTCATAATCTTTAATAATAAAACTTCCTGCACCACCAGCACATCTTGTTTCATCTCTCATTTCTATAAACTCAATATTTGGTACTTTTTTTATTAATTCTTTTGGTTCTTTTGATATACCAGCAATTTTTAAATGACAAGAAGAATGGTAGGTAACTTTTAAATTTTTAGCTAATTTATTTATATTTATTTCAGAGAATTTTAAAATAAATTCTGATATATCATAAACTTTACTTTTTAATTCTTGTGCTTTTTCCAAATATTCATTATCAAAATATTTTACATACTCCTTTAACATTAAGTTACATGAAGCACAAGAGGTTATTATTTTGTCATATTTAATAAGAGAATCTATATTAAATTTAGCATTTTCTAATGCTATATCTTTACTACCATAAGTTATTATTGGTGTTCCTGAACATTTCTGCTTTGGTAATGTTATATCAAAATTAAGTTTTAATAAAGCATCAATTACAGAATCCGAAATATTATTATCAATATAGTTTCCAGCACAACCATGAAAATAAGCTATTTTAGAATTTTTACCGAATTCCTCAGTAAGATAATGATATTTTTCTCTTAATGTGATGTTAAGTAATTTAGGTAATTTCATACCTTGAGGTATTCTTGCATTTTCTGAAATAGATTTCATAAACTTTGAAGAAAAGTTTTCAATTAAATATCTAAAAAATTTTTTATTCCATATAAATTCAGTTTCAGCAATAAATTTTATTATACTTGAAAATAACTTTTCATCTTGTTGTAGTCTAAATAGAAATCTAGTTAGTTTGTTTGGATATTTTGATCTTTTTTCCATTATTATTTCTGAAACATCTATTCCAGCAGGACAAACATTTGCACAATTTTTACAATTTATACAATTATTAATTGCTTTTTGAGAATTCTCATAATTACTTTCAGGATTTGTAAGAATATGAAACCATCCTCTAGCACTTAAACTTTCATCTTGACTTATATCATATATAGGACAAACAGAATTACATTTACCACATGTTGCACAATTTTTATTAAATCTTTCAAAATCTATAAATTCAGTAAATTTTTTATTTGTTATTTTCACATCAGGATTTAACAAGTTATCAGGGTCTAATAATTTTTTTACTTCTTTAAAAAGATTATAAACTTTTTCACCATACATTAAAGGTAAAAATTCAGCTCTAACTCTACCATCACCATGTTCTCCACATATTGAGCCATTAAATTTTTTTATAACTTCTGTATGTATTTTCTCTGACAAAGAAACCATTTTATTAAATTCTTCTTTGTCATTTATATTTAGCAAAGGGTTTATATGAGCGTTTCCATTACCAATATGACCATATATAGCAACAGGAACATTATAATCTTTGAATATATCATCAAGATATTTTATAAGTTCAGGTAAAAATTCTGCTGATACAACTACATCATCACAAAAATTTATTGGTTTTTTATTGTTACCATATTTATATAGTGTTGGATAAATAGCTTTTCTAGCTTTCCATAAGTTTTCTTGTTCTGATTTATCAAAAGCTACCTTAATAGATTCTGATAAATCAAATTTATTTTCTATTTTTTTGATATTTGTAACTTTATTTTCTATATCTTCATCAAATTCTACTATTAACATTATTTGTGCATTTTTAGGTATATTAAATTTTTCTCTACCTACTAAATTCATTGTGTTATTATCCATTACTTCTAAAGCACTAGGGTTAAGCTCTAAAATATTATTTACAGCTAATCCTGTTTCTTCTAGTTTTTTTAAGTAAATAAGACAAGTGCATGTTTTTATTGGCTTATTATATAAAGGTAATTTTGCTCTTGTTATAAAACCTAATGTTCCTTCACTTCCAATAAATAACTTATTTAAATCTAAATAACCTTCTAATAAATTTTCACATATTTCTATTAAGTTATAACCACTTGAATTTTTGCTTACTCCTGGTCTTTTTTCTAGTATATCTTTTTTATTTTCTAATATTAAGTTTTCTAATTTTAAAATCCAATTATGTTCTTTTATAAGTTCTTGATATTCATCAGAATCTTTTTTATATTTTTTTGATTTTAATTTTTTACCATTTATCAAGATAATATCTAATTCTAAAACATTATTTTTAACAGCACCATACTTTAAAGTATGAGGTCCAGCTGAATTATTAGCAAACATTCCACCTAATTTACACATATCACCACTTGAAGGATCAGGTCCATACATCAATCCATAATTTTCAAGTTCTCTCTGAAATTCATTTAAAACTACTCCAGGTTCAACTATTGAGTATTTTTCTTCTTTATTTATAGATATAATTTTATTCATTTTAGAAAAATCTAAAATAATGCCTTCTCCTATAGCATTTCCTGTTAGATTTGTTCCACCTGTTCTTGCTGTTAAAGATATTTTTTCTTTATTTGCGTATTCTATTATTTTTTTTAAATCTTCTTCATCTTCTATTAGTACAATTCCTAATGGTGATAATTTATAAATACTTGCATCAATGGAATAAGAAATAATAGCTTCTCTATCTGTTAATATCTTTGATTTGATTTTAGTTTCTAATTCTTTTAAATTCATTATATAACTATATATTTTGTTTTAAATCCCAAATAACATTCCAAAATAGACCATATCTTACTTTCACTACAATTCTTTGATTTTCTACGTAATTGTACCATAATTTTTTAGGAACTTTTACTTTTATTTCATTTTTTATACCTTTCTTCTCCCAATTAATTAAATGAATATAGTAGTTATATCCATTTTTTATTCTTTTTGTAGATTTAGAAACTATGAATGTTTTGTAAGTCTTTGGAAGAAAGATTATACTAGTAAAATTATTAATCAAATTGAGAAATACAAAGTTTATCATAAAGCTTAACATTATAAATGTAATAAAAAAAGAAAATTTTTTTTCAAGAAAAGTTAGATTTCTACCTGACCGTGGTTTAGTAAATATTTCATCTATATATGTGTTTAAATCATATTTTTTATTTAAAAATCTATATATTAAAGTAGAAGTTATTATGCTTATTAAAATAAAGATTTTTACAGGAAAATAATTTTCTACACTAAAAGGAAAAAGAATTTCGTTTATAATTAGAGATAAAATTAGAATAATTGAAACAATAATAAAAAGGATTATTGATTTAGATTTACTTATAAGAATTTTTTGTTTTTCTATATTCACTTTTTTATCAATAAATTTACTATCAGTTTGTTTTAAATTATTATCTGTTATATTATTATCAAATTTATAAAAACAATACGAGCAAAAGTTATTCTTTGATTTTTTTTGGATTTGATTACATTTTGGACAAGTGATTTCTAACATTAATCTATATCAATACTCATTTCATATTTATCTATTTTAGCCCCCATATCATAATGTAGATTTAATGCAATATCATTATTCTTTCTTACTGTAAATTTAAATTTTTTATAATTATTTTCTTTACAAAATTTTAATGTTTCTTCATATATGAGCTTTGAATAATTTTTACCTCTAAATTCCTTTTTTACTGCTAGATATAAACCAAAACAAAATTTTTCACCTGTTATTATATCATCAGTTTCTATTGTCCACATAAAACCTATAAGTTCATCATTTTTTTTAAATAAACATATAATTTTAGAATCTTTTCTATTGTAATAGTAATTTATAATTGCCTTTATATTTTCTTTGTAATCATAAGCGTTATATTCTTCTTCTAAACATTCTTGCATTAAAGAGAAGACATCATCTTTGTCTTCTTCTTTCATAAATCTGAAATAATAATCATTCATCTTTTTTCTTTTTTGTTTTTGTTATTTTAGATTTGCTTTCTTTTAAGTTATCTTTCCAACAAGAATTTACTTCTGTTTTTTTACACTTTTTATGTTCTTCTTCTGTTAGTGGTCCTCTAGCACATACAACTTTATCTAAATGTCTTTCTTTCTCATATGGACTTTTTCCAACATATACCAAAAAATATTCTTCAAATCCTTGATCACAATTAAAAGGAACTCTTATACAATCATCACCAATCATTCTAGAGTTCTTATAATCCATAATATTTCCTTTCTTAATAAAAAATAAATTTTAGTTTAAAGTTCCTATTCTTTGAGGTGGCCAAAATCTTATAATAGCATGTCCTATTATATTTTCTATTGGTAATGTTCCCCAAACATGACTATCAGCACTATTGTTTCTATTATCACCTAATACAAAAACTTCATTATCAGGGATTTTTATTGGTCCATATTCATAAATAGGTTTTTCTTTTATATAAGATGATTCATCTAATTTCTCACCATTTATAAAAACATATCCATCTTTTATCTCAATAATTTCACCAGGTAATCCTATAACTCTTTTTATATAAGCTGATTGACTTGTAAAACCTAACCACTTTAAAGTTTTTGAAATTAAACTATTTTTATCAAATTTTGCTTCTTCAAAAGGAGGATAAAATACAACAATATCACCTCTATTTATTGTGCCTGTATAGTTAGATATTTTTTCTACAATTAATCTATCTCTTACTAATAAAGTTGGAACCATTGATTCAGATGGTATATATCTAGCTTCAGCAACAGTAGCTCTTATAAAAATAGCTAGTACCAGAGCTACAACTATAGTTTCTATAGTTTCATAAGTTTTTGATTTTTTTTCTTTTTTCTTGTTAGAAAAAAACTTCATAGAACAGAAAATAAAAAAATACAATAAAAGTATATCATATTATAAAATTTATTTTATGTCATTAATTGGAATATTTAACAGAAAGGGTAAAAGTATAGATTATGCAAATATAAAACTAATGTATAATTCTATAAAAGATTTGCCTAATTATGGTTATGAAGAAATAATAAATGATAATATAGGTATTGCTTTATTAAAGAATAAATTTATTTCTAAATTAATTTATGATGCTAATAAAAATATAATATTTGTTTTTGAAGGTAGTATCTATAATAAAGAAGAATTATCTAACTATATAAATTTAAAAGACTTAGACAATATTCAAATATTACTTGAATTATATTTAAAATATAAAGAAGATTGTCTTAATAAAATAGTAGGAGATTTCTATTTTTTAATTTTTGATATTAATAAAAATAGTTTATTCTTATCAAGAGATACACTAGGTTATACTTCTTTAAATTACTATTTCGATGATGAAATATTTGTTTTTTCTTCTAATATAAAAGCTATTTTAGCTTTAAAAAATATAAAAACAAGTATTAATGAAAATAAAATTATTAGCATATTATCAATTTGCTATTTTAATAATTATGAAACAATGTATAAAAATATAAACATATTACCACCTAATCATTACATAAAAATAAATACAGAAAATTTCATTGTGAACAAATATTGGTTCCCAGAAAATATAAAAATAAATTATAAATATAAAAATACTCAAGAATATTCTCAAGAATTATTTTACTTATTAAATAAAGTTATAAAAAGTAGAATAAATGATAAAAAAAATATAGGTTCAATGCTTAGTGGTGGTTTTGATAGTAGCACAATATCTATATTAACATCAAATATATTAAAAGAAAATAATTTAAGATTAAAAACATATAGTCATATACCATTTTATAATGTAAGCAATTTTAAAAAATTAAAACATAGATTACTAGATGAGAAAGATAATATATTAGACATAGTAAAATTTAATGAAAATATTGACTCTAAATTATTAACTTCTGAAAATAAATCTTTAATTAATTCTGTTATAGAAACATTGAATATAATAAATATGCCAATACATGGTGCTTCAAACTCATATTGGGTGCTAGATATTTTTGAAAATACTAAAAATGATAATTTAGATATTTTATTAAGTGGTGAATTTGGTAATTCTAGTATTTCTCTTGCAGGATTAGATTATCTATTACCACTTAAGACTCTAATAAATATTTTTGGTATAAGAAGAGCTTTTTTAAAAAAATATTTAAAAAGATTTGTTTTTTATAAACTTAAAACACTTAAAGATATTTTTTTTATAAATAGATATATACAAGACGTTTCTTATTTAAAAAGTGATTTTTTAAAACAAAGAAACTTTAAAAATCAATTAAAAGAAAGTATATATAAAAGATTTTCATTTTATACAAATCAAGAATATTGCTTAAATATGATTAGTGGTTTTAATACATTTAGATGTTATTTTGGTGCTTTATTGTCTGAATATTACGGAGTAAATTATAATGATCCTACATCAGATAAAAGAATAATTCAATATGTTCTTTCAATACCAAATGAATTCTTTTTTGATGATAAAGGTTATCATAAAAATATTTTAAGAACTATGATGAAGGATTTGTTACCTGAAAAAGTTTTAAACAATAAAAATAAAGGATTACAAGCAAGTGATATTGGACAAAGGTTTCTTAATGAAGAAAAAGAGATAAGATATTACATAAGTAAATTTAAGAAAATAGATTTTATAAACGATATGGTAAATGTTGAAAATTTAGAAAATGATTTAAATTACATTGTAAAAAATTCTAAAAATTATAATTATGATAATTTAAAAATATCAAAAATTGTTAGAACATTTATGACTTTGTATTTTATAATGAAAAATGTAGCATAAAAGTTATTCTTTTTATGCTAATTTTATTACAAAAAACTAAACTTAATTTTGTTAATCTAGGTTATAATAATTGAAATATCTTTATATTTTTTTATGAGGTTAATATGGTAAAAAAAATCTTTATTAATGGTGAAAAAGTTAATTCTTCAAGTAGTGAAACTCTTAAAATTTTTAATCCTTCAAAAGCTGAAATTATTGATGAAGTTCCTAATTGTAATTTTGAAGATGTTGATAAAGCTGTTAAATCAGCAAAAAATGCTCAAAAGAATTGGGCAAAAGTACCTGGAGTAGAAAAAGCTACTTTAATGAAAAATATAGCAACAAAATTAAGAAATAATACAAAAGAATTAGCAAATCTCTTAACTTTAGAAACAGGAAAACCTTTGATAGAATCTTATGACTGCATAGATTGGATTGCTGCTTGTTTTGATTACTATGCTGAATATAGTCGTTCATCAAGAGGTCATTCTTTACCACCTGTAGCAAGACATCAAGTAAATTTTACAATAAAAGAACCTTATGGTGTTGTAGTTTGTATTGCACCTTTTAATTTTCCTTTATTATTAATGGTTTGGAAAATAGCACCTGCTATTGCTGCTGGTAATACGGTTGTTTGTAAGCCACCTCATCAAAATCCTTTATCTAATCTTCTAATGGCTGAATGCTTTGATGAATTACCACCGGGAGTTATTAATTATGTAACAGGAAATTCAAAAACAGGTGAAATACTAATAAATCATAAAGATGTTGATATGATAGCTTTTACAGGTTCTACTAACGTTGGAAGACATATAGCTGAAACAGCTGGAAAACATTTAAAAAAAATAAATCTTGAAATGGGAGGAATTGATCCACTTTTAGTATTTGAAGATGCTAATTTAGATATTGCTGTTAAGGGTGCTGTTTGGGCTAGATTATTAAATGCTGGTCAAGTATGCACTTCAGCAAAAAGAATATATGTTGTAGAAGAAATAGCTGATGAGTTTGAAAATAGAGTAATAGAATATGTTAAAACTATAAAAGTAGGAGATCCTTTTAATCCTAATACAGATGTAGGCCCACTTATAAGTCTTGAAGCTTTAGAAAAAATAGAGAATCAAGTTAAAAGACTACATCAAGAAGGAGCTAATTTAAGATTAGGTGGTAAAAGAGTTAGTCCTGATAACTTGAAAGGTTATTATTTTCAACCAACCGTATTTACAAATGTAAAGCATGGTGGAATTGCAACAACTGAAGAAATATTTGGTCCTGTAATAAACATAATAAGAGCTAAAAATGCTGATGAAATGATTGAGATGGCAAATGATTCTGAATATGGATTAGGTGCTAGTATATTTACAAATAATCTGTACTACACAATGAAAGCTATGGAAGAAATAAAAGCAGGTACTTTTTGGGTAAATGATCCTTTATCTGATAATGACGCTGGACCATTTGGAGGAATGAGATTGAGTGGCATAGGTAGAGAACTTGGTGAAGATGGATTAAATGCTTTTAGAGAAACTAAACATGTTCATATTGATTATGTAATGGAAAATAAATATTATTGGTTTCCTTATTCTGAAAGAAAAATACATTAGATTTGTTTTCAATTAGCTACTTATATAAAAGTTTAAAGTATAATTAGAAAATATAAATTAGAGTTTTTGTATGCTTATAATTAGTTCATTATATAAAAATTAAATAATCCACAACATACACCTATAATCCTGTTATAGAGATTAATATCAGTTATTTTTAATTTTTCAGACATTATTTTATATTTTTTTACTCCACAAATACTATGCTCTACTTTTATTCTCATTTTAGATTTTTTTTTGTTATTTAATTTTTGACTTCTTGTTAATTCTTTTTGCTTCTGTTTTTTATCTTTCAAAATAGCTACCCAATTTCAATTAAAGGTTTTAAGACTTAGACAAAAAATAGAATTTGTTTTATCAACTTTTAAAAGATTTTATAACCTAAAAACTATTTATTAGTATTACTATCTTATCAAGTAAAGAAAATGTTTTTAGCTAGTTTTTAATTTCATTGTTAAGTTTCTATAAATTCTTAATCACAGTAAGATTAACATTATTATCGCGATATGTTAGATCTTTTTTTAATTTATAAAGGAGAACAAATTGAGAAAATTTCCCTATATTGAAAAAGAATTAGAAGAAGAAATTGAAAATACTGATATAAAGTTAGGTTTCAAAAATTTTGAAAAGTATCTTATTTACTTTTGTCATGAATGTAAAACTGCAAATAAAGCATTAGCAAAATTTTGTAGAAATTGTGGGGTTGAATTTACAGATAAAGAAAAATCAATAGAAAAGTATGAAATTAAATCTAATTCTATAAAAATTTTTGATAAAGCTCGCATACCTGAGGATAAAATAAACATTGAAAAAATTGAAAAAGAAAAGTTCTTTATTGCTCAACTTTTTAATAAATTGCTTATCGTAGATGAGTTAGGACAATTTATTATTTATAATGTAACTACTCCTAGTCTTATCAAAATAGTAAAATTAGATGTAAAATTTGACCCAAAAAATGAAAAAATTATTGATATAAAAACAGGTTTAAGTAAATTATTCGTACTAACTGATAAAGAGTTAAAGTCTATACCTTTATCTAAATTTGAGTATTTAAAAAATGAGTTTATACTTGAAACAGAAAAAGAACATAATTTTGGTGAAAAAGTAAAGTTTAAAACTTTTAAAGATTACTACTTTATTTATTCTGATGAAGAAAAATATTTAATAAGTAACTTTGGTTTAGAAAGACAATTTGAAGAATTAGATTTAAAATTTAATTCTAATCTAGTATTAACTTCAAGTTATGAAAATATTTTTTATATATTTTGTGATAGATATTTATTTAAATTAGAAAACTCTAAATTAGAATATAGAAGTTTAGAAAACTTTAATACTAGAAATATAAGTGAAGGACAAATATTAGCATACCAAGATTATTTTTTCTATATAAAAAAAGATGGTAATTTATTTAAAATGGATACTTCCAAATTCCAAGAAGAAAAATTAGCTGATAATGCTTCAAACTTTATAGATAACAATGATGATATTTTAATTATAAAACAAAATAGAAAAAATAATTTACTTGCTATTAATCTAAAAACTAATGAACAAAGAGAAATAAAAGCTGAAGATATAAATACAGATTTTATTTTTCTTAGAAATGGAGGCATTTTTACTTTCGATATAGAGAATAATAGATTTGTTTTTATGAAAAAAGTTGGACTTATAACTTTTGACAATCGTCCTATGTCTATTCCTGGGACTGAACAAAAAAATATAAACGGAAGAATATTGAAAGCATCTTTTATATTAAACTACTTATTTTTTATTCTTAAAGAAAAAAATGGATATTTTATTGTTGGTATAGTATTAGAATAATGCAAAAACTATTACTATATTTAAGTCTATTTGTTCTAATTTTTACATTTCCTGCTTATGCTTTAGAAACATCTTTATACATAGATGCTTCAGGAAGTATGGAAGGCTTTTATAATAAAAAAGATAGTATTAATAGCTTTGTAAATAAAATATCAAAAGTACTAAATATACAACCTTACGTATTTTTATCAAATAAACCAAATAAAGGTAATAGTAATTACAAAGATAAAAACTTTCTTGATATATTAAATTACTCTGAGTTTATATCAAAAATACAAAAAAATAGCTATGATTACCATTATGGACTATATACAAATCTAGATTTACTTTTAGAAAAATCAAGAAATGAAGATAAAATATCTTTTATAATAACTGATAATATACAAGATACAGCTGATATTTCGACAGAAAGATTTTATCAATCACTTTCAAACTATGCTAAATATATTTATTTGGCACCTATAGTACTTGATTTCCAAGGAGATGTAATACTTGAAGGACAAAATAGATTACAAAATAATATAAACATAAAAGGAGTAAAGAAAATAATTAATCAAAAAAACTCTCAAAGAATTACTTATGAAGGAAAGAGAACTTTAATTTTATATGCATTGTTGTTTGATGAAGCATATAAAGAAAAATATATTGAAAAAGTAAATTCTCTTAATAATATTAATCTTGAACCTGTATTAGTTAAGCCAATAGAAAATACTAATTTTCAGCTAAAAACAGATAATACAAATAATTTAAAGAAAGTTATAGATAACTATAACAAAAATTGTTCAAAAAATATAGAAGTTGATTATAAAAATCTAATGCAAATCAAAAACAATAACTCTTTCTACTCTATTGTTCCTACTATTGATGATAAAAACAAGAAATTTGAACTAGAGAAAAGTAATTATTTTGATTTTTATTTTTCTATAATCTCAAAAATTAATAATATCGAAATAGGAGCAAAAAATAAAAATAAATGTAAATCAAATATAGAATTTTTATGTAGCAATTTTAAGCTACTAGTTGATAATAGTGACAAAAAAATACTAGAAAGTAAAATAAAAGGAACTATAACCCCTCCCACTGTAATAGGTGCTTTAAAAGAAAATAAAAAAGATTTTGTTTCTTATCATTTAGCAAGAATAGATTTTGATAGTATAAAGTATAATTATACTATTACAGATTATCTATTACTAAGACCATTTAAAAAAAGCTATTTTGAAATAGACTTTGATGTTTCTATAAAAATACCTAAAAACTCTATATCTTTGGAAGAAAATTATAAAAATAAATATTTTTCATCAGATATAAAACAATTAGACAAAATATATTCACCAGTTGATATTGTTGAGTTTTTAATAAAAAAAGATATTGATATAAATTTCCATGTAAAAACAGAATCTAATAATATATTTAGTTTTCATCATTCTTTAAAAAGTAAAATAATTTCATTAATTACCTTATTTTCTATACTTTTATTGTTAATTTATTTATTTCTTCTTAATAAAAAAGATTTAATAAGATATGAATTAATTGATAACAAAAAATTTGTTTATGATGGTAAATATTCTTTTATTAAACCTTTAATTGTTAAACATAAAGGAGAAGAAATTATGAAGATATATAAAAATATATTTTTAAAACCAATAGCTAAAGTAAATAATGATTACATTATTGATGAAAAACTAACTAAGAAAACTTTACATAAAAATGATAAATTTAAAGTTTTAAAAAATAAGGAATTATTTACTGAGTTTATTGTTAAATAAAAGGAGTTTGTTATGTTAGATGAAAATGAAACAAAAAAAATAAGTGTTAAGCCTACAATAATTATAGGTATTGGTGGTTCAGGTAAAGAAGTCTTAATGAGACTTAGAATAATGATGTATGAGAAATATTTAACAGAAAAACTACCTATTCAGGAATATTTATGGATTGATACAGATGTAAAAAATCAATCTTTAACAGGTTTGGAAAAAAATACTAAATTATTTAATAAAATTTATTTTGATAATTATGATAAAATAGATGTTTCAATAAGTGATAGAAGAAAAAATGAGTTATTTAACAATCTAGATTCTTTTGGTAATAAATATTCATGGATTCATGAAGATTTAAAAGCAAATTTAAATGCATTTAAAGATGGAGCAGGACAAATAAGACCTTTTGGTAGATTAGCATTTTTTGAAAATTTAAGAGAAATAGAGGATAGATTAAAAAGTAAAGAAGATAAAATCAAATTAGCTGAAAGTAAAGAAGAAACAAAAAAAATGGGTTTTTCTGATATAGATGATGAAACAGAAGTTATTGTTATATCATCAATAGCTGGTGGAACAGGTTCAGGAATGCTTATTGATTTAGGTTTTTTATTGCAAAAACTAGAATTTAGAAGAACAGCTATATTATTTTTACCAGATGTTTTTAAAGATAAAGTAGGAACAATGAAATCAACAATATATGCTAATGCTTACGCAACTTTAAAAGAGATAGATTATTATATGTATAATAGAGATATTACTTCAAAAAATACTAATAATATAAAACTTGAATGGGATAGTAGTAGATATTTTTATGCACCTGTTTATGATAATGTTTATTTAATAGGAGCTGAAAATAAAATTCATAGATTAAAATATGAAGATGTTTTTCAAATGGTAGCTGAAAATTTATTAATCAATTTTGAAAAAACAACATTTGCAACTAAAAAAAGAAGTGATATGTCAAATAAAATGCAACATCTTTCAGAAAATAAAACTTATTCTATAGAAGATAATGAAAGTAAAAATAAAATATATTCAAGAGTTTTTCCTTATAGGTATTCTTCTTTTGGATTAAGTCAAATACAGTTTAATAGACCACGAATAGCAAATGCAGCAGCATATAAATTTGCAGAATATATTGTTGATTTTTTACTAACAGAAAAAGAAATTGTAAAAGATTTTGAAGCTTTTGACTTTAAGAAAGAAATTTGTGCAATAGGTTTGGCAAAATCTGTTTCAGAAAGAGAAATAAGTGCTGAGAATAATTTAAAAGATATTTTATACAATACTAATAGAGAACATTTTTTGGATAAACAAAACAGATTGTTTGAAGAATACAAACATAAAATAAAGGAATTATTCTTGTTAGAAGAAAATGAAAGAGTAGATTTTGATAAACAAAAAAAAGAAATAGAAAAATTAAAGAAAAGTTTATATGAACAATTACTTGAATTAAAACAGCAAATTAATAATAAATTATTTGTTCAAGGTTTATCAAAAGGTGAAGACCATAAAATATTTCAATCTAATCTTGATAATAAATATATACAATTAAAAAAAGTTATAGAAGAAAAAATGCTTGAATGGCTTGCTAATCCAGATAAATATGGATTTGAATACGTTAAACAATTCTTGTCTTCAACTAAGGAGTTTTTATCAAAAAATATAGAATTATTTAGACAAAGAAAGAAAAATAAGCCTGATATAGAAATAAAAGTTGATTTTGAAATAAAAACATCCAATAGTGATAAAGAAGATTTGAAAAATAAAAGAGTAAAAGCAGAATCAGCTTGGTTTGGAAGAGAAAATAAATTAAAAGATATAGATGATAAAATTTTTCAAATAGATAGAGCTTTAAATAATGATAATATCAAAAACATAGAAAATTATTTAAATAATCTTGAAAAAAATTTTAAATCATATATAGAATTATATTATGAATATTGTGCTTTAGATTATTTAAGTTCTATAGATAATAACGGCTTATTTGACAGATTATTTTTAGATGTAACTCATAAAACAGATTCTGAAGAAAAACATGTTGAAAAAGGATTAACAATTAAAATTGATATATACAAAGAGAAATTAAAAGAATTAAAGAAAGAATTTCAAGATTATCACCAAGATTTCTTAAATATAGAAAAATCTGATAGGAATAAAGTTATTAGTTTAGATCTAGATTATAAGGAAGAAATAATAAAATATCTAAAAAACAAATATGGTATTTCTCAAAGTTCAAATAGCTTGCAAGAAGTTATAAAGCATTCTCTTATAAGATTTCTTAATGAAATTTCAAGTAATAGTGAAAATGAATCTAAAAATACTTTGGTACTATCTATAAATGAATTAATAAACAAAGCGAATAATTTATCAAATCAAAGACCTTGGCAAGAAATAAAAAATAAATTAGAAAAATTCTCTTTAAAATTATTTGCTGATTTCAAAAAAGATGAAAGTGTAGTAGCTATACTAAGAAATAAATATTATTCTAATCAAGAAATAATGGATTTTATAGAATCTACTGTTTTGTCAGCTAATGTTCCATTAAAAATAAGAGATATAAGTTATGTTGAGCATAAACAATCAATAGTAGGTGTATCAGATGAAGAATTCTTAAAAGAATATGTAAGAAAACTTAGTAAAGCTTATGATTTTGCAATAGCTACTTCTACTCCACATTCAAATGATACAATACTATTTTTCTCTGAATATTACGCTTTTCCTATTCATTGTTTAGATCTATATGAATTAAAAAAATGTTATCAAGATAATGATAAATTAGAATTTAGACATATAGTAAAGAATTACCTTAAATTTACAGATATAGTACCACCTGACTATAATGAAGCATTAGAAATGTTTTCATGTTACAGAAGTTTCTTTTTAGGTATTTTATTAGGAATAATCAGATATGATAATAATATATTTAGATTGCAAAAAAGTAAGTTAAATGAAATAACTCTTTCTAAATATATTCAAAAAGCAATAGATAAAATAAATTATAATGAAGATATTAGAATAAATTTAAATAAACAAATACAAGATAAATTTAAATCTCTAAGAGTTGAACATTTTTATTTTATATTATCAACAATACAGAAATATTTAGAAGATTATCATGAGATTTATGATGAAGAAAATTCTAAAAGAGAAAAAAGTTACTATTATTATATTTTTAATAGTATAAAAGAATATCTTTATGCAGAAATAAAAAATAAGTTCAACATAAAAGATAGAGAAAAAATAGAAGAAATAGTTTTTGAATATAAGGAAAATAAAGATGATATGGATAGAAACACACAGGAAATAGAGTATGATGAAGATGGAATAAAAATAAAGTTCTTAATTCCTAAAAAAGATGTAATAGAAAGTGATATATAATAAGATATATTAGAGGTTTTGTATAAATGGAAAAAGATAATCAAGACTTAACTATAAGATGCCCAAGTTGTAATTGGGAATCTAATATTGATGATATATATTGTAGTGGATGTAAATCATATATAAGTCATATTGAAATGTTTCCACCTAATAAATCATACTTGAATATTTATGAAGGTATAGAAGAATTAAAATTTATTTTAGAAAATGATGGTTTAACAGATATACATCTTGATAGAATAGAAACAGCTTTTAAAGCTAATAATTTTAATTCTGTATATTTAAATAAAAAAGCAAAAAAAGAATTTAATGTCAAATTTTCGTCAGCAACTTATCTTGAGAAGAAAAAATTTACAATTATAAATGATAAAGATTTAGATTTAAGTTATACTTTAGAGCTACTTGAAAAACCTAAAATATATCATGAAATTGAGAATATAAGTTTTTTTAATGGGAAATACTATATACCTGATGATACTAACGAAATAAATATAAAAGTAAGATATAGTCATGGAATAGACTATGTTAAAAATGTAACAATAAATGATTCTAGCTTAAAATTAGATTTTGAAAAAAACTCTGAAATAAGTAAAAATAAAGAATTTGTTATGAAATTATCTTTATTGGAAGGTAATTTTACAAAGAAATTTACTATAAATATTGAAACATATAGTCTTGGTAATATATCCTTAGAATTTAATACATCTATCTATAAAAAGACTATTATTAACAGATTAGGAAGAAGTGACTCATTAAAATTAAAAGATTCATTACTAGTAAATAGTGGTATAAAAACAACTGGTGTTATTTATGAAATAAAAAACTCTGATATTATTATAGATGATGTTAGTATATTAGATAATAATTTTATAAAGTTTTCTTCATATTTAGAAAGTAAAGAACAAGATGAAAATCAAATAACATTATATTTTGATATAGATACTTCAAAATTAGAATTTGAAGAAGAAGATAAAAAAATAAGTGTAGAATATGTAATAAGGTATAGACAAAAAGAAACTAATATACAAGATTCATATAAAGACCATTTAGATTTATCATTTAGAAAACCAAAAACATTAGATGGTTACTTAGTAATAGATTTTGGTACAAGTAATACTTGTGTAGGATGGATAAAAAAAAGAGAAGATGGATCAAATGAAGAACAATTATTACATTTTTACACTTATGAAGATGATGAATCAAGTCAAAAAAAATATTCTAACCCAAGTTTATTATCTTTTGAATCACATAAAGAGCAAATTTTTAAGTCAGATGAAGCTACCTATAGTAATGTTTTAAAAGATATTGAATTATTTAATAGAACTGTATGGGGATGGAAAAAATTTTTTGGATCAGAAAAAACTAAACTAATACCTGACTTAAAAGGTTACTTAGAGAGTTATTCAATAATTGATTTAACCTCATTATATCTTAGAAAAATTATTGATAGATTTGAGTTAATTTCAGGCTATAAAGCTGAAAAATTTGCTTTTACTTTTCCTGCTAAATATATAGAGAAAAGAAAAGATTTAATACGTGCTATGGAGAATATGGGATATAAACAAAAAAATGAAAAAGGAGAGAATTTAATTGATTTATACTTAAGTGAGCCTAACGCTCTAGCATATTATTTTGTTGCATCAGGTAAATATGATTTTTTACAAAAAGAAAATATAGAAATTGACAAACCTGTTTATTTTGCCATTTTTGATTTTGGAGGTGGAACAACTGATATAACAATAGCAAAGTTATCAAAATATAATGATGTAAAAGAATATTTCGATCATGATTTGAAAAAAACAAGAACTAGAAAAACACAAAAACTTAAATTAGAAATAATAGATTCTTCAGCACCTGATAGTTTTGGAGGAGATTATCTTGATTTTTATATTGCACAATTTATAAAAGATAAAATAAATGATAAGTACAATAATTATAATATACCTTTTGCTAAAGATTTAGAAGAATTAAGCTTTTCAAGAGATGAAGTTTTGATTAATAATACTGCAAAATCACTTATGAGTGAAGCAAGACGTATAAAATTGCAATATTCAGAATCAAAACTCGATACTCTAATTAATGTTACTGTAACAAATCTTATAAATATTAATACTTCTAGTGGTGAAAAAGAAATAATAGAACCATTTGAAATAAAATTAGAAGGACTAGATGAGTTTTTAGAAAGTGAAATAAGAAAAGGTATGAAATATTTAAAAGATATGGTTAATATATCTCAAATTCATAACCCTGATATAGATTTAAAATACATATTTTTATGTGGAAATTCTTCAAAATTAGAAGTAGTTGAAAAAGTAGCAAAGCAAGAATTTCCTGAACCTTGTAAAGTAATATATTCTCCTGACGATATTAAAGAAGGAGTTGTAAGGGGAGCTTTATTCTATTATGGAACAGAAGCAGATATAGATTTTTCTATAAATGAAGTTTTGCATACTTCTATTGGATATAATGATAATAATGTATTTAAATTATTTGAGGATCAAGAAGATGATAATATAAAATCTTTAAGAGGTTTAAAATTAAGTCAAGAACCAATATATTTTGATTTTCCTGAAAAAGTTTATAGAAACTTAACTCAGGAGATTATATATTCAACAGAACTAACTAATGTTTTAGATGACAAAATAACAATTATAGGCAATAAATCAGTAAAAGTATCAGGTAAAATTGATATACCACAAGAGGCTAGAAATAAACCAGTTTATATAAGAATATATATAGATAATAATTTTCCAAAAATAAAATATAAGATTTTTTGTGATAATAAACCTATTAAAGAGGATTATTTACTTCTAAATATTTAGATTTTTGGGAATTTATTTTATGAAGTTATTTTTTTCATTACAAAAGAATGATAATAGATTCTGTATTTATGAAGATGAAGTAAAACAAAATAAGCGTGTTGGTAATTTAAGCTTCGAAGATATAGATAAATTTATTAAAGATTTATCATCAAATAAAGATTTATCAAATCAAAAAGAAATAGAATATTTAAAACAAAAACTTCTTGAAAAAAAATCAAACTTTACTTTAGAAATAAACATAAAAAGAGATGAATTAGAAAGATATTTAAATACTTATAGTCAAAAAGAAAAAGAAGAAGATAGAACAAGTAAGATTGTTGAGAATTCACAACATAAAAATACTGATGCTACTAATAAAACTCAAAGTATTCAAGAAGAACAGAAAAAAGATGATACCAATAATCATCAAATAGAAACTCCTAATAATCATAATATTGAATTAAATAAATTAAATGAAGGAATAAATCAATTAAATTCTAAAATGGATGATTTAAAAGGACAAATTTCTTCAGTTTTAAAAAAATTAGAAGAAATTAATATTAAAGATAATGAAATAAAAGACAAAGATAATGAAATAAAAGACAAAGATGATAAAATAAAAAAATTAACTTCTGACATTAATGATAAAAACAATCAAATAGAAAAACTAATTTCTGAAATTAATATTAAAGATAATGAAATAAAAGACAAAGATAATGAAATAAAAGACAAAGATGATAAAATAAAAAAATTAACTTCTGACATTAATGATAAAAACAATCAAATAGAAAAACTAATTTCTGAAATTAATATTAAAGATAATGAAATAAAAGACAAAGATAATGAAATAAAAGACAAAGATGATAAAATAAAAAAATTAACTTCTGACATTAATGATAAAAACAATCAAATAGAAAAACTAATTTCTGAAATTAATATTAAAGATAATGAAATAAAAGACAAAGATAATGAAATAAAAAAATTAACTTCTGGCATTAATAGATTAAAATTAGATAAAAATAATTGTGTAAAACAATATAATGAGTTACATGAAAAATATAAATCATTAAAAGAAATTATTTTTTCAGAAATAAAAAATGAGATTGTAATATACAAAAAGTTATTATCTTTAAAAGATAAATACAAAGAATATGTGGAAATTGAGACTATGAATATTGAGACAGAAGACATAGAAGAAGCTATAAAAATAAAAGATAAAATAAAAAATTTACAATTTAATACTATAATTCTTAAATTAGCAAATGAAATAAAAAACAAAGATGATTTAAATGAAATAGATAATGAACTAAAACCTGAATATTCACTAATAATTCCAAAAATAGGAGATAGATTAGATAGTTCTATACATAACCCAGTAAAATTTACAAGAAAAGAGGGAGAAAAAAGAGGAATTATATTGAATTCTACTTATATAGGTCTTAAAAAAGGTGATAAAGTTATTAAATTAGCTGATGTGGAGGTAACACAATAATTCATGTTTTTTTTTAGTAGAGAAAAAATTGAAAAGTTAATAATAGAATTAAATAATAAATTGAAAGATGAAATTGTTAGTAATTTTTCAAAATCTATTGAAGATATAAAAGAGAGATTTTCTAAGTTAAACAATATAGAAGAATATTTAAAAAATTTAAAAAATGAACTTGATGAATTAACAGAAAAAACATCTATAAATGAAATAGAAAAACTTTCAAAGAATTTAGTAAATAAGTTTAAAAACTTGACAAATGAAGAAGCATCTATAAACAAGATAGAAAAACTTTCAAGTGATTTTGTAAATAAGCTTGAAACATTAACAAACGATTCATTTGTTAATAATATACAAGAAGTTTCAAAAGAATTATTAAGCAAATTTAACGAATTAACAAGTGAGAAAGGAATTATAAAAAAAATAGAAGAAGCTTCAGAAGAATTAGTAAAAGCATCTCAAGAAATAAAAACAAATATTTATGAAAGTATAAAAAATCAAATTCCTGATTTATTTGAAGATTTAAGAATTATTAAAAATTTAAAAGAAGAATTAGAGTTTGCAAAAGAAAAGAAAAATCTTGAAGAAAAAATAAGTAACTTAAAAAATCAATTAGAAGAAAAACAAAAAGAATTTGAATTTTTAAGTTCAGAAAAAATAAAAATTGAAGAAGAAAAAAATAACTTAAAAAATCAATTAGAAGAAAAACAAAAAGAATTTGAATTTTTAAGTTCAGAAAAAATAAAAATTGAAGAAGAAAAAAATAACTTAAAAAATCAATTAGAAGAAAAACAAAAAGAATTTGAATTTTTAAGTTCAGAAAAAATAAAAATTGAAGAAGAAAAAAATAACTTAAAAAATCAATTAGAAGAAAAACAAAATGAAGTTCAAAGATTAAGTTTAGAAAAAATAAAAATTGAAGAAGAAAAAAATACAGAGATTAATAATTTTAAAGAGTATATTTTAGATGAGGTTAAATCTGAAATAGAAATTTATAAAAAACTTGATGAGCTAAAACAAGAGTTTGATTTTAATTTAAATAAATTAAATTTAAAACCTAATACTTTTAAAGAGATAAGAGAATTAAAAGAAAAGATTAAAAATATTCAATTTAACACTGTTATACTTGAATTAGCAAATAAAAATTTAAATAATTTAGAAGTACTAGAAAAAATAAATCAAAAACTTCAACCTGAATATTCATTAATAATTCCCAAAATAGGAGAAAAGATAGATAATACAATTCACAATTCTACAAAATTTACAAAAAAAGAAGGTGAAAAAAGAGGAATTATATTAAAATCCCTTTATATTGGTCTTAAAAAAGGTGATAAAATTGTTAAGTTGGCTGATGTAGAGGTAACTCAATAATGAAAAATAAACAAAAATGTATTGATATTATTAATAATCCAATATCTTTACTCATTATAAGATCTTTGGCTTTTTTAACAGTTATATATAAAAAAAGTAAGCAAAAAGAAAATTCTTATAATTCAAAAATTAAAGATAATAATATTATTTCTGATGATACTAAAAATAGCAAAATTAATATAACAACTATTCAAAAACAAGAAATAAATGAATTAGCAGAAGTTGAGAATATTTTACAAGATGAAAAATTTATTATATATAAAAAACTTTTATATTTAAAAGATAAATTCTTTTTTGATTTACCTAGTATAAATTTAGAACCTAAAAATATAGATGAAGCTATAAAATCAAAAAATCAAATAGAAATGATTTCATTTGATAATATAATACTAAATTTAGCTAATAATAAAAAATTATCTGAAAGTGATTTAATTGAGATAAACAAAATAATAGAGCCTGAATACACTTTAATAATTCCAAAAATAGGAGAGAGAATAGATACCTCAATATGTAATCCTGTTAAATTTATAAAAAAAGAAGGTGAGAAAAGAGGAGTTATTACTAATATTTCTTATATTGGTTTAAAGAAAAAAAATATTGTTGTTAAATGCGCTGATGTTGAAATAGTTAATAGTTAGTTGAGGAATTTTAGAAATGCTTTCTAAAATATTAAGCTACTTTGTTGTAAGTGATTATTTTATAAACAAAACTTTTGGAATTATTGTTATATTTGGATTTCTATTTATTTTATTCTACTTATTTCGTTATTCTGGTAAATGGACTTCTAATACAAATATAGTAAGAGAACTTATTTATGAAAAAGATTTAATCAATTATAAAATACCTGAATATACTGAAGATAAAAGATATTATGATTCACCTAATGAACTTAAGATACCATACAGACTATTGAGTATTTGTAAAAATAAAAAATTAAATAGACAAAGAATAAAGAGAGAACAATTAAATGAATATTTATACTCTGCAACAGAAGAAACAGGATTTCTTAAGTTAGTTCCAAATATTTTCATATCAGTAGGATTGTTACTTACATTCTTAGGACTGTCTTATGTAACAAAAAATGCTGCTGATTTATTTAATATAGATGTAGATAAAATAAACATAAGTAATTTAAATGACTCTATAAAAAGTATAAAAGAGATGCTATCAAGTATGTATCTTGCATTTGGTATAAGTTTAGCTGGAATATTCATGTCAATTTTAAGTGGTGTGGCAGTTACAATTGTAGAAAAATATAAAAAGAAATTTATTAGCGAATGTATTTTATTAATAGATCATCTTGCGTCAATATTTGATACTGATAAAGATTTAGAAGAAATGAAAAAAATTAATCAATCAATCGTATTAACTAATTCTTATATTGACAGAATTAATAATTCTCAAAATAAAATTATTGAATTAATGGACAAAAAACTAAATGAAATAGTTTATACAATAAGTACTTCAATAAATGAACTTGCATCACCTATAAATAGTCTTGCTAGTGTATTCAAAATTGGTGAAATTTTCGATAAACTAAATAATTTAAGTAAAGATTTATCAAGTACTTCAAACTCTATAATAAAATCGTCAAAAGAAATAGCTAAAACATCCGATAACTTTCAAAATATATCAAATAATGTAGAACAATATAATAAAGTAATTAAAGAAGCTATTGACAATTTACAAATAAATATAAAATCTTCAATAGAAGATATATTTACTGAAATAAAAGAACTTAATTTTAATAATAAAGAATTAATACAGACATCATTTGAAGAATTTAGAAGTTTGTTAAGCTCAACAAATTCAGATGCAATTAAAAATATTTATGATATTAATATTCAAACTCAAAATTTTTATAAACAAACAAATGATAGTGTTATCTCAAGTTTTAATTTATTAATTGAACAAATTCATAAGATATCTGATGAAAATAAAAAATTTGCAGAAATATCTTATAAATTTGTTGATTCATCTATAAATACATTTATTGATAAAATTAAAGTTTCATTTGATGAGAATTTACAAAAAATAGATAATTCTATTCAAGAATTAGTAATAAAAATACCTTCAGTTAACTTTGATGAAGCTATGAAAGATATGACAACTAATTTTGAAACATTATCTAAAAGTGTTACTTCACAAAATGAACAACTTTTAGAAGAATTTAAAACTTTTAATCAATTAAGAGAAATTATACGCGAAAATAATGAATTATTATCAAAAGAAATAAAAAATATTTCTGAGAATTTTGAACTTATTAAAACTTTTAAAAATGAAATACTTGAAGAACTTAATAAAGCATATAAATATAATCATAATATTTATGTAAATGCTCATGATATAAATAAAAAGTTTGATGTTAATAAAGATGAAGTGATTAACTCTTTTAAAAGCTCTTTATCACACCTTTTAAATAAATTATCAGAATTTAGCGATTTTAAATACTCAATAAATGTTATATCAGATAAGCTTAATAATTTAGAACATATAAAAGATATAATTCAAAACTTGAATAATAATAATAAAATTTATGAAGGTGTTTCAAGTGAAGAAAGTATTAATAACTGATGAGAAGTAGATATAAATCCACTTTTTATAATATCTGGCCATCATACACAGACCTGCTTTTAGGTGTATTTATGATTATAATACTTTCTTTTTCTTTTTTAATATTTAAAAACTTTTTTTATATAACTATTCTTTCAAAAAGACCCGATGTTGATATCTCAAAAGAAGAAATAATTAAATTACAAAAATTTGGTGAATTTGTTAAACATTTAAATAGTAGTCTATTGCAAGAATTTAGTAATGACAAAGATGTAACAGTAGATAAAGATGGAAATTTAACTATTAAAGATTCTGTTGTTTTTGACTTTGGTCAGCATGAGTTAAAACAAGAAGGAAAAATAAAATTGAAAAGAATAGGTAACAAGATAAAAAACATTTTAGATAAAGATAAATCTTCCATAAAATATTTTGATATTTTAGTTAAAGGTCATACTGATAATATAGGAGGAGAAAGAGAGAATTGGGAATTAAGTTCTCAAAGAGCTATAAGTGTTACAAGTTTTTTAAAAAATGAATGCAAATTATCATTGCCAACTTATAGAGTTTTACCTGTTGGAATGGGTTATTTTGAACCAAAAGTAAAAAATAATACTGAAGAAAATAGAGCTAAAAATAGAAGAATAGAAATAAAAATTATTATACCTTTAAGCATGGATAAATTTAAATAAAATGGATAAATTTAAATAAAATTTTAACACACTTACTTTTTAACCTATCCAAAAATAAAAAATTTTAGTATATCTAAAACTCTTGATTATACTAATTATCTTTAAGATGTTAATTTTTATTTCAATTTTTTGAATTACGAGTAAATTTTTTTGAAAATATAGTTATATGATTAAAAAAGAAATTAAAATAATTGAGCATATAAGAAAAATATCAGAGCTAAAAAATCATATAAATAAATTAAAAAATAACTCAAGATTATTAAGATTTGAAAGTAAATTAATAATATGCTTGAATAATTAATTATAATTCTTATTTTACCTTGCAAATGGCTAATTTTAATAGAAGATTTAAAATTAATGCAAAAGGAAAATTTTATGTTGATAATAAGTGCATAGCATGTGATAATTGTGTTGGCTTAGCAAGTGATTTTTTTAA
Source organism: Candidatus Sericytochromatia bacterium (assembly GCA_026004035.1). Lineage (GTDB taxonomy): Bacteria > Cyanobacteriota > Sericytochromatia > UBA7694 > JACMQJ01 > BPII01. The sequence goes on along the minus strand of BPII01000008.1, from coordinate 69,174 downwards.
AATGAATGATGATTTAGGACATGCTTATGTTTATAAACAACCAACCAATATTGAGGAAGAAAAAATATGTATAGAAGCTATGAAAGTATGTCCTGTTAATGCAATAGGAAATGATGGAAAATAAATTAAAGCAATTTAGCTTTTACAAGTTCTAAAAGCTAATATTTGTCTTGAAAAGAAGAGAATACATTTATAAAGTATTTTTTGTTTAGTTAACGGATTAAATAAAGTATTTCTGATAGTTTCAAGTCCTAATTTAAAAATACTTTTTGAATAACAATTTAAATCTTTTCTAAATTTTGATTTCTTTTTTTTTTGATAATAATTACCTACTATAAAACATCAGCAAAAAGCAATTGATATTAGAACTATTAATCAATAGCTTACATATTTTAAAATAAAAATTCTTTTATTTCCAGAAAATCTTTCAAGAAAGATAAAATATATTAAAGTTAGTTTTAATTTATAGCAATTCTAATTTTTTACTTTAGAAAAAACTATACAGAATTTTAATAACATGTTTAATATTTCTTTTTTTATCCTACAATTTTTAGATTTTAAAGTCTTTTTGTATCTTCTAAATTAAATTCTTTGCTTTTATAATTTTTCACTCGAAATGCAACACTTATTACCAATTTTATAAAGTAGATATGACAATAGTTTTAGGGGACTGGATTTAAGTTATGAATAATGAAAGAATTATTTATAAAATTTATAGATTGTAGTAAGATATAATAAAATATAAATGTTAAATAATAAGGATTAAAATAAAATATTTGAAAATATATAGTAAATATCATACAAAGTCAGCTGGAGAAGAAAACAATATAAATGTTTAGTTTGTAATAAGAAATTTTTGGAGACACATTCAACATCGATTTTTAAAATGAGATAAGCTATTTGTATAAAACTAAGGAGTGAATGTTTAGCTCAAAGAGCTACAGGTTTAGGGTATTAATAAAAATACATTAAAAGTTTGGGAGAAGAGATTTTCAAGCATAAAAAAAATATTAAAATTATATCTGTTAATTAGAAAACCGCTACCACATTTATGATATAATTTCTCTAGAAGGTTTGCTTTTATAGAGGTATTTTTTATTGTCTTCAATAGAATTCAATCTTATAAATTATAATACTTTAGATAATATTGTAAGTTCTAGTAAAAATAATAAAAGCACTAAAAATATTAAATTTTTACAAGAAAATGATTTAAAAAAAAATAATAGTAAATTTTATTTAAAACAAAAAGAATACACAATTATATCTTTATTAAATGAATTAAATATAACTATAGATAAAACTAATTTATCTATAGCAAAAGTTCTTAAGGATTTAGGACAGGTAATAAATGAAAACAATATTTACTATATTAATAATGTATTGAATAAAATAAAAGATAATACAGAAGAAGCTATAAAAGCGGTAATAATACTTATAAATAATAATAAAGAAGTAACTGAAGAAAACATCAATACTATAAAAGAAATTATAAAGAGTAAAAATATTATAGAGAATATATACGATTTAAAAGATAAGCTTAAAAACATTCAAAATATTATAAAAGAACAAGAAATAGAGAAATTTATAACAGAAAAAAATATTTTAAATGAAGAAAAAATAAATATAACAAAGAATGAAAATGCTGATAGTAACACTTATATTGAAGAAAATATTCTAAAAAAAATTAATAATATTAAAATTAAAAGCGAAAATTTATTATTTAAAAATTTATCGTTACAAAGTGATATTAATCTTAGTGAAAAAGAAAATATTGAAAATAGACAGATAAATAAAAATAATGAAAATTATATTTCTTCTAAAGAATCAATAAAATTTTTTAAAGATAAGTTTAATCAATTAAAAAATTTAGAAATAGAAATAAGAAAAACAAAACCAAAAGTAGAAATAATATCAGATGATAAGAATATATATATAATAGAAGAGAATAGAATACCGATAAAGATAGAGAATAAAGTTATAAAAGATTTATTATCTATTCCTGATAATAAACCTCTAACAAATAATTTAAAAATTGATTATGTTAATAATAAATTATCAATAATCTTTAATAACAAGATTATAACTATTGATGATTTACTAAGTTTTCAAAATAAAAATATTCAAAGTATTAACAAAAATATTCAAAATGTTAATGTTGAAGTTGATAACAAATCAGTAAGTATTGATAATAAATCAGTAAGTAAAATTGAGAATATAATAGAGAATAAGAATATAACAGAAAATAAAGAAGAGAATAAATTAGAGAATGGAAATTTACAAGAAATAGTAAAAGATAATAAGGAAATAGAGAATATAAAACCAAAAGTAGAAATAATATCAGATGATAAGAATATATATATAATAGAAGAGAATAAAATACCGATAAAGATAGAGAATAAAGTTATAAAAGATTTACTATCTATTCATGATAATAAACCTCTAACAAATAATTTAAAAGTTGATTATGTTAATAATAAATTATCAATAATCTTTGATAACAAGATTATAACTATTGATGATTTACTAAGTTTTCAAAATAAAAATATTCAAAGTATTAATAAAAATATTCAAAATGTTAATGTTGAAGTTGATAATAAATCAGTAAGTATTGATAATAAATCAGTAAGTAAAATTGAGAATATAATAGAGAATAAGAATATAATAGAAAATAAAGAAGAGAATAAATTAGAGAATGAAAATTTACAAGAAATAGTAAGAGATGATAAAGAAATAGAGAATATAAAACCAAAAGTAGAAATAATATCAGATGATAAGAATATATATATAATAGAAGAGAATAAAATACCGATAAAGATAGAGAATAAAGTTATAAAAGATTTATTATCTATTCATGATAATAAACCTCTAACAAATAATTTAAAAATTGATTATGTTAATAATAAATTATCAATAATCTTTGATAACAAGATTATAACTATTGATGATTTACTAAGTTTTCAAAATAAAAATATTCAAAGTATTAACAAAAATATTCAAAATGTTAATGTTGAAGTTGATAACAAATCAGTAAGTATTGATAATAAATCAGTAAGTAAAAGTGAGAATATAATAGAAAATAAGAATATAATAGAAAATAAAGAAGAGAATAAATTAGAGAATGGAAATTTACAAGAAATAGTAAAAGATAATAAGGAAATAGAGAATATAAAACCAAAAGTAGAAATAATATCAGATGATAAGAATATATATATAATAGAAGAGAATAAAATACCGATAAAGATAGAGAATAAAGTTATAAAAGATTTATTATCTATTCATGATAATAAACCTCTAACAAATAATTTAAAAATTGATTATGTTAATAATAAATTATCAATAATCTTTAATAACAAGATTATAACTATTGATGATTTACTAAGTTTTCAAAATAAAAATATTCAAAGTATTAATAAAAATATTCAAAATGTTAATGTTGAAGTTGATAATAAATCAGTAAGTATTGATAATAAATCAGTAAGTAAAATTGAGAATATAATAGAGAATAAGAATATAATAGAAAATAAAGAAGAGAATAAATTAGAGAATGAAAATTTACAAGAAATAGTAAGAGATGATAAAGAAATAGAGAATATAAAACCAAAAGTAGAAATAATATCAGATGATAAGAATATATATATAATAGAAGAGAATAAAATACCGATAAAGATAGAGAATAAAGTTATAAAAGATTTATTATCTATTCATGATAATAAACCTCTAACAAATAATTTAAAAATTGATTATGTTAATAATAAATTATCAATAATCTTTGATAACAAGATTATAACTATTGATGATTTACTAAGTTTTCAAAATAAAAATATTCAAAGTATTAACAAAAATATTCAAAATGTTAATGTTGAAGTTGATAACAAATCAGTAAGTATTGATAATAAATCAGTAAGTAAAAGTGAGAATATAATAGAAAATAAGAATATAATAGAAAATAAAGAAGAGAATAAATTAGAGAATGGAAATTTACAAGAAATAGTAAAAGATAATAAGGAAATAGAGAATATAAAACCAAAAGTAGAAATAATATCAGATGATAAGAATATATATATAATAGAAGAGAATAAAATACCGATAAAGATAGAGAATAAAGTTATAAAAGATTTATTATCTATTCATGATAATAAACCTCTAACAAATAATTTAAAAATTGATTATGTTAATAATAAATTATCAATAATCTTTAATAACAAGATTATAACTATTGATGATTTACTAAGTTTTCAAAATAAAAATATTCAAAGTATTAATAAAAATATTCAAAATGTTAATGTTGAAGTTGATAATGAATCAGTAAGTATTGATAATAAATCAGTAAGTAAAATTGAGAATATAATAGAGAATAAGAATATAATAGAAAATAAAGAAGAGAATAAATTAGATAATGGAAATTTACAAGAAATAGCAAAAGATAATAAGGAAATAGGGAATATAAAACCAAAAGTAGAAATAATATCAGATGATAAGAATATATATATAATAGAAGAGAATAAAATACCGATAAAGATAGAGAATAAAGTTATAAAAGATTTATTATCTATCCCTGATAATAAACCTCTAACAAATAATTTAAAAGTTGATTATGTTAATAATAAATTATCAATAATCTTTAATAACAAGATTATAACTATTGATGATTTACTAAGTTTTCAAAATAAAAATATTCAAAGTATTAACAAAAATATTCAAAATGTTAATGTTGAAGTTGATAACAAATCAGTAAGTATTGATAATAAATCAGTAAGTAAAATTGAGAATATAATAGAGAATAAGAATATAATAGAAAATAAAGAAGAGAATAAATTAGAGAATGGAAATTTACAAGAAATAGTAAGAGATAATAAGGAAATAGAGAATATAAAACCAAAAATAGAAATAATATCAGATAATAAGAACACATATATAATAGAAGAGAATAAAATACCGATAAAGATAGAGAATAAAGTTATAAAAGATTTATTATCTATCCCTGATAATAAACCTCTAACAAATAATTTAAAAGTTGATTATGTTAATAATAAATTATCAATAATCTTTAATAACAAGATTATAACTATTGATGATTTACTAAGTTTTCAAAATAAAAATATTCAAAGTATTAACAAAAATATTCAAAATGTTAATGTTGAAGTTGATAATGAATCAGTAAGTATTGATAATAAATCAGTAAGTAAAATTGAGAATATAATAGAGAATAAGAATATAATAGAAAATAAAGAAGAGAATAAATTAGAGAATGGAAATTTACAAGAAATAGTAAAAGATAATAAGGAAATAGAGAATATAAAACCAAAAGTAGAAATAATATCAGATGATAAGAATATATATATAATAGAAGAGAATAAAATACCGATAAAGATAGAGAATAAAGTTATAAAAGATTTATTATCTATCCCTGATAATAAACCTCTAACTAATTTAAAAATTGATTATGTTAATAATAAATTATCAATTATTTCAGATGATAAAAATATACCTATTGAAAATATTGATACTAACGATGAAAATAAACATTTAAAAGATGTTATTTTAAAATATTTAAAAAAAGATGATTTTGTAATATTTTCAAATCAAAAAGAAAATTTTATTTTAGAAAACAAACAAAATAATATATTATTAAAAAATATTTCAAAAATTGAACTCAATGAACATGATATTAAAAATTTTAGAAATATTATTAATGATTATGAATATGTAATATTTCCTGAAATAAATAAAAAAATAAATTCTGATAATTTAAAAATTTTAAATGATATGGAAAAGATTAAATTTAATAATAAAGAATATTTGTTTATAAAAACTTACTCTAGTTTATTTTTAGAAAATATTATTGATAATAACGATTTAATAGAAGATAATGATTATTATATTTTACATATAAAAAATAAGAATAATATTTTATTAAATAAGAAAAATGTTAAATTAATTAATAACATAGTAAATTTAGCAAAAAATAGTTATGTTTCTAATATAGAAAACAAAATTATTAAATTTAATTTGGATAAAGTGAAATCTTTAAATATTAAAGATAATTATTTATATACCAAAAATAATGATTTATTGCTAAAAACAAATGATAATTACAGAATTGTGAATAAAAATAATATTAATAATACAAAATATAATAAGGATATTATTTTGCAAGAAAATAACTTAATATATCAAAATAATAAAAATATTTATTTATTTAACTTAAAAAATAATAAGAATTATTTAAGTAAAATAGATAATTCACTTGAATTCAAAATTGATAATGAGGAATTTATCTTAATAAAAGATAATAGGTATTCAAATGAATTTAAGATTATAAATAAAGCTAATATAAGAAATGATAATATTGAGAATATAAATAAACCAATTTATATAAAAAAAGAAAATTTAGATTTAATTGTTTTTCCAGAAAATAATAAACTGAAAATACTTAATATTTCTGACTTAGGTGATAAATTAGAAAAATTAAATAATCCATTAATTGATAGTGAAAACATATTTTATAGTAAAGATGGTATTTTATTTAAAATTAATATAGAAAATTCTATCAAAAATAAAATTGGTAATAGCTTAGAAACTAATCATAAAAATAAATTAATAAACAAAAATTTAAATCAACCTATAAAAATAAATATTAATAATGAAGAATGTGTTTTATTTAAAGACAAAAATAGTAGCACTATAAATTATATAAAAATTGAAAGTAGCAGTTATGAAAAAATAGATAAGCCTATTTTCATAAATAATAATAAATCTATTCTTTTACCAACTGAAAATAATGTTGTTAAAATAGATTTAGATGATTACGTTATTAAAAACAAATCTTCAGTCTTAAATGCTTCATTTAACTTTGAAATGAATAGCCAGAAATATTTCCTAGATAGTAAAAATAAAAATTTAGTTCATATTGATGATAATTTATTTAATACTTCTAAATTTTTAGATGATCCAATTAAAATAATTGTAAATAATAAATATAATATTCTTATCAAAGATGAACATAATTGCTATTTGATAGATAAGAATATTTTAGAACAAAAGTCTAAAGAAATTCCTATTTTTACTGAAATAATTGATAATGATAAAAAATTAGTTGTTTTAAAAGATACCCTAAACAATACTAATTTTATCTCGGATAAATCCTTATTATTGGAGAATTGTAATTTTGATAATAATATAACTGAAATATCTATTAAAAATAATGATTATATTTTTATTCCTAATGAAAATAAATTTTTAAGCAAAAAGGATATTCTAGAGAATTCAGAGCAACTTAAAGAAAATTATTTAGAGAGTGATAATGAGTTTTTCTTTATAAAAAACAATAATATTTACAAAACATATAAAAATAACTTAATTAGTATTGATAAAGATTTTATATTTAATGATATAAATAATAACATTTATAATGTATCTCAAAATAGCATTAAGAAATTAACTAAAGAAATAGAAATAAATAATAATCCAATTTATGATAAAAATACTTTTATTTTCAAGGAAGAAGATAATATTTATTATACTGACTTTTCAAAGCTAGAAAATATAAAAAGCAACGATATTATATCTAAAAAATTTGGAAATAAGTTTTTATTTAATGATATATTGGAAAATAGAATAAAAGTAATTGATTTAACTACTTTAGATAAATTGGAAAATAAAAATTTAAATTCATTAAATTTAAATCAATTAAAATTTATTTCAAATATAGAAAATAAAAGTGACTATGAGACTATTATTAAAGATACAAAAAATAATTTATTAAATCTTAGTAGAGAAATTCATAATATTGATAAGAGTATAGATAAGCTATTTTCAATAAATATACTAGAAAATAAAGAAAATTTTTATCATAATATTTCTATTATGAAGCAAATATTTGGAGATTTAGAAAATGAAGCTAAAAATTTTAATAAGGATATAAAAATCATAAAAGAGAATTATGAAAAACTAGAAAATTTAAAAAATATGAATTCAGATAATCAAAATAATGTATCTAATTTTGATAAAAATAATAAATACTTTTATGATAAAATGGATTTTAACAGCTTATTAAAAGCAGTTTTATCTAATACATCGGAAATATCTTCTAAAATAGAAAAAATTCTTTTAAACTTATCAGCAAGAGAAATATTGATAAATAATGAAAAAGTTTTTTGTATTCCTTTATCTATACCTATGGGAGATTTAAGATTTAATGGTGAGCTTATGGTAAGACAGGAATATGATAGTAAAACAAATAAAAAATGTGATAAAACATTAAATATCACATTAGCAGTAGAAACTAAAAAATTAGATAAAATAATAATAGATTTTACTAATTTTGAAAAAGATTTACAAATAAGCATAAAAGTTTTAAATAAAAATATAAAAGAATTAATTGATAAAGAATTAGAAACATTATACCAAGTGTTGAAAAATAATTCTAAATTTAAAATAACATCTTTAACTTGTTCTATTTACAAAAATAAGGATAGAAGAAATACTCTTTTATTACCACAAAATACATTTCCAAAATCTCTTAAAAGAATAGAAGGAATTGTCTAAATCTGATATACTAAATATATAGTTATTTAAAATAATTTTTTAGATGAAAAAAATTGCTTTATTATTATTTTGTTTTTTAACAACTAGTTCTTGTAATGGTAATATAATATCTACAGAACAACAAGTAATTAGTGCTTCTCCTAGCTCTATATTATCTGATGATGTAATTAATCAATTACAAAATTCTCAAAATCAGAATGAAATTACAATACAAAATGCTTTAAATCAAAGTAAAATAGCTTTCAATACATTAGTTTTAAAATTTAATTCAATACCAATAGATTCTTCAGCTTTTGATGAAATGAAAACAAAACTATTAACACCAATGGTTATTCTAGCTACCTCATTGAATAATATTCAGGATAAAAATAATTCTTTATTTACAGAATTTAATTCTATTTATTCAGATTCTTTATCTAATATGTTGAGAGGAATAAATAATAATTTACTAATATATCAAGCTACTTTAGAAACTTCTCAATCTTTAATTTCAAACTCTCCTAACTCTTCTTTAAAAGGAATGATTACTGATGAAGCAATAGTAACTTTGGCTAAAATATTTAAATCTTCTGAAGCATTAGAATTATTTGTTACCCAATTAGGACAATTCACAAATGTCATACCAAGTGATGATACTAAAAAAGTTTTAGAAGGGATAAAAAGTCAGCAAAATATTATAATCAATGGTATAACAAATTTTATTTCAAATGGAGATATAAATAGAGAACAAGCACTTGAAGCATATAATATATTAATTTCTAGTTTAATAAATCCAGTATTTTTAAATCCAATTGGAAATATTGCAAAGAAAGTATTTGGGAATGAAAATGTAGCTTTAATAAGAGATGAAATAACCCCTAATCAATCTAACCCTAATTTAACCGTTATGGTTATAAAAGAAAATCAATCTACATTTAGAAAAATAAGAATTCAAGATGGTAAAGTCATTAATCAAGTAGTTACCGATACAAGAAATCTAAGTGCTTCTGATATATTAAATGAATCTAATGTTAATATTATAAAAATAAATAAGTAGTTTTTATTTACTAAGTAGGCAATTTTTTATAAGTATAAACAAAATAGTATGCAAATAACAAGATTTGATATAGAAAAATGGTATTTAAAATATGAATTTACTTCAAAATATAACTTATCATCTAGTGGTATATCTCCAAGTTTCTTTACAAAGAAAAATAAAGAACTATTAAAATTAATATATGATTTTCCATATTCTCAAGCTAAAGGTAGAAAAGAATTAATAAAAATTTTAGCTAGCATTTATAATGTTAAAGAAGAAAATATTATAGTAACAAATGGTGCAATAGAAAGTTTATTTATTTTACAAATTCTATTTTCTACAAAAAAAGAAAAAATTATTTGTTTAAAACCATGTTACAATGGCTTGTTTAATATTTTTAAGTCTTTTGGAACAAAAATAATAGATTGGGAAATAAGATATGAAGATAATTTTAGACCAAATTTTGAATATCTTGAATACTTAATAAAAAAACATAAGCCAAAATATATAATAGTTATAAATTTTCCAAATAACCCAACAGGAATAGACTTAACAGAAAGAAGAATATTTTGTATTAAAGGACATATCCATTGAAAATACAATATTAAAGTAATATCGGATGAAGTATATAAAGAATTAAGTAATGATATTTTTTACGATTGGTATAAAAACAAAATAAGTAGTATCTTCATTATCAAAGTCTTATGGATTGCCCGGTATAAGAATCGGTTGGATAGTAGCTGAAAAAAGAAATTATAAATAAAGTTATTAAACTCTAAGACATTATACTACTTTATGTAATAATGTTTTTTCTGAACAATTAGCAATAAATGTTTTGAAAAATAAGGAGTATTATTTAAAAATCTCTAATGATATAAGAAAAGAAAACTATAAAATTTTACTAAACTTTGATTTCCTAGAACATGTTAAAATTGATGCTGGATTTACTATTTTTGTAAAAACTAATTTTGACACTGAAAAATTTTGCATAGATTTAGAAAAGCAGAAAAGTATATTACTTTTACCTGGAAATAAATATGATAAAAAATATAAAAATTTTTTTAGATTAGGTTTTGGAATTGAAAAAGAAAAATTAATTTATTGTTTAATAAAACTAAAAGATTTTTTTTATAAATATAAAAATGAAAACAGCATTAAATAACTAAAGCATTTAAAAAATTTAATCAAATTTTATTTATTGAATATTGTTTATTATTTGTTTAAGCTTATTATTTAATATATTTTGAATAATATAAAAAGTTATAGTTTATGAAAATTTTACATGTTTTATATCAATCTATACCAAATATAAGTGGATCATCAATAAGAAGTAAATTTATTGTTGAAATGCAAAAAGAGATTGGATTAGAACCTTATGTAATAACATCTCATATACAAGAACCTTTAAATAAGAATAGTACTTATGAAGAAATCAACGGTGTTAAATATTATAGAACTTACATATATGATAAGTATGCAAAAGACTTAACACCGAAAAAAAGTATTTTTTTAAGAATTAAAAAAGCATTTAGAATGTATTATTTTTATAAAAAATTAGATGAAGTTACCAAAGAATTAAATCCAGATATTATACACGCTCATGCAATATTTTTTTGTGGGATACCTTCCTATTTAGTTGCTAAAAAAAACAAAAAAAAGTTTATATACGAATATAGATCAAATTGGGAAGATAATGTATATTCAGAAGGAGGATTTAAAAGATGGCAATATAATTTAGTAAGATATTTAGAAAATTTTACTTTTAAAAAGGCACATAAAATTATTTGTATAAATGAAAATTTAAAAAATGATGTAATTAGTAGAGGAATAGAGGCTTCAAAAATATATATTGTTCCTAATGCTGTTGATACAAGAAAATTCTTTAAAACTCAAAAAGATATTGATATTTTAAAAAAGTTTTCTATAGAAGAAAAAATTGTAATAGGTTTTATTGGTAGTATTATTGGAATAGAAGGTATTGAATATTTAGTAAAATCAGCTAATAATCTTAAAGAATTAAAAAATGTTCATTTTTTAATTGTTGGAAGTGGAACTCATCTTGAAAGCTTAAAAAATTTATCTAAAGAATTAGATTTAAATAATATAACTTTTACTGGAAGAGTAGATTATAATCAAGTTTTAAAGTATTATTCAGTTATAGATATTTTTGTTTTTCCAAGAATAAATTCAAAAACATCTCAAGATGTAACACCTTTAAAACCACTTGAGGCTATGGCTTGTGAAAAAGTTGTATTAGCAAGTAATTTAAAAGCTATGAATGAATTTATAATTGATGGTTATAATGGAATATTATTTGAATCTGAAAATATTGATGATTTAACAAAAAAATTATATCAAGTTATAACAAATATAGATAATTATAATGAAATGAGATTAAATGCTAGAGAATATGTTTTGAAAAATAGAAATTGGATTAATAATGTAAAAATTATATAAAGATATTTATCAAGAAATATTATCAAATGATTATTAGAATTTTTGATAATAACTTTTATTTAAATGATATAGAAAATATTGTTAAAAATAATAAAATTAGTAATTTTTCTGAATTAGAAAAAAAAATATTTAATATAGTTTATGATTGGATAAATTATAAAGAATATTTTTTATTTAAAACTTCAGGTTCAACTGGTAAATCAAAAGAAATAAAGATTGATAGAAAAAAAATTTTAATAAGTATAGAAAATACAAAAAAGTTTTTGAATTTACAAAAAAATATGAATTGCTTACTTTGTATATCAACTGATTACATTGGTGGTTTTATGATGCTTATAAGAGCTTTGGAAATAGGAATGAATATTCATATAGTAAAACCTTGTTCAAATCCATTTGAATTTTTAAATGACGATGTGAATTTTGACTTTTCAGCTTTTGTGCCATTACAAATATTTGAAATAATAAAAAGAAAAAAAAATAAATGATTTAAAAAGAATAAAAAAGATAATAATTGGAGGAGCTAATTTAAATTATTCTAATGAGCAAGAACTAATAAATTTAAATAATGAAATTTATTCAGCTTATGGAATGACTGAAACAGTTTCACATATAGCTTTAAGAAACATAAAAGATAAATATTTTAAAACACTTGGGGATATAAAAGTAAAAACTGATAGTAGAAATTGTTTAGTCATAAATGGTAATATAACTAACTATAATGATTTAGTTACAAATGATTTAGCTGAAATCTTTAATGAAAATCATTTTTTAATAAAGGGAAGAATAGATAATGTAATAAATTCTGGTGGATATAAGATTTTTCCTGAGGAAATAGAAAAAATTATTGAAGAATATTTTTATAAAATAAATTATTATTCAAATTTTTTTATAGGAAAATTAAATGATGATAAATTTGGTGAAACTTGTAATTTATTTATAGAAAACAAATATAATAGAGAGATTGAAAATTCATTACTTTCATATTTGAAAACTAAATTAAATAAATATCAAATTCCTAAAAAGATTTTTTTTATTGATAAATTTGAATATACAAATTCGTCTAAAATAGATAAGATTAAAACTATAAAACCTTAAAATGAAATTAAAAGTTAGCTAAAAACATTTTTTTACTTGATAAGATAGTGGCACTGGGCTAATGTTATTTTTTGATAAGATCAAAATCCTCTAATAGTAAGTATTTTAAAGATTTATATTAAAAAAATGCTTTAAATTTAGTATTTATCAGCAATTTTTTCTATTTAAATTAGGTATAGTTTTAACATTTATATTGAGTTTATTTACTATATTATAATTAAAATCATTAATACTATTTAAAGTATTATTTGTCTTTAAGTAAGTAGAACATGACGTTAAAAATGATGTTAAAATAAAAAGCTTAGCAAAATTTTAATTATCATTTTTATATTCTCCATATCTTTATAACACTATTTTAACACTTAAATCTATGAATCTAAGTGATTAAAGTATAAAGAAAATATGATTTTTTTTATCAAAAATTTTTTAGTATAATAAGAATTATGCTAAACTTTTATAACTTAGTTGTATATAATCAAAATTTAAAATATTTGTATTCTCTAATCATAATAATACCATTTTTAATTTTTTTACATTACTTTTCTAGTAATAAAAGAAAATCTATTTTAAAAAATTTTAATTCAAACATTGTTTTCTTAAACAAAAAATATTATCCATTAAAAACTTTTTTTATAATCTTAGTATTTATTTTTTCAATATTTGCTTTAACAGAACCAAAATATGGCTATAAATTAGAAAAAATATACTCTTCAAAATCTAATATATTAATTGCTTTAGATATTTCAGATAGTATGTTAGCTGAAGATGTTCAACCTAATAGATTAGAAAGAGGTAAAAGAGAAATAATAGATTTAATTGATAATTTACAAGGTGAAAAAGTAGGTCTTATAATTTTTTCTGGAATATCATTTTTACAATGTCCTTTTACTTCTGATTATTCTGCACTAAAGATGTTTTTAGATTATATTGATACTGATTTAATACCAATAAAAGGAACTTCTTTCTCAAATTTATTTGACATTGCTTTAAAAACTTTTAAAGATGATAAACAAGAAAAGTATATGATAATAATTTCTGATGGTGAAGATACTCATCAAAATTTTAATGAATACATAAATAAATTTAAAGAAAGAAATATAAAAATTTTCTCTATTGGTGTTGGAGATGAAAACGGATCAGCTATAAAACTTAAAGATGGTAGTTACAAAAAAGATAAAAATAATAATATTGTTATAAGCAAATTAGAAACAAAAAATCTTAAATTTATATCTAATAATACAAATGGTTTTTTTGTAAAATCAGATTTTACAGATGATGATATAAAGACAATTTATTTTAAAGGAATAAGAAATCAAAATAATTTAAATGGATCTTATTACCAAAAAAAAATATGGAATGAAATATTTCAATATTTTCTATTTATAGCTTTTATATTTCTAATAATAGAATTTTTAATATCAAATATAGATGAAAAAAATAAATTACATATTTAAATTTTTCAGAAAATTTAGCGCTAGAACATATCTTGTAGCAATGGGATTAATGGTATCAGCAACTCCAATTTTTTTATTATCAATAATAAACTATAATTTTATGAGTAATGATATTATTAATTTAATAGAACGAAAAAATTTATTACTTGTAGAAAGCTTTTCTAACAAGGTAAAACTTTATATAGATTTAAATTCTAAAATAATTAAATTAATTTCAGGAATAATATATGATAAAAACGATAATTTTATAAGAAATGCTTTTAGTAATGTTTTAAAAACTTATACGGATATTGAAATTATATCTTATGTTAATCATAGTAAAGTATGGATTCAGGAAAATAATAATTTCTATATTACAGATACAAAAAGATTCAAAATAAATCAAGAAAGTATTTTAAATAAAATAAAAAATAAGGATTATTTATACATATACTTAAAAGAATATAGTAACAATTTATGTATTATATATCCTGTATTTGATAAAAATAAGAATATATCTGGCTTTATATTTGCTACTTTAAAACTTAATAGATTTAATAAATATAGTGAATATGTATTTAAATATAATGAAGAACCTTTTATTTATGATATAAGTGAAGACATAGTTTTAAATTATCCCAAAAATATATTTGTATACAAAGAGTTTCTAAAAAAAGAATTAGAAAAAAATAGTAATATAGGTATTATAAAATTAAGCAATAAAATTATTACTTATTCAAAAATTTCTGAACCAAATCTTTTTGTTTGTTTAATACATAGTTTAGATGAATATTATAAAGAAATAGCAAATAAACATATTAAGATTATAATAGGTGCTTTAATTAGTCTATCTTTTAGTTTATTTATGGCTTTATGGATATCTTCATATCAAAGTAAATTTGTTAAATCATTTTTAAAATCAATAAGAGCTTTTTCAAAAGGTAATTACTCTGACAAGGTAGTAGCAAATTTACTATTTATACCCAAAGAATTTGATTTAATGATTGATGAGTTCAATGTAATGGCTGAAAAAATAGAAAAATTGGATAAATTTAAATCTAATTTAATTGACACAGTAAGTCATGAATTTAAAACACCTCTTACAAGTATAAAAGGTTTTGCAAGTACTCTTATGAGAAAAGATGCAAATTTTGATAAAGATACTACAAGAAAATTATTAAAAATAATATCTTCACAAGTAGATAGATTATCTCGTATGGTAGAAGATTTACTAGTTGTTCCAAAAATAGAAGGTAACACACTAGTATTAAGAAATGAGTATGTAGAATTTGAAAATATTTTATATTCTATAATAGAATTTTTCCCATCTTGTAAGTTTGAAATTTCAATTTCTGATGTTAAATATGTTTATTGTGATTCTGACAGATTTGAACAAATAATTCTTAATTTATGTGAAAATGCTTGTAAATATAATTATCCTAAAGAATCTATTATAAAAATAATGGTAACAAAAGAGAATAATTATGCTAAATTTATTTTTTCAAATAAAAGTAAATATATAGAAAAAGATAAACTAGACACTCTATTTGATAAGTTTGTAAGATTAGATAATGATTTAACAAGAACAACAGGTGGAACTGGTTTAGGTCTTTATATAACTAGAGCACTAATAGAACTTATGAAAGGTAAAATATTTATAAGTTATGAAGATGATGAATTTAAAGTAATATTTACTCTTCCAATAAATGAAAATTCTTAATAAACTTCTAAAGTAGATAAAGTTTTAAATATCTCTGGTTCTGCTTTGAACATAGTTTCTTCAGTTGAAACTATATTTATTAACAAAGTATTGTCTTTTTTAGGAATAAAGATTTGTTTTTGCTGTAATTTTAAATCATCCTTTGTAGTTATGTACGAAATAACCCAAGAATTTTTATTAGAATATTTTTCTTCTGAATTAGAAATTAACTGAAAATCTTTCAAATTAGTTTTTAAAGCATTTATATATTTGTCTTTAAAAGATTTATCAAGTAATTTATCATTTAAACCTTTTAAATTTGCCATTGATAGCATTACTTTATCATTTTCAAAACTTTTTGAAAATAACCTTATCTTACTTACCGAATCTTCTTTTTCCCAAGATGCTACATCTAAAGCTACTTCTAATTTATCATCTTTAAACTTTGATTGTTCTATTTGAGAGCTTGAATTATCTTTTACTAAATCTTTTTTATCATCATTATTTTTTACATCTTCAACTTTTACATCTTCTTTTTTTGGCTCTTCTGTTTTTACTTCTTCTTTAATATCTTTAACTTTTTTAACTTCCTTTTTTACTTCTTCAATTTTAGTTTCTTGACTTTTTTTATTATCTTTATTATTACTCCAATCTCCATTTTCACCCCATGTATCTTTTAGTTCATAAGGAATATCATCTTTTTTTAAAAAATTACAAGAAGAGATAGAGAAGCTTATAACAAATATAGAAAAATATTTTAATACTTTCATTATTTTCCTAAAAAATATTAATAAAATTATTATACAATAAAAATCTTTAAAAAAACATATTTACAAAAAGAAGATAAATTGGATAAAAAATATATCCAAAAAAATTCCATAAAAAAATTATCATTATTAAAGCAAAAATAGGTTCTGACATAAACTCTATAAGTTTTATAGCACTTTTTTTACTTAAAAATATTGATAAAAAATAACCTCCATCAAAAGTTGGTATAGGTAACATATTTAATACAAATAAAATCATATTTAGGTCAAACATAATACCTAACATTTTAACAATTCCAGAAAAATATGAATCAGAAAAAGGTTGTGTATGTGGTTTGAATAGATAGCCTATACTTGCTATTAAATCATTATTGTTAAAAATACCTTTATAAATACCAAACTTTAATATCAATGCTGATAAAATAGCTAATAGTAAATTAGAAAGAGGTCCAGCTAGAGCCATTAAAGCTGCTTTTCTATGATTATTTTTAGCCCATTCAATATTATAAGGAGTAGATGCCCAACCAAACGGCCATCCATTTAAAAATAAAAATAGCATTGGAAAGAAAACCATTCCTAGTGGCTCTCTTTTTATATGTGGTATTGGATCTAATGTTAATTGACCTGATATATAAGCTGTATCATCACCAGTTAATTTTGCTACAAATGCATGTGATGCTTCATGAATAACAATAGAGATTAAAAAAACAAGATATGCTATTATTATAAAAAAAATATCTATTTCCATTCTTAAAATACTATCATATTATTTGTTTATTTATTCAAAAGGAATAAAAATAGAATTATAAGTTTTATTTATTTCTCTGTAATTTTCTTTGTCAACAACTTTTATATCAAATTTATTTATTCCTTTTTTCATGGAGTTTTTAGGTGCTTTAAAAATTATATAAGTAATATATCTTTCCCCTGGATTGATTTTTATATTATTTGGTATTACTGAAATATATTCATTACTAATATTTTCTACTTTTAAAAATATATTTTTTTCTTTTGAGCTTTGATTTAACAAACTAACTATAAATCTACTATTTATATTATTATTTTCATCTAAAATAGAAACAACATTTTCATCTCTTGATACAACTATATTAATATCAGGTAGGTATATAAACAAATATAAGAAATATACTATAAATGAAAATAACATTATAGAAATGATAAATAATCCTTTATTATTAATTAAATCTTTACCATATCCTGATTTAACACTAGAAAAAGTTAGCATACTTTTTCTATTTAGTGGTGCTAAAACTTTCTGACATTCTTCTATACAAAGACCACAATTAACACAGCCAGGTTCATTTTGATATAGTTTTCTTGGTTCTATTCCCATATAACAAATATTCTTACAAAGATTACAATCTATACAATCTTTTGACCGTTCTTTTTCAAATCTTACTCTAAGAGTTGTTTTATCAGATATTGAAGCTTGCATTATTCCATAAGGACAAGCATATTTACAAAAGTCATGTCTAAATACTCCAATACCTAAAAATACTAATAAGAAAAAAAATATACTAAAAATTAAAATATTATTATTTAAACTAAAATTAACTATTTGATTAAAAATATCTCTTCTTTTACCAAAGTAAAACATAAAATTTATGGATACTAATAAAGAAAATACTAAAGAAAACAATATTGCAAACGTATTATTTAATTTACTTTTTTTATTTACTAAAAATTTATTAATCATTTCTGAAAGAAAATTTTGAGGACAAATCCAACCGCAAAAACTTCTTCCTGAAACTATAGACATTCCAATTACAAAAAAAAGTAATATTATAAAAGCAACTAAAAATATTATGGAATTACTAATATCTATTGTTTTACCAATAAGAATAAATGTTCTATTTTCTATATCAATATAAAAAATATTTAATAATGGGAATAAAAAGTAAAGTAATAAGAAAGAGCTTTGTACTATCCTTCTTTTTTTTGTAATATTATAATTACCTATTATCTTTTTATCTCTTAAACTCTGCAATAACATCTATACTTATACCACCTCTTGCATTAAAATTTCCAATAACTTTAGCTTCAAAAGGTTCTGCTACTTTTACAATATCATCTAATATTCTATTAGTTACAGCTTCATGAAAAGAACCATGATTTCTAAAAGATCCTAAATATAATTTTAAAGATTTAGATTCTATACATTTTTTATCTGGAACATAATTTATAGTAATCTTTGCAAAATCAGGTTGTCCTGTAACAGGGCATATATGAGTAAATTCTGGACAATTAAAAACTATTGTATATTTTCTATGTTGTGATGGATTATCAAATGTTTCTAATATAGTTTTATCAGGATTATCTGGAATTGATACTTTATTACCTAATGATTTTAAATTATCATACATTTTTTATTCTCCTTTTTTGTAATTCTAAATAAAAATATAGCTTTTATGTAAAGTTAATTATTGGAATATATTTATTTTTTTAATATAAATAAATAAAACTAAACATGAGTTATAAAATAGACTTTTTAACTGCTAGATATATTTTTAAAAACATATTTATTTATAGTATAATACCTCATTCCCCGACACAATTTCTAAAAGCTAATATTTGTTGACACTGGGATTGAGTTATATAAAAATTACCTTTAAAAACTTATAAATACTAAATTTAGAGTATTTTTAAATATAAATCTTTAAAATGCTTATTGTTAAAGAATTTTTAGCTTATCAAAAAATAACATTAGCTCAGTTCCTAAGATATAATATTATAATATTTGTAGCAAAAAATTAAAATTATGTTTTCAATAAATAAAAAATTTAGAGTTTGTATAATAGGCTCTGGTTTTGGTGGTATATCAACATTAATAAATTTATCTAATTTATTAAAAAATAATTCACTTGTAGAAATTTTTTTAATTAGCAATTCTGATTATTTTTTATTTACACCTTTATTGCATGAAGTAGCAACTTATGAAGTAAGCCCAGAAAATATTGTATATCCTATTGAAAAATTAAAAGAAAGCATTAATAATTTTACTTTTTTAAAAAGAAAAGTTAATACTATAGATTTTGATAATAGAAAAGTAATAACAGATATAGATAGAATAAATTACGATTACCTAGTTTTATCACTAGGTAGTGTTACAAATTTTTATGGTAATAAAAATTTAGAAAAAAATTCATTCACATTAAAAACTTTAGAAGATGCAGTAATAATAAGAGAAAATATAAAAAAAATTTTTATTAAAAAAAATGAATTAAAAATTGTAGTAGCGGGTGGTGGTGCTACAGGATTAGAATTAATAGGAAATATTAAATTTTATATAGATAAACTTAAAGTTTTATTTAAAAATAATATACCAGTAAAATTAATTTTAGTAGAAAAATTTGATAAATTGCTACAAGAATTTAAAGATGATGAGTTCTCAAACGTTTCATTAAATAGACTTAAAGATTTGGGTATTGAAGTTTTATTAGAAACAGAAGTAATAGATTTTTACAATAATAAAATAACTTTTAAAAGAAATAATAGAATTGAAAAAGAAATTATAGATATTGATATGTTAATATGGACAGCAGGTATTAAACCTAATCCTTTAGTTTTAAATTTAGATTTAGAAAAAAATTCAAATGGAAGAATAATTGTAGATGACTTTTTAAATCCTTTAAATTATCCAGAAGTTTATGTTATAGGAGATATAGCATATAACCCTAACTCAAAAGAAAATTATACTACAGCTCAAATGGCTATTCAGCAAGCTGAAAACGTAGCAAATAATATATATTCCAAAACTAGACTTTTTAAATATAGTAAGCCATTTAAGTATAATCATAAAGGTAATTTGGTTACAATCGGTAAAAATTTTGGAATAAGTAATATAAAGGGATATAAGTTTAAGGGGTTTTATGGATGGCTTTTGTGGAAAATAATACATCTTATAAAATTAAATGATAACAAAAACAAATTAAATGTTTTATTTGATTGGCTATCTAATCAAATCTATTTATGATTTTTGACTTAATTTAACTCTAGGATCAAGTAAAGCATAGGATAAATCAGTAATTAAATTTGCAATTACTATTAGTAATGAAGAAAATAAAACTGTTCCTAAAACTATTGGTATATCTTTATCTCTTAATGCTTGGACAGCTAGTAACCCTATACCTGGTCTTGTAAAAATAGTCTCAGTTATAACAGCACCACCTAAAAGATAGCCTATATCCATTCCTATATAGGTAACAATAGGAATAAGAGCATTTCTTAAAGCATGTTTTGTTATTACAATTAATTCAGATACTCCTTTGGCTCTTGCTGTTTTTATATAATCCTGTCTAATTACCTCTAGCATACTAGATCTTGTTAATCTAGCTATTACAGCTACCTCTCTTATTCCAAGTGCTAACGCTGGTAATATTAAAAATTTAATATTTTCAGGAAAATATTCAGAATAACCACCGTCAGGTAGTAATTTTAAGTTATAAGCCAACAATAAAATTAAAATTTGTCCGACCCAAAAGCCCGGTGCTGATACTCCAGCTATTGCAAAAATCATAAAAAATCTATCCCAAAATGAATATTGTTTAACAGCTGATATTACACCTATTGGAATACCTATAGTTATAGCAATACTTATAGCTGATAAAGCAAGTTCTAATGTAGCAGGAAATCTTTCTAATATAGCATCTAATACATATTCACTTCTTATAAAGCTTTTTCCTAAATCTCCTTGTAATAGTTTAGTTAAATATGTTATATACTGAATATATAAAGGTTTATCAAGATTTAGTTCAGATCTAATAGCTTTTATAGTTTCAATATCTGCTCTTTGTCCAACTATTGTAGCAACAGGATCGCCAGGAACTATATAAAGAAGTAAAAAAGATATTGTAAATATACCAATTAAAGTTACAGGTATTAAAAGTAATCTTTTTATTATATATTCAGTCATATAAAACTTAAAATATTTTTAAGAAATTATACTATGATTTATATAAATTTCATAATAAATTATAAAATTTAGTTTATTTTTTCAATTTTAACATGGTAAAATTTTATTATAAAATTCATTTTAGAATATTATGTTATTAAAAGCTAGTCAAATAAAGTTTTTAGAAACTTCAGATTCATCATTTAATAGTGAAGAAATTGATTTTATTGAAAAATATAATGAAGAAGAAATAGAAATAGAATATTCTGAAGAAATTATTTTAGGTGATAAAATAGAAAAAGAATATGAAAGTGATAATGAAATAAATTTTAAAGATGAAGCAGCAGAAGAAGAAGAAGAAGAAGATCTAATATATGACGAAGAACATGATATATATATTGGTAAGCCGATATTAATAGGAGGAAGTACATTAAGCAAAAAAGAAGAAGATTATTTATTACAAACAGAGGAAGAAATACAAACAGAATATGAAGACATAGAAAGTTTAATAGCTGATGAAATTAATCAGGAAGAAATTGAAGAAGTTGAAGAAAAAAAACTTTCTGAAGGTGAGGCATTAGTTGATGATTTTTCAACTGCTTTTAATTTGCTAGAAAGTTCTTTTAGTGCTGTTCAATCTTGGAGGGATACAAAAATAACTAGAAATACTCAATTACCTTCTTTTATTGATAATTATAGAGATATAGAACTTGATTTTTCTCAAAAAGAATTTTTAACACAAGAGCAAAGAGATGAACTCCTTGCAAGTGCTACTCAATTAATAAGTCAAGCACCTGATTTTAACTCTATGAATAAAATTATTGAAAAATTAGAAGAAAATATAAAAACCCTTATAGAACAAAATTCTTATTTTTATGAAGAGTTAATAAATAAGGAAAAAGAAGATTTATTAAACGAAGTTGAAGAACATATACAAAGTGTTCTTAATAAACAAAGAGAATTAATAAATAAGGATGCTGAAGAACATATACAAAAAACTATAGAGTTTTACAAAAATAAAATGAATGAAGATAAACATTTAATTAATGCTGCTAACAATATTATTTCTAGAAAAGAACAAATTTTAGATGAAGCTTATTCTAGGAGTTTGAAATTAATAGAAGAGGCAGAAGAACAAGCTGAAAGAATTATACAAGAGGCACAAACTACAAATCAAGAAGCTGAAAGAATAAAAAAACAAGCAAAAATAGATGGTGAAAATTTACTAAATGAATATAAAAATCAAGCTGAACAAATAATATCTGAAGCTAATATGGAAGCTGCTAGAATAATTCAAGCAGCTGAAGAACAGCATCAACAAATAGTTGAAGCAGCAACACAAGATGGATTTAATATTGGTTATCAAGAGGGTAGGGAAGAAGCAATAAAAGAAAATGCACAATTATTAATGGATACAACAAATTCTCTAAATCAATTACATAATGCTTTTCCTACAGCTGTAAAAGATAATGAAGGAAAACTTATAAAATTAACAATTAAGTTAGCAGATATGCTTATAAAAGAAGAGATAATGGCAAGACCAGAAATCTGTATAAAAACATTAGATAGAGCAATAAGACGAGTTAGTGATTTAGAAAGAGTTCTTATAAAAGTTAATCCTCTTGATCTAGATTTGATTTTACCAAAAGAAGGATATTTTAGAGGTATATTACCTGATGTTCAAGAATTTATTATTACAGGACATTATGCTGTCCCAAGAGGTGGTTGTATTATAGAAACTAATTCAGGAACTGTAGATGGACAATTTCACACTCAATTGGCAATAGTTGAAGAAATATTTAATGGAATAAAAGATCAATACGATGAAAATGAAGAAGAAGTTTCAGAAGAAAATTCTAAAGAATAGGAGGTTTATATGCCTGTAGATGAGAAAATGCTTCAAAGAGTTGATTACTTTGAACATAATTTTGATTATCAAAATTATTTTGTTGCTTTAAAAAATTCTGAACTTGTTAGAGCAAGAGGTCAAGTAGTTCAAGTAATAGGACTGATAATAGAAGCTTTACTACAAGGTGTTAGAATAGCTGAGCTATGTTACGTTAAATCAGCTGATAAAACAAAAGTTTATCCTTGTGAAGTTGTAGGTTTTAAAGCTAGAAGAGTTCTATTAATGCCACTTGTGAATATAGAGGGTATAGGTGCTGGTTGCGAAGTTGTAGCTACTAATAAAGAGGTTTCTGTTAAAGTAGGTCCAGGATTACTTGGAAGAGTCTTAGATGGATTAGGTAATCCTATAGATGGTAAAGGACCAATAGTTGCTGAAGATATGTATCCATTAATAAGACCTGCACCAAATCCAATGAAAAGAAAAAGAATAGACACAGTATTACCAACAGGTGTAAGAGTTATAGATGGATTGCTTACACTTGGTGAAGGTCAAAGGATTGGATTATTTGCTGGTTCAGGTGTAGGTAAAAGTACTTTACTCGGTATGATAGCAAGAAATGCTAAATGTGATATTTCAGTTGTTTGTAATGTTGGAGAAAGAGGTAGAGAAGTTCTTGAGTTTATAGAAGATTCTTTAGGAGAAGAAGGGTTAAAAAGGTCTGTAGTTGTATCTGCTACATCTGATACATCAAGTTTAGAGCGTGTTAAAGCAGCATATACAGCAACTGCTATTGCTGAATACTTTAGAGATAAAGGATTAAAAGTATTTTTAATGATGGATTCCGTAACTCGTTTTGCTATGGCTCAACGCGAAATAGGATTAGCAATAGGCGAGCCACCAGCTTCAAAAGGTTATCCTCCTTCGGTATTTGCATTGTTACCACAATTACTTGAGAGAACAGGTATGGGAGATAAAGGTTCAATAACAGCTATTTATACAGTTTTAGTTGATGGTGGTGATATGGATGAACCAATAGCTGATTGTGTAAGAGGTATATTAGACGGACATATAGTTATGGATAGAAAAATTGCATCTCAAAATATATATCCTGCTATTGATCCACTACCAAGTGTAAGCCGTTTATTTACACAATTAGCAACAAAAGAACATCAAAGAGCTGCTTCTGAAGTTAGAAATATTATGGCTACATATAAAGAAGCTGTAGATTTAATTAATATAGGTGCTTATGTAAGAGGAAGTAATGCACAAATAGATCATGCAATAAGTATGATTGATCAAGTCAATAGTTTTAGAAAACAAGGTATACTAGAACCTACAGCGTTTCAAGATACTGTTAATGCTATTATACAATTAGGTACTAAGACAGCAAGTTGGGCTGGATTAACTTAATAATAAATTTCAAATAGTTAATTATCTTATACCAATTTATAATAAATGGTGCATAATTAATAGTTAAAAATAAAGTATAAAAAATTAAAAAAAACTATAAGTTTTTAATAAATTACTTGACATATAAGAATTTTAGTATAATTAAACAAAATTGTAACTATAAAAAACATTAACTTTTAATGTACTATCAATTTAATAAATTGGTATCATTATAGTATAACTTATTTATTTCTTATTTTATGTTATTTAGTATTATTTTATTCTTTTTTAAAAAATCTTATAGGTTATAATAGACTATTTATAAATATTTCTAATCTCTTAAAAGAAAATTCTATATCATCTAATTTTTCTTTTATAATCCATTCAGTTAAATTATCTATTTTATTTATAAAAGCGTAACTTGAAATTATTTCTAAAAATGCTTTACTTATTTCTGGAGTTATATTATTTTTTGCTGTATATACTAAATTTAAAGTAGATACAATTAAAGGTATTATTTCATTTTCAATTCCAAATTCTTTTGTAAATTCTACTACAATTAAAAAAACTGATTCTATACTTAAATTATTATTCAAACATAAGTAAAGAGATTGAGCCAAATAATTTTTTTTGTTTTCTTTATCCAAATCCATTAATTTTAAAAACACAGAAAGTAAATCATCTAAAAGTTTTTCTTCTAGCAAATACTTTATACTATCTTTATTTAGTTTAATTGCTTCAACAATATTATTATTAGATTCTTCCAAATAAGCCAAATCTTTTAGTACTAATGATATTCCTAAATTATCATTTAAATCTTTTTTTATTGATAAAGCCTTTTTAAATAATAGTCTAGCTTCTTCTATATTATTATTTTTAAACTTTAGTGAAGCTAAAGAATGTAATAAGAATGATAATTCAAAATTTTTATTTAACTTTTGTAATATATCTAAAGAAAACTCAAATAACTTTTCTGTTAGACCTAATATATTTTTTTCATAAAATTTTAATCCAAGTAAATATGCTTCTTGTGCTTTATCAAAATCATCATTTATATTTTTAAAAAAAATAGATGAATCAAAATCTTTATTGTTTTCTAAATAAGAATTTAGTATTTCATCAATAGAAACACTCATTAATTTGAAAATGACTCTACATCTCCGGGTTTTCTTAGCATTTTATCAACTTCAGCACAATGTGCTTCTTCTTCAGCAATCATTTTTCTGGCGTATTCTTCTAACAATACAGATTTATCTTTGACTAAATTTAATAAGTCTTTGTACAAATCTATAGATTTTCTTTCTATATCCAATGATTCTAACAAAATGTCTCTTATATCATGCTTATGAGTTTCTAATAAATTAGCTATTTTTAAAGAAGGATGCTCTCCTAAAGATGTTATTAATTCTCCTGCTTCATTAGCATGAGCTAAAGAGCTTTGAGCTTGATTTCTTAACCAAGAAACTATTGGTATTCTATTATATCCATAAACCATTAGTGAATAATGAGTATAACAAACTACTCCTGCTAATTCAGATTCAAGTATTTTATTTAAAGCTTTTGCAACTTCTTTTTTATCTATATTAGAAAACATAAAAAGCTCCTTAATAAATTTAATACCTTAAGATACTATTATACTAGAAAAGTAATATTTTGTGTTATTTATAATTAAAAAAAAATTTAAAGAGAATACATAAAAAAATATATTTATGATATAATCTATCGAATTATATTTCTAGTAAAATTTAAATCTTATTAAAAATTTATAGCTGAGGAGTTTCTATGGTTGATTTTGATGAAGACTTAGAAGAAGATTTAGAAAGTGAATTAGGGGATAAAACAGAGTCTGAAGAAATAGATGATTTTGAAGATCCTCAAAAAGCTAATGCTGCCTTAACAATGGAAATAAATAGATTAAGACAAAAAAATGAATTACTTAGACAATTTAATGTTAAGCAAAAACAAAAATATTTAGAAGAAGTAAAATCATTTTTAAGGCCTTTAATAAAAAAACATAAAGAGATCTTAGAAGAAAATGAATTTTTAAAAAATCAAATAAAAGAAATAAGTTCTAATATAAAAATAACAGGCCTTTCATCTTTAGCAAGTAATGATGATAATCAAAACTTGGAAAATCAAGATTTATTAAAATTAATGCAAAATAATTTACAAGAAAAAGAGCATGAAATATCTGTTTTAAATAAAATGGTTAAAACACTTGAAGAGGAAAACTTAAACCTAAAGAAAAATATTGCTGAATTACCAGAGCTTAAAAAATTAATAGAACAAAAAAATATAGAAATAAATAATAAGGAGAGAGAAAAATTAGATTTAAAAAATACAATAGAAGCTAAAAACATTCAAATAGATAAATATCTAAAACAAATAAATGAATTAGAAACTAAAGTTTATGTTTTAGAAAAAAGAGTTGCTGATATTGATAGCACTACTACTCAACCTACTATCATGCAAACTAGTACATTAGATAATGAAAAATTAAAAGAATATGAAGAAAAACTATTGAAAGCTAACAAGCAAATAGAATCTTTACAAGAAAAAATAAACTCACTAGAAAAACAAATTTCTGAATATAAAGACACAATGTCATCACTAGAAGAAGAATTAACGGAAGAAGATTTTCTAAAAACATTAAAGCAAGATAAACAAGATAAAGAAATATCATCTATTTCTGAATTTGATTATAAAGAAGGTATAAACGAAGAAGAGTTACCTTCAGATGAGGAATTACTAGATACAAACTTAGATGAAGAATTAACACTGGAAGAGGTAGATTTAGAAGAACTTGAACAAGAAACAGCTACTCTTGAAGAATTACCTATAGAAGAAGAACTAGAAGAACCTAAAGAAGAACTTGAACAAGAAACAGCTACTCTTGAAGAATTACCTATAGAAGAAGAACTTGAAAACCTAAAAGAAGAACCAGAACAAGAAATAGCTACTCTTGAAGAATTACCTATAGAAGAAGAACTTGAAAACCTAAAAGAAGAACCAGAACAAGAAATAGCTACTCTTGAAGAATTACCTATAGAAGAAGAACTTGAAAACCTAAAAGAAGAACCAGAACAAGAAATAGCTACTCTTGAAGAATTACCTATAGAAGAAGAACTTGAAAACCTAAAAGAAGAACCAGAACAAGAAATAGCTACTCTTGAAGAATTACCTATAGAAGAAGAACTTGAAAACCTAAAAGAAGAACTTGAACAAGAAACAGCTACTCTTGAAGAATTACCTATAGAAGAAGAACTAGAAGAACCTAAAGAAGAACCAGAACAAGAAATAGCTACTCTTGAAGAATTACCTATAGAAGAAGAACTAGAAGAACCTAAAGAAGAACTTGAACAAGAAACTGTTGCTCTTGATAAAAAAGATATAAAAATAGAAACTACTTTGGATTTAAATAAAAAGACAGGTGAAGCTGAAGGAGCTTTTAATATAAGGACAACTAATATTGAAAATTTGAAAATAGTATCTGAATTACAATCTGAAATATCACCATTGAAAGGAGAAAAACAACAGGAAGAAAAATTTGATGATGAATTACCTCTTGATGATTTATCATTAGACAATGAGATTGATTTGTCATTAAAATCATTAGATGAAGACAAATAAATATTGTTTTACTTATTTTTAATTTGGTTTATTTCTTTTATTATAATTCTTTTTTTTCAGATAAATATATCTACCTTATACTATAGAAGTATTAACAATGATATTTATATAAGTTTGAATTTAAACAATGAGTATATTAGAATGTTATCTATTAATAATTTTTTTTCTTATATATATCTAAATGTTTTTTTGTTTAGCATTTTAGGTTATTTTTTAGAAAACAAATTTAAAATTATTCAAAAAATTTCATATTACTTGGGAAAAAAGAATTTTTTTAGAAAAATTAATTATGAATATAGAATATTTTTACCATTGTTTATTTTGGAAATACCAATAATAGTATTTTTAATATTTTTAAAAGATTATTTAAAAACAAATTTATTAATTTGTTTTGTAGGAACATTTATTGGACAATTTTTAAAATTGTATTCTATACATAGAAATATTATAGAAATGGATTTTCCAAATAAGAGAGATGAATCTTTTATAAGGATTTTAGACAATAACTTATTATCTGAAGAAATATCTTTAAACATGGGACAAATTTATTCAAAAATTTTACTACCATACTTATTTTTTATTTTACCTTTTATAACTCCTTTATTTGTGAAAGAGATATTTTATATAATTCCAAGTTATGATATTGATAAAATAACAATTATAAGCATTGTTTCTTTTCTGACTATTTTATTAAGATACTTAATTATTAGTGATAATTTTTATTTTGATAAAATAAATATATATAATTTTACATTTACTTTAATAAAATATACATTTTGTGTTATTGTTGTTTTTTTAACTATTTTTCTTAAATCAAATATTTATCTGACAATAATAATGATAATTTTATCCTCTTTTATTATTCCATGGCATCCTTATAAATTTAGGTAGGAAAAATTACAAATAAAATTAATTTATATATTGACTATAATAGTTAAAAAAAGTTAAAATACTAATTGTTTAGTTATTTGGATATTTATTTTATGGATATTGATGATTTTGTAACTATTGGAGAATGCGAAATAGGATATACATGGAGAGTTCAAAGTGAAAATAAAGTAGTTGTAAATATAGGAAAAGTAGCAGTTTATTTTGAAACAGACGAATTTTTCATATTTGCAAAAATGATAGAAGATTCAGCTAACAATTTAACAAATCTTATATCACCTATTAAAGAAAGCAAAGAAGAACAATCATCTAAAATAGCTGATATTTCTAGATTTAGAACAAAAAATAATGATTAGTTTATATTTGTTTAGGAGTTTTTTATGACACAAGCAAATAACATAGTTATGTTAGTAGGTAGAGTTGGTGCTACCCCTGAAATGAAATATGTAAATCAGGATCCAAACAAAGCATTTACAAGATTTAATTTAGCGGTAAATAGACCAATAAAGGATAGTCAAGGTAATTATATTACTGATTGGTTTACTTGTGAATTTTGGGGAAGACAAGCTGAACTTGCTGCTGAAATGATAAAAAAAGGTTCTTTAGTAAGTGTGGTTGGTTCAGGAAGGATTGATAATTGGAATGATAAACAAACTAATGAAAAAAGAAGCAGATTTTTTGTTTATGGTAGTAGTTTTCAGCTACTTTCTCCTAGAAGTGAAAGTGAAAATGAAAATAGTCAATCAGTTAATAATAAATCTGTAGATGACTTTTCTGATTATGTTGTAGATGATGCACCACCATTTTAAAAAATAAAAAATATTTTTATTTAAATTAAAGGTAAAAATGAAACAACTTGTTACAAAAATCTTAATTTCTTTTTTATCAATATTAATTTTTTTGTTCTTTTACAAGTTTTCTACAATAGGACAAATTATTGAATTAAAAATTTATGATAAAAAGTTTGATATAAGAGGATACAGAGAATATTCAAAAGATATAGTTATAATTTCGATAGATGAAATATCTATGGATGATTTAGGAGTTTGGCCATGGCCTCGTTCATATCATGCACAAATTGTTGATAAGTTAAATTCTTATGGAGCAAGTGCTATTGGATTTGATGTAATTTTTAGTAATCTTTCAAGAAATATTAATGAAGATAAACAATTTGCTGAATCTATAAAAAAATCGGGAAAAGTTGTTCTAGGTAGCATGTTATCAACAGGAACAAGTAGTAAAATCTCAAGTAGTTCAATTAATACTCAAGAAGCACTATCTCTTACTATACCAGAACCTTATGAAGAAATGCTTAATGGAAAAATTAACTATGGTATTGTAAATGTAGATAAAGATATAGATGGAGTTATTAGAACTACAAAACTATTAAGATCAATTGGTGATATGCTTCCTACAACGCAAACTATTGATGAAAAATTTGAACCTAGTTTAAATTTACAATTATTAAAAATATATGATGAAAACATTTATAATAGAGTTAAAGAAAAATATAAAGATGAAACTATATTAATAAATTTTGCAGGTGGTCCTAAAACATATAAAACAATATCTTATAGTAATTTACTATTAGATAAGATTCAAGAAATAGATGAAAATGGTAATAAGATATCTAATAAAGATTTATTTAAAAATAAAATTGTCCTAATAGGAGCTACAGCTGAAGTTTTACATGATAACCATGCTTCACCTTTTAATTATACAAGAGAAGGAACACCACAACTTATGCCTGGAGTAGAAATACATGCAGCTACATTAGATACAGTTATAAATGAAATAGAATATAAAAAAGCTAGTAATTTAGTGAATATAACTATAATAACTATTTTATCTATTTTAGCAACATTTTTATTTATATATTTAAATAATTTTATAGGTCTTTTAGCATTAGTAAGTATTTCAATTATTTATATAGTAGTAAGTTTTTCCTCATTTATATTATATAGATATGATATAGAAACATCTACCCCAATATTATGTATGTTAGTAGCTTTTTCTACTATCTATTCATATAGATTTTTTATTGAAGAAAGAGAAAAGAGAAGAGTAAGAAATGTATTTAAAAGATATATGTCACCGGCATTAGTAGAAGAAGCTTTAAAAAATCCTGAACAAGTTCCTAGTTTAGATGTTTGTAATAAAAAATTTATAACTCTATTTTTTTCTGATATAGCAGGATTTACAACAATGTCAGAAAAATTCCCTCCTGAAGAAGTGAAAAGAATTCTTGATGAATATTTAACTGCTATGACTGAAATTGTATTTAATAATAATGGTGTTGTTGATAAATATATAGGTGATGCAATAATGGCAATCTATGGTAGTGTCTACTCAGAAGGAAAAGAAATGGATGCTTTTAGATGTGTAAAAACAGCAATAGAAATGCAAGAAAAAATGAAAGAATTAAGGCAAAAATGGGTTTCTGAAGGTTCAATAGCAATGCAAATAAGAATAGGAATACACTCAGGTGAAGCTTTGGTAGGAAATTTTGGCTCTCCTTTGAAAATGGATTATACGGCTATTGGTGATACTGTAAATACAGCTTCAAGATTAGAAGGATTAAATAAAGAATTTAACACTTCTATAATTATTAGTCATTCAACTTATGAGCTTGTTTCTAATAAAGTCAATGTTAGAAATTTGGGACCTGCTCCAGTAAAAGGAAAATCAGAAGCATTACATGTCTATGAAGTTTTATCAATAAGTGAAGAAGGTAAAGCTACCTTATTAGAAGATGATAATATAAAAAGTACAAGATGGGCTAAAAGTAGTGGAAAAGAAACAAAATGGTCTAAAACAAATAAAGGTACAAGATGGAATTAACTTATATTGTAAAAATGACAAATTAATTTTTTTTGTATATAATTTTTTTATATGCTTATTAATAATGAAGATAGTAGATTAAAAGAATTATATTCTTATAATATTCTTGATTCTTTACCAGGAGATTATTTTGATAGTATTGTTGAGCTAGCTTCTTTTATATGTGAAGCTCCTATATCTCTTATAACATTTATTGATAAAGATAGACAGTGGATAAAATCAAAAGTCGGTGTAGATATATCAGAAACACCAAGAAATGTAGCATTTTGCAATCATACAATTCTACAAGAAAATATTTTAGAGGTAGAAGATGCAACTTGTGATGAAAGATTTAAAAATAATCCTTTTGTTATAAATGAACCTAAGATAAGATTTTATGCAGGTAATCCTTTAATAACAAAAAATGGTTATGCTTTAGGCTCATTATGTGTAATAGATTATAAACCTAAAAAATTATCAAATGATCAAAGAAAAGCATTAGAAAATTTAGCTAAACAAGTAATGTTTAATATAGAAGCAAGAAAAAATTTATTAATTTTTAAAGAAAATGAACAGTCTTATACATCAATTTTTGAAGGAACATCAGATTTAATACATATTTTAAATTCTGAAGGTAAAATATTGAAAGTAAATAATTCTTGGAAAAGATTATTAGAATATAATGATGAGGAAATAAAAAATTTAAATTTATTTGATGTAATACATGAAGAAAGTTTTGAACATTGTATAAATTTATTTTCTTGTATAAAAAGTAATCAAATTGATTGTCCTGATAAAGTAATATATTCTATGAAGACTAAAAGTGGAAAGAAGATAACTGTAGAAGGTTCAGTAATAGTTGAAAGAGATAATAATGGTAATTTAAAATTAATAAAATCAATATTAAGAGATATTACAGAGAAAATAAATTTAGAAAATGAATTAAAAATAAGTGAGAAAAAATTTAGAAATATTTATGAATTATCCCCTGTTGGTATAGCTTTAAATGATTTTAAAACAGGTGATTTTATAGATGTTAATAATTCATTTGCAAATTCAACAGGATATTCTAAAGAAGAAATATATAATTTGTCTTATTGGGATTTAACACCTAAAGAATATCAAGAAAAAGAAATGGAGCAATTAAGACTTTTAAATACTTATGGTAAGTATGGACCATATGAAAAAGAATATATTCATAAACAAGGATACAGATATCCTGTTCTATTAAGTGGTGTTAAATTTACTGATATTGATAACAAAGAATATATTTTATCAGTAATTCAAGATATTACTGAAATAAAGAAATATCAAAAATCTTTGGAAGAAGCAAAACAAAAAGCAATAGATGCTAATAAAGCAAAATCAATGTTTCTAGCAAATATGAGTCATGAAATAAGAACTCCTCTAAATTCAATAATAGGTTTTAGTGATTTAATGATGAAAACTAATTTAGATGAAGATCAAAAACAATACATGACAAATGTTTTTCAATCAGCTAATTTTCTATTGGGACTTATAAATGACATATTAGATTTTTCAAAAATAGAATCGAGAAAGATGGAATTATCAATTTCTGAAGTAAGTATTTTGGAATTATTAAAAGAAATATCTCATGTTGTAAAGTATTCAGCTCATAAAAAAGATGTAGAACTAATATTTGATTATCCAATGAATTTAAATGACATAATTTACATAGATTATTTAAGGTTTAAGCAAGTTTTAATTAATTTACTTAATAATGCAATAAAATTTACTTCAAGTGGTGATGTAACTTTAAAAGTTGAACTTTTAGAAGAATTAGATAATAATTTAAAAAAATTTAGATTTTCTGTTATAGATACAGGAATAGGAATATCTGAAAAAGATATAAAGAAAATATTTAATCCTTTTAAACAAGCAGATTATTCAATCAATAAAAAATATGCAGGAACAGGATTAGGGCTTTCAATCTCAAAAAAATTACTCAAACTAATGAATAGTAAATTAAAAGTTGAGAGTGAGTTAGGTAAAGGTAGTAACTTCTATTTTGATATAGTTGTTAAGTCTTTATCAAAAAATAATCAAGAATTTAATCTAAATATAGAAGAAAAAATACTTGTATTATCAAATTATAAAAAAAATTTAGATTTTCTTAAAAAGATTTTTGATTATTTAAATATAAATGCAATGTTTTTAGATAATACTGATAATATAAATGGTGAATTTGATTTAATTATATTAGATAATAATTTTGAAAATATTCAAGATGTACTAGATAAATTTCAAAATAGTAAATTAGTTATTCTAAATAATTCTTGCAGAGAAAAAATTGTAAAAGAAAATGTTTTGAAAAATATAGTTAAACCTATTTTTAAAGATGATATTATTAATATTTTTACTAACAATTCAAATAATTTAAAAAAAATGAAGATGTAGAACAAATAAAAGATTATAAATTAAATATACTTGTTGCTGAAGATAATAATGTAAATATGCTACTTATAAAAACATATTTTAAAAATATATTTCCAAACATTACCATAACAACAGCTGAAAATGGTAAAATTGCATTAGAAAAATATAAAAATAATAATTTTGACTTAATTATAACAGATATTCAAATGCCAGAAATGAGTGGTTATGATTTAACAGAAGAAATAAGAAAATTAGATAAAAACATACCAATAATTGCATTAACAGCATCTTCTATAGCTGAAGAAAAAGAAAAGTCTTTTAAAATTGGAATTAATGACTTTATAACAAAACCAATAACTCAAAATTCTTTTAAAGATGTTATTCAAAAGTGGATAGATAAATTATTAATTAGTCAAGTTTAATCAATTAAAAACTTTGATATAATTAAGCTTTATGCATGAATTAATAATAAAAAGAAAAAATAAATATAAAAAAAATTTTCTATCTAGTAGTGGAAACTATGAAAATTTAATTAAAGTATTCACTCTATCTTTAGAAGAAAATATTTTATTAAGTAAAAAAGATATTTTATGTTGTTTAAATTATAAAGATAATATAATTATTGGAACTGAAGATGGAACTATAAAAATATATAATATTAATTTAAATAACTTATATACTTTTGAAAGCGCTCATAATAGCTCAATATATTCTTTAATAATTCTTGATGGAAAATTATTATCTTGCTCATCTGATAGAACAATAAAAGTATGGGATATAGAAAATAAAAAGCTATTATTAACTTTTTTAGGTCATGAAAATCATGTTTATGGATTACATAAAATAACAGAAAATATATTTATTTCATATAGTCTAGATAGAACAATAAAAATGTGGGATTTAAATTTAAAAAAAATAATTAAAGTAATAAAAAATCTTGAAAGTAGCCCAATGTGTCTTGACAACACAAAAGAATTTATTTTTGTTGGTTTAGGTAATGGTAATATAAATATTTATGAGTTAAAAACATTTAAACTTATAAATCAATTTCAAGCACATAACGAAACTATAAATTCAATAGCTATTTCTGATAAATATATATTTTCAGCAGGTAGAGATAGATATATTAAAATTTGGGATGATGAATTCAATTTATCAAAAGAAATATTAGCTCATAAATCTGTTATATGGAAATTACTTATAGACTCTAGTAGATTAATATCAGTAAGCGATGATAAGCAAATAAAGTTATGGGATTTAAATAACTTTGATAATGTAGATACTTTACAAGTTCATTCTGATTGGGTTAGTGATTTGTGTAGTGATGGTAAAAATATATACACAGTTTCAGGTGATGGAACTTTAAGTATTTTAAATAAAATACCTTATTATGATTGCTCAAAAATAAATTTAGAAAAAGAAAAAATAGAAAAATCACCTTTTGAAACTTTAGAAGAATATCAAAATAAAGTTAATAGTATTGAAAAAGAATTTGAAAATAGAATAATAAATTATGAGTATATAAATATAGGAAATATTGAACTAATATTTGATAGTTATAATTTACAAGATAATAGCATACAGGTAAAAGCTTATATAACTTGTGATAAGTTTTTGAAATATTTTCAAATAAAAAAAGAATTATTAACAATAATAAAGATTGATTTAGAATTAGCTAAAGAAATATACAAATTAAAAACACAATTACATCTATATGTAAGATTTTTTAAAATAACAGATTATAAATTTTATTTAATATTCAAAAGTAACTTGATAGAATTAGATTTTAAAAATCAAGTGTTAGAAGAAGAAAAATTGTTAGGTATAAAAACTGCAAGATTACAAATAAAGCCATTAAAACCTGATGAAAAGTCTTTAAAGTTAAATATAGCTTTAAAAGATGGAAATTTACTAAATTTAGGTGATACATTTAAAACTCCTTTTGAAACTTATGAAGAATTCATTTTAAGAATGAAGGAAAAATTTATAAAAAAAGAAGCCTATATTATAGGTAAAGCTGATTTTTCAGCTATAAATTACTCTATAGAAAATAACTCATTTTCATTTATTGGAAATATTACAGTTGAAAAAATACTTAATATCATAGATTTTCAAAAAACTTTTCATGGACAAATATTTATAGAGAAAAATAAAGCTAAATCATTATTTGAAAATAATAAAATACAAAATTTATATATTCAGTTTATTGAAAATAGTAAAAATATTTATTTTTACTTACTTATACATTTTAGTAATGAAATTTTTTATGTTTTCTAATAAAAAAGTTCTACTTTAATTTAGTATGCAAATAAATTTTTTTAATTTATAATTAATTATCAATTATTTGAAATTAATAAAATGGAAATAAGTCAAATATTAAAAGAACAAGAATTTTTTTCAGGTATAAGTCAAAATAATATAAATTTGATTTCTGAAAGTGCAACAATAAAAAAAGTAAATAAAGATAATTATATATTTAAAATATGTGAAGAAGCTAAGAAGTTTTATTTAATAATTAAAGGAAAAGTTTCTTTAGAATTTGAAATTGAAAATAAAATAATTAGTTTAGAAATTATAAATAATGGTGAGATACTAGGTTGGTCCTGGCAATTTCCACCATATAAGTGGAATTTTTCAGCAAGAGCTATTGAAGATACAGAGTTATTAGAATTTGATGTTGAAAAATTTTATGAGAAATGTAATGTAAATTTATTACTTGCTTATGAGTTACAAAAAAGATTTTCAAAAATTATGTTAAAAAGGCTACAAGCAACAAGGCGAAAATTAATAGAAGTTATACAGGAAAAAAATAATGAAAAGAATACCTAAAACACCACAATTTGTTGATGCTACAACAGCTATATGTAAAATAAAAAAAGGAAAGAGGATTTTTATAGGTTCAGGTTGTGCTGAACCTAACTATTTAGTTAAAGAATTAGTTAATCATAGTTCTAGATTTTCTGATAATGAAATCGTTCATCTTCTTACAATGGGAAACGCTGATTACGCTAGTGAAAAATATCAAAAGAATTTTAGACATAATGCTTTTTTCATAGGTAATAATGTCAGAAAATCTGTCGAAAATGGATTAAGTGATTACACACCTATATTTTTATCTGAAATACCTAAATTAATAAACTCAGGATTTTTTCCAATACATTGTGCAATAGTTCAAACATCTTTACCAGATAATAATAATATCCTTTCTCTAGGCATTAGCGTAGATATAGAGCTATCAGCTATTTTAAATGCTGATATAGTAATAGCTCAAGTTAATAAGTATATGCCAAAGACATTTGGAAAATCTCAAATTTCAATAGAACATTTTGATTACTTAGTAAGACATGATGAACCACTAATTGAAATAGGAAGTAATAAACTAGATGATGTTTCATTAGAAATAGGAAAAAATATTTCTAAATTAATAAAAGATAGAGATACTTTACAATTAGGTATAGGTAAAATACCTGATGCTGTACTACTTAACCTAACTAGTAAAAAAGATTTGGGAATACATACTGAAATGTTTTCTAATGGAATAATACCTTTATACAAAAATGGTAATATAACTAATTCTTACAAAAATATTCATAAGGGTAAAAGTGTTACAAGTTTTATAATGGGAAATAAAGAATTATATGACTTGGTGGATAATAATGAAGATTTTTTATTTTTACCTTCTGATTATGTAAATGATCCTTTTATAATAGCATCAAATAATAATATGGTTTCAATAAATTCTGCTTTAGAAGTTGATCTTACTGGTCAAGTATGCGCTGATAGCATAGGAACAAGATTCTTTAGTGGTATAGGTGGGCAAGTTGATTTTGTTAGAGGTGCTAAAAGATCTATTGGTGGGCGTTCATTTATAGCTTTACCTTCTACAGCAAAAAACGGTTCAATTTCAAGAATTGTTTCAAAGCTTTCTCCAGGTGCAGGAGTTGTTACTTCAAGGGGTGATGTTGATTATGTTGTTACTGAATATGGTGTTGCTCATTTGTACGGAAAAACAATAAGAGAAAGAGGATTAGCATTAATACAAATAGCTCACCCCGATTTTAGACAAGAATTGCTTGATTACATGAAAGAAAAACACTATGTTTATTTAGATCAGAAAACAATTACTAAAGATATAGAAATAAAACTACCTTCTAAAAAATTTAAAGATTTTCAAGTATATTTTAGATATTTATTACCTTCTGATGAAAAAGAAATACAAGAGTTTTTTTATAATCAAAATAGAGAAGCTATTTATCACACATACAAAGACTATATTGATAATTTTTCACATGATAAAATACAAAATTACATAAATTTTGATGAAGCAAATCATTTTGTAATAGGTGGCTTTGATTCTCAGTTTCCTTATGCAAATATGATATGTTTAGCTAGATATTCTTTATTACAAGATGCAAAATCTGAAATTAACTTAATTGTAGATAATGACTTTTGTAATAAAGGTATAGGTTCTCATCTTATTGAATTAATAATTAAATTATCTAAAAGTAAGAAAATTAAAACTTTAATTGCAAAAACTGATTATTCAAATATACCAATGCTTAAACTATTAGAGAAATATAATTTTAAAAAAGTATCAGAAAGTAACAATATTTTAACATTTTCTTTAGAAATCTAGATATAGATTTACTCTTAATTAATTGTCAATGATTTATATGCATCTATTATTCCATATCCAAAGAATTCATCATATCCATTTTTATCAATATCATTAGCACCTGTTTCTATTTTTCTTCTTATATCAGCTCTTTTTAAATTTGGTTCTTTGCTTAAAATTAATCCAGCCAAAGCTGATACAAAAGGAGTTGCCATTGATGTCCCACTCATTGAAGCATAACCTAATGGAAGATTAAATCTACTTAATTCTACCTTGTATGTTGGAAATGTGGAATATATTCTTAGACCTGGTGCAGCTACCGATACCCAATCACCATAATTTGAAAAAGAAGCTGATTTATTATTAGCATCAGTAGCACTTACAGCTATTACATTTTTATATGAAGCAGGATAGTTTTTTACTCTCTGACCATTATTACCCATAGCAGCAACTACTAGAACATTACTATTATAAGCATACTTTATTGCATTTTCTAATGTTTTACCAGCATTAGGTCCACCTAAACTAAGATTTATTATATTAGCTCCATTATCAACTGCCCAAATTATAGCTTCAGCTATATCAGAATCATTACCTTCACCTTTACCTGTTAATGCTTTTATAGGCATAATTTTACATTTAGGTGATAAACCAACTCCTCCTCTTTCATTATTTGCTATACTTGCTATTATTCCAGATACATGAGTTCCATGACCATTATCATCAATTGGTGTTGCTACTCCTCTAACTGATGTATAACCTCTTGTTAAATTATCTTTTAAATCAGGATGATTTAAATCAACTCCTGTATCTATAACAGCTATATTAATCTGTGGCGTTCCTGTTGTAATCTGCCAAGCTAAATTAGCTTTAACAACATTAAGACCATATTGTAAATCAATATCTGGATCATTAAAAATACTTTTGAAAATATTCAAATTAGAAGATATTTTAGAATATTTATCATTGTCATTTTTATTTAAATCACCTTCATAAAGCATTATTTTTCTTATGTAATTTGGTTCTGCATATTCTACACTCGGATCATTAGATAACTCTTTTATATATTCATAAATATTTTTATTATCAGGAACTTTAATGACATCTATACCTAATTTATTTATATTTTTTACATAATTAGAAGAATTTATTTTTACTTTATAATCCTGACTTAAAAAATTTGCTTTTCTTTTTATTATAATTTCTTGAAAATTTTTACTTTGTAATTGTTCATTGTATATGTCTAATCTTTGACATGACGTACTTATTACAAATAATGTTGTAATTATTTTTGGTATTATTACTTTTACATTAATTTTCATAATTTAATATATATTTAATTATAGTTAAAAACTTGTTTAAGTGTAAAATATCTTTATGCAAATTTACTGAACTCCAATTTTATTATTAGATTTATTTATATCAGGTATATTATTAAAATAATCAATTTCAACATACGTTACAGGCTCATTATATTCATATATTAACTCTGCTTCTTTTTGTTTTCCGTCATAAAAATTAAAAACTTTTGCTCCACTTCTCAAAGTTATTAAAATAGGCATCTGAGATTCTATTTGCCCTAATTTTTTTATATAAATTTTTACTTTAAATTTATTATTTTTTTTTTCTTGAATAACTTTAGTTACAGCATAGTCAATATAATTTGAAGTATATAGCCAATTGTAAAAGAAATCTTTTAAGTTTTTATTAGATTTAGCTTCTAAAAAATCTGTAAATATCTCTGTATTTATACTTTTATTTTTATAATCTTTAAAAAAATCTAAAATTATTTTTAAAAAAGTTTTTTTACCAATAATATTTTCCAGTAATTTAAAAATTTCAAATGACTTACTTTTTTCAATTATATTTTTCCAATCAAATAAACCATATTTAAACTCTTCATAATCTCTAATAATTTGAGTATTAAATCCTGATTTACTAGCATTTATATAATAACTTATTATTTCTCTAATATAATCATCTTTTATTTTTTTTTCTTTTAAATAAAGATAAGATAAATATAAAGCTAATCCATGACTTATCCATTTAGGGTTATCTGAAATCTCATTTATACAAAAACTTGTATATTGTTGAGCTATAAAGTATGATAAGTAAAAAGATATATATTTTTCTACATCTGTTTCAAATTTAAAATTTTCCATATAATCATTTAAAACTATAAAATTAGAATTTGAATAACCACCTTGAATATTTCCTTGTCCTGGTAATATGCTTAATTGATTATATGGATAAAAATCAAATATTTTATAGTAAAAATTTATTATATCTTCAGCTATTTCATATTTCTTCTTATACCATTTAGTCCCTTTATTATTTTTAAAATAAACTTTTAAATTAATCTTATTCTGTATTAATCTATTTTCAGGAACAATATAATTACTTATTGCTAAAGAAAAGTTTTTTGAATTATTTATTTTATACAAATATCTTTTTTGTTGAGTTAATTTTAATAATTGATTTTCTATTTCGAATGCACTTGAAACAACGTTTTCATTAGAATTAACTATAACTTCAACTTCATAATTATTATTTACAAAATCTTTTTTTTTCCAAAGATTGTTTCTAAAATTTATTAATCTAGGATACCAACTACCATTATAATCATCATAAATACTATCATCAAAAAATATTATTTCATCTATTTTAGAAAAGTTTGTTATTTCATATATAAAGTTTAATTTAATAAAACTATTACTTTCAAGAGGTTTATCTAAATCAACTTTATATATTGTTATATCCTCTTTCATATCGTCTAAATATTCATATTTATAAAAATAACCTTGTAATTTCTTATTATTTGAATTACTTACTTCTTTAATATTAATCTTTGTTCCATAGTTATTATTTAATCCAAGATTAAAATATAAAGAATTTAAATTAATATTTGATGAGTTATAAATATCAATTTCAGCTTCTGCATAAGCTATTCTTTGTTGAGAATTTATTTCTATTTTTATTTTATAAAAATTATTATTTTCTTGAGAATAAGCTAAGTTAAATATATTTATTAAAAAAAATATTGTAAAAAATAAAGTATATTTCGTCATTATTTACTTAACTCTTCTAATTTATTTAAAGTTTTATCTTGGGAATTGTATTTTTTATATATTTCAATTATTTTATCTTTTTCCTCTATTTCTGAAATAATGAAGAAAGAATCTATATTATCTGGATTTATTTTTATTGCCTCTTCTATAAATTGAATTGCTTTATTTTTATCTCCTAGTTTTATATAAATCTCTGCTAGTTTATTAAAAATTTTATAATGAACATTACTATTATTTTCTATATACTTATTTAAATATTCTTCTGCTTTATCTAATAAATCAAGATTCATATAAATATTTGCAAGATTATAATATGCTTTGTAATAATCTTTATCTATATTTATAGCTTTTTTATAATTTTCAATAGCTTTTTCTAAATCTCCTATTTTTTCATAAGCTTTTGCTAAATTTATGTATGCACCATAAAAGCTTGGATAAGTTTTTATAGCTTTTTGATATTCATCAATAGCTTTTTCATACTCATTATTTCTAAAGAAATTATTTCCATTATTAAAATGTATGTTTGAAATATGGTAAATTTCTATATCTGATAAAATTTCTTTCTTCTTTAATAAAAATAAATCTTCAAGCTCATTTTTTTGAAGGTTAATAATTTCTTTTACTTTATTTGATATAGATTTTAATAGTCCCTTATCTTGTGTAAGTGTTAATAAAACATCATTTACATTATCTAGTGGTATTTTCTCCTGAATTTCTTCTATTATAAAATCTTTTTTATTTGCTAAGTATTCTTCTATATATTTATCATTTTCTTGAATTTTACTTTTAATAGTTTCATTTATAATATTCTCAAAATTGCTAGTTAATTGATTTATTATTGAATCTATTTTATTTTTAAACTCATCTTCTTTTTCTTTTAACTTTAATTCTAATTCTTCTATTTTCTTTTTAGATAATTCTTCTGATAAGTTAAAAAATTCTTTTTCACTTGAGCTAAACTCTTTTAATAGTTCTTTTTTAGATTCTTTTAATTCTTTATCAAGAACTTGATTTAATTCTTTATTGAGTTTTTTTCTTAATATTATAAACAATAAATATATAAGAGTTAAAATAAAAATTAAAGCTAACAATAATATAGAATATAAATTTTCATCAATATAATCATAAATTTTTTTTTCCTGATTAATATTTTTTATTTGATTTATTTGATTTGATAAATTATCAAC
The DNA here is from genome assembly GCA_026004035.1 of Candidatus Sericytochromatia bacterium. Lineage (GTDB taxonomy): Bacteria > Cyanobacteriota > Sericytochromatia > UBA7694 > JACMQJ01 > BPII01. The sequence continues at coordinate 25,403 of BPII01000008.1, read as the reverse complement.
CTGATTTGATAGTAATTTAATATCATTTTTCAAAACTTCATTTTGTTTAATAATATCATCTAAATTTTTTGAAAACTTACTATCTATTTCTTGTATTTTTTTATCATTTACATTATTTATATTTTGTGGTATTTGTTCTACTATTATATTTTTTCTTCTTTGAGTATTAGCACTATTATTAATGGTAATTATCAGTAAAAATAAAATTATAAATATTTTTTTCATAAATATATTTTAACAGAAAAAATTAATTATCTAAATTATAAGCTAAATATAAGTGATAATAACTTTTCAATACTATAAATTCTAATACCAATTTTCATAATAAATAATGCATGTTAAATTAAGTTTTTGTATAGTTTAAATACAGAAGAGATAGGTTATTGGAACTATTAAGAGAGTTATCTTAAATCTTGTGTATGAAAATCCCAAAAACATTTTATAGATTGATTTCAAATATATATAAACACAACTTTCTTGATAACTTTCATTACTTTTTATGTAATTAGAAATTAATCTTTTATAACATCAGAATAATATTTATTAGTGCAATCAATACATATTCCATGACTAAATGCTATATTAAAATTTTCTTGTACATATTTTTCTATATCAAACCATTTTCCAGAATTATCTTTTATTTTTTTACAAAATGAACATATACTCAATTGGCTACCTTTGTTTTTAATATTATGACCAAAATTAAAAATAAATCCATATAATCTATTTTTTTCATCTTCTACTTTCGAAATATTTATGTGTAATATTTTTTTATCAAAGTAAATTTTCTTACAAATAGTATTTTCTTCAAGATTTTGTAATTCATAAATATAATTTTTTGCTTCAAAAAATAAATCAGTTATATTTGTAATATTAATTTTTTCATTTAAAATACTTTTTATTTCATCATTTATAAATTTTATATTACCTTTTATATCAGTAAATATAAGAGCTGTATCCATTTTATTTATTACATTGTTTAATAATTTAGTTTCAAATTTTAGTTTTTCTTCATTTCTATATTTTTCTAAAACTATTTTTATTGTTGGCTCAAGATACTTCTCATCTATTGGTTTTAGTAAATATGCAAAAGAACCGCTTTTTATAGCTTTTTCAACTGTATCCTTATCTGAATAGGCTGTTAAATATATTATTGGTATTCCAAAACTTGAATATATTTTTTCAGCTGTTTCTATACCATTAATTTTACCCTTTATATTTATATCCATTATTATTAAATCTGGTAAATATTTTTCTGCCAAAGTATAAGCATCATTACCATTATCAACAGTTTCTAATATTGTATATCCAAGTTTTTCTAAATATTCTTCTAAAAATAAAGATGATATCGCTTCATCTTCTACTATAAGTATTTTAGTCAATTTTTATAATATATCCCCTTTTAGGTACACTTACTATTATTTCAGGATTATCAGGATCTTTTTCTAATTTTACTCTAATATTTCTTATATGAGTTCTTACTGAAACAGGATTACCACTTCCTTTTGGATATTTCATAACATTTTGTAATATTTCATCTGTATTAGTTGGCTTTGTACCTTTTAATATTAAGTATTGCAATATATCTAATTCTGATGATGTTAAATATGCTGTTTTATTTCCAACCTTTACATTTGAAGTGTTTCTATCAATATATAGTGTTATACCATTCTCTAATTTTACTGATACATTACTATAGTTATAAGGATTATTATTTGATTTAATTTCAATATATTGTTTTTTTGTTCTTCTTAAAAGAGCTTTAATTCTTAATGTAAATTCAACAAAATCTACAGGTTTTATAAGATAATCATCTGCTCCTGATTCAAATGCTTTACATTTGAAGTACATATCCGATTGACCAGTTATTATAAGTATAGGTAAATCTGATAAATCTTCATTATTTCTTATATAAGAGCATAATTCAAAACCGTCTAATACAGGCATAATTAAATCTGCTACTACTAAATTAATATCTTTATGTGTATTTAATAAATCAATTGCTTCCTTCCCATTAAAAGCTGTTATATTTTGAAAACCAATATTTTCAAGATATTTACTAATTATAAATAGCAATTGTTCGTCATCTTCTACTATAAGTATTTTACCCATATTTTTAAAATTTAATAAAATAATAATTAAATTATACAGTAAAAATTAGTTTAAAACATAGACCATTATTATTTTTATAAACGATATTACTTGACAGTTGTCTTGACAATTTATTAACAAGTTTTAAACCTAAAGAGTTGTATTTTTGAATATCTTGAATATTATTAATTCCATGACCATTATCATTTATTTGTAGTATATAATTATCTTCTTCTTTTTTAAAATAAATTTTTATCTTATCGCATTTAGAATGTTTTAGTGAATTTGATATTATTTCATTTATTATTAAACCACAAGGTATTGATTTATCTATTGGTATGAAATGTTCTTCTAAATCTAATTCAAGATTTACTTTTGTATTTAAATTGTATGAATTAATTATATATTTTGAAAGTTCTTCTATATATTCTTTGAAATTCACTTTATATAAATCATTTGTTTGGTATAATTTTTCATGTATTATTGACATAGATTTTATTCTTTTTTGAATTTCTAAAAGATTATTAATTGTATTTTCATCATTTATGGAATTTATTTGTAATCCAATAAGACTAAATACAACTTGTAGATTATTCTTTACTCTATGATGTATTTCTTTTAATAATAGTTCCTTTTGTTTTAAAGATTCTTCCAAATTTTTAGAAATAATTATTAAATCTTTATTTTTTGCATTTATTTTATTTTCTTGTATAGAATAAACTATTTTTAATAATAAAGTACCTAAAGGTAATATTATTAATGATATAAATAATATAGAAACAATTAAAGGTAATATAATTTTTAAAGATTTTTCCCTGATTATTTCTTTATTTATTGAAATAACAATTTTGTAATTATTAAAATATTTATCATACAAAAATAAGTTTTTTTTATTTATAAAATCATCTATATTACTTGAAAAAATAATTTTATTTTTTTTGTCTAAAATATAAATATCATTATCTTTTTCAAATGGTTTTAAATTATTCCAATAATTTATTATTTCTTTTTTATCAATATTTTTATGGTTAATTAAATCAAAAATAAAGTAAATGTTTCTTTCTGCATTATATTTAACATATTCATAAGAATGTACATAACCTATGTATGTTATAATAATACTTGTAAGTATTCCAGAAAAAATAATTATTATAGAAGTATTAAATAAAGATTTTGTTGTATCTTCATTTTTCAAAAGTTCTTTTTTGTAAATAAAGAAACTTATAAAAAATATAACTAAAATAACTATATTTATTATATACCTGCTTATATTGTTGGAATAGTAAAAATAATTCACAGATAAAACTATTAATAATATAAGTATTATGTATATTAATTTTTTATCATATTCATTTTTTATTTTAAACAAAAAATATAAATTTAATATGAGTAAAAAAATAAACAAAAAAACAAAAAACATCAATTTATTGTCAAAAAAGTAAAATTATTATCAAACTTTAAGTTGTTATAATATTATAATTGTTTTAATTATACTATAATTTTAATTATAAAATTTATTTGTCATGATATTAAAAAGAATAAAAAAGGGGATATCCTCAATAGAACTTTTAGTTTCTATAGTAATACTCATAATTGTCATGACAGGTGTTAATGCTGTTTTAATAACTAAATTTAAACTAAGCAATTATGAAAAAGATGTAATAGAAGCAAATTCTTTATCTCAAAAATTTATCAACGAATTAAGTAAATCAATAATAAATACTGATGATTTTATAAATCTATCAGATAAAATAGAAAATTTATCAAACTTTAAATTTAAATCTATAAGTAATGAAGAAAAAGATAATTTAAAAAAATATGTATATAAATTAATTGTTAAGAATGATATTGCTTTTACAACTAAAGCTATAAATAAAGGTAATAATATTGTAGTTTTTATAGATAAGAGACCAACAGAAATTGGAATTAATTTAGAAAAATCTGTTATTATATATAATATGTATAATAAAAGTAAAGAAATTGTATATATTAAAAATTTTAATGATAATGCTAAAAATTTTCTTGTAGATGATACTTCACCAGAAAAAGGTAGAAATGGTCTTAAGTATGATTATCCAATAGGATCACCTGTAATAGTCAATGACAAATTTATAAAACTATATATTTACTATGCTAATAAAAATAATTTAAATTCAATAGATTTAGTAAATAGTAAGCCATTATGTTCACTTTCTTCAATAATACCAATACCTATTGGAGTAAATGAACAGTGAAAAATAATAAAAATGGTTTTGCTTTAGCAACTGTTTTATTTATATCTAGTATTATAATACTTATAACTTTAAATTTGCTATATTTTTCATCCAATACTTATTTTTTTATAAATAGAAATAAATCTATAAATAAATCTTTTTTACTAGCTGAAAGTGCTTTGAAAAAATCTTTAAGTAAAATAAATAAAAATTACTATATTACATATTATAAATTTAGACCTGAAATTGACATTAATAAAGAAATTTTTAATAATATTGATGATAGTATTTTCTCAGCTGAACAATATGACAACTTAAACAATTACTATAAATACTTTTATAATGATGAGAATATTAAAAGAAATATCTTTTATAGAATAAAAGATTATAATTGGGTTAATGATTTAAGAATAAATGGATTATCAAAAAAAATTTATGAAATAGATTCTATTTCTACTTTAGATAATAAAATATGGACAGCTTTAAATTCTCAATTAGAAATTACTAGATTAAGCTTGTTTAACTATGGATTATTTTTTAATGAAGATTTAGAAATTTTCTCTAAAACATCTTTAACATATAAAGGTAAGATTCACTCAAATGGTAATTTGTTTATAGATACTGAAGATAAAATATTTTTAGATTCTGAAATAACATCATCAAAAGATATTATTAAAGGAAGAATAAATGGTAACTCTTTAAATGGTAAAGTTTTTATAAAAGATATATATGGGTATGATAAAGAATTAAATAATACAAATGATAGTAAATCTGAAAACTGGATAACAAAATCAATAGACAATTGGAAAGGTAAAGTTTTAAATAGATACCATGATATTAATCATAAAAGTATATTAGATTTTTTGTCAATAGAAAGAAATTCTTTTTATGAAAAAAATTCAAAATATAAATTACTGATATCTTTTGACATAAATGGCAAAAAAGAAATTACAACTATCAAATTACTTTATAATAATAATGAAGTTTTTATTAAAACAATAGAAAAATTTAATAATAAAAATTCTCAAACTATTAATCTTAATACAATTAATCTTCCTAGTGATACTTTTGATGAAATATCTTTTTTCGATAATAATGAAGGCAAAAATGTTAAAGTTACAAGTATTGATATTTTTAAATTACAATCAATATTAAATGCACAAGATTTTATTATATATGCATCAAGAAATGATGCTATAAAGGATTTAAACCCAGATGACAATATACCAGATAATTTAAGAGTACCTAATGGTTTTTTATTAAAAAATGCATCAAAACTTTTATATCCTTTATTGTTTGTTAGTAATAATCCTGTATATATTCAAGGTAATTTCAATCTACATAAAGTTATAAATGGTAACGACATTAATGAGGATAATGATTATTATGGTAATCCGACTTATGATTTATGGAGACCTGCAATAATTATTTCTGATTCTATAAATCTATTATCTAACAGTTGGAATATTAATTATTATAATCCACCTGTAGATACAACTTACAATTTTACAGCTATATCAGGATTTAGAAATAACATAAATTCAAATAATTTTTTACTGAATTTATATAGATTATCTGAAAATTTTTCTAATCAAAAAATAAAAATAAGAGGTTCTTTTATTGGTATAGGAAAAACTAATTTTTCAACTGGAAATTTTAATATTAATACAAATCCAACTTTTGATTATTCTTATGATAACTCTTTTTCAAAATATCCTTTTAGCGAACAAATGTTAGATTTAATACCTTCTACGACAGAATCTTTAAAAATTATTTCTAATAAAAAACTTATAAATGAACAAAGTAGTTTTTATAATGAACTTAAATCAAAAAAATTATTGTAAGGGTTTAAGTTTAGTAGAAATTATTATAAGTTTTACTATTCTTATTTTTATTTTTCTCTTGATTTATAATAGTTTAATATCAATTCAAAGTTTCTCTGAAAAACAAAATAAAGAAAATATTTTTAAATTAGAATCAAATATTATTTTCCAAAATTTAAATAAAGATTTAAAAGAAGCAGTAGCTTTATTTGATAATAAAACTATTAATATAGATTCTTTTAAATATAATTATTTAAAAAATCCAGATAAAATAATATTTACCACCTTAAATGAAACAGGTAATTCTTTATTAATTATTAAGTTTTCAAATAAAGAATTTTTTAATAATAGAGAAGTAAATACTTATAAGCTTATATGTTATTATCCTGAAATAAATAATCAAAACTTATATCTAAAGAGAATTGAAAGCAATCAAAATTTTTATAACATTCAAGATTTTTCTAAAGAAGAATTAGAAGAAAATAGTAATAAGCTTTTATTTGAAATACCTTTAAATATATATAAACCAAAATTACCTGAAAATATTAATAAATTAAATTTTTATTCTAAAACTTTGTCTAAAAATCTTGTTCCTATTAATTTTAAATACAATAATAACTATTATATTTATGGTGGATTTGAGATATTTTCATCATATAAAAATTTTTATATAAGTATTTATATGTTTGATAAAAATATTTTTTCAAAGTTTAATTACTCATTAGATATTAGATAAAATCAAAAGAACTAATAGTAATAAAAGCATCAAAATTTGCTTCTAATGTTTCTGATGATGTATTAAATACCTGTATAAAATTTGCTATATCAGAAGATATAAGTAATTCTTGATTGTATGGTGAAAACTTTAATTTATTTGGTCTAGGCAAATTTAACTCTATGAATTTTTTTAATTCAAAAGTAGGATAATCGTAAATTAAAAGTTTATTTTCCTTTAGTGCATAGAATATACTTGAATTGTTATTAAAAATACCTGCTGTTATATTTTCTATCGGGAGAATAGTCACTTCTTCTGTAGATACATTTATTTTTATTGGATTTGAACTAGTTAAAATTATTAATTCATTATAAGAATATGGAATAATATCTTTCATAGCAGAATTACTTGATTGTAATAAATTTATTGTTTTAATTAGATTACCACTAGAGTTATATAAATCTAAACTTCTATCTGTCAATACTATAATATCTCCATTACTCTTATCTATTTCAAAATCTATTATTGGATTTGATGATATTACTTCTTTACTTATTTTATAATCTCTTGTATTTATTAATGCTATTTTAGATTTTCCTGATAATAAAGCATACAAGTATAAATTATAATTATCTTTTTCTAGTTTTGTAATTTGAGAACCAGCATCAAATTGTATTTTTTTTTCTACAGAATATTTGTCTAAATTTATTACTGATATAGTGTTTTCTCCAAAATTAGATACAAAAGCTAATTTTCTATCTGAAAATATTTTTATATCATAAGGTTTTATACCACTTTCTATTGAATATGTTACTTTTCTTGTATTATAATCTATTATTGATATTGTATTTCCACCTATATTAGCAGTTACTATACTATTACTTGATATCTTTTTTATTTCATCTTTTGGTTTTAAATATACGTTTAGTTTAATACTTTCTCCTGATTTTACTTCTATTACTTTTATTTCATCTTTAAATTCTTGTTTTGTAAATTTTAATGTATGCTCACCTTTTTTTATATTTTGTAGTATATATGCACCTGTCAATTGATTATTTGGAATAGTTTTCTTATCGTCTATAGTTATTAATACATTTGTTAATGGTACATCAGGATTTTGAGTACTATAAACATAACCACTTATTATTCCATCACTTTTAAAAACTTTTGAAATTAGAAATATTAAAGCTACTATAATTAAAAATAATAGTGTATATCTTACCTTATTGTTCATTAAAACTTCTTTCTTATTTTATTATTTTATTAAATTAATTTTCTACTTTCCAAGTTTTTACTTTAACTATTCTTTTATTTCTATCATCTGTTAAATCTTGCATACTTGATAATGTTAAATCTCTAATAACAGAAACTTGACCATTTATATTAATACTTCCTTTAGACAAAATTGCACCAAATAGACCTATAGGATTATTTCCTTGTCCATTAAATGTTACTGTTTTATTTGGGTTTTCTTGAAAAATAATACCATAAATAGTTCCATTACCACTAATTGTAACATTACCATTTCTAGAGACTACCATTAATCTACTTGTTAATGGAGTAGCAGTTGCATTTCCACTAAAACCTACATCACCTTCTACAATCAATTTTGATAAAGGTAAAAGAGGATCAGATTCAAATGTTGTTTGTCCATTTGAAGATACAGAACCAGTAACATATACATTTCCAGATATTATAACTTTATCATTATTACTAGCAGGTAAATTACCTGTATATGTACAAGCTGTCTTACCTAAAGGTGGTCCATATTTCTTTTTTAGTTCCTATTAATGTCATAATACAAGGGGTACTATCAATTTCATATTTTGCTTGAGGAACAGGAATAGGACTTGCACTTGGATTTGCTGTTCCTGTTACTTTATCAGAAGATAGACCTGTTATACCATTTACAGCTGTAATATCTCCATTTATTTGAGCATTAGCACCTAAACTTATAGTTGAATTAGAGTGTATATGTCCTTCTGATGTAAATGTTGTTGGAATAGGACTATTTCCTGAGTTAGTTTTACCATTACCTACAGATATAGTTCCATCAGTATGCATTGCTGAATCTATTCCTTGTCCATTAGCAACTAAAGGTCTTTCTACGACTGTTTTAACAATTTTTCTAGCTCTAAAATTATTTTTACTAGGAATATATCCAATAGATTTTACTTCTACAAAGTCAAAAGTAGAGGTAGCTGTTCCTGTTGAAGAAAGAAATATTTCAAATTCTCCATTTTCTTTTACAGATTTAAAAACATTATTTGTAGATATAACACCTGGTAAATTTAAATTTGAAGTTAATAAAGTATTTAATAAAGGTGGAGTTTGTGTCGAAGTGTTTTGAACATTCAACCAGTTTAAAGTATGTTCAATACCTTCTTCAGCTACATTTAAAGCTTGAGCATTTAATTTTGCTCTTATAATATCTTTTGTATTTGAATTAATTTTATACATCATGACACCAACAGCAAGAAGCAAAACAGATGATATAGCTAATGTGCTTACCATTGCATAACCTTTATTTTTTTTCATACTATCCTCCTGTAAAAGCATTTCTTAATCTAAAATAGTTTTCTTTTTGAGAAACGTTATAAACTTCTTCATTAAATCTATTTTTTAAAACAATTTTTGTCTGTATTACTGTTGCATTTTGATAATCAGATGGATCTGTTACTTCTTGTAATTGTATCACCTTATAACTTCCTTGATCTTGAATTACATTTTTGTAAAATCTAAACATATTGTATGAAGAAAATGTTGCGTTTGGTGCTTTTTCTTTATCATTTACATAAGAATTTAACTTTGCTTTTATTATTTTTTTTCTTTTACTATCAACAGCAGGTATATATGTAAATAATAAACTACCAATATTTCCAGTTTGAGGATTACTTAGATTTGATGAAGTATTAGGACTAAATTCTATAATAGCAATATCCCTATTTGTAGAATTAAAAGGAGCATCGTACGAAGGTAATTCTAGTATCAATCTATTATTTGTAGTTGTTATTGTTGATGATGCTGAACCATATTCTATTGGTGGAATATATGAAGAAAGAATTTTTCTAGCTGGGATTATTTCAGCTTCAAGTCTTTGTAGCAAAACTCTTAAGTCAGAATCTAAATTATTTTGAGCTATACTTGTATTTGAATATGCAACAAATTGATAAAAAAGAGAAGTCGCTATTACTGATAGTATAGCAGTAAGAACTGTACTTATTAGTAATTCTGTAACTGTAAATCCCTTTTTATTTTTGGTTTTTACTTTCATATTTTTTATATCCATAAATTATTTACATTTTTTAGGATTACCTATACATTGTCCTGATTGACACTGACTACCTGAAGTACAAGAAGCACCACTTGGTAATAGTGATGGGCTTGGAGTAGGAGTAGGTGCAGGTGTTGGTGTTGATGTTGGAACATCACTAGGATTACTGGAAGGTGTAGAAGATGGTGAGCTACTAGAATTATTAGCAACAGTAGTAGGAATACTATATAATCCATTTTGACTTACTACTGTAGATGATTCTATTTTAAATGCGGGTAATCCTGTACTTTGATTTATTTTTCCCCATCTAACAACTGCTTTTACAGCTATTTTTGTATCTGAAATAATAGGAATACCAACATTTGTAGATGTTGCAGAAATAGGTATTATTTCACTTCCATTATTGTATGCTACTACTATTGGATATAATTTTAATGTAGCAGTTCCATTTTCTAACAATTTTAAATCTGGAAAAGTTTGTGATTGTATTGCATTAGCATTTATTTCTGATGAAATAGGTATTTTAACAAAACCTTTATCAATTTCTACACCTAAATTAGCCGTTGAAGTATATTGACCAGTATCAGAATTAACAGTTAAATTTGCCAAATAAACACCATTATTTTTTATAGAAAAACCATTTGTATCAGTGTAATTATATAAATACTCAAAAGACTGATTTCTAACTAATTTATTTATAATATCAGTAGCAATACTTTGAGCAACATTAGTCATTTTTTGTTCTCTATTTACTTTTAAAGCCAAAGTTATAGCTAGTGAAACAGAAGAAACAACTAATAGCATTACAATAAAAGCAGTAATTGTCTCTACTAATGTAAAAGCATTTTTTCTTTTTATCATATTTATAAAGCAATTTACAATACTCTATTTTAATTTTATATATCGATTAGATATAAAGTAAATATAACTTTAGTTATATTTTGAGTAATATTAATGTCAATTATTTTATAAATATACTGTTAATTTTTTGTAAATATTTATTCTCTTACAACTTTTATAGTTTGAAGTCTTATATCTTCTGGACCATTTATAAAAGCTCCATGCTCATATATAAGTTGTAAATAATCCACAATTTCTTCATTTATTATTTCACCTGGTGCTAATATCGGAATACCAGGAGGATATGGTGATATTATTTCAGCACATATTCTACCTATAGAGGAATAAAAAGGAACTTTTTCTGTTGTAGAAAAAAATGCTTCTCTTGGAGACATAGTTGATTTTGGTATAGAAGGAACAGGTGGAGCTTTTGAATTAACTCTTAAATCCTTTTCTAATGTTTCATCTTTTGAAATACACTCAATAGCATTTACAAGTCTATCTAAATCTTCTTTATCGTTTCCTATTGTTACTAATTCTAAAACATTATATAATGTTGCCATTTCTGATTGAATATTGTATTTTCTATCCAAAATATCTAGTGCATGAAATCCTGATATACCTAATTTAGAAACGTTTATAACCAATTTTGTAATATCTATATCAAAAACACCATAACTACCACATATTTCTTTTCCAAAACAATATATACCATTTATCTTATTAAGTCTTTTTCTTGCATCTTCAGCTAATTGTAATGTTCTTTCTAATAGCTCTCTACCATGCAAAGCCATCTGTCTTCTTGCTACATCTAAAGATGCCATTAAAACATAAGAAGGACTTGTACTTTGTATTAATTGCAAAATATTTTTTGCTCTTTTAGTATTAACTCGTCCTTCTTTTAAATGAAGAATAGAACTTTGAGTCATTGAAGATAATATTTTATGTGTTGATTGAACTACCATATCGGCACCAGCTTTTAGAGCTGATATAGGTAAATCTTCGTGAAAATGAAAATGAGGTCCATGAGCTTCGTCTATTAAAGCAGGTCTATTATACTTATGTATTAAATCAATAACTTTTTTTAAATCTAAAGAAATACCGTAATAAGTAGGATTAACAAGTAATACACCTTTTGCATCAGGATTATTTATAAGTGCTTCTTCTAATTTGTCTATATCTATTCCATGATATATGCCTAGATCATTATCCCATAAAGCAGGAACATATATAGGAATAGCACCACTTAATATTATTCCACCTAAAACTGATTTATGTATATTTCTTGGTATTATAATTTTATCACCAGGATCACAAACAGTCATTATCATTACGTTATTACCAGTTGTTGAACCATTAACTAGAAAAAAACTTTTATCAGAACCATATAGCAAAGCTGTTAATTCTTGAGCCTCTTTTATTACTCCATCAGGATCATGTAAATTATCAACTTCAGGTATTTCTGTTAAATCTATTTTAAAAACATTTTCACCTAATAACTCAAGCATTTCTTTATCAACACCTTTACCTTGTTTATGTCCTGGTGTATGATAAGCTACCATATCTCTTTTTATATAGTCTCTTAGTGCCTCAAAAAGTGGTGCTCTTTTTTGAGCTTCTATAAAAGTATTTTTTGAATTATATATATATGTTTCAATCATTATAATATTCCATAATATTTTCAAGATTTTAAATATATTTGAAAATACTAAAAATGATATTAAATATTTATAAATATTAAAAAATAAAATACCTTGGTACTGGAGCACTGGAATTGAGTTATAGAAAAAAAATTATCTTCAAAAGCTTATAAACACTAAATTTAAAATATATTTTAATATAAATCTTTAAAATGCCTTACTATTAAATGATTTTGAGCTTATCAAAAAATGACATTAGCTCAGTGCCAAAAATTCTATTTATTAAATATCAAATAATATATTTTGGTAACTAAAGGAAGTATAATATATTTTCCATTATAAGTTTTTATAGAAAAGTATAAGCATATTGTAAAATTAATTATAATATGTAGTGATAAAACTACTCCAAATAAAATATCTAGTAAGAAAGTATCTTTGAAAAAATTTCTGATTATAAAGTATAAACTTATATATATTGTAAATAAAAATAAACTTAAAGTATATATTATAAAGGCATGAGCAGAATTATATCTTATATAATAATATTTTCTTAATGGTGATAATAATAGAATTATACTTATAAATGGTAAATAAGATAAAGCAGCAAGTAGATATTCATTTTCTCTAAAATCATCTTTCATTAAAATTTTATTACTTTTACATTTTTATAAATAGTGAATAAATCCTCTTTTTTTAAATATCCTGCTCTTTGTGTTAAAGCATTTGCTGTTCCACAAGCTGTTGCAAATTTTCCTATTTCTTCTAAATCCTTGTTTTCTTCTAGTTTTGCCACTAATCCTGCTAAAAAAGCATCACCAGAGCCAACAGTATTTACAATATTTACTTTTGGTGGTATAAATTGTAATATATTATTTTGATAATAAATAAATGATCCTTTATCTTGATATGTTATTACAGCCATTTCACAAAAGTTTTTTATATCATTTAAAGCTTTAAGTATGTTATCGATAGTGTTTAATTCATAACCTAATAAATCTTGTGCTTCTACATGATTTGGTTTTATTAGAAAAGGTTTTGATTGAATAGCTTTTTTAAGATATTTACGACTAGCATCAAGAATACAAGGAATGTTTAAATCTTTTAGATAGTTGATTATTTGAAAATAAGTATCTTCTGGTAAAGATGTTGGAACACTACCAGATAGTATAATAAATTTTTTTCCTTTAGAGATAAATTTCAGTTTTTTTAAAAAATCTTCAAATTCTTCTTTTGATATATTAGGCCCATTTTCATTTATTTCTGTCAAAGTATTATTTTTTTTATCTACAATAGCAAGACAAAAGCGAGTTTCACCTTTTATTTGATAAAAATCATTTTTTATATTATCTTTTTCCATTAAGTATTTTAGTTTTTCACCATAGTATCCCCCAATAAATCCTGTAGCTAATACATCTTTTTCTAAAATATTAAGAACTCTTGCAACATTAAGTCCTTTACCACCTGCTGATTCTATAGGTGTATCACTTCTATTTATTTTATTTATATTGAAGCCATTTATAAAAGTGGTTCTATCTATTGATGCATTTAGAGTAACGGTTAAAAAAGTCATTTTTTTAGAAAATTCAATTCATTTAATAATATTTTATTCACTAATTCAGGATTAGCTTTTCCTTTACTTTCCTTCATTGTTTGACCAACTAAAAATCCAATAATTTTTTCTTTACCATTTAAAAATTGTTCTACTTGACTAGGATTTTTTTCTATAACCTTTTTAACAATATTTATAATTTCATTTTCATTATTTATTTGTGTAAGTCCTCTATCAGTAACTATTTTTAAAGGATTAGTTCCATTTTTTATCATTTCAGGTAATATTTCTTTTGCTATTTTACCACTTATTATCCCTTTTTCTATTAATTCTATCATTTCTTTTAGAATCTCTGGTTTTAATTTTGTATCTTTTAATTCAATTTTTTCTTCTTTAAGAAAAGCTGAAATATCACCCATAAGCCAATTAGCTACCAATTTAGGATTTACTTGCAACTTTATAGTATTTTCAAAGAATTCCATTAATTCAATAGAATTGACTATTGTTGTAGCATCATATTCAGATAATCCTAATTGATTTATATATCTTTCTCTTTTATTTTTAGGTAATTCAGGAAGATTTTCATCAATATTTTTTATCCACTCACTACTTATAAATAAACTTACTAAGTCAGGTTCAGGAAAATATCTATAATCATCAGCTTCTTCTTTCACTCTCATAGATATCGTGCATGAATTATTTTCATCCCATAATCTAGTTTCTTGAAGTATTTTACCTCCTGTTTCTAACTCTTCAATTTGTCTTTGTATTTCATAATCAATAGCTCTTTGTAATGATTTAAAAGAATTTAAATTTTTTATTTCAACTTTTGTTCCAAATTTTTCGCTACCTTTTTTTCTTACAGAAACATTAGCATCACACCTTAAACTACCTTCTTGCATTTTTCCATCACATACCTTTATATATAAAAGTATGTTTCTTAATTCTTCCATATAAGCTTTTGCTTCTTCACTTGACCTCATATCAGGATTACTTACTATTTCTATAAGTGGAACTCCAGCTCTATTATAATCAACTAAACTATGAGTGGAACCGGATAATCTATCAGAACCAACATGAACTAATTTTCCAGCATCTTCTTCCATATGTATTCTCGTTATTCCTACTTTCTTTTTATTACCATTAGAATTGATTTCTATAAATCCATTTACAGCTATTGGTTTATCATATTGTGATATTTGATAAGCTTTTGGTAAATCAGGATAAAAATAATTTTTTCTATCAAACTTGCATTCTTCAAGAATACTACAATTCAAAGCTCTAGCTGCTTTTAAAGAAAATTCTACAACATTTTTATTTAATACAGGTAATACTCCGGGCATTCCTAAGCAAATTTCACAAACGTGTGTGTTTGGATTCCCTCCAAATTCAGCTGGACAAGAACAAAATATTTTTGTTTTAGTTAATAATTCAGCATGAACTTCTAGTCCAATTATACTTTCATATTCCATAATTTTAAAATCTCCCAAAATATTTTCTAAAATTTTAGCATAATAATATTTTAATATTAATTTTTATTTGGTAATATTAATCTATATTCAATTTTTTTTTTAAATGAAAAAAGAAAGTGTTCCTTTAAAAAATGTTTTACTAAAAACACTTGGTGAAGTTAAGTCAGCAAGATATCTAAAGGGATTGGATTTTGTTTATATTGATTCAAGTGATATTTATCAAGGTGCATTATCAAGCTTATTAAACGGTAATACTGAAAAAACAATAAAGTGTATAATTTTTGGTCTTGATTTAGACAGAGAAAATTTGTCAATTTTGCACTTAGCAAGAACAATGTTATTTAGTTTAAGTGAAGATTTTCATGATGGTAAAGGAGATATTTATAGACAAAAATATAATAATGATTTAAATAAAGGTTTAGAACAATTAAGCGAGAAATTTAAAAAATGCAAAAAAAGTTTAGAAGAATTAGATGAGAAAATAGAACTTAAAAGTAAAGAAATAGAAATAGCTAAAAAGAATTTCTTTACATACTTTTTTAAAAGAACAAGATTAAATTCAGAATTAAACTCATTAGAAGCTCAAAGAGTAAATATAATGTCTGAGATAGGACTTATAGAACAAGAAATAGAAGATATAAGTAATTTAGTAAAAATAGAAGATTATATAAAAATACTAAGCCTTATATTAGAAGTATGTATTTTTCCATCAAGATTTTCTTGGGCATTATCTAAAAGTTAAACTTAATAAAAATATTCATTATACTATACAATTATATTCAAGGAGGTTATTTATGAAAAATGTTTTAGAACAATTGAAAGAATATACTACTGTTGTAGCTGATACAGGAGATATAAACTCTATAAGTAAATATAAGCCTACTGATGCTACAACTAATCCATCTTTACTATATAATGCTGCTCAAATGCCAGAATATCAAAGTATAGTAAATTCAGCTATAGAATATGGAAAAAATATTTCTAATAGTGAAGATGAACTTTTAACAAATATTATAGACAAATTATTTGTTAGCTTTGGAGTAGAAATTCTTAAAGTAGTTCCAAGATATGTATCAACAGAAGTAGATGCTAGATTATCTTTTGATATCGAAGGAACAATTAATAAAGCTAAAAAATTAATAAAAATGTATAATCAAGAAGGTATCAAAAAAGACAGAATACTTATAAAAATTGCGTCTACTTGGGAAGGAATAAAATCAGCTGAAGAACTTGAAAAAGAAGGCATACATTGTAACTTAACTCTTTTATTTAGTTTTGTTCAAGCTCAAGCTTGTGCTCAAGCAAATGTATTTTTAATTTCACCATTTGTTGGAAGAATAACAGATTGGTATAAAAATTTTGAAAAAAAAGATTATTATGAACCAAAAGAAGATCCGGGAGTTAAATCAGTAAAAAGAATTTATTCTTATTATAAAAAATACAATATAAAAACTTTTGTTATGGGTGCAAGTTTTAGAAATACAGGACAAATTAAAGAGTTAGCAGGATGTGATTTATTAACCATAAGCCCAAATTTATTAGCAGAATTAGAAAACAATTATTCTAAACTAGATTTAAATTTGTCAAAAGACTATGCTGAAAAAAATTGTAAAGATGAATATAAAATTATAGATGAAAAAACTTTTAGATGGCTACTTAATGAGGATCAGATGGCAACTGAAAAACTTTCTGAAGGTATAAGAAATTTTTCTAAAGATATTATAAAATTAGAAGATTATATAAAAAGTAAATTATAAATGAAAATTTTACTTTCAGTATTACCATCTTTTCAAGACAATGATTTCTTAATTCCTCATCTAGGTAATGCATGTATATCAGCATATATAAAAGAAAAAATTAAAAATATTGAAATAAGGAACAATAGATTTAAGATTAGATAAAGAATCAAATGATATATGGGGAAATTCAACTTTACCAAATATAACCTTTAAAAATCAATATGGTTAGTGATATATACGATTTACCTTTAATAGCATCTGTTATAAAGAATTATCAAGATAATAAAACTATAAAAAGTATATTAGAACCGAAATGAAAAACAAGCTAAGGTGTGGGCACTAGAAAGAGGTTTTTTACCTGATTTTATAATAAATAAATTAAAAAAAACAAATTATTTTGCCACTAAGAAATTTAAAAATATTTTGAAAATTACGATTTAATAGGATTTAGTTTATATACCACAAACTTTTATTTATCTGTAATTATGGCATTACTTATTAAAAATAATAATCCTAAAACAAAAATCGTTTTTGGAGGACCACAGATAACACAGGGTAAAAACTAGTAGAGAATTGTTATTATTATCAGGAATAGCTGATTATGTTGTTATAGGAGAAGGTGAAGAACCTTTTTATAAAATAATCACTTCAATAGTTAATAATGAAAATGTTGATAATATAATCGGAGTTAAAACATTATCAAATATTTATAATTTAGATACTTTTTCACAAAATATGAATTTAGAAGATTTACCAACACCTGATTATTCTGATATAGATTTAAACTTGTTTAATCCTAAATTAATATCTGTATATTCAAATAGAGGTTGTCCTTTTAGATGTCATTTTTGCTCTGAACATAGTTTATTTGGAAAAAAATTTAAGAGAGAGAGAGCCCTGAAAAAGTTTATATATGATATGAAAATACTTTATGAAAAACATAATATTAATACTTTTAGCATATCAGATAGTTTAATAAACTCTTCTAATCAATGGCTTGAAGAGTTTTTCTAATATTTTAAGTTCAAATATCTATAAATTTAATTGGGGAGGATATTTTTTAGAGCACAATTAAAAGAAGATTTAGTTAAGGATGTTAAGTAGAAATGGTTTGTTTGTGTCAATACTTGGTGTTGAATCATTTTCACAGGAAACTTTGGAATGATATGAATAAAAAAAAGGTTAATCAAGAGATTATAAACTCTATTAATTATTTAGTAGATAACAATGTAAATACTTTTGTAAATTTATTTGTTGGTTATCCAGGAGAAACAGAAAGAGATTTTTTAGAAACATTTGAGCAATCATTAGAATTTTATAAAAAATACAAAAGAGAAAATAAATTAAATAAATTTAAAATAACTTGTTAGAACTTTTCAAGTTAGACCTTTTTCTAATATATATAATTCACTAGATAAATTTGGAATTGAAACTGAAAATTGGCTTAAAACATTTTGATGAAAAAATTTCATCCTAAATATTTTAAAAGCATATTTGAAAATACTTTATATACCTTTTAAAGTTAAAGGTATTTATAAAAATGAAACATGGCATAGGTATTTTTTAATGAAGCAATTAAAAAGCTTGGACTTAATGTAGTTAAAAAATAAAAATTAATATTTATGTAAAATAAATTGATTAGTTATGGTTATGTTATAATAGTAATAAGAAATTTTAAGAGGTAAAAAATGAGTTTTTTTTCAAGATTATCTAATTTATGGAAAGGATTTTTAAGTTTATTTGTAGAGGGCTTAGAAAAAAATAATCCTGAATTAGTTTATGAAGCAGCTATAAATAAGAGAGTAGAGCAACATCAAAAACTATTAAAAGCTGTTTCAGGAATAGTTTATTTAAGAAATAAACTTCAAAAAGAATTAGAAGAAAAATCACAAAAGCTTAAGGAAATTCAACAACAATTACCTATAGCTATACAAGAAGGTGATGATGAAGTTTCTTTATTACTAATAGAACAAAAAAACGCTTTGACAGCTGACATAGAAAGAATACAAGCAGAACTTGAAAGTGTTAAGTAACCAAGCTGAAGAAGCAAAGTCTAATCTGATAGCTTTTCAAGCTGAGATAGAAAAATTAAAAGCAGAAAAAGAAAAAATGCTTGCAAAAAGAGAAAATGCTTTGGTACAAAAAAAAATACAAGAGCAATTATCAAGTTTATCAGTTGATGCTGACCTTAAGGCTCTTACTTCAGTAAGAGAAGATATACAAAAACTTGAAGCAGAAGTACAAGTTAATAAAGAAATTGCATCTCAAAATTTAGATGTTAAATTAAAAAATATAAAACAAAAAGCTACAAATCTTGCAGCAAAAAAGCGAGTTAGAAGAATTAAAAAGACAAATGGCATTAAAAAAAGAAGGAATAAATATAGAAAAAAAACTTTAGTTACCACAGTAAGTATTAATAAATAAAAAAGTTTTATTTTTAAATTTCTTATCATATTCTAAGTAAAGTAGAAAATGATTTTGATGTGTAAGTAGGATCTAATATTATATTATTAACTTTAGCAATTTCCATAGCTTTAATTGAATTATCTGTAAATATCCATATCCTTTTCCTAATGAGCTGAAATCTATTTCTAAAAAATCATTAATATTATATTTTGGTGTATCAATATTATATTTGTTTAAAAACTTAAAAGTTTTTCTTACAAGATTTTCTATATTAAAGTAATTTAAAATTAATTTACTAGAAACACAGGAAGCAATAATTTTTGAGCTTTTATTTGATAATATTAAACCACATAGTAACCCTGTTAATGTTCCTCCTGAACCACCAGCTACAAATATAAAATCAGGAAATTTTTTGTTACTTTCTATAAATTGTTTTTCTATTT
This sequence comes from Candidatus Sericytochromatia bacterium, assembly GCA_026004035.1. Classification (GTDB taxonomy): domain Bacteria; phylum Cyanobacteriota; class Sericytochromatia; order UBA7694; family JACMQJ01; genus BPII01. The sequence continues at coordinate 5,198 of BPII01000008.1, read as the reverse complement.
CATAAAAAGCATTTAAATAACCTAAATTACTTATTACATTTGTATCTCCTGGTAATATTACATAAGGTATTTTTTTATCTTTTATTGAGTATTTTATTATTTCAACTATAAAGTTTTTAATAAAGAAAAAATAATTATCACTAATATTAATACTATCACTTAATTTTTTAGTTAAAATAAGATTTTCTTTAACATGGTTATTAATAGGTTGTTTAAATAAGATAGAGTTTGTCTTTATATCCATATTCCTTTGCAAATAGTGAAATAGCTATTGTCATATGAGAACCAATTCCACCACCTGTTATTATTCTTGATAGCACTTTTTATTTATAGCTTGTGCGAGAGAGAATTCTAACTTTCTGACCTTATTACCACCATACTTCTTATTTGATGAAATTATCACATTTTATCCATAAGTTCATTATTAATTAGTAAATGTCTTTTTTTATTAAAGGAGTTGGGAACTCTCCTAGAGCTTATATAAGGTAACTTCTTTAATTGAGGGTATTTATCAAAAAGAAATATCATTTATGAGATTATTAGATAACAAATCTCCAAACTTGATTTACCATTCTTTATCTATTTCTAAAAATTGCTTATAAGAAGAATGAATTATGTAATGTATTACCATTCTTTAATCTTGTAGAATACAAAGGATTTAGAAATTTTAATATCTATCATTTGAATTAAACAACCAAACAACTTTCACCACTTTGATCTACTCTCTAATATTCTTGAATTTTTGGTATCAGTTATTAAAGTATTAGCTATTATTCAATCTAACTGAGAATGGAGTGTGCAAAAAGATGCTTATCGTCATTACCAGATTTTTTGCTTTCACCAAATGACCAAATCAAATTAGAATTAATGATCAATTTCTTTAATAATATGAGCATTTGAATATGTTATCAAAACATTACCACTTGATAGATATTTTATTTGCATAATGAAGGTATTAAAAATCTATCTGTATCTTTATATTCCCAAATGATTTCTAAATTACTATTTATCTCTTTTACAGAAAAAGCTTTTATTATCAGTAACTAAGTATATTACCATTATGTCAATTTTGTAGCACTATTAAAACTTCCTTCAATATGTAATAATTCAATTTTATTACTCAATAGATATTTCTTCTAAAAAGTCTCTCGTAAATTATTAAAATAGTTTTAAAATTGGTTATTTCCCAACTTTTAGGATGTCATCTTTCAAAGGAATTTTTCTTAAAACTTTACCTTCTCTATTAAAGATAAATATTTCCTTATCATATAGACAAGGTATTAATAAAGGTAAGTATTTCCTTATTTTTATCATAAATAATATGAGGTCTATTGTCTTTATGTTTTATCTTCCATTTCTTTTCTTTTTTGTTCTATTAAAGAATCAAGTTCTTTCTTTTTTTGTTGCTCTTCCAGTTCTTCTTTAGGTATTTCCTCAATAATTTCTTCTTGCTCTTTTTTATCAGTAGCTTTCCTCATATATCTACTTGCATTAACTTTTTTTACTTCTTCTTTTTTTTCTTCCAGTATTATTTCATCTTTTGATATCACCAACTTTACCCATATATCTATTAGAAGCTACCGTGTTTCAACTTTAGCTTTTTTGAAATTATCTTTTGCTACACTAAAATGTGTTCTTTTTGATAATTCTTCTATACTAGATATAAAAAGAATTCTGTTTTCATCTGTAGGTAAAATTTTAATAACTTTTTCAGAACCACTTATTAAAATATCTTTATTTTTTAGAACAGTTATTCTTTCAGGAATTTCAATACTTAAGTTCTTCATCATTCATTTTTACAAATAAATTCCCATAAAATATCATTATTTCTATTTATCCTTATAGCTCTTTTTCTATCTAAAATTACTATGTTAGAATCTAGTTCTTCAAAAGCCATAATAGGTTTATCTAAAATTAAATCCTTGCTAACTTCCTGTAATGCTTGAGATTTTAAAGAAAAAAATTTGTTTATTAAGAATTCTATGTGTATTATTCTCTGTGTCAACAACTCTTTCAAATTCAACTAGTCTATTATTACCTGTATCAGTTACTAAAATAGTTCCATCATAAGTTTTTTGGACATATGAAGGATTATTAAACTGAACTAGAGAGTCACCAGGGATACCTTTTTTACCATATTCCCAAACTATTTCACCATCTAGATCAACTTCTAAAACTCTATGATTTGCGGTATCAGCTATTATTAAATGTCCATCATCTAAAACAGCTAATCCTTTAGGGTTTCTTAACTTAGCATTAGGATTTTTAGGTTTATAAGCCCACTCTATCTGACCTTTTGGTGTTATTTCAACTATACTTGATGATTCTGAATCTAAGTATCAAAGTATTTCTATTTGAAAGTCTAAAGGCTGCTGTAATTGATTTTAATTTTAAGAGTATCTTTATTTATACCCCAAACCGGAACATCATATTGATCTAATTTCTATTAAAATACCATTTTTGCAATCTATTACAAAATAATTTCCCTTTTGTAGATTAGCTAAATGATCTAAGTGAAGCTAATTTTCTTTCTTAAAGCATCTTCAGGTTTTTCAATAGAAAAACCGCAAGCACTACAATCCCAAGAACCAAGTAACGGAGCCGAACAATTAGGACAATTAGAAGGTGCTGTTTTTACTTCTTGTCTTTTTCTACTTTCTTCTTCATCCATCATTTCAAGAATAAATTGTCTATTTATAATAGACTTCTAAGAGGATAAGAGCCATAAAATTTTGGAACATTTACTATATCTAGGTCATAATATTCTAGTTTTTTTCTAACTTTCTCAGCTATTTCATTTAATTTATCTTGGATAACCTTTTATTTCCAATAAATCTATTTGAGTTTTTTGCCAAAAACTACCAACTAGTATTTCAACTATAGGTTTTATAGCATCTTTAGATAAGAATTACATGTTTTGTTTTCTTAGGTCTTACTCCCTGCACCGAATTCATCTTTTAGATTTTCCTCGAAATTTTCAAATTCCAATGCTTGAGCTTCAACTTCTAAAAACTCTTCTTCATTTAGTTTCTTCTGAATATTTTCGTTTAAGTCTTCCGTACTTTCCCTCTAGTATTAAGTTTAATAGATCTTGTTCTGTATCAACACTATTTCGTAGTTCTATTAATTTGTTTTTAACATCCCTTAAATCATTTATGGACATTAGTTTATTTTCTATACGAGAAACTTTTCAAGACTAATATTTACAAGTCCTAATTTGTTTTCTTCGTAAAACCCAATTAATATAGGTTTAGTCTCGTCTTTTATAGAGAATCTTTTACTAGCTTTACCTTTTTCTAAATCAATAACAGTTATAACAGGCGTATAAGGGTTAGGATCATTTAAGTAAGTCATCATAGAATAAATGTTTATTATCAGGCGATAATGAAATCAAGTCAGTAGGGTAATCACCTAAACTAAATAACTCTCCTTTTAAAGCAAAATTTCTGATCTCTTTAAAAGAATTAATATCGATAAGTTTTAAACTTTGCTCAGGTTTAATTGTTAGATTATAAATAGACCACTTATTATCAGGTGATAAGCATAAATTACCTAGAACATTCCTATGCCTAAGTTTTTCTTATCAAATTTTTTAGTATTAGTATTATAAACAGATAATACAGGAGCTATGTATTATCGGTTAAATAAATATTGTCATTAGCAATAGCAATACGTTTATAGCTTTATTAGAACCAGCTTGCCTATAAATTACAGCATCTATAAAAGATTTTGAAGTAGTATCGAATAAATAAAATTTGCCTAAGTCCCTATTAGTAAAAACTATCTTTTGTATTATCTTCTGATAAAAAAATATCAAAAGGCAAGCTAGAGTTTTTTGTTTTTGGTATGGCTCCAAATAATAAATTATCTAGACAAAACTAAAGAAGAAACTTGTTTATCAAAATTACTATTGTATATGTAAGGAAAATTATTATCTTTTCTTATTACTATTCCATTTAAATCAGTTGGTTTAAAAATTACATGATCTTTTTTCTGAATTTCCTCTTGATCTATTATGCAATAAGAGTCTCCCCATTCTTCCCAATCATTTTCGTTAAATTTAAAACTTTTATCAGGTAAGTCTATCTCTTCAAAATTATCTCTTAGATAAAGGATCAAATATCAATAGTTTTTTCTTCTTATAATCTATAGCGTAAGCTAGCTCCATTCAACTTGGTATTTATTTTCTTGAATTTTGGAAGTTTCTATCATTAATAAAACTATCAATAACTATCTTTGTCTACAAAATTATTTTTTATAAGATATTTTTCTAAGCAAGTATTCATTAAGTCACTTATCAAATGGACTCAAGATTTCATCTTCAGAACTTAAACTTAATTAAAGTTTCTTGCATAGTAATATTCCTTAATAAAGATTTACAAATAATAAAGTATATTACTTTTTATAAATAAAAGAAAGTAAATTTTTAGTTAATTTTTAACTTTTTTATTTGTGATTTGTAAATAAATATTAAATTTTTAGATTTATATTATTTAAGTTAGCAAGTTTTATAAAAATTTTTACTATCTTAAGGTTAAGAATTAGTTAAAGGAGAATATAAAATGAATTTACCTTTTGCATATAGAGTAGCTGCTAGTTATGATTTTAATAGAGATGGTGTTATAAGACATTGGGGTATAAACAGAGAGTTAGATTTTGATTGGCAAGCAAGACAAAGAACAGACGTAAATAGAGATGGTAGAATAACAGTGGATGAATTCGCTCATGCTTTGGCAAGAAGAGATGTATTTATAGGATATGATAGAGAAGTGCATGCTACAAATCCTTTTGGTAATCCTGGCTATCCTTATCCTGGTGGTGGAAGTCCATATTATCCTGGTTATCCTAATGGACCTGTTACTTATCCTGGTCCTGGTTGGGGCTGGGTTGGGGATATGGTTCTACAACTGGTAGTGATATATTAGCAGGTGCTGTTGTAGGTGGAGCAGTAGGTTATGTTGCAGGTGGAAAAGAAGGATTAGGAACAGGTGCTGTTATAGGAGGTTTTTTAGGTGCTCTTGGTAGTTTATTAAAATAGTAATAGTACTAAGCTAATGTTATTTTTTGATAAGCTCAAAATTTTTAATATTAAGCATTTTAAAGATTTATATTAAAAAATACTTTAAATTTAGGTAATTACTCAAATGAAAGTATAAACTTATTAAAATATGGATTTGCTCACCTTAAGAGCAGTAGGG
>BPII01000007.1 GCA_026004035.1 Candidatus Sericytochromatia bacterium | reverse complement strand
AAAACAATAAATTTGTTAAAATAATAATAATTAATTTTTTCATTAAAAATATTTTTATATCATTGTAGTATGGCAAAAAAAAATAAAATTTAGTTTAATTTTAGATAATAAACAAGTTAGAAATTTAGAAGAATTAAGAGAAAACTTTAATATAAATGATATACTTGAACTTTATAAAAATAAAATATTACATAGATGGCTTCAAGTAAGAGGATATAACAAAGAACTTGAAAAAATTAATTCTATTGGCAATGTTGAGAATATTAATTTATATGACTTTCATACAAATCAAATAGAACAAAAAAGGTCTAATTTAGAAAAAATAATAAAAAATCTAGCTAGTGTGTTTGTAATAGAAACAAATGAAAATGATATTAAAGATACTGTTTATTCTATAATATTTAAAGAAATCAGTAAAAATCAATTAAAAAAATTAAAAAATTTAGAAAATAATAATAGAAAAATAGTAATACATGACTATTTTAATTCTTACTATAATTTAATAAAATACTATTATAGAAAAAAGTAATGATACTCCATTTTAAGAAATGCTATAAAGGAAATAGATAATACATATTTTAATTTATTTAAGGAAAATTATTCTTCATTTTATAAAAAATTAATTGAGCAAAAAAAATTACTACCCATAATTATTATGCTAACAAATGAAAAAATAAGATTATATATTAATGAAGCTTTTAGTAATATATATAAAGATATTATAAAATTTTTTGTTACTAATACCTTAAGAAAAGGTGAAAAAGTTGAAATAAACAGTTATATAGTAATTACTGATTTTTACTCAGAATCATATTTTTATAATTTAGCAATCAATACTCATAAAGGAGTTTATAAAAATCAAGAAATAAAAAAAATCTTGAATAAAAAATATTTGTTCATTCTATAGAAAATGATTCTGATAGAAACTATATAAATTATTTTTATGATGTAGATTTAGGAGAAATAAAGTCTTTCAAAGGAACTACAGATTCATATTGGAAAGATTTAGAGGAAAAAAGTAAAAAGATAATGGTTATAAGTATTCAAATGAAACTTCTGTAAGAAGTCAAGGTAAAACTAGCGAAGAACTATCATCTGATAAGTAAATGGATTATTTCCTATTTTAGATGGTTTAGAGTATAGAAGTAATAATAATAATGATTATATATATTACATAGAGGTCTAATTATGAGTATAAAAAGTTTAGAGGATAAGCTTTACTCATATATAGATGCTCTAAGACCTATTATATATATTAATCATTTTTGATTTTAAAGCTATAGATGATGTAATAAAAAACATATCAAAAGAAGTAAATGTTTTTGAGTATAACAATGCTTATGGTATTGTTGATTTTAATTATAAAACAGAGTTAATGGAAATGAATTTGTTATCATTTCTAAAACTTATAAAAAGTGAAGGTTTCCAAAAGCAAATGTATATTTTGCTTAAAGATATTCACAATGAGCTAAATGACATAAAAGTTATTTCTGCTATAAAAGATATAGTAGAAAAAAATATGTATTTAGAGAATTATTATGCAACCATATTTATAATTTCAAGTAAATTAAACATACCAAAAGAGCTTGAAAATTATATAACAATTGTAGATATGCCATCACCTAGCTTAAATGAAATAGAAGAAATTATAAGAAATTATTGTAAAGATTTAGAAGTATCTATTTCAGAAGAAGAAGTAAGTGAGTTAGCTATTGATTTAAAAGGATTAAGTGAATTTCAGATAATACAGATTTTAAATTTAGCTTATCAAAATCAAGGTCAAATTTCATTGAAAGATAAAAATTTAATATTAGAAGAAAAAAAAACAAATAATTAAAAAGTCTGGTATTTTAGAAATAATAGACTTTAAGGAAACTATACAAGATATAGGAGGTTTAGAAGTACTAAAAAATTGGCTTATAAAAAAAAAGAAAATTTTTAATAAATTAGATAAAGCTATAAAATATGGTGTTGATATTCCAAAAGGTGTTTTAATTGTTGGTATGCCTGGTTGTGGAAAATCTTGACAGCAAAAGCAACTGCAAGGTTATTTGATATACCATTATTAAGACTTGATGTTGGAAGATTATTAGGTAAATATGTAGGTGAATCAGAAGCAAATTTAAGAGATGCACTAAAATTAGCTGAAACAATAAGTCCATGTGTTCTTTGGATTGATGAAATAGAAAAAGCTTTTGCTGGTGTAGGACAAAATATTGGTGCAAGTGATATAACAACAAGATTATTTGGTCAATTTTTAACATGGATGCAAGAAAAAGAAAATACCGTTTTTACAATAGCTACTGCTAATGATATATCTTCTATACCTGCTGAATTTCTCAGAAAAGGTCGTTTTGATGAAATATTTTTCGTAGATTTACCAAATGAAAATGAGAGAAAAAAATATATTTGAAATTCACTTGAAAAAAAGGAAAAAAATGGAATAACAAAATAGATACAATTAAATTATTAAAGAAAACAGCAGGATATAGTGGAGCTGATATAGAATCTGTTGTAAAAGAAGTTGTAGAAAATAGTTTTATAAAAAATCAAAAAGAAATAACAACTGAAGATATTTTAGAGGTTATAGAAAATACAAAATCTATATCTGTTACACTAAAAGATAAAATCTCTAAAATAAAAGAAATTTTAGAAAAGTATGATATTAAATCAGCTAATGAAAAAGGAGAAAAAAAATATGAATAATCAAATAACTCAATCTAATTTTTTGATAAGTCAAGAAGAAATATCTAAATTAGTTGAAATACAGAATGATTTTTTTGAAAGTTATAAGATAGATGTTTTAAAAAAAGGATTAAAAAATAATGAGTGGCTAAATAATCAAATACTAAAACATTTACCAGAAAAAAGCAAAGAGGACGTAGAAATAATAACAAATGAAATTATAAATACTATTAATGAAAATGATAAAAATTTAAAATCTTTACAAGAAGCTAAAACAAAAGGTATTAATAAATTTGAATGGTTTGCTAAGAATTTAAGTAGCTTTATTAATAGTGAAACGATTAAAAAACTCTTCTCAAATAATCTCTAAAGAAAATTTAGTAGATTATTTAAATAGAGTAGATAATTCAATAACTGAAGCTAACACTCTAATGTTTAATGCAATAACTACAAAAAAATGGTCTTATAAATCAAAATCCTAATTTAGATGGTATTATAGCTGAATACTTTCATGCTAATACATTTAATATAGATGCTGCTGTAAAAAGATAAAAATTTTCAAGCTATAGTTAGAAATTCAAATGAATTAAACTCTGTTGATATATCTATTTTAGATAATGATAAAATAGTAAGAAATTATCAATCAAAATATGGAAAAGACTACTCTACAACTATAGATTATTTTAATCAAGGTGATTATAGAGGACAAAAGAAACTAGCTCCTTCCGATCAAGTAGAAAATATAAATAATGCAAATGCACAATTAGAATATAAGGTGTAAGAAGTAAAGAATTAACAAAAGAACAAGCAAAAAATTTACAAAAAAATGTTCAAGAAGAAAAATTAGAATTAATAAAACACGATTATAATTCTTTAGATATAAAAGTTTTAGGATTAGAAATATCAAAAAAAGCTGCTTTTTCTGCTTTACTAACTTCTACATCAACAATAGGTTATACTTTGGCTGATAGCTATATTAACAATAAGGAAATTAAAGTTCAAGAAATTGTAAAAGAAGCTATAGAAAGTGGAACTGATACTTTTGTAAAACAAGCAACTGCTGGTGCTTTAAAAGTTGCTTCAGAGAAAGGTTATATAAAATTATTACCAAAAGGTACTTCAAATAAATATATTACAAATTTGGCTTACTTTGGAGTAGAAAATTTAAAAACATTTTATAAACTTTCAAAAGGAGAAATCACTTTTAGTGATGCTTTAGAACACTTATCTGGAGTAGCATGTGCTTTAGCTTTTTCTGAAGTATGTTCAATAATTGGAGCAAACGTAGGAGCAACTATTGGAGGAATACTTGCTATGCCATTAGGCTTAACACCAGTTGGTATAACAGTAGGAGCAGCTGTAGGTAGTATTGTAGGTGGAATAATAGGTTTTACTATTGGTGAAAAAACAGGAAAGAAAATAGTAGATACTGTTAAAAAAGTTGCTAATTATGCTTATGAAACAGCAAAATCAGTAGTTGAGAGTGGTGTAAATGTTATTAAAAATGTTGTTAATAAAGTGTATGAAACAGCTAGTTCTATAGCAAGCTCTGTAAGTAGTGCAGTAAGTTCAATTTGTAGTAGTATTGCTACTTTTTTGGGTTTTTAGAATTTAATTTATTTGGTATTAACTTAAAAGATGTTTAATAAGTTTTAAATCCATCCTCTTAATTTAGTAGCTTCTACTACTCTTTGAATTCCAATGACAAAAGCTGCTGTTCTTAAAGATAGATTATTTTCTTTTGCATAGTTATATATATCTCTATAACTTTTTGTAATTTTCTTTTTCAGTTTAAAATTAATTTCATCTAGATCCCATGTAAATTGTTGTAAATTTTGAACCCATTCAAAATATGAAACAATAACACCACCAGCATTTGCTATAATATCAGGAATAACAGGTATTTTTCTTTCTTCAAGAATTTTATCTGCTCTGATAGTTACAGGTGCATTAGCTGCTTCTACTATTAATTTAGCTTTTATTCTAGGCGCATTGTCATAATAAATTACACCTTCTAATGCTGCTGGTATAAGAATATCACATTCTAGTTCTAATAACTCCTCATTTGTTAATTTCTCAGCTTTGGGATAAGTTGAGATAGTACCATGTTCTTCTCTATACTTAAGTAATTCTTTTATATCTAACCCTTGTTTATTATATATAGCACCTTGAACATCACTTACACCTATAACTTTACTACCTTCTTCTTCCATGAATTTAGCTGCATTTGAACCAACATTACCAAAACCTTGAATTATACAAGTAGATTTTGTTAAATCTATACCAAAGTCTTTTGATGCTTCTTTTATTACATAAACACAACCTCTACCTGTTGCTTCTTCTCTACCATAAGAACCTCCTAAAGCAATGGGCTTACCTGTAACTATTGCTAATGTATGTCCATGTTTTTTACTATACTCTGTCATCATCCAAGCCATTACTTGAGCATTTGTATTCATATCTGGTGCTGGAATATCTCTATATGGACCAACAACCAAATCTATTTTTGACATATAACCTTTTGATAATTTTTCTAACTCATTGATTGATAACTTTTTAGGATCACAATTTACACCTCCTTTGGCACCACCAAAAGGTATATTTACAACAGCTGTTTTCCAAGTCATTAAAGCTGCTAAAGCCCTAACTTCATCTATATCAACAGAAGGATGAAATCTTATACCACCTTTATAAGGTCCTCTACTACCATTATGTTGAACTCTATAACCATTAAAAACTTTAAATTGTCCATTATCTAGTTTTATTGGTATCTGAACACTTATTTCTCTATAAGGATTTTTTAATAAAAATCTAGCTTCTTCTGATAAGTTCAAAAAATCAGCTGCTTTTTCAAATAATAGTTGAGTATTCTCGTTAATTTTGACTTTATCTTGAATAGCCATTTTTATCTCCTGTCTCCATTGACATAAAATAGTATATAAATTCTAACTTTTTTTTTAATAATTTTATCACAAATATAAAAATCTTTATTCAAATAAATCTAATTGACTTGCACCTATTATTCCTGCATATTCTCCTAGTTTAGCTAATTCTATTTTTACAAAATTTGAAGGTATTTTTAAAGCTCTTTTTTTTATTTCTTCTTTCATTGGTTTAAATAAATAATCACCTGATAAAGAGACACCACCACCTAAAATTATTATTTCTGGATTTAAAATATTTATTAAGTTTGATAAACCTATACCAAGCCATTTGCCTACAGTATTAAATATGTTTTTTGATACTTCATCACCTTTTTTCTATTGCTTTAACTAACATATGAGAACCTTTTTTTTCTCCTTTTTCAACTAAAGATTTTAAAATCTCTGACTTATTCTCTTTAATAGCATTATCTATTTCTCTTATAATAGCGGTAGAAGATGCTAGAGATTCTAAACAACCATAATTACCACATCCACATAAAGGTCCATCTTCTTTTAGAGTCATATGACCAATTTCACCTATAGACTCTGTAGGTCCTCTTTGAAGTTTAGAATTTAAAATAATTCCACCACCTATTCCTGTTCCAATAGTAATACATATAATATTTGAGTATCCTTTACCAGCTCCAAATAAAAACTCTCCTATTGCTGCAACTCTAACATCATTGTCTATTTTTACTTTTATATTAAACTCATCTTCTATAAGCTTTGATATATAAAAATCTTTAAAATTAGGAATATTTGGTGAAAACTTTATTATACCCTTTTTTGTATCAAGTAATCCAGGACAACCTATTCCTATGAATTCAACTTGATAGTTATTTTTTTTTGCATTATCAAGAGAGTTATTTATAAGAAATTTTATTCTATTCAAAATATTGTTAGCTGATTCATTTGCTAAAGTTTCAGTTTCATTTTCATATAAAATATTTCCTTCTTGTGATACTAAAGCACAACCCATGTTAGTACCACCTAAATCAAAGCCTATTTTTACTTTTTGCATATTTAAGCTTTATTAATTGTATCAAATTCTTTTAAATAAAAGATAACTTTTTCTTTTACTCTTTGTTTTCCTAAAGATAAAGCTTTTCTCACATCAGAATCATTTGGATTTTGATTAATATATTCAGATATTCCATCTCTAAAAGCAATGTTTAATTCAGTAGCAATATTAATCTTTGCTAATCCATATTTTATTCCTTCTTTAATACTATCTATCATTACTCCTGATGAACCATGTAAAACTAATGGTATATCAACTAAATTACTAATCTCTTTTAATATATCAATATTTAACTTTACTTCTTTATCTTTCATTCTATGAATATTACCTATTGCAACAGCTAAAGAATCAACATTTGTTTTATTAACAAACTCTAGTGCTTCTTGTGGATTTGTCATATAATTATTTACATCATCTTGATTAAAATTATCTTCAGTAGCTAAAACTTTTCCTAATTCAGCTTCTACTGGTATATTACATATGTGTGCTATTTCTACAATTTTCGAAGTAATTTTAATATTTTCTTCAAAAGGTAATTTAGAACCATCAAACATTAGAGAAGTAAAACCTTCTTGAATACATCTTATATTTTGTTCAAAACTATTACCATGGTCTAAATGTAAAACAACTGGCATATCAGTATTTTTTGCTATCATTTTAACTAAATCTACAGCAAATCTAAATCCAATATATTTTATATTTCCTTGACTTACCTGTAGTATAACTGGTGATTTACATTCTTCAATTGCTTCTTTTATAGCAATTCCCATCTCAATATTATTAACATTAAAAGCAGGTATAGCAAAATTTTCTTTTCTTGCTTTTATAAGTAAATCTTTTGAGCTTACTAGAGTCATAAAATATTTTTTCTATTTACTTGATACAAACCTAATATTATAACCCATATTCTTCATTTCTTGTATTATTCCTTTATCTCCTAAAATATTGTTTATATTTAAAATAAAGGTACAAGATTTATTATCATTTATAAGATTTTCTATTTTACTTATCCATTTTAAGTTTCTATCAAAAAAAAGTATTTTATAATAATCTTTGTATTTAGATAATTTTTCTTCTGAAAATATTATATTTTCCAAAGAACTTATATCTTGCTCTAAATATTTTTGATAAATTAAAAATGCTTGACTATGAATTTTATCTATATCCTCGATTATTTCATTAAGTATGCCTATATGCTCATTTAAAGGGACTTTATCAAATAATTTTAAATTTTCTTCTGGATTTTCCATAATCAAAATATTTTTTTTATTCTTCAAAGCTAAATCTTTAAGAATATTTTCAAAATTATTTGTAGAAACTTTTGGAACACTTAATATACTAGATATATACCAAGGTTTTAATTTATTAGTTACATAAGAACTATAATTTCTAGTTTTAGTTAATCTTGTCAACTCTATCCAATTTTGAGAACTAAGATATGCTTGTAAGTTTTCATTATCAGGTAAATATAAAAGTCTTGCATAATCCTCTTTTGAAAGATAATTTGTATCAGTTTCAAATACTATAATATCAGAATTAATAATTATATTACTAATTTCCTCTGATATTTTAATATCCTCTTGAATAACAGGTGTTATTCCTATAAAATAGATATTTTTATTATCTTTTTCTAGTTTCCATAATAATGGTTTAATTTCATTAGCAAAAGATTTATTTGCAAATACAAAGGTAAAAAATAAAAATATTAAAACTCTAACCATTTAATAATGCTTCTTTTTTCATAATATCAGCTAACTCTTTTCCAAGATAAGATTCTATAATATTATGAACGAAATATAAAATAGGTGTCATAGCTATTGCAACAAAAAATTTGTAAAAATAATTTACTGTGCATACAGCCAATATAAGAGCAAATGACCAATTAGCACCTAAGTAGAAAGCTATGAATAAAACAACAAAACTATCTATAAATTGAGATACTAATGTTGAGCCAGTAGCTCTTAGCCATATATATTTTTCACCTGTAATTTGTTTTATTTTATGAAATATAAATACATCTATTATTTGACTTGTTATAAAAGCTGTTAATGAACCTGCTATAATCCACATTCCTTGACCAAATACACTTGCAAAAGCTGCATTCATATCAGGAACTCCTTTTTGAATATTGCTAGTTATCCAAAAATCAGCAGGAGACATTTTTATCGCTAAATTAAGCATAAAGAATGAATAGATTAATAGAAAAACTGTAAAATTTGAAAGCATTTTAACACCTTTTTGACCATAATATTCATTTATTATGTCTGTCATAACAAATACAACAGGCCAAAGCAAAACTCCAGCTGATAAGCTAAAAGATAAATTATTTTGTCCTAAAAGAGAAAAATTTAGAGGTTCAAAACCTAATAATTTTTCAAGAGAAAATATTTTAATACCTATAAATTCAGCAATTAGTGCATTAGTTACAAAAAAACCTGCAAGTATTATAAATAATCTTGTACTTTTATAATTGTTTAAAACTTTTTCCATTATCTATTCTTAATAAAAACTATTATTTATTTTATCCTTTTTTTCTATCCATTTTAATAAATTTTCTGGATTATCAGGAAAATTAGAATAATGATGTTTTAGCTCTTTTGATTTATTCATACAATTTTCCATTCTCAAAAGTATATGTGGTCTTCTTATTCCTCTTATTGCTCTTTGTGCTTTATCTAGAACACTTACATTAGCTATATCTCCTGTTATAGAGTCTAAAACATCTTTAGCAGTTATAACTTCTTTTTCAAAAGCAAAATCTATGTCATCAGGTTTTAATCCTATAAGTCCTCTTCTTAACATATCCATATATGCTAAATTTGCTCCAATAGTTCTATTGTATTTAACATTAAAAGCCCATAAAGCACTTTGACTAAAATCATTTTTTTCTAAACATTCTAAAATAATATCAGATGCAAGTTTTGCTCCTCTAATAGATGTAGTTATTCCTGCACCTTCTATTGGACTAATCATACAAGCTGCATCACCTACTATAACAACACCGTTACCTACCATATTAGGTATATTTTGTCTAACTGCTATTGCTCCATAGCTTGTATAGTTTGAATCAGTTTCAACATTTAGTTTATGTTCATCTATAAAAGAATGTAATCTTTTTTTTAAATCTATACTATGGTCTAATGAACCATAACCTATTTCAGTAGGAGTTTGCCATATATAACCATTATCAACAGCTAAATATGAATTTAAATAATTTTCTGATGTATTTGGATTTTTTAAAAGCTCAACATAAGCTTTTGCTATATATTTATTATCGATTTCATTTTCTATATTAAATGAATGTGGTAATTTTTTTCTTACAATACCTGAAAAGCCACTAGCATCTATTAAAATCTTGCTATGAAAAACTTTATCATCTTTTGTTGTAACTCCTTTTACAAAATCATTATCTATTAGTAAGTCTTCTACTTGAGTTTCGGAAAATAATTGAGAACCAGCTTCTTTTGCATATTGTAATAATCTTTGATTCATTAATAATCTATCAACTATTATTGCTGTATGATTCACAGTCTTTTTTGTTCTAGCGGTAGGGGAGTAAATATTAAATGTGTCTAAAAAAGCTATAAGTTCTTTTCCTTGAGATCTAGGTAGCCCAACAGAAGAGAAAGTATCAACTTTTATAACACCTCCACCTGTCCTATAACCAATAGACTTTTCTTCATCCTTGTCTAAAATAGCTACTTTATAACCTTTTTTAGCAATATTTATTGCTGATATACAACCTGATGGACCAGCACCTACTATTACTACATCAAACTTCATTTTAATTTCTTACTCTCTTAAATAATAGATAGTATTTTAACATTCTTTTTATTATATTTATGAAAAATAAAATTATTGTTTATAAACTCTTTTTTAGCGATTTAATAGTTTCTACAAGAATATCGGTAGCTTTGTCTATTTCTTCTTCTGTATTAAATTTTCCTAAACCTATTCTTATAGTTCCATTTATTACATCATCAGGTAAATTCATAGCAGTTAAAACATGAGAAGGATTTTCAAAACCTGATGAACATGCAGAACCTGTTGATATTGCTATATGATCTCTAACTTTTTTTATTATATCTTGATTTAAAATTCCGGGTATAGAAATACTTATATTTCCTGCTAATTTATTATTAATATCACCATTTATTACAATATCTTGAAAGTTTTCAATTAAATTATCTAACATTTTATTTCTCAATTTCTCAATTCTTTTTTCATCTTCTTCCATTTCATTTTTTCTTAAATAACAAGCATAACCTAATCCAACTATACCTGATACATTTAAAGTCCCTGGTCTTAATCCATTTTGCTGACCTCCACCATAAAAAATAGGCTCTAATTTTATATCTTCTTTTAAAATCAATCCACCTATACCTTTAGGAGCATACATTTTATGACCTGAAAAACATAAAATATCAATTTTTGTATTAATAAAGTCTATATTAATTTTTCCGACTGCTTGAGTTGCATCACAAAAGAATTTAACATTATATTTATTTGTAATATTTCCTATATCTTTGAGAGGATATATATTTCCTATTTCATTATTAGCTGCCATAATACAAACCATGTCAATAGAATTTTTACATAAATCTTCTAAGTAATTTAAATCTATACAACCTTTTTTATCTACTTTTAAGAAATAAAGTTCTATTTCTTTATCTTTCGATAATTTCTTGCATGTTGTAATTACAGCTTTATGTTCTAGTGGTAATATAACTAATTTTATTTTATCTTTTTTATTTTTTAAATACTTTACAAATCCTAATATAGCAATATTTATACTTTCAGTAGCTCCAGAAGTGAATATTATTTTAGAGTTACCACAATTTAGTAAATCTGATATATAGTTTTTTGAGATTTCTATTGCTTCTAATGCTGA
Source organism: Candidatus Sericytochromatia bacterium (assembly GCA_026004035.1). GTDB lineage: Bacteria > Cyanobacteriota > Sericytochromatia > UBA7694 > JACMQJ01 > BPII01. The sequence goes on along the minus strand of BPII01000007.1, from coordinate 107,913 downwards.
ATCACTATAACTATGTGTTATACTAGATGGATTACCAAACTCATTTATCATGTAATGAAGAACTTTATCTGCTATTCTTGAGTCAACAGGCGTTGTAGAATGATTATCTAAATATATAATATTTTTTTTCATAAATTTTTATGTTTGTTTTTAATTTAAAAATCTAAAAAACTTAAAATTATATATCAAATTATTTCTAAAAGCTAGCTTAGTAATTAATAATAATCCATATAATCCCTTAAAGATTTATTTCTATTAGGATGTCTTAATTTTCTTAATGCTTTAGATTCTATTTGTCTTATTCTTTCTCTTGTAACTCCAAATGCTGCTCCTACTTCTTCTAAAGTTTTTTGTTGTCCATCATCTAATCCATATCTCATTATTAGAACTTCTTGTTCTTTTTGGTTTAATGTTTTTAAAACTCTTGTCAAATCTTGTCTTAGTAGTTCATTAGTAACAGTATCTACTGAATCTTCTAAATCTTTATCTTCTATAATATCTCCTAATCTACTCTCATCTTCCTTGCCAATAGGTGTTTCTAATGAAATAGGATCTTGAGAAATTTTAACAATTTCTCTAAATTTTTCTACTGATATTTCCATAGCTTTAGCTATTTCCTCATCAGTAGGTTTCCTACCTAAATCTTGTGCTAATTTTCTACTTAATTTTTTATACTTATTTATTGTTTCTACCATGTGAACAGGTATTCTTATTGTCCTAGCTTGATCAGCTATAGCCCTTGTTATAGATTGTCTTATCCACCATGTAGCATAAGTGCTAAATTTAAATCCTTTTTTGTAATCAAATTTTTCAATAGCTTTTATCAATCCTAGATTACCTTCTTGTATCAAATCTAAAAATTGAAGTCCTCTACCTAAATATTTTTTAGCTATGCTTATAACTAATTTTAAATTAGAACGAGCCAATTTTTTAACACTTTTATCGGCTTCTTCTTTTATTTCTTTTACCTTTTCTGGTGTTATATTCATTCTTTCTGCTATCTCTTCAATTGTTGGTTTTCTATCTAATTCTATTTCCAAAGTTTTTTCGTATTTATTAAGTTCTTCTCCTGCTTCTATTTTCTTTGATAATTCTATTTCTTCATCACTAGAGAGTATAGGTATATCTTTTATTTCTTTCAAATACATTCTTACAGAATCATCTATTTGTTCTGTTTTAGTATTTACTTCAATATTTTCTAAATCTTCTAAATCATCTTGTAATTCATTTTCAATATAAAACAAATCTTCATCATCAGAAAAATCTTTTTCTAGATAAAAATTATTCTCCTCAATAGACAAATTTGAAAACTCCTTTAAAAGAAAAAGTCTAAAAAGCAATATATATTATATCAATAATTATAATAAATTAATAATTTTTTTTTATTTTTATAAAAATTAGTATTAATTTTTTTAATAAGAAAAAATTAACTTTAATATAATCTTTATTTAAGAATTTTTTACTAAAAAAAAACTATATAAATAAATATTGTAGTGTAGAGATTAAAAATGAAAAAAACTTTATTATTATCTTTTTGTTTATTATTTACCTTTTCTTGTAGTAATCAAATTACAGATTTAGAAAATAGTATTGATAATTTATCAGTACAATCAACAACATTATCAACAGAATCAACAATATTAGAACAAATAAATCAAAATAAAATTGAGGAAACAGAGTGGGGAATAAAAGTTTCTAAACTTCCTGTTTCAAAAAATAATAAAAAAGTTACATTTTTATCATATTTAGCTTTTGATAATGATAAAGGTTCTTATAGAGACGAATTAAAACCTGTAATAAATTTTCATGAAATATCAGGTTCTAATTCTAATCTTAATATAGTTTTACAAACTGATTCAGCTGAAAATAGAGATATGAAAAGATACTATATAGTAAAAGATAATGACCAGAATTTAATAAATTCAGCTTATACACAATTCAAAAATGAAAGAAACTCTGCTAATTATAGAGTTTTACAAGCTTTTATAAATTGGGGGTTTTCAACATATCCTTCCAATATAAAAATACTTGATATAAATACCCATGGAGGTGCATATTTAGGAATAGCTACTGATGATGGTGCTGGTAAAATAATTTCTCTGCCAAATTTCGGTAAAGCAATAAGAGAGTCTGTAGGAAAAGTTGATTTATTAAATTTAGATGCTTGTTTAATGGCTACAACTGAAGCAGCTTTTGAATTAAAAGATGTTGCTGATGTAATAATAGGTTCTGAAGATTCTACTTTATCAACTGGTATGTTGTATAATAAAGAACTAGCAAATATTATAAACAGAAATAACGATGTTGATGATATAGCAAGAGATATTTTATTATCTTCTGATAGGAAAGGTGTAGATTTTAGAGCAAGATTAAATAGAAAAGGTAAATATCCTAATGTATTTACAATAAGTGCTTTTAGAACAAGTAAAATTAGTGATTATGTAAAAGAATTAGATAAACTTTCAATAATGCTAATGAATTATCCAAATAAAAAAGCTATAAAAGTAGCTTTAAATGGAACTCATCCATTACATGTAGATTCTGACAGTTTAGGTGGTCAAAGAGATGTATATGAAATATTATCAAGATTAAATACTATTATTGATGATAAAAATATTAAAGAACAAATAATAAAAACAAGAAATGCATTAAATAAAGTAATAATTTTATCAAGAAATCATAATACAGAAAAACATGCTCAAGGTATGGCTATAAATATATCTCCTATATCAGTAGGAAGTAATGAATATAAGAATACTTTATTTGCAAAAAATACAAAATGGGATGAATTTATTTTATCTTTAAATTAAATTTGTTATAATTATTTATATTTCAAACAATGGTGTGAAAATGAAAAAGATTGCTTTATCTTTATCTCTAATTACAATTTTTTCTTGTAGCAATAATCTACTAGATGAAAATTTACTTCAAGATAACAATTTTATAGATAGTGGTGTAAAAGTTTATGCAACATCAAAAACATCTGGAAGTATAAAAGGTGATGGAATTTATAGTGACCAAACTGAATTATATATGTCAAATCCTGAACCTGGACCAAATGAAAATATTCAAATAAAATTAAGAGCTTACAAAGATAACCTTACAAATGCTTATATAGTGTTTAATAATGGTAGTATTGTAGAAATGAAAAAAAACTTCTCAAGACTCCTTAGGTATTATTTGATTTTTGGACAGCTACTATAAACTGCAGGAAGCAAAAATTTGAGATATAAATTTAAAGTTCAAAATGGTAATGATATAGGATGGTATAATGTCGTAGGTTTTTTATGATAGAGGAACCAAACAATGAATTTAGCTTTTGGATAACACCATATTTTAAAACACCAAATTGGGCAAAAGATAGTGTTTACTATCAGATATTCGTAGATAGATTTAATAATGGTAATCCTAAAAACGATGTAAAAGATGGAGAATATGTATTTCCATATCCCTCAAGAACCAAATCACCCAAATAATGTAAAAGTTATAGCTCGAAAGATGGGACGCATTACCAGAGCAGCCTGCAAAAAATAGAGACTTTTTTGGTGGAGATATAGAAGGAGTAAGACAAAAACTATCTTATCTTAAATCTTTAGGCGTTAATACAATATACTTTAACCCCGATATTTACCTCACCAAGTAATCATAAATATGATACACAAGATTATAGAACAATAGATCCGCACTTTGGAACAAATGAAGAATTTAAAAGATTTGTCCAAGAAGCACATTCAAAAGGTATAAGAATAATACTTGATGGTGTATTTAATCATACAGGAAGCTGGCATAGATGGTTTGATAGAGCAAATCAATATCCCTGAAACAGTAGGAGCTTTTGAAAGTAAAGATAGTCCTTGGGCGGATTTTTACAATTTTACACTCATGGCCTGATAAATACATAAGTTGGTGGGGATTTGATACTTTACCTAAATTAAATTATGCATCTCAAAAGTTAAGAGGTGAAATATATAATAATCCTGATTCAATAGCTAAACATTGGATAAAAAACTATGGAATAGATGGTTGGAGATTAGATGTTCCTAATGAAGCTGGACCAAATGGACAAAGTAATGACCATTCTATATGGAGAGAATTTAGGCAAGCTGTAAAATCAACAAATCCTAATGCTCTTATAATAGGTGAATTATGGAAAGATGCTCAACCTTGGTTACAGGGTGATCAATTTGACGGTATCATGAATTATGAAGGATTTGCTGATCCTGTATCTACATATATGAATAAAGGTTATACGATAGAAACAACTAAAAGAGAAAAAATTAGTACAACAGATTTTGTATTATGGTTAAGAAGTATGTTAGCTAAACAACCATATCAAGCTAATTTAGTAATGATGAATTTACTTGATAGTCATGATACTTCAAGATTTATGTATAGAACTGAAGGTGATGAATGGAGAATGTATGAAGCAGCAATATTTCAAATGACTTATGTAGGTGCTCCTATGATTTACTATGGTGATGAAATAGGTCTTACTGGTGCTAAAGATCCTGATTGTAGAAGAACATTTAACTGGAACTATTCTAAAGACATACATTTACCAAAACTTTATGCAAAATTAGGACAAGTAAGATCTAATAATTCAGCTCTAAGAAGAGGTACTTTTGAAACATTACTAATAGATGATAAAAACGAAATATTTGCTTATGGTAGAATGGATAAAAAGAATAAAGTAGCAGTGATATTAAATAATACGAGTAGCACTAAAAATGTTAAATTAGATGTTAGTAAAATGGGATGGGGACCAGGAACAATATTAAAAGATGAATTAAATAATACTTTACTTACACCAAGAACTATTACCGTTCAAAAAGATATAACTATTAATTTAGACGTATATGGTCATTATGGAGCTATATTAATTCCTGTTAAAGAAGTGACAAAAAGATAAAGTTACTTTATTTCTAAATAAAAAGTTTACAAGCAATTATCAAGTTAAGTTTAAAGAAGTTAATTTGTTTTCTAAAATCTCTAAAAAAATAAAAAGATTTATTAAAAAGAAATTTAAAATGTATTACAAATTATCAAAGGATTATTTAATAATAAAACCTAAAAATAAAATATTGTATTCAAATTTCTTCAAATATTTAATTGATATTAAGAAATATTTAAAATCTAAAAATTTGAAATTGTATATAATATAATAACTTATACTTAAGTTTAGTAAAATTTATCTTAAGTAAATCGGAGCGTAGCGCAGTTTGGTAGCGCACCTCGCTTGGGACGAGGGGGTCGTAGGTTCGAATCCTATCGCTCCGATTTTTTATTTATATTTATTTAAGCTTTTATATTTTAAATTTATTAGACATCTTACATTTAAATTAATTTAAAGATTGTAAAAACAAAACTAATACCAATTTATTAAATTGATAGTGCATTAAAAATCAATGTTTTTTATAGTTACAATTTTGTTTAATTATACTAAAATTCTTATATATCAAGTAATTTATTAAAAACCTATATTTTTTTTAATTTTTTATACTTTATTTTTAACTATTAATTATGCACCATTTATTATAAAAATTGGTATACATTATTCATAAATTGAGCTCAGTTCTAAACATTGTCATATCTACTTTATGAAATTGGTAAGTGTTGCATTTCGAGTGAAAAATTATATTTATTTTTGCTTTTTGTTAAATAATTATTATTATAAAATTTTTATCTAATAAAAAAGTATTAGATTTTTGTTAAAAGGTAACATAAAGATATAATATTGTAATATTATTATTTATAATGAAATTATTTTATCTAAATGGAGTGCTACAATGGCTGTTGCCTTAGGTGGTATTTTTGGAAATATATATGGACAATATAGTAAATTAGCAAATGCTAGGTTCTGGAATACAAAAAGTTATGATTACCCATTAGTAGCTAATAAAGGAGAATTAAATCAAAATGCTATTAATGAATTTTCAGGAACTTTAAATAAAACTTCATTATTTGTAGCTACCAATAAAGCAGGTTATGTTAATACAATGAACGGCTATGTATCTGATAAGAATCAAATATATCAGATAAGAAATGTAGATGGTTCTGTTAATAATAATTACTATGTAGATCAAGAAACTGGAGATGTTTATTTAAGACCTTCAACTTTAAGTAGAAATGCGAGTACAGAAACACAATCATCTTCTATAACGAATCCTATATTATCACCACAATATAATATTACCTTAACACCAGGAGCTGATACTATAACAGGAACACAAACATATAATTGGGGAACTATACCACCATATAATAGAGTGAACATATGGGGTGAATATTCTATAAACGGTACAGATTGGTCACTAATACCTAATACTACAAGAACATTGGATAGTACAACAGGAGGAAGTGGTAGTATTAGTTTTTCTATTCCATCAGAAACAACAAAAATAAGATGGCGCGCTACCATAGAACAAGATTCCACCTATGACATATCAACAAAATTTTCAACATACCTATAACTTTGCAAATTTAGTTTCAGGTACAAACACATCTAATGTATCAGCAGGGTTTTGATTTATCAGATCCACCTGGAGGAACAGCTACATCTACGCTAAGCTTGAAATATAATTGGTTTTTACCAGCTGGAACGCCCAGATAATGCTTCTATAACTGGAAGAGTTCAATATAATAAATATAATACTGGTTTCTGGGATGGACAGATTTACCTGGTTCTAATTTTACAATTCCACCTTCTGGAACAGCTTTCAGGAAATTATGTCACTCCTCCAGAAGCAATTATAACAGTCCCCTATTCCAGCTACTGCTGAAAGCCCTAATACTCAATTTAGAGTTGTTGTAGATGCTAATCCTGCTTCACCAGGTATAGCAACAGAAATACTAGGAGGGGGAAAACGTACATTTTTTTGCAATTCCAGATGATCCTACTATATTGTCACCAAATCCTAAAACCTTTTATAGTACTGAACAATCTTATGATTTATCAAATGCGGATAAATCCAACAACTCTTGATTTTAGTACATCATGGAATATACCTGGTGATGGAGATACAGGAGGAACAGGTAGTGCACCAAATACAGTTCCACCAAATAACCAAGTAACAGTTACTTTACAATATTGGAATGGAACAAGTTGGACAGATATACCAGCAACAACTCAAACTTTAACTTCTTCTGGAACAGTAAATCATACTTTAAATTTTACTAAATTTATCTGGATTAGGTTTAATAGGTAATTCTAATGCTAGATTTAGAGTTAAAGCTGTTATAACTCAAGGAAATGGTCTTAATTATGAAGATAATGCTTTAGTATCATTGATTGATCAAAATCAAAATGATGGTTATAAGCCAATAATTGAGAGTGATTTTGTCCAGGATATCAACAACACCTTATGTACCTAATACTATAAATGTAGTAGCATATGTTGATATTAATAATTCTAATGCAGGGAAAAAATTTAAGTGGGTAAACTGCAATATTCTACTGATAATGGATTTACATGGCATGATTGTAGGTAATGGTACTAGTTTTTCTGGTATCCTAACCTCTTCTTCTGATGATTATATGCTTTTCAATGTAAATTTGAATCCACCTTACTTTGTTTCCCCTGGAACACCATTTAAAATTAGATGGGCTAGTTATACAGATGGAACATTTTCTACTTTAGAGAGAAGTACTCAAACAGTTAACTTTATTATAAACGATAGTATCGGTACAGCTCTTGATTATTTAGGAAATCCTTCCCCAAATAGAGAAACTGCTTACTTTAGATCAGTATTAAGTAATACAACATCGCCACCTCAAGTATTATATGCAAGATATGAGTATTATAATGGTTCTCAATGGGTAGCTTTACCTACTTCTCTTCCTCCAGGCTTTCCTTCATTTACAGCTGTTGTACCTAATACTACTACAGTTCTAGAAGGTGGAACGAATATTAATATTTTAGGAAATGGAACTCGAGTAAGAGTAGGTCTTTATCAAGATCAATATTTTACAACACAATATACCGGTTCAGATGTCTCTATTTCAAGTGAAACAATAACTTATGGTCAGTTAGATCATGTTGATTTAAAAATATTTTTAACAGAAAAATTCACTAATCCTTTACAACCGGCACCAATACCGCGTCCAACTTCTGAAAATTCAACAACAACAATTGTTACAAAAAGTTATAATTTAGCTCAACCTTTACCAATATTCACGCCATTACCTTCACCAAACTTAACTATTGTTAAAAATGTTAATATACCACCACCACCACCACCTAATTATGTAAGTGGTAATTTCACACTAAATGCTTCATATGATTCTTGCAACGCTATAGCTCTTCCAAGTGGTGTTGTATCAAATAGGAATGAGCCTCAATATTTTGGCACAACTATTTTTTTAGATGAAGTACCAAAACCTGAAGAATTTGGTCAAGGTGCATTAAATAATATCAAAGTAAAGTCGGCTCATCCGGCTTTGTTTAATTCATTTCCTACTGGAACAACTTCAGCTGATTATTCAAAAGCTGATTATATGGAGTTAATAGTAAATAATGTTCCAATAGCAGTAGGTAACTTAGATACTTCAAAAATTCCTGCTATAGTTCCAGGAACAAATCCACAATCGGCATTATATAGATTCTCTACTAACTTTACAGGAGGTGATCAAGATTTTTCTATAGTAAAAGGTAATTGGGTAATAGATACTACTACAGGAAATCCAACAAGTGGACAATATGTAACTGATAATATGTCTTTTTCAAATAGATATAATGAGACTGTTTTTAATAGAATGCCTATGGATAATTTTATTATTAGCACAGATATATATGTAGATGATGTTTCTACTGGTATAAATCCAAACCCCATTGGCAACGCTACAAACTTTGCTGGTATAAGAATAAGATCAACAAATCCTGGTGATCCTATAGAACAAAGTGGATATTTAATTGCTTATGAAAATAGTCAAATAAAAATATTAAAAGGTGATGATCCTGTAGCAACTTTTAGTACAGGAGTTCCAGCTTTTAATACTGGAAATAAGAGAAATTTAGAAGTTCATGCTAATGGTAATGATATACAAGTTTATGTTGATGGTACATTTATAGGACAATATGTAGATCCATATTATACTTATACATCAGGATATACTTCTTTTGTAACAACAGGTAGAAAAGTAGGTTATGATAATGTTCTAATTAGTTCTTATGCTTCACCTATACAATTACTTTCACAAGCTTTAAGAAAAGGTGAAAATAGTATTGTTATAAAAACATTCGGAAATAAAAATTCTATAATAGATGTCAAAGGTTCTATTGGAGGCGTTGATTTATCAACAGCTAATATACCACCTGATTTACAAGCTTTAAATGGCGGTAATCCAGTTGATATAAATAGCCATCTATATAAACATTCTTCAATACCAGGATTTCAAGGCGCAGAACTAGATAGAAAAAAAGCTTATTGGTCAGCTAGTACACAAAGTGCTTTAGGCATAGCTGGTAAAATAATTTTTAAGAATAAAGAGGGTGGTGCTATACATAAAACTAAAGATGAATTTAGTAAAGTAAATTCTATGATGACTAATCTAACAAGCTTATTAGGTTTAATAGATGATACATTTAACTCTCATTTGAATATAATAAGATAAGGAGGTAAAAAAAATATGGCAGTTGCAGTTGTTTTAGGTGGTGCTTCACCAGACTTTACAGGTATTTACAAAGAAGTTAATAGATTATCAGGTCTTTTATCTATACCAAGTCCAAGAGAAATAAATGATCCAGGGGCAAATTTAAAAGTTTTAGATACATCAAGTGGTATCAATCCACCACCAGAATTTGAAACATATATAAGACCTGTTATTACTGATCCTAATAATAGACCTTTTGGTAAAAGGGGACCAAAGTTTAAATTCCAATTATTTTACAAAAATGCTAATAATGAAGAAGTTATGTTATCTGATGGTGATATTGTTCCAAGTACAGCTCCAACACCTGCAAATTTTAAAATAAATGGTCAAACAATATCTCAAGGAAATGTTTTAAAACTAGATGAAATGACAGGTAGAATAATATTTAGCACAGATGCTTCATTTAATCCTAATTCAACTAGTAATAGAGTAGTAGGTATAATGAAACTTGATGCTGTTACAGGATTAGATATGGCTCTTATAAATGATAGAATTACTCAAACTACGCTTGTTATAGAAGCTTTAAATAAAGTTCTTACAGTAGCTAATAGTAATTTAGACAAAGCAGTAGAATTAAGAATTTAATTTTTTTATTCCTAGTCCGATACCTATATTTAACCACAATATAAAGTGATAAAGTCCATGATTTGTTATATCAAATAAAATATTTGCTATTAATACATATATTGTACATGTAGAGTAAAAATCTTTGTTTAAATTGAGATTTTTATAAAAGTAGTAAATTAAACTAATATAAAAGATTAATATTCCTGCAAAAACCTATAATTCCTGTTTCAGAAAGAATTTCTATAAAAATATTATGAGTTTCTATTCTAGAACCTAAGCCTATGCCTATTAAGTAGTTATTTTCATATAATTTTAAACTTTCTAGCCACTGATGATATCTAATCCCTGATGATGTTTCTTCAGATAAAATAAATATTTCATTTATTCTATCTATTATAAGAAAATAACTTAATATTCCAAAATTATTTTCTAAATAAAATAAGAATATTATTGTTAATATTATAGAAAAGATAATTTTTAACTTATTTTTCTTTATGAAAAATACAATACAAAATATTGTAAATATAATCCATGATATTCTTGTGAAATTTACTACTAGAGCTAATAAACTAATAATAAAAATAAAATATAAAAAAATATTTCCTTTATGTTTTGAAAGATAAATTAATAAACATATACAAACACTTTGAATTATTTGACCATATTCATTAGCAAAAGTTCCAGGTGATATTCTTAAAAATGGTCCATAAAAATCTACAAAAGTAGAGTGATACCCTATATAATCATTAGGATTATAAAATTTTAAATAATATCCTATTTGTTGAAAAATACCAAATGATAACGATATTAAATATGAAAGAAAACAATATTTAAAAACAATTTCTAATTTTTTTTTACTATCTATAAAATTATAGATACTTAAGGTTATTATTAATAAAAAAAATAAGTTAAAAAAATATCTTATAGAATTTGTTTCTATTTCATTACTAAATAAAGAAAACATAAAAGATAAAATCATTACTAATATTGGTATAAAATTAAAAATATTTTTTATTGGATATTTTTTTTAATGCAAAAGAACTTATTAAAAATAAAGTAGAAAAAATATGACTAGCTTTTAAAGTAAAACCTACATCTATTGATAACAATGTACCTAAAAATATACTTAACAAAGATAATTTAATGCATATATCTGTTTTTAATATTAAAAATAATAGTAATAAGAAAAACAATATAATTAACAATGTATACATTAAAGTAAAACTGCTTTGCATATTTTAACTTGAATTGATATCAGTAAATATAAAAGTTTTATTTTATAATTTTTTATGTTTTTGAAAAAATTTAAAATAGTATCTTTATTAATCTTATACATATGTGAACTAATTCACCTTGTAGAAAGTGAGTCTTCCTGTTTCACAGAGTTTTTTGAACCTTCCACATGCATAAGTTCATACGGTTTCTGTACTACTGCTTGTAATGTGATCAACTCAATAGAGACTTAGTTATTATCTCTTCTTACTAGGATATACAAAAAGTTGTACTCTGTCAAGTATTTTTTTTGCAATTCCAGTAGTTAAGAATGAGGCACTGAGCTAATGTTATTTTTTGATAAACTTAAAATCACTTAATAGTAAGTATTTTAGAGATTTATATTAAAATATACTTTAAATTTAGTATTTATACTATAACTCAATCTCAGTACCCTAAACTATTGTAAATATTATACTATAACCATTTTCTATTTTTGTAAAAAACTTTATTTTAAAGGTTAAAACAAGTCTATTAATTATGAACCATTCATTACAAAAATTGGTATTACATTATTCATAACTTAAGTCCAGTTCCAAATTTATAAAAGAATTACATAAACTAGATTATATATAACCTATAAGATTACTTAAAAAGTAATAAAACCTCTTGTATTTTTTTAATTTAATACTATTGTCTAAAACTTTACACTAAATTTGTGATTTCATTGTTGAGTTTTTATTGTATAATAAACACAAGTTTAATTCAAATTTAAATTTTTTATTATGTTGATAGAAGAAATAATAAACAAAGCTGAAATAGAGTTGAGTGAATATTTCAGTAATTTACAAAAAATAGAGTTTAATAATCAAAAAAAAGTTTTAAATGCTTTTATAGATTCACAAGTTGGGGAATATCATTTAAAAGGAACAACAGGTTATGGGCATAATGATATAGGAAGAGAAAAGCTTGAAGAAGTTTATTCAAAAGTTTTCAATACAGAAGATTCTATTGTAAGACCTCATTTTGCATCAGGAACTCATGCAATATCTACAGCATTATTTGGTTGTTTATCGTGTAATGAAGAATTACTATCAATAACAGGGAAGCCTTATGATACATTAGAAGAAGTTATTGGAATAAGAGGAAAAAATCAAGGTTCATTGAAAGATTGGGGAGTTGAATATAAAGAAATACCATTAAAAAGTGGTATTGTTGATATAGAAAATATAAAAAAATATATAAATAGGAAAACAAAAGTTGCTTTTATTCAAAGGTCAAGAGGTTATGAATGGCGTAATTCTATAAATATGAAAGATTTAGAAGAAATTTGTAATGAAATAAAAAGAGTAAAAGATGACATAATAATAATAGTAGATAATTGTTATGGAGAATTTACAGAAGAAAAAGAGCCAACAGATGTAGGAGCTGATATTACTGTAGGTTCTTTGATAAAAAATCCTGGTGGTGGTATTGTACCTACAGGTGGATATATAACTGGTAAAAAAGATTTAATACATAGATGTGCTTGTCGTCTTTATGCACCAGGAATAGGAAAAGAAGGTGGATCAACTCTTGATTTTTTGAGATTAGCTTTTCAAGGATTATTTATTTCTCCACACATTGTAATGCAATCTTTAAAAGGTTCTATACTTGTATCAAAGGTTTTACAAGATTTAGGTTATGAAGTATCCCCAAAATACAATGAAATAAGAACTGATATAATACAATCTATTAAATTTAATTCTTCTGAAAAATTAAAGATTTTCTGTAAAGTAATACAAGAAAGCTCACCTATAGATTCTTATGTTAGTCCTATACCAGATATAGTCCCAGGTTATGAAGATAATGTTATAATGGCTGCTGGTAACTTCATAGAAGGTTCTACAATAGAATTAAGTGCTGATGCAGCATTGAGAGAACCTTTTATAGGATATTTACAAGGTGGATTAAGCTATAATCATGTTAAAATAGCTCTTATTAACTATTTAAAAAATATACTTTAATCAATTACTTAAATAAATATTTACTTAAGCTTAAATTACTATTTACCTTTTAATAGCAAGAATATTTATTAAATTGATATAAATTACTTGAGGTAGAGATAACATGAAAAAAAATTTATTTAAAAGTTTACCATTATTAATTTTAAGCACATTATTTTTAAGTGCTTGTGGTAAGACAAATATTCAAAATCCTGTAAATAATCCAGGAATTATAAATCCTTTGGATCCAAATAATCCAAATGGTATTAATTCACCTATAACAGGTTTAGGTTCTGTTGTAGGAAGAGTTGTTGATGCTTCAGGTATTGGATTACCAAATGTTCAAATATCAATAGGTAATATAAGAACAATATCTACACAAACAGGTGATTTTCAATTAAATAATGTTCCTGCAGGTAGTCAAACAATACTTTTTGTATATGCTAATAGACAATTAAATATACCAGTTAATGTTGTTGCTGATACTTCAGTAACACCAGAAATAAACCCTGTTCAATTTTCAAATAATGGTACAAATGGTTCAGGAAGTGCAAATGTTCAATTAAAAACTTTTAAAGTTGATCAAGACTTTTTAAATCAATGGCAAGCAAAAAATGTAGCTGTCTCAGGAGGAAAAATATTTGTAGCTGTATCTGATAATAAAAACATTTTTAAAAAAAGGATCTATAATAAAAATGAATTCTGAATCTGGTAAAGAGTGGGAAAATATCGGTGAATCATGGTTTGGTTTAAAGTATAATATAGATAAATCTGTAACTGGTATTTCTGTAAGTGGTTCAAATTTAGTAGCAGTAGATAGAAACGGCTCATTACATATATTGGAAAATATGAAAAGTATAAAGAGTAAGAAAACTGGTGGTGGTATAGATGTAGCAGTTGGTGCAGGTATGATATTTATAGCAAATGGTTCGGGAGTAGAAAAAGCTGATAATTCAGGTGAAGGAAGAACTTTAATACCCAATGTTTATATCACTGCTGGAATAACTTGTGATTCTCAAGGAAATATTTATGGTATAAGTGGAAATATAGTTAAAAAGTTTGACTCAACAGGAACTAATGTTACTGATGTGATAACTCAAGGATTATCAGGACCTATAGATGTTGCTTTAGATGAAAAAAATAACTTTATTTATGTTTTAGAACAAAGAGAAATAAAAAGATTTACAACAAGTGGTATATTAACAGCAAGCTTTAGTAATGGCGCTATTAAAGCTAATGGTATTGCTACTGATGAGCTAGGAAATGTTTATGTTTCTGATGAAGGTAAAGATTATAAAACTTCAAAAATAATAAAATTTGCACCAGGTAGTACAAATACCCCTCTTTTTCAAAATGATGATATGACAAGAAGAAATAATAATAATAATAATCAATATGATTATAATTCAGGTAATTACTCAGATATTCCTAATTATAACTATTAATTATTATTAACTTAACAACACTAAATTTGAATACAGGCAAAGATTACAAAATGATATACAAAATATTTCTTTAACTCTTCAAGAAAATATATCTAAAGGAATTGTTGTTCATTATGAATACTCAACTGACATTTAAAGAATTATCTAACTCTATGACAGGCTTATCAGAATTATCTACTATGATTGATAAATTAATTATATCAGGTGCTAAAGGACAACCTTCTTTACTCGGTAGAACTGAAGGCTCTACTGAAACTTGGGCTACTGTCTCTTATCAGCAATTTGTTAAAACATTACAAAATTTTCAAAGAGCTGTCAGAAGAGCTTTAGAATATTGCTACAGATTACACATATCCTTACTAGGCTATGATTTCGAAGACATTAATGTTATTTTTAATCCATTACTTCTTTACATCCTGATAAAGAAGCTCAGAACTCTAAAATCAAAGTAGAAAATACTATTAATCTACTTAATTCTGGATTAATTGGTATTGAAAAAGGTAAAAGTATTTTAAACATACAGGAGTAATTTATGGCTAGTTTTGATATTGCTATATCTAAAACTTTAAAATGGGAAGGTGGTTATGTTAATGATCCAAAATATCCAGGTGGTGAAACAAAATTTGGAATATCTAAAGCTTTTTATCCTACTTTAGATATTAAAAATCTTACACTACAAAAAGCTAAAGAAATTTACAAAAAAAAAACTATTGGGACAAAATACAAGGTGATAAAATATTATCTCAAAAAATTGCAAATTCTATTTTTGATTTTGCTGTAAATGCTGGTGTAGCTACTTCAGTATCAATAGCACAAAAAATTTTAAATGTAGCTGTTAATGGTATTATTGGTAATCAAACTTTGAACACTCTAAACTCTTATAATGAAGAACTTTTTTTACTAAGATTTACTATATTAAGAATACAAAGATACTTGCAAATATGTAACAATTTTGGAAGATTTTTTAATCCTGATAAAAATATTCAATCTCAAGTCCTTAATTGGCTTAATAACTATTATCTTAAAGAAGGTAACCCTATCGGAAAAGACCAAGATGGTATAAATCAATTTATTAATCAATTTGGTAATTTCTTGAAAATCAAATCTCAATCTAAAGCTAGACAAATTATTGATACCTCTGTATCTTATATTAAATCTTCTTCTACCATATTGTAAATGATGATAATTTAGTTGTCTTAACTTATCATAAGTTATATAAAAGGTATAATTCTTATATAGATAGATATTTTGATGAGGAAAATTATGGAAAAGTCGGAATTATTAAAATCCTATGAACAAGAATTAAAAGGTTATGCTACAGGCATTGATCTTGACTTTTTCTTTAGCGTTTCCGTATCTGACACATGGTGTCTTTATAGACATGATATAGATAAAATTAATTACAAAGATGACAGACTTAGAAAATTAGATACCCTTCTTTTTATAGAAGTAACTAAAAGACCTCCAGATGGTTGTGATTACTATGATAGCAAAACATGGTATTTTTGTCTTTATGATATACATACTAAAGAATTTCCCATTGAATTACTACCAGATTATTTACAACCTTTATATCAAAAGTATTTAGATAATAAACTTGTTATTCCTGACGATATACCTGAAGATATCTTACCTTTATATAATAATCTTTATAATGAAAAATCTATTTTTCCATTGTTAAATCTTTAAGGAGTATAATAACTGATGAGCTGTTATCTTGTTGAAAATGATATTATTAAAAGCATTATTCAAAATGTTAAAATAATTCTAAATACTCCTAAAGGTTCTGACATTTATAGACCTGATTTTGACACTGATTTATGGTTATTATTAGACCAACCTATCAACTCTTTTGTAGAAGGACAAATATATTCTGAAATTTACCAAGCTCTTACAGAATTTGAACCTAGAGTTAATATTTTATCTATTTCTATTTCTAATTATGATAAACCTAAAATCTCTATTCAATTACAGCCTAAAAACTCTAGTGAGGTTATTGATATATGGATATAATTAAATTTGTTGATACTGACCCTTTACTTTATGAATCTCAACTAATAAGTGCTTATGAAAATATTACTGGTAGAACTTTAAATCCTGCTGACCCTGAAAGACTACTTATTAACTTACTAACATATGTTCTAACTCTTATCTCTATCAATATTGATTATTCAGCTAGAATGAATTTATTATCCACAGCTGAAAATGATTATCTTGATAAATTAGGAGAATTATTCGGATGCTATAGATTGCAACCTCAAAAAGCTAAAACTACTATTAGATTTCTATTATCTAATCCATTATCTTTTGATGTTATCATTCCTCAAAATACTAGAATAGGTCCTGATAATGAAAATTATTTCTATACTCTTTATGAATCTAAAATAATAGCTGGTTCTTTATATACTGATATTCAAGCTGAATTCTCTAAAGTAGGCTCTATTGGTAACAATTTTGCTATAGGACAAATAAATAATCTTTTAGACTCAATACCTTATGTATCCTCTGTTTATAATATCTCTATGTCTATGTATGGCACTGACATAGAAGATGATAAACATTATAGACAAAGAATTAAATTATCTTTATCCTCCTTCTCTACTGCTGGTCCTAAATCTTCTTATATATATCCTACTAAATCAGCTCATCAAGATATATCTGATGTCTCTGTATGGTTTACCTATACCAGGACAAGTTAATATTTGTTTCTTACTTAAAAATGGACAAATTCCTAATAATGATATGATTAATCTAGTTTCTTCTTATTTAAATGATGATAAAATTAAACCTTTAACTGATACAGTTATTGTTCAAGCTCCTATTGTTATTAATTATGATATTAACTTTACTTATTATATTCAAAAAGATTTCTTACCAATACAAAACAATATTCATTCTCTTGTAAATTAAAAAATTAATGATTTCATATCTTTTACTAGAAAACTTGGTAGAGATATACTACCAGAAAAATTAACTGAATTGGTTATGAGCATCAATGGTATTCATTCTTTAGATATTGTATCTCCACTAAAAACCAGTATTGAAATTAATCAAGTAGCTTTGCCTCAAAACCTTACATATTTTTATGGCGGTATTAAAGAATAATTTTATTTCACTCAAAATGCAAAACTATTATTAACTATTATTAACTATTTCACTCAAAATGTAACATTTTATTTCACTAAAATGCCACACCTATTACTACTTAATGTTTCTCAATATTTATATTTTCTGAAAATATTTATATATAATGGTTATAGGATTTGTTAATGATTTTAGTGAAAAATTAT
The DNA here is from genome assembly GCA_026004035.1 of Candidatus Sericytochromatia bacterium. Lineage (GTDB taxonomy): Bacteria > Cyanobacteriota > Sericytochromatia > UBA7694 > JACMQJ01 > BPII01. The sequence goes on along the minus strand of BPII01000007.1, from coordinate 89,765 downwards.
AGTATTGATTTATTGACAAGTACTATAATTGCAATTTTAAAATTTATTAAGTTTTTTTAGGTAATATTATTCTATTTACTTATTAATATAGAGTTATCATTCTTAGAAAATTTATCAATTAATTGAGAATTACAAGCCTCTTTAAAACCCATCTCACAAGATTTTCTGAAATCTATTTGAGCTAAATCAACATTATTATTAAAGTAATAAGCAAGACCTCTATAGTAATAATTTTCTGAACTCTTAGAATTTAATTCTATTGCTTTTGTAAAATCATCTATTGCTTGTTTATATTTTTTTAAACTTGCATAAGTAGAACCTCTATTAAAATAAGCTCTTTCAGACTTTTCTAACTCTATTAATTTTGTATAATCTTTTATAGCTAATTCTAATGCTTTATCTATACCTGTATTAAAATAAGCATTTCCTCTATAATAGTAAATGTCTTTATCATTTGGTTCTATTTTAATTGCTTCAGTATAGTCTTTAATTGCTTTATCAAAATCATTTTGCAAAGCATAAGCTGAACCTCTATTTATATAACCTTTTACAAAATTTGGTCTTAATTCAATTAATTTGTCATAATTCTCAATAGCTTTTTCAAATTGTCTCAAATTAAAATAAGCGTTTCCTCTATAATAATAAACACTATGAAAAGATGGCTCCAAAGATAAAACTTTATCAAAATCTTTTATTGCTTCCTTAAATCTAGCTATATTACTATAAGCAATACCTCTATTAAAATAAGCTTCTGTATAGTTTGGTTTTAATTCAATAGCTATTGTATAATCTTTTATTGCTATATCATAAATATTTGTTATTTCTCCTTGCACTATAGCCCTGTTATTATAAAACTTTGGATTATTTGGACCAATATCTATTGCTTTAGAATAATCTTTTATAGCACTATCATAATCTTTCATAAGATAAAAAATATTAGCTCTATTGTAATATGAATTAGGATCATTAGGGTTAATTTCTAGTGCTTTATTATAACTTTCTAATGCTTTTTGGTATGAATTTTTTATTTTATCTTCAACACCTATATTATGATATATAACAGAAATGTTAGGATTTATTTTTAATGCTTTATTATAGTAATTATTAGCTTCAGTATAATTTCCTAAATTTCCATAAGTAGCACCGATATTATTATATAATTCTGTTAAGTTTTCATTAAATTTGGAATATTCTTGATAAAGACTTAAAGCTTTTTGGAAATTACCATTCAAATAATAAGCTCCTGCTAAATTAAATAAATTGTTAGAGTTTTTATTTTTATTGTACAAATATTCAAAATTTATTAAAGCCGAAGTTACATCACCTAATTTTAGTTTATTGACAGCTTCTTCTTGTTCTTTTGTGTATATAAACATAAAAATAGTTCTACTTTCTCCACTTGCCCTTATATCAAATTCATTATTTACATTATTTTTTATTGGAACTTTTAGAGCAAGTATATTTTTATTTGTAGAACAAGAATTTAATATTATAAAAATTAATAAAAAACTAAGAAGTTGGTACAATATGCTTACCATAAATTGTTTTATTATCGGAAGAAAGACTTAATGCTAATCCTGCTTTAATTTGATTTAGATTTAATTGAGATGCAATTCTTCCATTTTTATCAAATAAATTTGAAAAAGATGTGCTTTGATAAATACTAATATCTGCAATATAAATCGTTTCACCAAAAGAATTTTCTTTTGCACTAAAGAGAAAATAACCATTTCCATTTTTATCTAATCTTATAGATACAGGTGATAAATCATTAGGAAATAAACTCATTGTAAGATGGTGATGTTAAATCAATACTATTTGCTGAATAAGTGGTAATAGAAATCTACCATTGCAATATCAACTATTTCAAAACCGAATATTCTTTGATAAGCTATAAAATCTTGTCTATCAGGATTAGTAGAAGGTTCATAAACTTTCCAAGCTATTACACCATTACCACTTTCATTTAACTCTATTGAAGGTATTCTGTGGAAATAGCTATTTGGTAAGATTTAAAGAATATGCTTCTTTCGTGTATAAGAAACTTGAATTTACATTCCTGTTGATAATGATCTCTACTAATGTTAAAATAAGTAGCTGTAGATACTATGTTTCCAAATACAGTTACTTTTTGGTTGTTTTGCTCTATTATTAACTTCAAACCTGGATTTATAAAATCTATCTATATATAGAAGAACTAAGAGTAGAACTTCCTGAAGACTACCTGAATATGAGTAATCAGAGCTTTTCCTATTAATAGCCAAGACCTTGATATAGTTCCATTCGTATAGCTACTTGGAGCAATAATTGTTATAGTCATTTGAGTATCATTACTAATAATATTAGCTATCTGTATATACATATCCGAACCTAACTTAATTATCTTAGAACCAACATAGAATTGTTTTGTAAATTCTGTACCAGTACCGTTAATAACACTTTGACCTAGCTGCTAGAACTATACAGTACCTAACACCATCTAATCAAAGGAGGATTATAATTTTGCACTTTTATAGTAGATACAGAAAAATCACTTGTTCCATCAGAAGATTCTTCCCAAGCAATCATACCATTACCATCAGAATTAACAAAAACTTGAGGATTCTGGACTATATTATTATCGTAATAAAATAATGTTCCTTCTAAATAAGGATCTGGAACTACAGAAGGAATAATTTTCTAATTTATGAGCATAAATAGCTTTGTTACCACTTGAGGATGATTTTTTGAATATACAATAAGACCATCACCATTTTGATTAGTATAAGAGCTAAAAGTATCTATATTGTCAGACTTAAATCTACATAAGCAGTTACAGCAGTGCCAGACAATTGATAATTATCAATACTAGGAAGTCCTTGTACATCACCATTTGATAAAGAATACATTAAATTACCATTTCCAATACTATCTAAGTTTAAAGATAAAGAAGTAGACAGGATTAGCATAGATACCTGTTCTGACAATCATAAGCAATTTTCAGGTATATATTCATTAACTTTCTTAAGACATACTTGGTCGCTTAGAACCATGTATTCTCTATCCAAGAAATTAAACCATTACCAAGGTTGTTTAATTTCATTTTGACATCTTTTATAGTATTAGTTCCAGCATACAGTATATACTTGAAATTCATTAGTATCAGGTACAAAGCTTTGTAAATCAACTGATAACTGTTAATATGGTCTGGATGGCGAAGGAGATTGTATTACCTGAAGAATCATAGAAAAGTATAACTTGAAACGAGAATCTACTCTCTATAAATTCGTTACTCAAAGTAAGGATTCAGCATTGTTATTTATAATATTAGCAGAAGTTTGTGAAGCATACATTAACCATCATAACAAGTTACTTGTAAACCATACTTAGTAGCTCCATGAGTATTCAAACCTTTTATCTCTAAATCAAAGCTATCTAGAATAGTTATCAACATCAAAGTTTAGGGTATTTATCAACACTACTTCCAATCGTAAATGGAGAAAAACTAGCTTACTTGTTACAAGTTCAACTTTAATAGATTTTATATCTTTTAAAGATTTTCTAGCTTTATATTGTTTTAAGTTAAAAGAATTTAGTTTTATTTTTGCTTTTAAATTTATTCCTTTATCTGATACTTTTAATGTGTATAACTTACCTTGCTCTAATTTGTATAAAGTAGTATTAATATTAGAAGTGGAAGTGCATGATATAGCTATTAAAAAGCTAAAAAATATTAATACTAAAATATTCTTTTTCATGATCAAGGATTATCTAAAATAATATCAGGAGAATCTTTTTGTTGTCCATCTACTATATTTATAGCAGAGGTAACATTGTTGCTAGAAGAGCTAGAGCTTCCAGAAGAAAAATTATCCGAAGTATTTGACGAAGGTGTTGTTGGTTCAGTTGTAGGGCTAAAACTAGGACTAGGATTTGGAGTTGGTTTTTTAACAATTTTACAACCGGATTGTTCTATTGCTTTTGATAAATTTTCTGATAATGGAAAATCTTTTTCTTCTAATTCTATTTTACAATTTACAGGTTCTAAGCTAGGAGTAGGTTTTATTTTATCATTTAATTTTAATTCTACCTCAACAGTATTTAATTGTTGTGCTATTACATTAACAGAATTTTGACCTTTAGCTATAACATTTCCTTCTTCATCAAAAGCTGATGCATTAACATCTTTATTACCTTCAGGAACATTCTTTAAAAGTTTAGAAGTGTTATTTCTATCTAATTCAAATAATATTGGTTCATTTAGACCTTCACCGACTACTTTTACAAGAATAACAGAAGTATTATCAGGTATAACTTTTATATTAAAAGCTCTTTCAGGAAATTTAACACTAGCTCTCATAAAACCATAATTGTTGTCTAATATAGAACAACTTATTAATGGTATTCCAAATATAAGAGCTAATATTTTTTTTCTAATCATAATAACCTTCTTATTTTATATCCTCTGTATCAACATCACCACTTTTTATAAGAACAGAAGAATTTACTTTTGCACCTTCACCATCTTCTAAAAATAAATCAACAATTAAAGAAATTCCAGAAGAATAGGTAATACTAGTTTCTGTAACACTTACAGTATTACTAGATAAAAACCATCTTTTATCTAAAGAAGCTAAATCGTTATTTTCTTTAGTAATATTTAAATTATTGATATCAAAAGCTGCAACTACCGCTTTGTATGTATTACCAGCTGGAACATTATTTATTATTAAGTTTGAAAAATCTAAACTTTTATTAAAAATTTTATAAACACCATCACCAAAAATATTTGCTCCTGATTGAAATGGATTGAGATAATCACTTTCCTTTATTAAAAAAACTTTTAAGTATTCTATATCAATATATTTCTTAGGCAATATAGCATTAGAATATGACAATTGTTTAGTGTCAAAACTTTTTTTATAAATACTAAGAGTAATTTTTTTTGTAGAATTATTTATATTTTTTACTTGGTGCTTTATGTATGAAATATCATTTGTAGTAGTAATTAGAGAGTTACTACTACAAGAAAAAGATAATAGCAAAATTCCCAAAGAAAAAAACTTTCTTATCATTATTATTTATAAATATTTATTATGGAGATGTTATATCTTCTGCATCAGGAGGTTGTCCATTAACAACATTAGCACTACCAGTTACAGCTGCATTTTTAGATTTTCTAAGTTGTATGGATATATCTAATGTGTCAGGAGTAGATACATCATTTAAAACATTTGGAACACCAGCAGGAGATACTGATACAAATTCTTCATTTGCAGAGTTCTCTGATGGAGGATATACTATACCAAGAGCTCCAGCTGTCCCACCACCGTTTGTACTAATAGAGGTTCCATCAACAGAAGTCTCATTTACTCCTGCTGTACATCCACCTGAATATGCCTGTGCTGCTACATAGTAATCTTTTCCAGGAGCTAATCCACTAAACGTTAATGTAAATAAGGAACCTGCTACACCTATATCTCTAAAAATTCCAGATAAAGTTCTTGTTAAAAGATTAGGTTTTGGTTCTCCATTTGTAACACCCATCAAAAACACTTTTACACAATTTATCGTTCCAACTAAATCAGCATTAGTTTCAGCTTTTATACCAAAATGTGTTTTATCTTTTGCAAAAGAAAAATTTGCCTTGACGCTAGCACCATTTTTGTTACCTAAATCAATAACATTTACTTGATTTACTTTTACAGAATCTATTTTTACATCTTTTGTTGGTATAATATTTGTTGAAGTAGAACAACCCATTACAGCTAAACATAAAATAGAGTAAGAAAACTTTTTAGACATTAAGACCTCCATTTAAAGTAAGATATTAAAAATTATATAGTTTTTAATTAAAAATTGAAATAGCATAAATCACATTTTCTATAAATTAGATTTTTAAAACAGCATAACATTTAATTAAGAATATAAATTTTATACATTGATAAAATTTATAATAATTTTTTGTTATTTAACTTTTAGCTTAAAAAATATATAGAGGTTTTATATGATAAATCCTGAAAGGATAAGAAATTTTTCTATTATCGCACATATTGATCATGGTAAATCTACTTTAGCTGATAGACTTATAGAATATACTGGTGCTTTATCTGAAAGAGAAATGACAGAACAAGTTTTAGATTCTATGGAAATAGAGAAAGAAAGGGGTATAACAATAAAAGCACAAACTGCAAGATTAAATTATAAAGCTAAAGATGGTTTAGATTATGTTTTAAATTTAATTGATACTCCCGGGCATGTAGATTTCAATTATGAAGTATCTAGAAGTTTAGCTGCATGTGAAGGAGCTTTACTTATTGTAGATGCTACTCAAGGAGTAGAAGCACAAACAATAGCTAATGCTTATCTTGCTATAGATAATTATTTAGAAATAATACCTGTAATAAATAAAATAGATTTACCTAGTGCTGACCCTGAAAGAGTTAAAAAAGAGATTGAGGATATTTTAGGTATAGACTCTAGTGATGCTGTTTTAGCTAGTGCTAAAGAAGGTATAGGGATTGAAGAGATTTTAGAAGCAATAGTAAAAAAAATTCCTAGTCCAAAAGGAGATAAAAATAAACCATTAAGAGCACTGATTTATGATTCTTTTTATGATTCTTATAGAGGTGTAGTAATACTATTTAGGATATTTGATGGTCAAATAAAATTAAAAGATAAAATAAGAATGATGTCAACAGGAAAGATTTATGAAGTAGATGAGTTAGGTTTTCTTACCCCTAAACAAGTCAAGACAGATTCTTTAGGTGTTGGTGAAACAGGATATTTAACTGCATCCATAAAAGATATTCAATTTGCAAAAGTAGGTGATACTATAACATTAGAAGAAAATCCAGCTGAAGAGCCTTTGCCAGGATATAAACCAGCTACACCTATGGTCTTTTGTGGTCTTTATCCAATAGATACCGATCAATATGAAGAATTAAAAGAAGCATTAGAAAAATTAAGATTAAATGATGCTGCACTAAGTTATGAGCCTGAAACTTCAGGAGCACTGGGATTTGGCTTTAGATGTGGCTTTTTAGGATTACTACATATGGAAATAGTAAAAGAAAGATTAGAAAGAGAATATAATTTAAGTATAATACTTACTCCACCTAGTGTAGTTTATACAGTGTATTTAACAGATAAAAGTATAATAAAGGTAGATAATCCTATGAAATTACCACCACCTGTAAAAATTGATAAAATAGAAGAACCTTATGTTAAAGTTTCAATTATATTACCAAATGAATATGTAGGAACTATAATGGAACTAGCACAAAATAGAAGAGGTATATTTTGTGATATGCAATATTTAGATACTAAAAGAGTTAATTTAATATATGAGATGCCTTTAGGTGAATTAATAACTGATTTTTTTGATCAATTAAAATCAAGAAGTAAGGGTTATGCTTCTTTAGATTATGAATTAACATCTAATAAAGAAGCTGATTTGGTGAAATTAGATATTTTAGTATCAGGTGATAGAATAGATGCCTTATCAATGATAGTTCCAAGACAAAATGCCTATAAAATAGGAAAACAAATGACAGAAAAGTTAAAAGAAATAATACCAAGACAAATGTTTGATGTTAGAATTCAAGCAGCTATTGGTGGCAAAATTATTGCAAGTGAAAATATTTCAGCTATGAGAAAAAATGTATTAGCAAAATGTTATGGTGGTGATGTAAGTAGAAAAAGAAAACTTTTAGAAAAACAAAAAGAAGGTAAAAAAAGAATGAAACAAATAGGAAATGTAGAGATACCACAAGAAGCATTTATGGCTGTTTTAAAAATAGGAGAAACAGAACAATGAGTTTATTAAATGAAAATGAAGAATATAATTTGGAAGATATTATTCATTTAAATAAAATAAAAAAACAATAAAATTAATGTCAAAAATAAATTTGAAAAAATTATTAATTTTGAAAATAAAAACTATAATGTTGAGAATATAGAAGATACAAAAGATTTATTAAATAAAGTCAAAGATATTATAGATAATAAAATAAATCCTAATATAAACAAGTTTATAAGCATGAATCATAACAATAGTAAGTTAGAAAGCTTATATAAAACTTTAGAAATAATATCAAAAAATAAAGGTTCCTATAAAGAAATTTTAGAAATAGGTAGTAAAATAGAAAGTATAGAAAAGAATAAAGAAAATATATCAGATGAGGAAATAGAATTGACTATTAATTATTTAAAAGATATTATAGATATCTTTAATACTTTTCAATATATATTAGAAAATAGGTATTTTGATTATGAGAATTAAATCAGAAGATAGTCTTTTACTCATAATAGATATTCAAGAAAAGTTATTTCCTCATATATCAAATAATAAAATTTTACTAGAAAATGTTATTAAACTTATAAAAGGTATAAAGATTTTGAAATTACCAATACTAATAACAGAACAATATACAAAAGGTCTTGGTTTTACTTTAGATGAAATAAAACAAGAGCTAGATTTAGAATATAAACCTTTTGAAAAAATGGCTTTTAGCTGTTGCAAAGAAGATATTTTTTTTCAAAAATTGAAAGATTTAAATAAAAAAAATATTGTAATTTGTGGTATAGAAACTCATGTATGTGTTTTACAAACTTGTATTGATTTACTAGAGAATGGATTTAATCCTATTATTGTTGAAGATTGTGTTTCTTCAAGAAAAGAAAATGATAAAAAGATTGCTATAAATAGAATGAATAATGAAGGATCTTTAATAACAACTTATGAATCAATACTTTTAGAACTGTGTGTTAAATCTGGCACAGATATTTTCAAATCAATTTCTAAAATTATAAAATAAGGAGGAGAGACTATGAATAATAATACTATAAACAATTGATGCTGATTTGTCAGAAAATTTAAAGAAAATAGCTAATTATAATGATAATTCACCGAGAGAACAAATTATTGATTTTTTATTGCTTAAATATCCTGAATTATCTGACTATAATGAAGATTTAGATGAAGTAAAAGTTTTTAGTAAAAGAGGTAATTACATTTTATCATTACCTGATAAAGTTTATCAAGTAATTCAAAGTATATCAGATAAAGAAGGTGTTGAAATTTACAATATGGTAAATGATGATATAGAAGACTATGTTAATAATAATTCTGATATATTGGATAATTATAATGAAGATGATTACCCTGTTGATGAAAATTATGATGAAGATTATGACTATGATGATGAAGATTATTATGATGACTACGACGAAGAAGATTATTATGATGATGACTATGATGAAGAAGATAGATATTAAATGACTAGTAAGAAAGATAAATTTAAAAATATTTTAGACAAAAATTATATATGGCCTGCAAAGTATCCATTTAAGTTTATAGTATTATCAGAAAAAGTAGATTTAGTAAAAAAAAAAAAAATAAATATAGAATTTGAAGTAAAGAAATCTTCTAATGGTAAATATTCAAGTATAAGTTTTGAAATAATTGCAAATTCAAGTCAAGAAATTATAGATATTTATGATAAACTTAAAAATATAGAAGGTTTAATTTCTTTATGAATGAAAATAGTCAAGAACTGATAAATAGACTAAATTTACTTTTAGAAATAAACACAACTATAAATACTACGAGAAATTTAAATGAATTACTAAACAAAATTACAAATGTAACATCAGCAGTCATGCGTTCAGAAGCTAGTTCAATAGCTTTATTAGATGAAAATACAAATGAGCTTGTTTTTTCAATTTGTTCATGGAAGTGTAAGTGATAAGGTTAGAACTATAAGAGTTCCTGTTGGTGTAGGTATTTCAGGATGGGTTGCAAAGTATGGTGTGCCTCTTATAATACCTGATGCTCAAAATGATCCTAGATTTAATAATAAAGTTGATAAAGAATCTTCTTTTATAACAAAATCTGTAATATGTGTCCCTTTGAAAAGAGATGAAAAAGTAATTGGTATATTACAATCATTAAATAAAAAAAATGATGGTTTATTTACAAGTGAAGATTTAAGTATATTTGAATCTTTAGCTGGTATTGCAACAATAGCTATAGAAAATGCCCAATTATATCAATTATTAAATCAAAAGCTTGAGCAATTAGAAATCGAAAAGCAAAGAAACGATTATATATTAGAACAATTAAAAAAATCTGAAGAAGAAACAGAAAAGTTAAGAGCTTTATCAAGTAATAAAGGTGATTTTTCAGGAAAATTAGGTGTTTTTAGAGTTGAAAATTTAGTTCAAATGTTAAGCAATGATTATAAAACAGGAAGATTAAATTTGAATTCTTCAGAAGGTAGAGCATATATATTTTTAAATAATGGAAAACTTCAACATGCTGAATTGTTAAATAGAAGTTTAAAAGGTTTAAAATGCTTTTTATGAAATAATTTGTTGGTTAGATGGTGATTTTAGCTTTGAATATAATATTACTACGAATGAAAATACAATTAACAAAATGTCAATGTCTATTATTATAGAAGGACTTAGAAGACTTGATGAAAGTAACGCTTTAAAAGAAAAATATAATTATAATCTTGTTCCTAAAATAATAAATAATTATAATATTGAAAATCAGGATATTTTAAATATATTTAAATTAATAGATAATTCAAAAAATATAAAACAAATAATTGATAGCTCAGATTTAGACAGATACACTGTTCTTACATCAATAAAAGACTTAGAAGAAAGAAGTATTATAAGCTTTGAATAATATAGATTTATACACTAGTCATATAGTAGTAAATATAAATAATTTGATTGATAATATTCTCTATCTAAAAAGTAAAATAAATGCAAGCACATTATTTATGGCAGTAATAAAAGCTAATGCTTACGGTCATGGAATTGATATTATAAATTATATAGATAATATTGTTGATTATTACGGTGTGGCTAATATATTAGAGGCTTTAGAAGTAAGAAAATTAACAAGTAAAGCAATATTAATACTTGGAAATTCTTTTGAAGATTCATTTATTCAAGCATATAATAATAATATAATATTAACAATAGGTTCTTTAGAAAATTTTCTAATATATAAAAAATTTTATGAAAAGCATAATATAGTTCTTAAAACTCATTTAAAAGTTGATACTGGAATGGGAAGGGTTGGAATATTACCTAATGAAATAGATTATATTATTAATGAAATAAATAGAACTAAATGTGTGGATTTATTAGGAGTTTTTACTCATTTAGCTGAAGCTGAAAACTCTGATAAAACTTTTACTTTAAAACAAATAGATATTTTTAAGAATTTAAAAAGTAAAATACAAAAACATTTTAATAATTTAATCTTTCATTGTGCAAATAGTAGTGCAATTTTAAATCATAAAAATGTAGAATTTGACATGATTAGAATAGGATTAGCTATGTATGGTATAGGAATACCAGAAGATGATAATTTGAAGCAAGTAATGACATTAAAATCAAAAATAGTAAGTATTAAAGAATTACCAGAAAATCATTATGTAGGATATAACTTAATGTTTAAAACTAAAAATAAAACAAAGATAGGAATAATTCCATTAGGATATGCTGATGGCATATCAAGGATTTTTTCAAATAATTTAGAAGTATTAATAAATGGTGTTAGATGTCCTGTCATAGGTAATATTTCTATGGATCAAATGACAATAGATATTTCAAATGTAAAAAATGTTTCTATAGGAACTGAAGTTATATTAATAAACAAAGAAATTCCCATTAAAGAATGGTCATTAAGGTCAAATAAAATACCATATGAAATTTTGTGTAATTTTGGAAATAGAATAAAAAGAGTTTATTTTTTAAAATGATTTTCTAAGGAATTAATAAATTTTTAAAGTAAATGTCGCCATTTGATGCAGAAGAAGCTAAATCTGTCCATGTTATTATTCCTTTTTTTACCATTCAAAACAACAAAAGGATGTGACAACATATTATTGTAATCTATTGCATAATTTATAATGTTATTATCTATCATATTAAACATTTTAAAATTTATAACTCCTTGTGATGGTGAAGTTCCATCGAGCCAAGTGAGAATACCTGTATGATTACTTAGTGATAAATTTGTTTGGTAAGAATTATTAATACTTGAGAAAATTATTTCATTTCCTTTCTTTTTCATATCTGAATAATATTTTTGTAGATTAACTTTATTATCAGAGACAAACGCAACAGCAAAATTATTATTATTTTTATCGATTGATATAGACACATCTTCTGTTGGAAGTGATATATTTTCATTTACTCTTATATCATTAGTAGTTGGACTTGGGTTATTATCAAATTTTCTTATATATATGCTATCATCATCGTCTTCTCCTTCTCCATTCCAAGCAATAATGAAATTCCCTGAATTATCAATAACAACAGAAGGTTTTAATTGATCTCCTGTTGTATAACTATTAACTGTAAATTCAGATCCTATTTTCCCTGATGAACTAAAATATTGCCCTTTTATATCATAATTACCACTTTCGTAACTTTGCCAAATAACTATGGTATTACCAGCTGTATTTTTTGCTAGAGCAGGATTACTTTGAGTACCTATTGTATTTGTATTTATAAGTAATTCATTTGTTAGTGGTAATCCATCATTATCAAATTTTCTTCCAAAAATACCATCATTATCACCTGATCCTTGACCTTCCCATACAATTTGAAAATTTGTTCCATCAGTGGCAACTTTAGGATTTAATTGATTACCTGTTGTTGTTTGATTAAACTAATATTTCATCAACTAAACTATTTCCGTTTTTCATCATATAATCTTGCAAAGATACCATCATTATCACCTGATCCTTGACCTTCCCATGCAATCATATATCTACCGTTATCAGCTATAGCAACTGATGGATTCCTTTGATTATAAAGCATATATCTATTAGCAATTTTATTATTTGTATATGAGCTATAAACTAAGTTCGAATTAGTAGTTGTAGAAGTAGAACCATCTTGAATATTTATTTCATTATTATTTATTCTTGCACCTTTTGATTTCATTAATTGAATAGAAATATCCCAATCATGATTTGGATTTAAACCATTAGCAACATTATTGTCATTATCATCATTATTAATAGTTAAAACTCCATTATTATCTACAGATATGTATTCTTCATTTATTCCAAAATTACCAAATGCTCCACTTGTTCCACCGCCTAAAGTATCGCTAGGAGTTCCATCCGAAGAAGTTACATTTATTTCTTGAGTAGAACCATTTACTCTTAGGCTAGCATATGCTCTTGCTGATATGTAATAATCTGTTGATGGTTTTAATCCTTTAACAGTTATTGAATTATTTAATGCCGGATTTATCAAATCAATATAAGCAACACCATTTCTTGTATTTGGTGGACATGGACAATTATTACCAAATCTATCTGCTAATGATGTTCCTTGACTTGAAGATAGTCTTATTTCTATTCTTGAAACACTACTAATACCATTAAAAGAATCATCAATATTTTTTATTACAAATGGATTTGATTTATTAAAATTAAGATTAATTTTTATTGATGGTCCTTTATATCCTAAATCCAAAACATATTCTTTATTTAGATTATTAACTTCTTTATAAGGTTTTACAATGATATTACTTGACTGACAAGAAAATATAAATGAAGTCAAAAATATAAGTAATTTTTTCATTTTTTATACTTAAAATTATAACTACATTCATTATAATTTAATTATAATTTCTTGTATATGATTACTTTAACATGAAAAAAAAAAATTTTTTTATTAATATTACTTTTAAATTTTTCTTGTAAAGAAAATATTTCTTATACAGAATTAGAAATAATTGATTTAAATAAAAATTCTTTTGAAAATGAAATAATAGAAATAAACAAAGGCAATAAAGCTGAAATAACAGCCAATATAATAATGAAAGATGGTAGAAAAAATAATGAAGTTATATGGGAGTCTGAAAATGAAAAAATTGTTAAAATAATTGAAAATGGACTTATAGAAGCAATGAATGTTGGAGAAACAAGCATAAAAATATATGCTAAAGATGATAAAAATATATTTACCAAATTGAAAATAAGAGTTTTGCCAGAAAAAGAAACTTCAATTTTAAGTTCTGATTACTCATTTTTAGAAAATAAAAAAGATGAAAAAAAGGAAGACGAAGGAAAAATTATAAAAGGATACGTTAAAGATATTTATAACAATATAGTAAAAGATGTTGATATAAAAATAAATTATGATAAGAAATTTTTTACATACTTTAGTAAAGATGGATATTTTGAATTTAAAAATATACCTGAAGATACATTATTAATTTTAGAAGCAAAAAAGAGTGGTTTTACAACAAGGAAGATAACAGAAGTTTTTAAAAAATCTAGTAACAATTTTTATGAAGTAAATTTTGAAAATGATTATGCTTTAAAAGATGATCCTGAAATAATAAGTATTTCTATTAATAATAAAAAAATCTATGGAGGTGTTGATATAGAAAACTTTGAGGATATACAAGATAATATTAATAATGAAATAAAATTCTCCAAACTAAATTATGTAAATATTAGTTTCTTATTTAGTGAAAATATTGATAAAAGTTTTTTTGAAAATAGTTTTGAAGTTTTAGTAATAAAAGAGAATAAGGAAAAATTCTTTATAAACAAGTCAAATGAAAAAATACAATTCAATTGGTTAAACAATTTTAGTAATTTAGTTATAAATTTACCTACAAAATACAATATTAATTTTGGAAAAACATTATATAGAGTTCAATTTAAAAATGGCATATCAGATTTAAATAGTAATATATCAAACAAAAATATTTTTAATTTTACTGGAACAAACAAGAACAAATATTCTGGATTTGTTTTTTCTATATACTAAATTAAACTTCTTGATCTAAATATATTTGATATTCTTTAAATATAAATACCATATCAAATCTTTAGTTTACCACTCCTTTTAAAAAAGTGGATTTTTTTTATTTTGTAACTGTAACTTTAGCAGAAACTTTTTTAGTAGAGTCCCCTTGAGCAGTAGCAGTTATTGTTGTTGTTCCCTCGCCTACACCTGTAACTAAACCATTTGATACAGTAGCTACAGATTGATTATCACTAGTCCATATAACATTTGGAGATGTGCTACCATCTGACATTTGAACTGAAGCATTAAATCTTATTGTTTCACCTACTTTTATAGTAGCTTCTTTTGGTTCTATTTTTGTCAATGCATCAACAACATCAGCTGGTTTTACTGTTACAGTTATTGAAGCTTTTTTTTGAAGTATCCCTTTGTGCTGTAGCTATTATTGTAACAACTCCAGCTTTTAATGCTGATATTTCACCTGTTGTTGGATTTACAGATGCTATTGTATTGTCTGATGATGACCAAACTATATCAGAATTTCTTGAGTTATCAGTATATATAACACTTGCACTTCCTTTTAATTTATTTCCTTCTACCATTACTAATTGATCAGGTATAGCTTGAACTTCTTTTACTGGAATATCTTTCAATTTACTTTGTTCATTAGAATTTGTTTCAGAATTTGTTGTTGAATTTGAACTACCTTGTTGATCGTTTTTATTTACTGGAGTTATGCTTCCTGTAGCTGTAAATACACAAGCATTTAAAGATAAAAGAAGACTGCCTATAATAATCTTTTTTAACATAATTTATACCCTCTTAATAAGAATAACAAAATACCTAACTTATTATACGAAAAAATTTTTTAAAAGTTCCATTTTTTTCAAAATTATTTAACATAATCATATTTTTTTCTATAACTAATCTAAAGCAACAAACATAATGCCATTATATATTGCAAATTGTTCCGCCCAGTATCCACTATATCCTTTTATTGTTCTTAATGTAGTGGTATAACCAAATATATATGGAGAATAACAATTTTGACAATAATCAGCAGAAATAATTTTATTATTTTTACTTAAAAAAGTAACTTCAGTCAATGGATTGTCTGAAAAAGCATACCAGCCAATACTAGTAACAGAATCAGGTATTGTTAGACTTGTTAATTGATTATTTGAAAAAGCATTATTACCAATAATAATAATAGATTTAGGTATTGTTACATTTGTAATCCCTTTATTATAAAAAGCAAAACTATCTATACCTATAACTTTATCACCATTAAATATCTCAGGTATATTAACTATATCTGATTTTCCTTTATATTCTTTTATTATGTATCCTTTATTATTATTGTCATAAAAGAAATCAAAAACTTCTGTAATAGGTATAGATTTAGGTGTTGATGTTGCTTCAAGATTTGGTATAGAATCTGTAGAAGTAGCCAATGGTGGTATTGGAGTTGAGCTAGGAGTGAATACAATAGGAGTTGAAGTCGGTTGTGATAATTCAACTACTTTACTAGGGTCACTTACAACTTCTAGTATTGCTATAGCTTTATATGTATTATCAAGATTATATGTTGCTGTTATTGTTACTTTACCTTCTTTTAAAGCTGTTACTTTTACCATTACTATCTATTGAAGCTATTGTATTATCAGAAGAAGCCCAAGAAACATTACTATTTATCTGACCATCTTGAAGATTAACTTCTGCTGATAATTGTTTTGATTGTCCTACTGCTAGCATAAAATTTGAAGGATTTATCTTCATAAAAACAACAGTTCTTTTTTTAACTACTTTAAGTTCTATTATTGCAAAAATATCAGAATTACTTTTTAAAGAAACTGTTATTATAGTTGTTCCTTCTTTTATTGTTTTTAATTTTCCACTTGTTTTGTCTATTGATGCAACATCACTATTTTTTGATGACCAAACTAATTCTTCCGGTTTTAAAAATTGATTTACTTAAATCTATATAGTTAGTAAAATCAACTTCTTGATTTTCTTCTAGTTCAATCCTATTTACTTTTAAATTTATTTGTTGTCTTAGAGTTTTACCATCTATTAATACATCAGAATCTTCCAAAACATTATTAGGTAATATATCGTCAAAAGTACCAGAAATTAAGCAAGAATTTATAGGTAACGTAGCTAATAGTAGTAAAATTAATTTAGAATGACTTTTTAACATTTTTTTACCCCCTTGATTTTTTGTTAAAAAGTTATTATTATCTATATTACATTATACGAAAAAATTTTTATTAAAATTCTATTTTTTTATATTTTTAAAAATTTCTCAAAATATTTTACATTTAATAAGAAAAAAGATAAAATATACTATTAAATTTCAAAGGAGAATTTTATGGAAGAAGTTTTTTATTGTAAGTGCTAAAAGAACACCAATAGGAAGTTTTAATGGTAGTTTATCTTCAATACCTGCGACTAAATTAGGAAGTTTAACAATAAAATCTGTTTTAGAGGATGTAAATATTTCGAATGAAATAGTAGATGAAGTAATAATGGGTAATGTTCTCACTGCCGGTGAAGGTCAAGCACCAGCAAGACAAGCAGCCATATATGCTGGGCTTTCAAAAAGTACTCCTTGTATGACTATTAATAAAGTATGTGGTTCAGGACTAAAAGCTGTAATGTTAGCTTGTGATTCTATAAAGCTAGGTAATTCAAATATTGTTATAGCTTGGTGGAATGGAAAATATGTCATTAGCACCACATTTATTAGAAAACTCTAGAAATGGATATAAGATGGGAAATTTTCAAGTTGTAGATTCAATGATAAAAGATGGACTTTGGGATCCTTACTATAATTTTCATATGGGAAATGCTGCTGAAATTTGTGTTAAAAAGTATAATTTTACAAGAGAAGAACAAGATGAATACGCAATAAGAAGTTATAAAAGAGCATTAGATGCAATAGAAAAAGGTTATTTTAATGATGAAATTGTAAAAGTAGAAATACCTCAAAAAAGAGGTGAAGTTTTGTTTTTTGAAAAAGATGAAGAACCATTTAAAGCTAAACTTGATAAAATACCAACATTAAAACCTGCTTTTGAAAAAGAAGGAACAATAACAGCAGCTAATGCATCATCAATAAATGATGGTGCTTCAGCTTTGTTATTAGCTTCTTCTAAAAAAGTAAGTGAGTTAAATTTAAAACCTATGGCTAAAGTATTAGCATATTCAACACATGCACAAGATCCACAATGGTTTACAACAGCACCTGTTTATGCAATACAAAAAGTTTGTGAAAAAGCTAATTTAAAAATAGATGATATTGATTTATTTGAAATAAATGAAGCATTTTCAGCTGTAACTATGGCAGCTATAAAAGAGTTGAGTTTAGATATAGATAAAGTAAATATTCATGGTGGTGCTGTTTCTTTAGGTCATCCTATAGGTGCAAGTGGTGCTAGAATACTAACAACATTATTGTATGCTTTAAGATTAAAAAATAAAAAGTATGGATTAGCTACTTTATGTATAGGTGGTGGTGAAGCTGTAGCTTTAATAGCTGAAAATTTACAATAGGTTAAATTGTATGAGTAAAAAATTAGATAAAGAATCTTTAATTAATCTTTATAATGAAAGAATAAAAACATTTTCAGATGATGAATTATTAGATATAGTAGATTTTTTTAGTTCAGTTTATTCCAAAAATTATATAAAATCAAAAGATGATGCAATTAATATATTGATTGAAGAAGGTATCCCAAAAGCTTTATCAAAATTAAGTAAAGAAAAGCAATTAGAATTTAAACAAAAATTTCTTGCTCTCTAGGTAAAATAATTGTGAAGTTTGATTTGGATAGTTTAATAGAAAAATTTAAACAAGGTAATATAAGAGCATTAGCAAAAATACTTACTTTGGTAGAAAATAATTATGAATATTCTAAAAATATATTTGAAAAATTAAAAATAGAAAATACTTCTCATATCATAGGTTTTACAGGTTCTCCCGGTGCTGGTAAAAGCTCCTTGATTGATTCTTTAATTACAAAAATAAGAGAAAATAATTTATCTGTTGGAATAATAGCTATAGATCCTTCAAGTCCTTTTACAGGTGGTGCAATATTAGGTGATAGAATAAGAATGATTAAACATTCTACTGATAAAAAAGTATTTATAAGAAGTATGGCTAATAGAGGACAATCAGGCGGTTTAGCATTATCAACATTAAAAGCATGTAAAATACTTTCTGCTTTTGGATTTGATATTGTAATAGTTGAAACCGTAGGAACAGGACAAACTGAAGTAGAAATAATAAAAACAGCTGATACAATTGTTTTAGTTCTTAATCCTGAATCAGGTGATGATATACAAGCTATAAAAGCAGGTATAATGGAAATTGCAGATATTTTTGTAATAAATAAATCTGATTTACCAGGTGCTAACAGAACAAAAATAAATATAGAAACATTAGTCCATGAAAGTAATAAATCTGGTTGGAAGACTCCAGTTATAATGACTTCTACTTTTAAAAATGAAGGTATAGAAGAACTCTTTTTAAAAATAAATGAACATAAAAATTACTTGTTTAAATCTAATGAAATAGAAAAAAGAAAATATATTCAATCGGAAAATGAAATTATCTTACTATTAGAAAATAAAATAAGAAAATATTTAGAAAATAAATTAAAAGATGAAGAAATAAGTAATATAATAAAAGATGCAGTTTTAAATAAAAAAACTACTTATGATGCAGTTGATGAAATATTTAAAAAATTATAGTTTAATAATTATTATTTTTATACTTTTAATAAGTAAAAATTCTTTTTCTCAAAAAGATGATGTAGTTATATATATAACTCAGAAAGATGAAAGTATATTTAAAATAGCTGAGAAATTTGATATTGATTATCATATTATATTGTCAG
This sequence comes from Candidatus Sericytochromatia bacterium, assembly GCA_026004035.1. Taxonomy (GTDB): domain Bacteria; phylum Cyanobacteriota; class Sericytochromatia; order UBA7694; family JACMQJ01; genus BPII01. The sequence goes on along the minus strand of BPII01000007.1, from coordinate 70,080 downwards.
AAAATTTTTTTAAAAGTAATTATATAAAAAAAAATACTGAAGTAAAAATAAAAGGTTTTAAAACTCTTCCTTATAAAGAAAAAGTATTTTATGAAGTAAAGCCTAATGAAGATGTTTATAAAATAGCAAAAAAATTTTCTCTAAATCCTGATAAAATAATTGCTGATAATAATATAAAAAATCCTTATTTACTTGTAATAGGAACAAGATTATTATTAGAGAATACTAAAAAAACAAAATCAGAAAATACTATAATAACAATAAATCCTATTATAAAAAAAGAAATATACCATATAAGCCAAAAAGGAGAAAGTTTATACTCTATATCTCAAAAGTATAATAAAAATTTCTCTGATATCTTGTTTTTAAATAAAAATATAAAAACATTATTTTCTAATCAAAAAGTTTTAGTAGATAAATATTACGAATTAAACACAAATTTTAATGGACTTATATTAAATTCTCCTGAAAGAAAATTATATTTGGTAAGAAACAAAAAGTTTAAATCTTATAATTTATTATCTTATCACGATAATTTTGAACTATACAAAGAATATAAAATTACATATAAAATAAAAAATCCTGATAAAGGGTTAGATAGTACTATATTAAATAAAATAATTATTCAAAACAAAAATAAATTATCATCAAAACTTGGTGCTTACTGGATAGGTTTAGATTGGTTAGGAAATGGTATTCATTGCACTAATGGTCTCAATAGTGAAAGTTTTTCTAAAATTAATAAAACTATAAAATTGAATTGTAATGATGCTTTAGATTTGTTTAATAACATAAATATTAATGAAAAATTTATTGTAATTAATGAACCAATAAAATTATATATTGAAGATAACAATATATTTTTAGAAGTTTATAAAAGTAGTATAGAAAACTATAATTACAAAGATAAAATAGAAGATATTATTTCAAAATATAAAAATAAAATTGATTTTCAAAAAGTTAATCAATTGATATTAAAAAAAGAAGGTATAAAAGAGAAAATAAGTTTTTAATACTACCTAGCAAGAAGTCTCCCACTTACAAAGTAAAAGTGGGGGATGGATTGCTATTTTTTTCAAGATTTATCAAGAAAGTTGTGTTTATACATATTTAAAATCAATCTATAAAATGTTTTTGGGATTTTCATACACAAGATTTAAGACAATTCTCTCCTTTTTCATTAAGGATTATAGTGTATATTGTATTTATATAAAAAAATAATTACTAGAATGCAACAACCCTATTATCAAGAGGAAACCAAGAGAAAAATAGCAATTTATCCTCAACTTATAGAAGTTAATGACTTCTTGCTAGTGGTTGTTAAAAATGTATAACTTGTTAAATTTATTAAAATAAAGTAAAATTTTAAAGTCATTATTTTAAAATTTATATAAATTATGGTATCAACTTCTTATAACAAAAAGTTCGATTTAGAATCGAGAGCTCTTTTTCTTAGAAGGGTTCCAATTTTTTCTGGGGTTGATGAAAATAATTTATTTAAAATAGCTACTATTACATATGAAAAGCATTATTCTAAAAAAAATATCGTTTTTCATGAAGGTGATTATGGAGATGCTCTATATATAATAAAAAATGGTAGAATTAAAATTTCTAAAATTTATTTAGATGGTAGAGAAAAAACTCTTACAATATTAAAATCAGGTGATTTTTTTGGTGAAATGTCAATTTTTGATGATTTACCAAGATCTGCAACAGCTGAAGCAATGGATAATGGAGTAATTTTATTATCAATAAACAGAAAAGATTTTGAACGATTGATAATAGAAAATCCTTCAATTGCATTAAGAATAATGAAAGACTTAACAAGAAGAATAAGACAAATAAATGAACAAGTTCAAGATTTAGCATTTAAAGATGTTCATGGTAGAGTTGCAAGTGCAATATATAATCTTTTAAAAATAGAACAAGAAGCATATAAAGGTATGGATAAAGATAGCATTAATTATTTAAAAATAACACATCAAGAGTTAGCTAATATTGTTGGTTCTTCTAGAGAAACTGTTACTAGAGCATTAAATAAATTACAAGATGAAGGTGTAATATCTATTAGTCATCAACAAATAACTATAATAAATAAAGATGAATTATTAAATTATTAGAAATCAAATATAGATATGAATAAAGATTACGAAAAAAAACAAACTATTCAAAAGATTAAGACATCAAGTAGGAAAAGCAATAAATGATTATAAAATGATAGCTCCTAATGATAAAATAATGGTTTGCTTATCTGGTGGAAAAGATAGTTATTGCATGCTTGATTTATTATTACATTTTCAAAAAACATCACCAATTAAATTTGAAATAGTAGCTGTAAATTTAGACCAAAAACAACCAGGTTTTCCTCAGGATATTTTACCTAATTATTTAAAAAGTTTAGGAATTGATTTTAAGATAGTAGAAAAAGATACATATAGCATAGTAAAAGAAAAAATACCTGAAGGAAAAACAATGTGTAGTCTTTGTTCAAGACTTAGAAGAGGCATATTATACTCAACAGCTAATGAATTAGGAGCTACAAAAATAGCTTTAGGACATCATAGAAATGATATTATAGAAACTTTATTTTTAAATATGTTTTTTTCAGGAAGATTGAAAGCAATGGCACCTAAATTAAGAAGTAATGATGGTAAAAATATTGTAATAAGACCATTATCTTATTGCTATGAAGATGATTTAACAGAATATGCTAAAATTAAAAAGTTTCCTATAATCCCTTGTAATTTGTGTGGTTCTCAAGAAAATTTGCAAAGAAAGGTTATAAAAGATATTCTTAAAAATTGGGAAAAAAATTATCCTGGAAGATTAGATAATATTTTTAATTCTTTACAAAGAGTTTCTGCTTCTCATCTTTTAGATAGAGAATTATATAATTTTGATTTGCTAAAAAGAAATACTGAAGATTTAGAAGTTACTGATGGAATAGATTTTATAAATATATTAGATTCTAAAGATAAAATTTTAAATAAAGAATTAGTTTATGATTAGAGATAAAATATTGTATTTATCAAATAAAATAAAAGATGAAGTTATAGAGTGGAGAAATTATTTACATCAAAACCCTGAATTAAGTGGTGAAGAATATAATACATCAAGATTTGTTATAGATAAACTAAAAAGTTTTGGTATAGACAATATAGAAAAAAATATTGGTAAAACTTGTGGTTTGGTAGCTACTATACAAGGTAAGTCTGATTTTACAGTTGCACTTAGAGCTGATATGGATGCATTACCAATAAAAGAAAAAACAGAAAAAACTTATTGTTCAAAAATAGATGGAGTTATGCATGCTTGTGGTCATGATGTTCATACAGCTATTTTATTAGGTGTGGCAAAATTATTAAGTGAAATTAAAGATGAAATACCTGGAAATGTTAAACTTATATTTCAACCATCTGAAGAAAGAACTGATAAAGAAGGAGCTAAAAAATTAGTTGAAGAAGGTGTATTAAATAATGTTTCAGCAATATTTGGGTTACATGTTTTTCCTGAAATAGATTGTGGTAAAATAGGAACTCGTAAAGGACAATTAATGGCTTCAGCTGATATTTTTCATATTAAAATAAAAGGTAAAGGTTGTCATGCATCAAGACCACATATGGGTGTTGATACTGTATTAATAGCAGCACAAGTAATAAATTCTCTACATCATATTGTAAGTAGAAAAGTAGATCCTTTGCATCCTGCTGTAATAACTATAGGTAAAATAAAAGGTGGTAATGCTGAAAATGTTATACCTGATGAAGTAGAACTTTCGGGAACTGTAAGAACTTTAAGTATAAATTTAAGAGAACAAATTCCTATATGGATTGAAAATGTACTTTCAGGCATAACTTCTTCTTATGGTGGTTCTTATAGTTTTGATTATAGTTATGGAACAGCTCCTGTTGTAAATAATAATGAAACAACAGAATTTTCAATTAATACTTTAAAAGATTTACTCGGAAAAGAAAATATAATTGAACTTGAATACCCTAGTATGGGTGGTGAAGATTTTGGAGAATATTTATTAAAAGTCCCTGGAACTTTTCTAAGATTAGGTGTTAGAAATGTAGAAAAAGGTATTACTGCTCCTTTACATAGTCCATATTTTGACATAGATGAAAATGCTATACCAATAGGTGTAGCTTCTTTGTCTTATTTAGCCTATAATTGGTTATCTAAATCAAATTAAAATTTATGTTTTATTTTAAATGAAAAAAATATTATTAATAATAATATCAATATTTTTTGTAAATTATTCATTTTTTTATACTACTTATGCTCAAAATAAAGTAATAAAAGAAGAAGAGAAAAAAGATAATAAACTAAAAATATATTGTGATGAATTAAGGTATGATAAAAAATCTAAAACAGCTTTAGCAAAAGGTCATGTTAAAATAATTCAAGATAATGTAACAATATACACATCAGAAGCATTATATAAAGAAGAGGAAAAAATAACTTATATAGATAAATTTGTTAGAATTATTCATTTAGATAAAGAAGAAAATAAGAGAAAGACTGATATCTCAGCTAATAAAATGATAGTTTATCATAGAGATAAAAAAGTATATTTAGAAAATAAAGTTAGATTTGATAGAGAAGAAAACACTAAACTAAAAAGAGATGAAAAAGCTACAAATAGACAAAAAATAGAATATTCAATTAAAAAATCCCGGTCTGTTATAAAATCTGATAAAGTAGAATATTGGACAAGTAACGGAGATGCAATTTTTACAGGAAATGCAATTTTTTTACAAAAAGAAAAAAAAGCTACAGCTGATATTATTACAATAAAAAATGATAAAAATAAAAACACTGATACTATTACATTAGACAAAAATGCTAATTTAATTCAAATAAAAGGTGATTGGTTAGTTGAAGAAAAAATTATAGATCCAAAAGAAGATAAAGAAAATGAAAGATTGGTTAAAGAAAAAATAGATATTAAATCTGATAAAATAATTATTTATCAGAAAACTAACAATGCTATTGGTAATGGTAATGTTAAAATAGTTCAAACTGTCGCTGATAAATATAGAGAAGGAATTGGTGATAAGTTTATATATGATGATAATAAACAAACTTTTACTTTACTTGGTAATGTTAAGATAAAAAGAGAAAATGAAGATTGGTTATCTGCTGAAAAAGCAATATTTTATGCTAATTCTGAAAATTTTGAAGCTTTTGCTAAAGAGAATAAAAATAAAATAGAAAAACCTGTTGAAGCTGAATTCATAATACCTGATGATGATAATAAAGATAAGGATTTACCGATAAATGAACCTCAAAAAGACTTTGATTTAGATGAAGATAATCCTTTTAAAAAAGGAAATAATAAACAAAATCCTACTCCCAATACTAGTAAAGCACCAAAATGAAAATGTAATATAGGAAATATGACTAAATTAATATTAATTTTTTAACTAATTGAAAAAAATAAATTTTATATTTTACTATTATGAGTAAAAATTATTTATTAATAAAAGCTATCAGAAAAGAGAAGATAGATAGAATACCTGTATGGATAATGAGACAAGCAGGTAGGTATTTAAAAGAATATAATCAAGTTAGACAAAACTATGATTTCATGGAAATGTGCAAGACACCTGAGGCTATAGTAGAAGTTTCTGTGCAACCTGTTAATATAATAGGTGTTGATGCAGGAATAATATTTTCAGATATTTTAGTTCCTGTGGAAGCTATGGGAGTAAAAGTTACTTTTGAAAAAAATCATGGACCTAAACTGGATTATAAAATTAAAGATTTAAAAGATGTTGAAAATTTGAAAATACCAAATCCTACAATAGATATGAAATTTATTGGTGATTCTATAAAAATGTTTAAACAAAAATTACCTAAAGATAAACCATTAATAGGATTTTCTGGTGCTCCTTGGACATTATCTTCATACATATTAGAAGGTGGAAGTAGCAAAAATTTTACTAAAATAAAATCTTTTATGTTTAATAAAGAAAAAATATTTTTATTATTAATGGAAAAAATAACTGAAACTATAATTAAGCATCTTATATATCAGATAGAGAGTGGAGCTGATATAATACAAATATTTGATACTTGGGCAGGTGTTTTAGCACCTAATGATTATGAAAAATATGCTTTTTACTATCAAAAAAAGATAATATCTAGTATTAAATCTAAATATGATATACCAATAATTTTATATATAAATGGGTCAGGAAATATTTTAGAAAAAATGGTTGAAACGGGAGCTGATGCTCTTAGTATAGATTGGATGACTGATTTGGCTTATGCAAAGTCAAAAGTAGGTGATAAAGTATCATTACAAGGTAATATGGACCCTTGTTATCTTTATGGTAACAGAGAATTTGTAAAAAATAAAGTTATAGAAACAATTAATAAATTTGGAAAAGAAACAGGTTATATTTTCAATCTTGGTCATGGAATTTTACCTGATATACCTGTTGAAAATGTAAAAACAATGGTTGAAACAGTTAAAAAGTATTAAATGATATTTAAAAAACATATATTAGATTTAGTAGAAATCTGTTATAGAAAAGGTATAAGATATTTAGTAATTTCTCCAGGTTCTAGGTCAGCACCAATAACTTTAGCATTTGCAAAATATCATAAATTTAAGGATTTTATAATATTAGATGAAAGAAGTGCTGCATATATAGCTTTAGGAATTGCTGAAGAAACTAATTCAATAGTAGCTTTAATATGTACTTCTGGTACTGCTGTTTTGAATTATGCACCAGCAATTTCTGAAGCTTATTATAAAAGAATACCTTTATTAATTCTCACTGCTGACAGACCTATTGAAAATATAGATCAATACGATAACCAAACTATTAGACAAAATAATATATACAATAATTATATATTAGCAAGTTATAATTTACCTATTGAACCAAAAGAAGAAGATAACTTAAATTATTCAAATAGAATAGTAAATGAAGCATTAAACAAGTGTTTATTTCCTGTAAAAGGACCAGTTCATATAAATATACCATTAAGAGAACCTTTGTATCCAAAAGACAATGAAGAATTTATTTATGATAAAAAAATAAAAATAATAAATCAAGAAAAATGTAAATATAAAATAGATAATATTAAATACTTTAAAGAAAAATGGAATAAATATAAAAAAAGAATGATTTTATGTGGAATGGATAATTTTAACTTAAAGTTAGAAAATACTTTGAAAAAATTAAAAGAAACAAATTCTTGTGTAATAATTGGTGATATTCTCTCATCAAAAGAAAAATGTTTAAATGTATATAATCATGATTTTATATTTAATTCTAAAAAAGTGGAGAATTTAATACCTGAATTATTAATAACAATAGGAACATCAATAGTTTCAAAATCTACAAAAAATATTTTAAAAAAATTTAAACCAAAAGAACATTGGCATATAAGAAGTGATTTATCTATTTATGGAGATTTATATAATTCACTAACAGAAATTGTAAATTCTGACATAGCAGATTTCTTTAATTCTCTAAAAATTTCAAAAGAAGATAATCAATTTGTAAGATATTGGAAAAGTGTAGATGAATCAGTATTTTTTAAAATAAATAATTTTTTTGATAATGAAAAAGATTTTAATGAATTTTTAGTAATAAAAAAAATAATAGATTATTTACCAAATAAAATAAATTTACATATAGGAAATAGTATGGTAATAAGATATTTTAGTCTTTTATCTATAAGATTTTTATTATCTAAAAATATAAAAATCTTTTCTAATAGAGGAACAAGTGGCATAGATGGTGTTTTAAGTACAGCTGTTGGACATTCTCTTGTTTCAGATAGACTAAATATTGTTATTCTTGGTGATCTATCTTTTATCTATGATTACAATGGAATAATAAATAATTATGTAAATAATAAGCTTTCAAAAAAAATTTCTAATTTAAAAATTATTATTTTAAATAATAATGGTGGTGGTATATTTGATATGATAGAAGGACCTTCAAAATTTGAAAATAAAATTAAATACTTTAATACTCCACAAAATTATCCAATTGAATTCTTAGCTTTTGGATTTGAATATTTTTCTGTTAGCTCTATGCTAGAATTAGAAAAAAGTATTGAATATTTTTTCAAAAGTAAAAATACAACTATATTAGAGATAAAAACTGATATGAAAAAAAAACAAAGAGTTTTTTAATAAATTTAATTTATTATCTAAAACTATTAATCATAATAGACTTTTTGACTTAAATTAATTTAAGGATTTTAACAATAGACTTATTGTACTAGATATATAACCAAATAACATAAATAATAAGATAAATAATAAGAAATAAATAAGTTAATAAAGTATTAAAACAAGAAAATTAATAAATGCATATAATAGATAATAGACTTTTGTATGCTTATACCAAGTTTATTAAATTGATAATGCATTAATAGCTTTTGATATATATTTATAGCTAGTTAAACTTTTATATCTACTATGAGAAATACTTACTAATTTTTTAAAAATCAATAATTTTAATTATTCAATATTATTAAAATTTTTATATCCTAAATCATTATTTTAATTAAATACTTCCAAATATTTTTTTTCTGGATTTAATTCTGGTGTATATGGAATAGTATTTATAAAGGCTACATTACTAGGATACTCTCTTTAAAATAATGTTTTCTGATATTGTCTGTAATTATTATGTTATAGCTATCTAAAAATTCTTTTAAAATTTTATCTATAAATCTATAAAAATTACTTTTATTAATATTTTCAATTCAGGATTATTTTCATTAAACTTCGTATATATTAGAACAAATACTTTTTCAACAGTCGGTTTTAGACTATCTTATATAGCATAAACATTCATTCTAATTAATTCTAAAAAAGTGTTGCATTTTAGTGAAGTACTGATATGTAAAGTAATGTAAATATTTCACTGCATGGCTAAAACAATTATCATATCTACTTTCTAAAATTGATAAGTGTTGCATTCGAGTGAAAAATTATATCATTCAAAATAAATTTTTATTAAGATTACTATAAGATTATTTTTTTTATAAACTCTTATATACTATTATTTTAAAAACTTTTGATGTTTAAAGTAAATATTTATGAATGAAATAGAAGAAACTATAAAACAAGAAATATCTAATTTAGAAAATAAAATAAATGAAAAAATTTACTTAATAATAAAATATAAATTAGTAAATGCAAATTTTAAGATGATTACTTTTTTGCTACTTTCTTGTTATTTATTTATAAATAGTGGTAGAACACATGATATTTTTATGTGGTTTATTGGTTTTTTTCCTCTTATTACTATCAATAGGTGAATTTTTAGAAATAAATGAAACAAAATCTTTATATAAAAAATTAGAAAAATGAGAACATTTATAGCATTTACATTAAAAAATGAGTCATTAAGTAAAGTTACTAAAATTCAGGAATTAATAAAACATCTAAATGTAAATTTAGTTAAAAAAGATAATATTCACTTAACATTATTCTTTTTTGGTAATATAGAAGAAGAAAAAATAAAACTTATTATAGAAATAATTAAAAAAATAAAATTTCAAGATATAGAATTATACGGAACAAAAATTATTTACTTACCAAATCCAAAAAAAGTTTCTGTAATAGCTCTAAAATTTGAAACAAATAATTTTTTAGATGAAATTATAAATGAGTATGATAAAGAAATATATAATTTAGGTTTTAAAAGAGACAAAAAATTTTTACCACATATAACTATTGCTAGAGTAAAAAATATCATACCATTATTTAATTACAAAGATAAAATCAAGATTTGTATTAATAATATTAAGCTTTTTAAATCTGAATTAACACAACAAGGAGCAGTATATACAGAACTATTTTCTTACAAATGATTATTAATAATTTTTTTTGTAACAAATTTAATCTTATTAAAATTCTTGAACTATACTTAAACATAACTTTTATTTTATTACCTATGTTATAATAACTTCTGTGCCAATGTAGCTTAGAGGTAGAGCAGCTGTCTCGTAAACAGCAGGTCAGGAGTTCAAATCTCCTCATTGGCACTAAAGTTTATCAAGCTATGAATTTTCTTGAGTTATAATTATTTATATGAAAAAAAAAGTATTAATTTTACTTACAAGTATATTAATATTTGCATGTAGTAATATATTTGGTCCAGAAGTAACTGGAGTTTGGATAATATCAGGCATTGGTGAAGCACAAATGAGATTACAACAAAACGGTAATCAAGTTGTCGGATTAGCCTATTACCAAGGACAATTAGAAGGTCAAGTCATAGGTCAAATAAGCGGTAATCAAATAATTTTACAAGTTAGAAAAGCTTATTCAGGTAATGTTACATATCAAGGTATAGTTTCTTCTGATTCTTCATCAATGCAATTAAAAAGAAGTGATGGACAAATCATAACAATGTTTAGAGCAAGTTAAATTTCTATTTGCATACCTATTTCTACAACTCTACTTGGTGGTATTGAAAAATAGGCAGTTGCACTTTGAGCATTCCTTGACATAAATATGAATAATTCTTTTTTAATTTTAGATAATTTAATTTTACCTGTATCTATAATACTTTCTCTACCCAAATAAAAGGTAGTTTCTTCTATATCAATATTAAATCCTAATTCATTAGCACTTTTTAATATATCTATTACATTAGGTGTTTCCATAAATCCATATAAAGCTATTAACTGATAAAAACCACAACCTATATCTCTTATTTCTAACCTATTTTCTTTTACATAAGGTATATCAACAGATTTTATAGACATTAAAATTACTCTTTCGTGTAAAACTTGATTATGTTTTATATGATGTAACAAAACAGGTGGTATTCCTTTAAGTGAAACAGTCATAAAGACTGCATTCCCATAAACTCTTGTAACTATATTATAAGTTAATTGTTTTACTAATTCTTCTATTGGTAATCCAATACTTTCATTATTTACAAGAGATTCTGTTAATGGGCCTGTTCCTTTTATTTGAGTTGAAAGTGCTGATAAATTAGTTGTAGGTATGCTGTGTAATTTTAGAGCTTTTATTCTCTTACCTAATATTTCTCTACCTTCTCGCCAAGTTTGCATTATAAATAAAATTGTTAAAGCAATAGTTAAAGGAAACCATCCTCCATCAAAAAATTTTAAAATATTTGCTAAAAAATATGATAAATCAAAAATTAAGAAAAATGAAACTAATAAAATAGATTTGTATATATTCCATTTCCATGTTTTATACAAAACAAAAAAGAATAAAATGGATGTTAATACCATATCAGTTGTTACAGCCATTCCATATGCAGCAGCTAATTTACTTGACTCTTTAAATGTTAAGACCACTAGTATGCAAGCTATCATCATTAATTTATTAACAAATGGTATATATATTTGTCCTTCCGTTTCTTCTGATGTGTGAACTATATTTAATCTCGGTAAATAACCTAGTTGTATTGCTTGTCTAGTTATTGAAAAAATCCCTGATATAAGAGCTTGAGATGCTATTATGGTAGCCATTGTTGATAATATAACCATTGGTATTACAAAACTTTTTGGAACCATATTATAAAAAGGATTATTTACCGTGCTAGAATCTTTTAAAATCAAAGCACCTTGTCCAAAATAATTTAATATAAGAGAAGGATAAACAAAACTAAACCATGACAGTTTTATGGGCTTACGTCCAAAATGTCCCATATCAGCATATAAAGCTTCTCCTCCTGTAATACATAAAACAACTGAACCAAGAATTATAAATCCTGAAAAAGTATTATTTATAAAAAATAGTATTGCATAATAAGGATTTATTGCATTTAAAACTAATGGATTATTAATTAAATTTATTAAACCTATTATAAATAATGTAGAAAACCATAAAAACATTATAGGTGAGAAAACTTTTCCTATTTTAGTTGTACCTTGCTTTTGAAAATAAAATAATGTAAATAGTATTAAGCATGTAAGTATAACAGTGAAATCTTTTGCTGTTTCAGTTGCAATTTCTAATCCTTCTATTGCTGACAATACAGATATTGTAGGTGTAATTACTCCGTCACCATATAATAACGATGCACCTAGAAGACCACAAAATATTATAAACCTACTTTTTAAATTACCAAGTTTTGCTTTACTTATAGGTATTAATGCAAGTAATGCAAACATTCCACCTTCACCATGATTGTCAGCTTTTGTTACAAAAGTAATATACTTTAAAGATATTATTATTGTTAATGACCAAAAAGCTAAAGATAAAATACCTAAAACATTTAATTCATTTAAAGAAATAGCATGAATACCATTGAAACATTCTTTTATAGCATATAAAGAACTAGTTCCAATATCTCCATAAACTACTCCTAAAGAAGTTAAAGCTAGAAATAATATTTTTTTATTATTATCGTTTTTATACATGATTTAGTTTTCTAAATGTTTTATTTAAAATAAATGTTTTTTTTATATTTTAACTTCATTTTCTTTTTTATTTACTTTTTTGTTTTCTTTACCTTCCTGAAATATAAAGTATAAAATTAAAAGCCCTATACCTATATTTATACATATATCAGCAACATTAAATATTGCCCATATATTATCACCTTTTTTAACTCCTGAAAAAATAGTTTTTCCAAATAAAACTATTGGTGATAAATCATCCCATGCCCATCTTAAATCAAGAAAATCTGTAACTTTTCCATACAAAATTCTATCATAAAGATTTCCCAATGCACCACCTAATAAAAAACCTAAGCTTGCTGACAATAATTTTGTTCTTGTCTTATATGTTTTTCTTTCATAAACTATTATTCCTATAGATATAACTGAAGCAAAAATTGAAAGCAAAAGTCTTTGACCATAAAATGAACTAAAAGCAGCTCCATAATTAACAACATGAGTAAACCAAAGCCAATCAAATATTACCTTATAATCACCTATATTAGGAAAATGACTTTTAACCATTTCTTTAGTTATATAGTCTAGAAAAAAAGCTAATCCAGCACAAAAATATGTTATTAAAACCGTTATATGAAACTTTTTACTATCCAACTTTTTATCTTACCCTTGTAATACATTAAAAGTATATTATATAAAGTAATTATTTAAAACTATTTTAAAATATTTAACTTAACAAATATTTTTATATGCTAAACTTTATATTTGTATAAGATAAAAGGAAATTTTTTAAATTATGAAAATATTGAAAAATCCTATAAAAGAAGATAGATATTTAAATGTAAAAATAGATACCTACCCTATGGAGTTTAGCCCATTAGATAGTCTTTTTTATGATTTAAATAAATTTAATTATTGTATTGTTATTAATGATGGTGAAAAAGATGTATTAGTTGAATATGCTAGTAATAAATTGGAAGCTCTAAATAAACATAAAGAATATTATGACAGATTAAGACTTAGATCTAAACAATTTTTTGATGTTAAAAAGAGAAAATTTTTTTATATAAATTATAAGGAAGAAGAAGAAAAGTTAAAAGAAATTGTAACTATAGAAGATAAAAATATTTTTGATATTTTCGTTTCTGACGTAATGAGTTTAATTGTCAAAGGTGCTAACTCAAGTTTAATCTTTTATACAAAAAGAGAAGCAGCAAATTATTTTAGAGCTTATGTTTTTGCTATATTTTCAGGTTTAAGAGTAAAAGTTGGACAATTAAAATATACTAGTTCATATAATGAACTAAAAATCCCAGATGCAAAAGAAATAAAGAATCTCATAGAAAATGTTGAGAAAGATATAGCATTAAAATTTCTTAATTCTGTTTATAAACCGGGAGAATTTCAAGATAGGTGGCAAATGTTTATAGACTTAATAGAAGCTAAAATATCTGAATATTATAAAGAAGGTAATAGATACACTTCTGAAATACCAAATTATGTAATATTAGAAGCAATATTAAAAGAAGTAGATGAAAGAATAGCTCTTACTAAAAAACCAGACACTAAAGAACATAAAAAAGAAGGAAGCGGAGAAAAAGCTGATTGGTCAAAAAGATTTCCTTTAAATAAACCTGGTAAATTTTACGTTGATGAAAAATGTATTGTTTGTGATGCTTGTGCAGCTACAGCACCTAAATTTTTCAAACTAAATGAACAACATGCTTATGTTTATAATCAACCAACAACTCCTGAAGAAATAGAATTGTGTAATAAAGCTCTAGCAGGCTGTCCTGTAGGTGCTATAGGAAATGATGGAGATATAATGATGAATTTATCTAATTCACAAGTTTCAGAAAAACCTAAAACAAAAGAAGAAAAAAAAGAAGAAGTTAAAAAAATAGAAGAAAAGAAAGAAGATCTAGCTATTAATAAAGAAGAAGAAATTCAGTTATTAAAGTCATTAATAGAAAAAGCACCTATTGATAAGTTAAATCAAATAAAAGAATTGTTAAAAGATTTAGAAGATACAAAAAAAGAAATACCAAAAGAAGAAATTAAGGAAGAAGTTAAAGCTGAAGTTAATGAAGTTAAAAAAGGACAATTACCAGCTACAAGTCCTGATGGTTCTAAAGTTTTTCCTGAAAATGTACCAGGTTTATTCTATGTTGATGAAAAGTGTATAGAATGTGACGCATGTGTAACAACGGCACCTAACTTTTTCAAAATAGAAAATGGTCACGCATTTCTTTATAATCAACCTACAACTGATGCCGAAATAGCTCAATGTGATGAAGCTATGGCAGGTTGTCCTGTAAGTGCTATCAACAAGCTACAATAAAAAAAACTAACTAATTAAACCTAATTTTATGAATGATAATAAAGACAGCATATTTAGAGCTGTTTATAATATTGCTTTTCCAACAATGATACAAATGTTATTAGGTACTTCTTATCATATAATAAATACTATATGGGTTGGTTTGTTAGGTTCATTTAGTTTAGCAGGAGTTACTAGTTCAAGTTTTATTATATGGATGATATTTTCAATTGTTTCAATTACAGAAGTAGGGGTTAATTCATTAGTAGCTAGATATTATGGAGCAAAAGATAATGAAAATCTAAATAAAGTAAGCTTTTATGGGATTAGATTAGGTTTAATTATATCTTTAATAGTAGGATTATTATTTTTACCAAATTTAGAAAACATATTTTTATATATTGTGAAATTAAATAAAGATGTTACAAGTGTCGCCTTAACATATTTAATACCTTTTATATGTATATTACCACTTTATATAATTTCATCAACTTGTCATTCTATATTTAGAGGAATAGGTGATACAAAAACTCCTTTAAAAATAGCTTCATTCTATTTAACTTTAAATGCTTTACTGGATCCTATTTTTATTTTTTACTTTAATTTTGGAGTTTCTGGAATAGCTATAGCAAATTTTATATCACAATTATTTGATATAACAGCTTGTATATATATTTTGAAAAATAGAAATATTATAAACACTAAATTTAAAAACTTTTTTGATTTTAAAGTATTTAAAAGTATCTCATTTATAGGAATACCTATAGCAGCTAATGGAGTTATATTTTGTATAGTTTATTTATTTTTGACAAGAATAATATCAACTTTTGGTCATTATCCAATAGCAGCTCTTGGGATAGGTCATAATACTGAATCTATAGCTTATACATTTTCTTTAGGTTTTTCTATAGCAGCTACTACACTAGTAGGTCAAAATATAGGTGCTAAAGATTATTATAGAGCTCATAAAATAGCAATTAATATATTGTACTATTCATGTACTTTCACACTCTTTTATTGTTTAATATTATTTTTATTTAATGAAAAAATAGCATCTATTTTTACAAAAGAGAAAGAAGTTTTAAATTATGCTACAAATTACTTAAAAGTAATAGCTTTTACTGAAGTATTTTTAGCTATGGAAATTGTTATGGAAGGTATATTTTCAGGAAAAGGTAATACATTACCTCCTATTATTATAGGATTACCTTTAAATATACTAAGAATTCCTATTGCTTACTATTTGTCAAATTTTTATGGTGCTAATGGTATATGGGTAGCAATAGGCTTAACAACATCTTTAAAAGGAATAATTCTAACTATTTGGTATTATTTAACTACAGAGAATTTAAAGACAAGTTACCAAAACATTTCTAAAATCTAATTTTAAGAATATTTCTGATATTGAACTTCATGAGGCATAATATCTTTCTGAGATTTGAAATAATTATTCACAGGATAAAAGAAAAAATTACTTAATCTACTTGTATATATACAAGCATAATCCTTTACTTGATCACCAAACCTACTTATTTCATAAGATTCTTGAAAAATTTGTCCCCATTTATGATGAAAAGTTGAATCAATTTTATTACTTATAATGTCAATTTGTCTTGCTAATTTTTCTATTTTTTCCTCTAACATTTTCAATTCATTATTAAAAACTTCAATTGCTTTATCAACTAACTCTATTTCTTTCTCTGTTAATTGAGCACTATTTTTTAATGTTTCTAGTTTTTTTAACTTATTCATGTACATTTTTAATTCATATTCTACCTTATCTTTTTTTTCTCTTTTTTTCTTTATATTTTTTAAATCTTGTGAAACATATTGTAATTTTTCTAACTCTTCTTCTAATTCTTCTATTACAAGAACTGTTCTCCACCCAGAATCTTTATTTGACCTTAATATATCTCCGTATATATGATCACCTATGTATAAAACTTGATCACCTAAAGAGCCTATTATTTCTTCAAACTGATTATAATTTCCATTAGCATAAATTTTATTTTTCTCAAAGTTATTTACCTCTCTTATTTTATCACCAGTATTTATATCAATTTCATAAAAAGGATTTTTTTTTACAAAAAAATCAGGCTTTTTTGCTTGACATATAATAATATCAAAAAAATCTGTCCAAGATTTGTATTCTAAAATAGTATTTTCTAATAGATATGTCATTATTGTATTTGTATATGTCCATTCTGAATTAGTTAGTAAAAACAATTTTTTACCTTTTTCTCTAAATTTATCTAAAACCAAAGGTAGTCTTAAATCTTTATAAACATATTTTTTTAAATCACTAGAGACAATACTTTTTAAACTATTATCTCTATGAACAGTATCAATACATTCTTTTATATCATCAAATAATTTTGAGTAATCACCTTCTAAAAGACCTTTATCTTTTAAATCAACAAAACAACAGAACATATGTGCTTCAGGTAAAGAAAACAAGGTATCTACTGAAATAAATTGTTCATCTGATTGTTTTATTTTTCCTGTTGGGTAGTAATCTCTTATCTCCTTGTTTGTTAATTTTTTTTTCCCATGCTCTGCTCTTCTAACATATTTATGTCTATCCAACTTCAAAATATTTCCGTTTACTTTATCTATAACCAATCCTCTTATAACGTAATAAGGATCATAGACTATTTCTTTTATTATTTCAGGATAATTTTTATTTTTTATTAATGAATCAATACTAAGATTAAATGCTAATTCTTCTATTTCTTTTTTATTATATATAGCTAAAGTATAATCCATATCGAAACCTATATATTTTATTTCATCCATTTTAAGAGTTCTATTAACAAAGATACCTCTTGATGATTCAGCATCATCTTCTATTAATTCTGTTAATAATTTGAATTTTTGTGGATTATATGATATAAGATTTCTTATTATTTGTTCCATCTTATCCTTTTGCTATATATATATTTTAAGCGAAATTAATAATGATACTATAAAGAAAAAAAATACTATATATAATAAATTTTCTTTTACAAAAAATTTAATATCATATACATTTTCTTTCTTTTCTTCTAATTCTATTTTATAGTAATCTATAACAGTTTCTTTTTTTATAGGAATTGCTATAATGGAATAATTAGTAATATTTTGTAAAAAATTTAATATAATATTATCAAGATTTTTTTCTAGTGCAATATACATAAACTTACTATTATTTTTATTATAACAAATACCCCAATATTTACTTTCTAAGTGTCTAGGTAAATTTGCTTTCTGATTATTTTCTAATATAAATAATGGAATAATATTATATTTTTTTATAATTGATTTATTTATAAGCTTTAATAAATTTTTATCAGGTTCTATATTTTTTAAATCAAATAAATTTATATACTGATGTTCAGGTATATCTATTATATTATTAATTTGATTATGTAAATTTAATTTATTATCATTTTCAATTTCTATAAAATCGAACATATTATAATTATATTCTAATTTTATTAATTTACATTAAAAAGTAATTCTTTTACTTTTTTCAAAAAAAATATCTTAATATTGAAGGTTCTCTAAAATTTTAAGTATTAAATAAATTTAATAACTTTTATTTATAAAAGTAATATTTTATTTTTTATGTTTTTAAAATTTATATTTATTTTGTAATTTTTTTGAGTATGTCTAACAAAAATATTTCAATATTTACAATATTTTTAACAGTTTTTTTAGATATGCTAGGAATAGGTATAATTATACCTGTTGTAGCACCAGTAATAATAAATTCTGACATATTACCAAATAATTTTTCTTTTTCAAATAAAAAACAATAATATTAGGTTTTTTAATATCATCTTTTCCTATTTTTCAATTTTTTGGTGCTCCTATACTAGGCTCTTTATCTGATAGAATTGGAAGAAAGAAAGCTTTAATATACTCAATAATTGGTTCAGCTATTGGATATTTTATTTTTTCTTTTGGTATATTAGAAAAAAATATATATATGTTATTTTTAGGTAGAATAATTGATGGTTTATCAGGTGGTAATGTTTCTGTAATATATTCTTCATTAGCTGATATAAGTGATGAAAAAACAAAAGCTAAAAATTTTGGTCTTGTTGGAGCAGCTTTTGGTCTAGGATTTATTTTTGGTCCATTTATCGGTGGTGAGCTTTCAAATTCAGAAATTGTTAGTTGGTTTAACTATTCTACACCATTTATATTTGCAGGAATTTTGTCTGTAATTAATTTATTATTTGTATTATTTAAATTCACTGAAACTTTAGATAAAACAAAAGACACAAATTTAGAATTTTTTAAAGGTTTTAAGAATTTAATTAAAATATTTGATTTAAAAAATTTAAGGATTTTATTTATAATTTCTTTTTTTACTACTTTAGGGTTTACAATGTTTTCTCAATTTTTTCAAGTTTTTCTTATAAAAGAATTTAATTATACACAAGCAAATATTGGCAGATTATATGCTTTTTTTGGAATATGGTCAGTTTTAACTCAAGGTGGTATTGTAAGACAATTATCAAAAAAATATACTCCAGAAAAAATATTAAAATATTCATTGATACTTATGTCTTTAACAATATTAATAGTGGTTTTTTCCTAAAAAATCATTTTATCTTTATATAACAATGCCTTTGATTGCTATAATGCAAGGTATAAGTTATCCGAATATAACAGCTTTAATTTCTAATCTATCAAGCAATGATTCTCAAGGTGAAGCTTTAGGAATTAATCAATCAATGCAAGCTCTAGCTCAAGCAATACCCCCAATATTAGCTGGTATAGTAGTATCATTAAATATAAAAATGCCTACGATAATAGCATCTATTTTTGTTTTCATAGCTTGGATTATTTTTATATCAAATAAAAAATCATTTAGTATAAATAATTAGAATCTATATCTTAGTAAAGCTATTCCTCCAATATCTCCATATATTTCAGGTTTTCCAAGACTGAATCTAGTATCTTTATAAGCTGTAACTACCACTAAATCTGAGTTGTTGCTGGAAAATTTAAATCCGATAGTAGCTTCATTACTCCATTTTAATTGCTCAAGAAAAGCGATTATTTTGAGCAACACTTATTAAAAAGGAATTTTCAACTAATACGCTAAGATAAGGAAAAATAGGAATTTCTAAGTATGCTTTTAATTTAGGTCCATGACCTGTATAGCTATAACTTGTTCCACTCCACTGAAATAAGCCATAACCCTGCTCCAACAGAAAATGCTAATTCATCTATGTAATCGTTACCTAGAATTCTCCAATGTAACTGTAATATCTACAGCATTTCTTCTCAGGTTAGATACTTTATGATATTGAGTTAGTATACTTACCATAACCTAAAAAATTACTATCAATGTTTAAACCAAATCTAGTATTCATTAAATTTTGGAAACCAATTATAATACTGAAGATTTGCACCATATATAAAATCAATTTCATTATTAGTACTAGGACCACTATAAGCTGATTTTATGGTTAATCCACCTCTTATATCATTACTTGGTAATAAACTTCTTTCTTCATTTTGAGTTGGTGTAGGTAAAGGAGTAGGTTTTTGTGTAGGTGTTGGTGTTGGAACAGGAGTAGGTGATGGGGTTTTTATGGAAAATGGAACATATTTAGGTATAGGTATTAAATATTTATAACATATTCTATGAACTTATATAAAACACTAGCTAACTCATATCTTGTTAATGTATTATCTCCTTTAAATGTATTATCAGGATAACCTTTCATTAATTGATATTTATTTACAATATTTTTTACTGCTTCTGATGCCCAATGATCATTTTTTAAATCAATGAATTGTTCAGCTTTATTTATAGGGTTTTTATCTTTACTCTTTACAACTCTTTGTAGCAAATTTAAATAGTTATTTAATTCATAAGCTAATTCATATCTTGTTATTTTTCTTTTTCCATAAAATTTATTTCCTTCCAAAACTAACATTAAACCATATTCATTTATAAGAATATTTACTAAATCTTTATATTTATCATCTAAATCTACTATATCTATACTTTTTATAATATCTTTTAATCTTAAGTCAAGATTGGATGCTATTTCCATTGTTCTAGCAGCTCTATAAAATGCTTCAGCTACTTCATATCTTGTTGCTAAATCATCTCCTTTAAACAAATTATTTTCTTTAGGAGACATTATACCTAGATCTTCTACTATTCTTTGCAAAGATTTATACGACCAATGATTTAATTTAATATCTTTTAATTTTTTTAAATCAAAATATTTATTCTCTTGTGAAAATGAAATATAGGAAAATGAAAATAAATTTATTATTAAAACTAAATATATAATGTTTTTTTTTTTCATTATTTACTTTAATATTTTTTCTGCTAGAGAAGATATTGTTTTTGTAGCTAATGTAGTAGAAGCTAAAAATCCACCACCTAAAAATATTAGTGAGTCAAAAACTTTTTCTACTAATTGTTCAGAATCTGAAAAACCTAAATTTGATGTAAAACCTTCTAATTTATAATATAAATCTTGTTTTTTATTTTCTTCTTTTTTCTTTGAAATATCTATTATTTTAACTTTGTTTTCATTTTTATCTTTTATATCTTCTGTCTTGTTATTTTCTTTCAATTCTTCAGTAGTATCACTTTTAACTTCTTCAACTTTTTTTAAATCATCTTGTTCAAATGAAACTTCTAAATTTTCTTTTTGTTCTTCCAATGCTTCTACTTCAGTCAAAACTTCAGTTTCTAATTTAATTTCTTCATTATTTAAACTATTATTACTTTGATTTTTGTTTTTTTTTAGCCATAATTTCCTCCAAAAATTAAAACAATAAACACCAGATAAAAATCTATTTTAACACATTATTATATGTTAATATTATACTAAACTAAAATTGCTTTGCACTTTTTTAATTTCTATAAAGCTCTACTATTCAATATTTCAGTTTTTAAAAAAATGCAAAATTCAGAAGTTTGAGTATAAAATCAAATATATTTTATAAAAATCAAATATATTTTATAAAGTGGTAGCAAAGCCAAGATTTGGTAGGATATTTAAAGAATACTAAAATTCTATATTTTGTTAAGACTATTAAAACTCTAAACTCATGTAAATTAGTAATTACAATAATTACATTATTGATATAGTTTAATATTTATAAATTAATGCAAGAAGTCTAATGTAACTCTTAAATATTATGAATACTACTCTAATAAATTTCATTATCAAGGTTTATTATTTTTAATTTAAAATAATCATAAATTTTTATTAAACCTAAATGTAATATTATTGAATTAGAATAAAAGATTAATATACTTAATTAATAGTACCAATTTTTATAATAAATAATGCATAATATAATAGTTAAAAAAGATTGGTATAAGATTTTTATTTTTTAAAGGAGAATTTAATGAAAAAGTATGTTTTAACTTTTTTAGTATCTTCAATTTTAGTTAATCCTGTTTTTGCATTTACAAGTAATAATCATGATCATGACCATGGAGGTTCTTGTCCACATCCACACCCAAAACCAACAAAAACTCCAAAATCAAAATAATGTTTCAGTTAAAAGAATACTAGTTAAATTTCTAAATTTACTATTGTCAAAAATTTTTATTAAAAAAATAAATATTTTTCAAATAATAAAATATTAAAAAAAATATCCAAAAAACTAAGTTATATTGTAATATTTTATCTTTAAATTTTTTATTTTAATGGAAGAAGTTATGACAATAAAAAATGACAAGTGGATAAGAAAGATGGCTTTAGAGGGAATGATAACTCCTTTTGAAGAAAAACAAGTTAGAAATAATGTTATAAGTTATGGTGTATCTTCTTATGGCTATGACTTAAGAGTATCAGATGAATATAAAATTTTTACAAATATAAATAATGTTGTAGTTGATCCAAAAAAATTTGAACCTAAATCTTTCATAGACTTCAAAGGTGAATATTGTATTATTCCACCAAATAGTTTTGCTTTAGCAAAATCAGTAGAGTATTTTAGAATACCTAGGAACATACTCACTATTTGTTTAGGAAAAAGTACTTATGCTAGATGTGGTATTATTGTAAATGTTACTCCATTTGAACCTGAATGGGAAGGAATCGTTACAATAGAAATAAGTAACACAACCCCATTACCTGCCAAAATATATTCAAATGAAGGTATAGCACAGGTATTTATTTTTTGAAGCTGATGAAGAATGTGAATTAAGTTATGCTGATAAAAAAGGAAAATATCAATCACAAACAGGAATAACATTACCTAAATTATAAATAGACTTATTGAGTTACTCTAGCTACATATTCTATTATATTTAAACTATCTGGATTTACTCCTGATGGTATAGTTGGCTCAGGTCTATTGGGTACTTTTCTTAAAATCAAATTATTCGTATTATCTTGTCTGGATTGCTGTGCTGTAGAATTTAAGGATATACTGAAAGGAATATTTCCTAGCCAGTAATCATATACTTTTCCACTTCCATTTTCAATACTATCACTTACAGCAATGTTTGCTGTTATATTTGCTGTATTATTTCTTCCATTATTTAAATCAGAAAGAAAGAATTCTATTTGAAAACCATTGTTTAAACCATTTTGTGAAGGTATTGGTTTTGTATTTTGATTAGCATAATTTCTATCGTATATAATAGGATTCCCTAAATTGTCTTTTCTACCTCTACCAACTATAGTTTTTCCATTTAAAGATGTAATGTAAAAAAAAATCAGTCCATTCTGATTTTATATCACCAGGTAATTGACCAATAAAAGGAAGTCTTCCCTCTAAAAATTCAATACCTCTAGTTATATCAGGTGCATTTACTCTTGGACCAACATTAGGATCTAAAGTTTGATTAGGAATTGTAGATTCAGGAGCATAAAATATTACATAGTATGTAATATCACTTCTATTTAATACTAAATCAGCTTTTGTTCTAAATATAAATTGCATAACTTTATTAGCATTTACAGAAGTAGCTGTTCTTGCACAATTTGTATTTATTAATATTAAAAATACTAAAAATAATGTTAATAACTTTTTCATTAATCAATGTTTTAAACAGAAATATAAAAAATATTAGATATCTTGTTGGTATTATAACATTTAATAAGTTTTTCTATTTATCTTTTTTTAAATAAATTTTGAACATTTTTATTAAAAAAAATTGATAAATTATCTTTTATACTAATAGTTTCATAATTGCCACCTGGTATAAGAGATATAATACTATTAGCTGTTTTTGTAGAAAAATCCTTTATTTCTTTATCATCCATATTTTGAGATGATTTTTTAGCAATTGTTCTCATAGATGTAAATAAATTCTGTGTAATTGGTTCTCGCTTCTTTATAGAAAATCCACTTAGTACAAAGTCTATTTTTGATGTAAATTCATCAAAATTTTCTAATTTATTACCATAATTTTTAGTAATAGCTTTTATTATATTATCTTTTTCTTCATACAAAGCTTTATTAAAGTGATCAAAAGTATCATTAATAACCTTGTCTTTTGGATTAAAACCTATTTCCTTGAGAGTAAATGGTAAATCATGTAGGATATGTGCATTCATTGATAAAGCTAGAATTTCTATTAAAGATTCTCTAGGATAGTTATCTACTTTAGAAATTCTACCTGAATCAAAAGCATAACGCCAAGCTTCAGGTATTTTTTCAATATCACCATTAACTAAATTATCATAAGCATCAAAATATTTATTAGCAAAATTTATTGCTAATTTTACTACAAATTCAGCTTCTTTATTTTTACCTTCCTTGATATAACCTTGCATTTCTTTTAATGCTCTATTTGTTATAACTTTATACATTGAAACAAATAATCCCTTATGATCTTTTGAAGCTGTTAATGTTTTTTCCATTTTGTCTAATCTGTTTAATACCAAATTAAGCTTTTTACTAAGAGATTCTAAACTTTCATCTGGTAAAGGATTTTCTATTTTTTCATAAACATTTTTATCTGTTTTATCATTGTAAAAAAATCTAAAAGATCTTTTATTTGAAGATATTGCTACTAATTTAGTATTTTCAGGTATCTGTATTTTTTCTGGTGAAATTCTAAGTTCAGAATAATTATCTAAATCATCATTAAAGAATTTATTATTTTTTAATTCATATATAAAAAATTTATTATCTTTTGAGATAACTACAAAGTCTTTATTTATATTTGTTTCATTTAATTCTTTAATTGCATTTATAAAGTCCTTTTCACTAATATAACCTAGTTTATTACCTTTAATATCACCAACAAAAAATTTAGTTTCTATTAAATTTGTAAAATTAATTGATTTATTTCTATTTGTAGATATATTGATATTATCTTTATTAAAACAATCTATATTTATTAATGGTATTAATTTATTTTTAGATGTATTATTTTTATTATCCTCTAAATTAACACTAGTATTTAAATTAATTTTATTTACTTCCATTTTTTTATATTTATATAACAATACATAACTTTTATATAAAAATTTTAAACTAACTTTCTTATAAGAAAATTAGTTTTAGTAAATAACTAATATATAAATATAAGTCCTCCTATTGATAAACCAGCAGCTGTTCCTATTAAACAAATTTTATCTCCTCTTTTCATTCTTTTTTGTTCTATTGCATCATGTAATGCCATAGGTATAGAAGCAGCAATACAATTACCATGTGTTTCTATATTGACCATAAATTGTTTGTCAGATAATCCTAAATATTGTTTTGCCATTTCTAGTCCTACTTTACTTGCTTGGTGAGGTATCATAAGGTCTATATCTTTTACAGGAAAGCCAGCTTTTTTAAATAATTTTTCAAAAAAATTTGGTAATTTTTCAAATGCGATTCCTAGAATTTCTCTTCCTTCCATATGAAAAGTAAAATCTTCAGGTTTTGAATTTGGATCATTAGGATGAAGAAAATTACCACCACCTTTTACAACAGTTAATAGTGCTCCTTTTGAGTAAGTTTCCATATCAGATGCTATAATTTTTGATTCCTCATCTTCTTTAGATTTTCTTACTATAACAGCAGCAGCACCATCACCTAATAGTGTTGCACTTTCTCTTTCTTTGTAATTTAATGATTTAGAAGATATTTCACTTGTTACAATAGCAACAGTATTGTATTTTCCAGCTTCTATAAGATAACTTACTACATCAAGAGCAGTAACAAAACTTAAGCAAGTAGAATCAATATCCCAGCAAGGTGTCCCTGAATCTATTTTCCCTAATTCCCTCTGTATAAGACAAGAATTGTAAGGTATTGGATAGTCGTAAGAACCTGAAGCTCCAATTATAGCATCTAAGTCTTCATATTTTAAATTTGCATTTTCAAGAGCTTGTTCTAAAGCTCTAGCACCCATGTAAGCACATGTTTCATCCTCTACAAAATGTCTTTTAGCTACACCAGATTTAGCTAATGACCACCCTTTCTCAATTCCCATTCTCTCTTCTATTTCTTCAGATAAAACAACTCTTTTTGGTAAATATTTACCAGTTCCAATAATTCTTACTTTATTCATACAATTCTCCTTTATTATTACTCCTTATTTTTTTAACTTTGGATCAAGGGCATCTCTTATTCCATCACCAAATAAATTAAAAGAAAATACTGATACTGCAATAGCAATACCAGGTATTATAGGTACCCAAGGAGCATCTCTAAAAAATCCGAGTCCTTCATTTACCATACTTCCCCAGCTTGCCGTTGGTGATTTTACACCAAAACCTAAAAAGCTTAATGCAGCTTCAGTCATTATTGCACCTGCTATGCTCATAGTAGATATTACTATTATAGGAGCTATAACATTAGGTAGTAAGTGTTTAAAAAGTATTGTAAAATTACTTGAACCACTAGCTTTGGATGCTTCTATAAATTCCATTTCTTTTACAGTTAGAACTTGACTTCTTACCATTCTTGCTATACCAGTCCAACTAACTATACCTATTGAAAATATAATTATACCTACTCCTTGACTAGATTTGTCATCTTGAGATGGTAAAACTGAAACTAGAGCCATTACAAGTAATAAATCAGGCATTGACATCATTATATCTGTTAATCTCATTATTATTAAATCAATCCATTTTCCAAAATATCCTGAAATAAGACCTAAAATAACTCCTATTATGGTAGCTAAACCAATTGCTAAAATACCTACTTGCAATGATACTTGAGCCCCCCAAATTAACCTACTAAGTGAATCCCTACCACTAGCATCTGTTCCTAATAAAAAATATTTATCATTTTCTAATGTCATTGATATAAATTCATTTTTAATTTTGTCATCTGTAGTTATATTGATACCACTACCTGCTTTTATGTGCTTTAAATTTAATGGCGCTACTTCAAAAGAGACTTCAGACATACCTTTTTTTACTTTAGTGTTTCCAACTGTTCTAAAAATATACTCACCGGATTTAAATAAAGTACTTGCTTTTATTGTAAATTCTTTTTCTGTATTTATTCTTTTAGCTATAATTTTTTTTGAATAAGTATTCGGTGGAAATGGCATTCCATAAGATGTCGTACCATTGTTAAACTGATAATTTGGATCATAAGGAGAAATAAACTTTGCAAAAATAGCTACTAAAATCATTAATATAATAATACTTCCACCTAAAATAGCCAAATTATCTTTTTTTAATCTTTTCCAACTTTCTGACCATATAGTTTTTGGTTTATGTGATAGTATAGAATCATTTTTTTCTTCTGTAACACTATTCATAACTTTACCTTTTATTAAAACATATTTTTTATATTATAATCTATTTAAACAAAAGACAATTGGTTACTAAAGCAAATCTATTAAAGTTGGTATTATAGAACCAGTAAATCCAGCTAAAAACTTTATATAAAAACCATTAAAACTTATATCAGGAACTTCTTCTATATTAAAGTCTCTAAACCTTAAACCTGTTTGGTATAAAGTCAAAATATATCCAAATCTTGAACCTATAGCTATACCACCTTTTTTATTTTCTGATTTTCCTATTGGTATTAAGTAACCACCTTCTAAACCAATATCTAATATTAATCCGTAATTTTCAATTCTTGAACCTCTATCAGGATTTTTTAAAATATTATCAATTTTTCCTATTGATTCATTTTTTATGAAATCAAAAGATAATCTAGATAAACCTATACCTAAAAGAGGATATATTGCTAAATTATTTTTTTCATAGAAAATATAACCTATATTACCTATAATATTAGTACTTGATGTTAAATAATTTATATGATTATTAAAATTATTTATATTTTTTTTTTCTATTGAAAAATTTCCTTCACCACCTAATATTAATTTATCCACAACACCCCTATTTCCAGTGCCTATAAAAAATGTATTTTCTGAAAAAGGTAAATAATTATTCTTTATTAAAATTTTGTCAAAATTTTTAATATCAATTGTATTAATTCCTATACTAACAAAATTAGAAAAATTTACTCTTAATTCTCTATTTTTTTCTTGAGAATATGAATATTTTATATTAAAAACAATAAATAATAAAATAATAATAAATGTTTTGGTTATTTTCATAAAATAAAAAAATATTAGCACATTTTTTAAATAATCCTTTAGTTAAACAGATATAAATTAATAAACTTAAAAAAAATATTTATTTTGAATTAAAATTCTTTTATAGAGTAGATAAAAAACAATATTAAATACTATAATTTTATTATAATTACTATGAGGTAAGTAATGAGTGTTGATTTTAATTCAATTATAAATAAAGCATTTGAACAAGCAGCTAAAAGTAGAGCTAATAGATTAGCAATAAGCCAAGGAATAATAAATAAAGATACAGTTCGAGAAGCTAATAAAAGTTTTTCTTACTCTGTTTCTTCTGATTTAAGCATGGAAGATATTGCAAAAGCAATCAAAGAAAGAAATGATAAAAAAGAAATAGATAATAAATTTGTAACAAATTACCAATTATCAGAAAAAGGTAAAAAAGTAGAAAAGATTGTTTCTCAAGCTCAAAATACTATACAAGAAGTTTCACAAAATACAGAAATTGCTAGCAATAGGTTAAGTGATGTTTCAAAAGATTTAGCTAAAGATATTAGAAATATTTTTTAAAAGTTTGTACTAAAAATATAATTAATAACAGCTTTTTTTACTATAAAAAGAATCTGAATAAGTACAGATATAATTTTTTATATTTTTAACCTTTTTTATAAGATAAGGATTTAAAAAAATTTATATATATAGTATTTTTTTTATTATTCAATTCTTCTAAAAATTTTATAGTTTTATTATCAGGAAATATGTTTTTTTTCCAAGCTAATATTTTAGAAAAAAATGAAATTATTATAAAATCATAATTATTGTAGTTATTATTTATGTCTAATAAATAAGTTTCTATGTCATACTTAAGTAATTCATTTTTATAATCAAGCCAATTATATTCATTATTATCTAAATCAATAATTAAGTTAATTATTTTACTTTTTTTGTAATCAAGAGGAAATTTAATATTACTCTTAAGTATTTTTAAAGAATCATAAGCTAATTTTTCAGAGAATTTTTGATTTTTTATACTATTAATATAATTGACATTTTTTTTAGGTTTAAATGCAAAATCTTTTTTAAATCTTTGTAATCTTTCAAAAGAAATATTTATATTTTCAAGTAATTCTTTATCATTTTTATTTGAAAATATTTGTTCTAAAGCTAATATAGGATTTTTAGGCATTAATAGAATATCTAAACCTGATTTCAAAATTTCAGTAAAAATATTATTTTCAAAGCTTGATAATGCACTCATATTCAAAGCATCAGTTATCAGCAATCCTTCAAATTTTAAATTTTTTCTCAAATATTCTATAACATTTTTAGATAATGTAGCTGGTATAATTTTATTATCTTCTTCAATATCAGGTATGGATATATGACCAACCATTATTGCTTTTAATAAATTTTTTTCAATTAATTTTTTATAAGGTAATAATTCTAATTTTTCTATACTTTTAAACTTTTTCTTTAAAATAGGTAATTCTAAATGTGAATCTTTATCAGTATTACCATGACCTGGAAAGTGTTTTCCAACAGGCAAAACTCCGTATGAATAAACACCATTTATAAATGCTTCAGACATATCAATAACAATATCAGGTTTATCACTATATGAACGAATATTTATTATTGGATTTCTGTAATTATTATTTATATCTAATACTGGTGAATATATCATGTTAATTCCTATTTGTGAACATTCTTCAGCTGTTATTTTTCCTACTTTAAAAGCATTATCTAAATTATTGCTTTCTCCTATACCCATGTTATACACAAATGATGTAGCACCTTTAAAATGTTGTCCTGTACCTCTCTCCAAATCAGCTGATATAAATAATGGTAATTCAGAATTTTTTTTGAAGTTCATCAACTAATTCAATAGCTTGATTTGCTTCACCATCAAATAGTATATAACCACCCCATTTGTATTTTTGTAAATCTTTTATTATAGTTTTTTTATATTCCTCATTAAGATTATTTAATCTTATTTCTGGAAATATAAGTTGTGAAATTTTATTTTTTAAATCCATTAGAATTTTTTATTTAGATTTATTTTGTTGAATTTGTAAAATATCTTTCATCATTTTTTGCATATCTGTTATTTGATAATCTTTAGGTACATTAAAAATATCTTCTTTAAAATCTTGATTTGTTTTAATTTCTTTTGCTTTTACAACTATAATTTTACCTTTTGAAGCTGATGTTATTTCTATTTTTAGTGGAATATTTAATTTATTGGAAATCCATAATTTAGAGTAAAAAATATCTTTTTCTTGAGTTTGTGGGTTTGTTATACTATTACTATATTCCCATATATCACATAATTGACCTAGTACCGTTTCAGAACCTGTCATTTTACCACCCATTTTTTTTATTTCATCTCTAATTTTATCCTTATCATATAAGAAATCTGTATTTAAATTAGAAGGCATTGGAGAACCAAAATTATTGCCCATTTGTTTTGCTGTATTATTGTCTATTTTAATAGCAGTTTTATTATTTGGCATCATAACAAACATGTTTTTATTTTTCAAATCATAAAGAAATACAGATTTTGACATATTTTGAGGTATATTTAATTCAGATGCATTTTGTAAATCATTTTCCATTCTTACTTTATCTTCGCTATACCAAACTAAAGTTTTAAAGTTTATTTTTTGTCCATTATTATTTACTTGAGAGTCCATTAAAATATATGTATCATTTGACTTTGCTAATGCTTGATATGATATTGAAACTAAAGCTACTATACTTATAAAAGCTTTTTTTAACATTTATAAAATTCCTTAAAACGAAATACAAGTAAATTATATATATAAAAGAAAATTAATTGCAATAGTTAATAAAAATTAATTTCTATTTATTTGAAATCCTATTATTTCAAGTGGATTTATACCTTGGTAATTTTTACCAACTTTTCCAGAATAGTATAATGTAAATATTATGCCTCTTAATGCAATACTAATCAGTCTAAGATTAGATGCTATTATTTGAGGGAAAAAATCTGC
This sequence comes from Candidatus Sericytochromatia bacterium, assembly GCA_026004035.1. Taxonomy (GTDB): domain Bacteria; phylum Cyanobacteriota; class Sericytochromatia; order UBA7694; family JACMQJ01; genus BPII01. The sequence continues at coordinate 38,894 of BPII01000007.1, read as the reverse complement.
ATTATAAGTTAAATTTAGAATACTTTCTACAACCTTAATAGGCATTTTATCTAATACATTCAACAATAGTTTTAAATCATTTAATTCAGCTTCAGGTGTAAATTCTAAAATACTATCTATATGTTCTATACAACCTACTTTTGAAAAAGAAGGAAAATACTCTGACTCAGGAACTATTATGTCTCCTATTTTCTCTAAAGCTCTTATTTGATTTTCGTTAAGAAATTTTGATATATTGTTCATGATTTTATCAATTCCTCACTTAACTTTTGTGCTAATGTCATAATTGTTAAAGCAGGATTTATACCAGGAGCACTTGGAAATATACTTGAATCACATATATAAACATTAGGATATTCATGAACTTGAAACTTTTCATTAATAACTGACTTATTTGGATTTATACCTATATGACAACCACCCATTAAATGAAGTCCAAAATAATAAGGTGATTTAATAATTTTTTTTGCACCAAGAGATGAAAAAATATTCTCAACAGCTTCTAATCCTTTATCTCTTCTTTTTTTATCTTGAGCAGTTAAGTCTTTTTTTATAGTAAATTTTCCTTTATTATCTAAATATAACTCACCAACAGCTTCATCTCTTATAGCAACTTCAATACATGCTAATTTACGATAATTTTTCATAAATTCTTGATTTTCTTTTCCAATGGCAGGGTAAAGCATACTTATTGAAACAGGAGGACCAAAAACATTTTCCAGCTTAAAACCTTGTTTTCTAAAGTTATCATCTTTTGACTTAACACCTTGAAATGCTCCTTTATGTGCATCTATATAATCATCAAAAATTCCAAAATTCATATATTGAGGATGTGAAGAAAAACCTTTTCCAAGATATTTTATTTTTTTATTTTTATCAGATTTTAGCATTATATTTGTTGTTCCAAAACAACCAGCTGCTAATATTAACTTTTTTGTTTTTAAAGTTATTTTTTCATTATTTTTTTATACCATTAACAAGAACATAATCTTTAAAGTGTTCAAAATCTTCTACAAAGAATTCTGATAGAATTTCTAAATTTTCCTTTTCAGCTTTTTGTATAAATGCTACTAATGTGCTTTGTTTAGAATCTCTATGACAACCTCCAAGACAACCTATACAATCATTACCATTTTCTAAATTACAATCGGATTGCCCTCTTCTTAGCGGAGCCCATCCGTAAGAGTTTTTATTGCAACCTTCTATAAAAATTTTTGTATTTTTATTATAAAATTTTTCAGGTATTTCTTGTAAGACAAGTTTTTTCTCTATTTTATCATAATATTTTTTCATCTTATTTTCAGAAAAAAAATCTATTCCTGATATTAATCGCCACTCTGAGAAAGCTACTTCATCAAATCTATCTAGTAAGCATTGATTAACTATTGTAGTTCCACCTACACATTTACCTCTAAGATAAGCCATTTTTCCATTTTTATCAAATTCTAGTCCTCCTCCCCAAAAAAGTTGAGTTGTATATTCAAATTCAGTTCTTGGGAATGTATCTTTTCTGAAAAATTTACCTGCTTCTATTAATAAAACTTTAGCTCTACTTTTGTTAAGATTATATGCTAATACTCCACCAGCAGCACCTGAACCAACTATTATAAAGTCATAAAATTTTTCTATCATAATCTTTCCTTATTTGCTATATTTTCTAACTTTAAACCAGGTATAGCCATTTTTAGTAATTTAATTCCACCAGAAAAAAGAGAGTCTGTAAGTTTTGAAAAATACTTGTATTTATTATTTGTATATGGATACCAATTAGCTTCTATTTTATTACTTTGTGAGTCTATCATAATTGATTTTATATTACAAAAAGCATATAATCCTTCTTGACCTTTTGTTTTTCCAAATCCACTATATTTATAACCACCAAAAGGTAAATATGGATTAGCTTCAGTTAGCATTACATTATTTATTGATACATTACCAACTTTTAATTTTCTTGCTACTCTTTCAGCTCTTGCAATATCTTTTGTCCAAACACTAGCACTAAGACCATATTCAGTTTCATTAGCCAGTTTTATTACTTCTTCTTCTGTTGAAAATTTTATTATTGGAATTACAGGACCAAAGGTTTCTTCATTAAGTATTTTCATAGAATTATTAACATTAGTTATTATTGTTGGTGGAAAAAACATTGAGTTTTCTTGTCTTTTTCCACCAGTGATTATTTTAGCTCCTTTTTCTAAGGCATCTTTTATATGCTCTTCAACAATTTTTATCTGAAACTCTGCTGTCATATATCCCATATCAAAATTATTAAATTTATCTTGATTATCTGTAGGTAAGTTTAATTTACTTATTTTTTCTTCCAATTTATTTATAAATCTTGAATATATTTCTTCTTGAACATATAATCTTTCTACAGATGTACAAGATTGACCAGCATTTGTTAATGCACCCCATAATGCACCATTAACAGTTCTTTCTATATTCACATCTTCAAAAACTATCATAGCATCTTTTCCACCAAGTTCTAATTCAAGTGGTATTAAATATTTAGATGCTTTTTCCATAATTTTTCTACCTGTTTTTAACACTACCTGTAAAGAATATTTTATCTGGCCTTTGTTCTATAAGTTTTTCTCCTGTTTCTTTTCCACCATATACTACTTGTATAAAATTTTTCATTGAACAATTTTGAAAAATTTTTTCTAATAGTCCTTTTAAAGGCGTTATTTCCGAAGGCTTTATTATAACAGAATTACCTGCTGTAAAAGCTGTTAAAGCAGGAACTAATGTAAGATAAAAAGGATAATTCCAAGGAGAAATAACAAGAACTATACCTAATGGTTCATAAAATATTTTGGATTTTTTACCCATTAATGCACTAGGAGTATGTATTATTTTATCACTTAAAAGATTTTTAGCATCTTTCTTTAAATACTCTATTAAGTCTAAAACCCCAAATATTTCAGATGTGAGAGCATCGAACCTTGCCTTTCCTGTTTCAGCAATAATTTTATCTATAATGTATTCTTTATTTTTTAGTATATATTTTTGAACTTTGTCTATATACGATAATCTTTCTTCTATTGTCATTTTAGAAGTTTCAAAAAAACTATTACTAGCTATTTTGAATATATCTTCAATATTATTTTCTTCTTGTAAAGAGTATAATTCTTGAGATAATGAAGGATTCTTTATAGTAAAGGTATTCATAATATTTTACCTCTTAAATCACAAATATTATTTTAACATAAATTGAAAGAATTAGAAATTTTTAAAACACAAACATTGAGTAATAGTTACAATTTTGTATAATTATACTAAAATTCTTATATTTCAAGTAATTTATTAAAAACTTATAGTTTTTTTTATTTTTTATACTTTATTTTTAAATATTAATTATGCACCACTTATTATAAAAATTGGTTAAGTATAAACTAAAAAAAGCTAGCAAAAAGGCTAACTTTTTTTTAGATAAGAAAAATTAAAACTTTAATTTATTTCTTTTTTGAAGTAGCTTTCTTTTTAGCAGGTGTTGCTGGAGATACTGCATCTCTTAGACCTTTTCCAGCAGAGAAAACAGGAACTTTCTTAGCAGGTATTTTTATAACTTCACCAGTTTTTGGATTTCTACCATCTCTTGCTGCTCTTTCTTTTACTTGAAATGTTCCAAAACCTACTAATGTAACTTTGTCTTGATTTTTTAAAGCTTCAGTTACACATTTTAAAGTTGCATCTAAAGCTAATGCTACATCTTTTTTAGTCATTCCTGCTTCTTTAGCAATTGCACTAACCAATTGTTCTTTGTTCATACAAACTCCTTTCAATACTAACAATAATATTAAAACCTTGCTATGTAAAAGTCATTTTTCTTATTATAAGCTACTTTTAGCACACCAAGGCTTTATAGTCATTTATTTTAAAGCACTTTTATAAATATGTCTATACCTAAAATACAAATTTTTCAAGTTTTTTTTCAATTTTTTCTCAAAAAAATATAATATTTTTCAGTTATTCAAAAATTTTATTATTAAAAAAACAAGATTTATATATATAAATTTATTAAAATGATAATATAATGATTTTTTGTATTAAAAATGATTTTATTTACCAATATAAGCAAATTAATACAATATTTTTTAAATTTTTAATTAAAAAATAAATTTAAATTAAAAATATATTTTTTAAACAAAATGTAATGATAGTTTAGCTATTATCATTTATACAATTAATTTATATACAAGATTATTAAAATTGTTGATAACAAATAATTTTAATAAAAAATTAATATGAAATTAGTTAATTTAGTGTTAAAATATTAATTATAAGGAGACAAAAAATGAAAAAAAATATAGTTTATCAATCAACTGCAAATTTTTTTAAGATTTCTTGATAAAAAAAATAATACTAAAAAAAATAAAGATGAAAAAAATACTGCAATTAATCAGAAGAAAGATAATATATTAGATTTTAATTACAATAATAAAGAGTTAGCTTACTAAATTTAAATATTTAATTTAATTTCAATGTTTTTCAAATAAAGAAAATAATATATTATAGAAGTAAAAATAAATATTATACTTGCGAAATACCAAGCAAAACTAAGAGATATTATATTAGCTAAATAACCAATGAAAATAAGACCTAAACTATTACCTATCTTACTTACAATGTTTTCAAAGGATAAAATAGTTACTCTTCCTATATTTTCTATTCTAGTATTTAAAATATCATTTTTTTAAAGAATTATAAAAAGGTTCTAAAAATTCAAATATAAAAAATAAAACTAACATTAAAATTGTTCCACTATAAAATTTTGCTCCAATTAATATTAATGATGAAAAAATAGGTAGTATAATAAGTCCTTTTAATTTGTTATTAAATTTCTCATAGTATGAAACAACAAAGAAACTACCAATTATTTTAGCAAACTCTATAATTACCCATAGATAACCTAATGTAACTTGAGAAATATTGAAAGAATCTTTTATCATTGGTAATCTAAAACATATATAAAAGATGTTAATGAAAATTCTGATATAAATGATGACAATATTATCAAAAATATTATTTTTATCATTTATTGTAAATTTATATCCTATTAAAACTTTTTCTTTAAGCAAATCTTTATTTATAATGGTATTTGAAAAATCTTTGAAATTCTTTTCATAATTACTAATATCCATAATATAGTAAGCAATTATAGTTAATAATATAAAGAAAATTAAATTAGCTAACCATGGTAACGTTAAGTTTCTTTCTCCTAGATAAGCACCAATTAATCCTCCTATTATTGTAAATAATGTTTTATATCTTCCTGTAAAATTAATTATTTTATATCCTTCTTTCCATTCATCAATACTTTTTAATTTTTTCTACTAACCATGATACCAAAGTACCAGAAATGAAAGCTGCTGCTAATCCAGAGAAAATTTCAGCAATTATCATATAATAAACATTGTTTCCTAATATAAAAAATTATTGCAGTAATTATTTTTAAAACACATCCTATTATAAAAGATAATTTTTTACTAAATATTTCTGATATAGGAGCTGATAAAGGTTCAAATATTAAAGTTGAAAAAATTAAATACAGAAAATATTAAATTAGTTTCAAATTTATTAAAGCCTTTATCGTATAAAAATAAGACAAAAGTTGTTTTGTTAAATGCTAAAGTTAAAGCGTATAGGCAACTTAATATTAGATAAGATACTATTATTTTATTTTTCATATCTTGAATAATAAAGGTATTATTTTTTATGATTTATAATTGTAACTTTTACGATTTTTGGACCAACAACTTCATTTATTATTATTTCCAAGTTTTCATGAAAAAACTTTTCACCTACACTTGGTATTTTACCAAGTTTATTAAGTATAAAACCAGCTATTGTTTGATAATTACCTTCAGGTATATTTACTTTTAATTCTTCATTTATATCTTCTATATATGAAGTCCCATGTAATACAAATGTGTTTTCATCTATTGTCTCAAAGTTTCCATTTTCTTTGTTGTTTGAGTCAGAATCTTCTATATCATCTATTATAACTTCCATTAAATCCTGAATTGTTATTATTCCTTCAGTTCCTCCGAACTCATCTGTAACAACACACATTTGAATTTTTTTTTGTTGCATTAACTCTAGTACATCTTTTACTTTTTTGCTTTCTGGTATGAATAAAACAGGAATTATAAATTTTTCTATTTTTTCATCATTTACAGCTTCATTTTCTATTATTTGTGCTACTAAATCTTTCAAATTTACAATACCTAAAATATTGTCAATTGTTTCATCATATATTGGCATTTTTGAGTGTCTGTATGTAACCATTTCTAGTAAAGTTTCCCTAACAGTATAATTTTTAGGTACTGCATTAATCATTGTTCTTGGAACCATAACATCTGATGCTACCGAATCTTTAAAATCAAAAACATTTTTTAATAATTCTTTATCATCTTGTTGTAATTCTCCTTCATCAATCATCATTCTTATTTCACCTTCTGTGATAGAAAATTCATCTGTCCCCTTTGTTCCAAAACCAAGTTTATTTAATATAAAAATTATTCCTTTTGTTGAAGTTGTTAATATTAATATAGGATAATTTAATACTTTTACAAGCAATCTTATTGGTCTTGCTACAAGTAAAGCTATTAATTCAGAGTTTTGAGCTGCAAAAGTTTTTGGTGTTATTTCACCAAAAATAACTATTATTATAGTCATAATAAAAGAGGTTACTAATGTTCCAATTTCTCCAAACATTTTATGAGCTAAAGTTGCACTTATTGAAGATGCAAGTATTATAAAAGCATTTTCAACTGTCAATATTGTTGCAAACAATTTATCATGATTTCTTAATAATTCAGATATGGCTTGCGATCTTTTATCTCCATTATTCTCAAGATTTTTTACTTTTATTTTATTTACAGATAATATTCCTGCTTCAGAACCTGCAAGTAAAGCAACCATAACTATAGAAATAATTATTATAAATATAGATGTTGGTAAATCAAAACTTATATTGGGTATAGTGGCTTCCATATATTAATTTAATTTTATTTTATTGACTTTTTGAAAGTTTCTAGTTCTTCTTTTGCTTTTTCTAATTCAATATATTTTTTATCTAAATCATTTAATATTTTTCTATACTCCATAAGTAATACGTCTACATCTTCAAGATTTTCTTTTCTTTTGTAAAGAATATTAGCAATATCATCATCAAAATTGTTTGCTCTTGCTATACCTGCTGCTGTAAAACATCTTTGACATTCATTTGCTTTTTCATTTAGTAAATGTCTTAATTTTACTAGTTCATCTCTTATATCCATACATTTTTCATCTAACATTTTAAGTTTATATTCAGGTGAATTAGTATCAACTTTGTTTTCTGATTTAGCTAATTGTTCAGCTATTTTTTTTTCTTCATCAACGTATAAAAATGGTTTAACAAAAATAGCTCCACATTCAGAACAATATGTCTCTGTTTCTTCAGTAATAAATCCACACTCTCTACATTTTATTTGAGCCATAATTATAAACTCCTATTATATTTTTGGAACTTTAAACATATTATCTTTTTTATCTGGTGCATTAAGTAACACTTTTTCTATACTTAATCCTTCTTTTATTTCATCTTCTCTAAAAACATTATTTACTGGTATTATTCTTGTTGTAGGTTCTACATTAGATGTGTCTAATTGATTTAAAAGTTCAACATAATTTAAAATATCACCTATCTGAGATGAATATTTTTCTATTTCTTCATCAGATAATGTTAGTTTTGAAAGTTTAGCAATTTTTAAAACTTCTTCTTTACTTATCATAAAAAATTCCTTTCATTACCATTTAGGATTAGATAACATTAATTCTTCTATTATATCATTACTTAATGGTTTAGAGAAAAAATAACCTTGACCATAATTACAATCTAAACTTCTTAATATATTTAATTGTTCTTTATTCTCTATGCCTTCAGCTATAACATCCATATTAAGATTTTTTGCTAAATTTATTATAGTTTTTACAATTTCTAATTTTTCTTTATCTAGATTTATTGTATTTATAAAGCTTTTATCTATTTTTATAGTATTAACAGGGAATCTATGTAAATAACTTAATGAAGAATAACCAGTTCCAAAATCATCTATTTGTATTTGTATATTTAACTCTTTCAACTTTAGTAAAATTTCTTTAACATTATCAAAGTTTTCTACTATTGAACTTTCTGTTATTTCAAGTTTCAAGCTATGTGGATCTATTTTTGTAATATTTAAAATATCTATTATATCTTCTACTAGTTCATCATAGTAAAATTGTTTTGTTGATAAATTAACACTTATACTTAAGTTTCCAAATTTTTCTTGCCATTTTTTTATTTGCTTACAAGATTTTTTTATAACCCAATTACCTATTGGTACTATTAACCCTGTTTCTTCAGCAATAGGTATAAATTTATCAGAAGATATTAATCCTTTTTTAGAATGATACCATCTTAATAATGCTTCAAAACCTATTATCTTTCCTGATATTAGAGAAATTATAGGCTGGTAATATAAAGCAAATTCTTTTCTTTTTATAGCGTTTCTTAAATCTGTTTCAAGTTCTAAAATTTCAAAAGTTGTTTTATGCATTTTGGGGTTAAATATTTCAAAATTATTTTTTCCTGTTTTTTTTGCCTTATACATTGCCAAATCAGCATTTCTTAACATTTCTTCAGCATAATTATGATTTCTATTACTTACAGAAATACCTATACTTACAGATGCAAAAACTTCTTTTTCATTTATAATAAAAGGTTCTTGAATTATTTGTATGATTTTTTTTGAAAAAATTATAGCTTCATCTTCATCATTTATATTTTGTAACAAAATTGCAAAATCATCTCCACCAAGTCTAGATAGTATAACATTTTCATTTACAAGTGTTTTAAGTCTCTCTGCCACTTTTACAAGAAAATTATCACCTGCTGAATGTCCTAAGCTATCATTTATTATTTTAAATCTATTTATATCTATGAATAAAACTGCAAATAACTTTTCATCTTTATTTTTTGATAATAAAAAAGCTTTTTCTAATTTTTCTATAAAAAAATTCCTATTTGGTAAGCCAGTTAAAGAATCATGAGAAACATTATATAATAAGTTTTCTAATAATTGCTCTTTTGATTTATGAATAGTTATATCTGAATGATAGCCTGCTATTCTTTTTGCTTTATTATTCTTATCTCTGATAGAATTTATATTACAAACAACCCATATATAATTGCCACTTTTATTTTTTATTCTATATTCTAACTCTATTTTGTCTAAATCAGTTTTATTTATAAAATAATCTAAAGTATTTTTAAAATAATCTATATCATCTTTATGTATGCTTGAAAACCAAAAGTTTAAGTCTAAATTATCATCTTCATCATAACCTAGAATTTCTTTCCATCTTGGAGAAAAGAATATCTTATTTTTTTCTATATTCCAATCCCAAAATCCATCATTAATACCTCTTAATGTAAGTGAGTATAATTCTTCACTTTCTTTTAAAGCAATTTCAGTTGTTCTTAACTTTGAAATATCAGAAATAAAACACCTTATTATACTTTTACTTATTTTATTCATATGTAAAATACAGGGGAAGCTTTTATCATTTTCTTTAATAAACCTATATTCACAAGGATTAATAAAAGACTTTTTGTTTAAAGAGTTAATATCATCTTTGAATCTTTCTATGTATTCTTTATCTATAAACTTAAAAATATTTTCACCCTTGTAATTAATTAAATTAAAATTTTTTATTCCTTGTTCGTTTAAAAATAAAATATTACCTTGTTTATCTATTTCAACAATTATTTGAGGAGTTGAATTAGCTAAATCTTTGTATAATTTTTCTTTATTTTTTAGTTCTAACTCTATTTTTCTTCTTTCTAGTTCAACAGATGTTCTTTGTTTTATATAATTAATTAGATTTTTATATTTGTTTATCATAGAGTAATCTATTTCAGAATCATTTTCTATTAAAATAAATCCTAAATTATTATGTAAATCTATTAGTAAATTAAAATCATTTTTAATTTTTGGATCCTTTGATAAATCTGAATAAGTAGCAATAATATTTAACTCTTCTTGATTTTTTTCTACTATAGAGACTTTTACAACTTCAAATAATTTTGTAAGTTCTTCTACTATTTTATTAAAAAAATCTTGTCCTATGTAAATAGATGTATCTTCTATTATGAAATTTACTATTTTTTTTTGCTTCTCTTATATCTGTAATATCTTGAAAAACTAATATAAAAAGATTATCACTTATACTAGATATTGAAGAATTTGCTATTATTTTCTTATTAGTTTTTTTAAAATAAAATCTGCTTTCATTAAGTATAATATTTTTATTATTATTTTTAACTAAATCATCCAATATATTTTCTAAAAAAATATCATCTATTTTTATAGATTTTTCTAATAAATCATTTTTATAAAGGTTTATATAATCTTTAGCATAATTATTTATCATTATAATTTCTAAATCATTTGAAAATACTATTATACCTTGAGAAATGGTATTTATTATTTTATTACTAAATAATCTCTCAGCTTCTAATTCTTTATTTACTATGTGCTTGTAGATAGCAATTTGAATATTTATATCAAGTTCTTTTTCTTCAAATGGTTTTAAAATATAGGCATAAGGTTTAGTATTTTTTGCTTTATTTATTAAATCTTTATTAGTATGTGCTGTTAAATATATTACTGGAATATCAATTTTTTCACTTATTTTAGCATATGTATTTATACCACTTTCATTATTATTCAATACAATATCCATTATTATTATGTCTGGCTTTGTTTTAAAAGCTAAATCTAAAGCTGAATTTGTATCATGAGCAATACCACATATAGTATAACCTAATCTTTCAAGTATTGTCTTTATGTCTTTTGCTATTATACTCTGGTCTTCTACTATTAAAACTTTAAAATTTTCCATTAAGTTTTAGAAAAATTATTTATTATTATGGTCTAAAATATTTCTCAAAAAGATTATTATAAGTTAAAAATTATATTAAATTAGTATTTTATAAGTAAAATACAAAAAACTTAATTTTAAATATACAATAATATCTTTTCTTTTATTTTTTCAAAGAATTCTTTATCTTTGTAATGAGTTAGTTTATTACCTACCTCTTCTATTGATAACCAAATTGCTTGTGGATTTTCTTTATCTATAGGTTTTAATTTTTCTTGTTTTGTTCTAAATAAAAATATTGTAATATTTTTTAGTTCAGAGTAATCTTCAATAGCTTTCTCATCTATTTTGTATCTTTCATAACTTCCTAAGTGTGCTAAATATTCTAAATCACTAATTCCTGATTCCTCAAATATTTCTCTTTTTGCAGTTTCCAATGGTAATTCATTTTCTTCTTGATGACCTTTTGGTAATGACCATGAAGTTCCATACTGACTTACAACAAGTACCTTATTCTCTTTATTAAGAACAACTCCACCATAACTATATGTTTTTTTTAAATTCTCAAACATTTTTTTATTACCAAAATAATTTTTTAATAATTTAATGATATAATATTTTTTATGGAAAAAGTTATTACAACATGTGGAAAAGTTGTTTTATTTGGTGTTCAGACTCCAAAAGGTAATACTTATTTTGGTGATGAAATAAATAATTTAACTCACTTTATGAGAAATAAATCAACTGATATAGTAAGTATAGATGGTGAAATAGTTCCTATACATTCAGAAGAACATCCTAGTATAAGAGAACATACATATTATTTAGAAGATGGTAGAGTTCTTGAAATAAAACCAAAAATAGATGCTAACGGATTTACAAGAGTAGAAGCATACTTTGGAAGAAATTGGAAATAGAATATATAGGTTATTAAAAAATATATCATTAAATAGTATAAATGGTATAGAAAAAGAGTTTGATAAACTTGTATCAATATTTCAAGATAATAAAATAAAAGTTCATATACCCGAATTACTAAATAAAACTATTCCTTCAAAAGACTTTTGTAGAATTTTAAATGTTTATGAAGAAGAAAAAAATGTAAAGCACAGCATATTTTTATGTTATGGTCACTTAGATGATGAAAAAATTTCTTTAGTATTAAATTCATTTTCTCAATTCAATGATAAAAATAAACTTTATTTTATTTCAGATTATCCATTACCAGATATTTTAAAATTTTTTACAAGTAACCATTTGGTTTCTTTTTTTGAATATGAATGTATAAAATATTCTAAAAACATGGAAAATATTATAAGTGATAATACTCTTATAGAGTATTATTCTAATAAATTTATAGAAATTTTTAATTTATTTTTTAATGAAAAGTTAAACTATACAAATGTATATCCAAGTTTAAAATCATTTGAGAATAATTTAGTTAAGAATATAAGAGATTGCCATGAATATCATTATTTATTTGATGATGAATTTGATTATTTTCCAAAATATATTTTAAATTTATCTGGTGTTTATGTAACACAATTAATGATTAAAAATTTTGATACTGATATTTATTTTCCAGATGATAGTAAGGATATAGAAGATTTACTTTTGACTATTCATGGAAAAAAAGAAGACATTTATGTATTTCCTGTAAGAAAATTATCAGAGTTTTTCTATGGTGGTAAAAATGAATCAGTAATTAATTGGTTTTATCAAATAAAGTATCAGTATAATTTAGATACTTAATCATTAGGTTTTATTTCAGAAAATATCATAACTCTTCTAGCAAACTCAATATTATTTCTCTTAATTTCTATTTTTTTATTTTTTTTACTAACTAACTCTAATTTTTCATTATCAAATGAAATAAGTTTTCCTTCTATAATTTCTTTTTTATTAATATCATTTAAAAATTTAATTTTTAATGTTTTATTCTTTGCCCATAAAAAATCTTCATCTGTTTTTAATAGTCTATCTAGACCAGGCGAAGAAACCTCTAAAGTTTCAATATTTATATTAAAATAGTTATTTCTTTCTAATAAATTATCTACTTCTCTACTAATATCTGCACAATCATCTAAACTTATATTTCTTTTTTGATTATCAATAAAAATTCTTAGTACATTATTTTTATACTCAATATCATATAAATATAAATTTTTACTTTCTAAAGTAGGTAATATTAAATCTTTTATTTTACAAATTACTTCATTCATAATTAAAAGCTCCATTACAGAAAATTATATTTTTATATCTTTTCAGCAACTAATATTATTTTATTTGAATTACAAGTATAAGGACTTAAATCCTTTTCTCCATATACTTCTATTATTTTTAATCCAACTTGACTAAACATCATTTTATATTCTGTATATGTGTATAATCTTACATTTTGTTCTTGTTCTGATATTTTGTTATTATCAACTACATATTGTTCTGACGTCCATCTACCAGTAATAATATCATACTTATTATTTGCAAGAAAAACCATTCCCGAAGGATAAAGTAGCCATGTTAGGCCATTTGTAGAAGTTTGTTTTAATGCCCATTCTCTATTTATAGTTTCGATTAAGAGTTTTCCACCTTTTTTTAAAGCTTTAGCAAATCTTTTTATTACATCAAAATTTTCTTCATCAGAAAAATAACCAAAACTTGTAAACAAATTTATTATAAAATCAAAATCATTATAAAAATTTATTTTTCTCATGTCTTCTAATATAAATTTAGCATCTTTACAATTCTCTTTTGCTATTTCTATAAAAGTTGAATTATTATCTATGCCTGTTACTTGCATACCTTTTTCTACCAATAATTTAGAATGCCTACCATAACCACAAGGAATGTCAAGAAATTTAGAACCTTTTTGTGGCTTTAAAATATTTATAATAAAATCTACTTCTTCTTTATTTAATTCATCACTTAAAATAGGTAAATGTAACTTTAAGTAATTATCACCAAAAAAAGTTTTAGTCCAATCAGTTAAATCTTTTTGCATAAATTAATCTTAACTTTTAATTAAATTATTGTTATAATTATAGCAAGTTTTATAAATTTTTTTTCTAAAAATATTTAAAATTGTTTAGGTAAAATTATATGGGATTAAAAAGAATAGCTTATTATTTATCATTTTTATTAATTACATCTTGTAATACAAATACCAACTTTTTACCAAATGAACATATACAAGATAATAATTCATCTATAAGTAATGTAATACTAGATAATTCTAATTTTGAAAATATAAATACTAAAATTGTTTATGATATTAATAAAGAAAATGTTTCTATTGAGAACTTTATTATATCTACAAATAGATTAATATTTGAAGAATATGATAATAATAGAAACGGAATAATAGAATTATCAGAACTAAGAGAAGCTCCAGAATCATTTAGAGCTATGGATAAAAATAATGATAAAAAGCTTACTTTTAATGAAATAACAATTGATCAAAATCGTATTAGACAACAATCAAAATGGATAAATAATTTTTATAGACAATTATTTGATTCTATGGATATAAATAAAGATAACTATGTAAGTTATAATGAATTAAACTTAAATGAAGATATTTCAGCTTTAAATGATTCTCAATATTTTACATCTTCAAGTAAATTACTATCTAAAAATAGAGGAAAATTAAATTTTAATTCTTTTTCATCACTATTAAATTCAAGTTTTCTTGATTTACAAAGAAAATTTATTACAAATAATAGAGTTGCACCTGATTTTAATAGAAGTGGTAGATTACCTATAATACTAGTACAAGGCTATGCAGAACCAAGTTGGTATTTTATGTATGGTATATATAGAAATTTAAAGAAAAATGGTTGGAATAATATATATCCTGTTAATTTATTTCCAAATATAAACGATATAAGAGAACAAGCAAGAATTATAGCAAAAAAGGTTGAACAAATAAAAGAAGAACAAAAAGTTTCAAAAATAGATTATGTAGCTCATAGCATGGGGGGACTAATAGGAAGATATTATATACAAGAATTAAACGGGTATAAAAATATTAATAACTATGTTTCAATAGCTACTCCTCATTATGGAACATATACAGCATTTCTTGGAATTGGAGAAGCAGCTAAACAAATAAGACCAAAAAGTGATTTTTTAAACAAACTAAATTCAGGTGATTTTATCAAGCCTGGTGTTAAATATACTTCTATATGGACAAAAACTGATGAAATAGTTATACCTGCGGAAAGTGCCTTACTACAAGGTTCTAATATGATGCCAGATATAAAATATGTTGGACATTTCTTTATACTATGGTCAGAAGAGACTTATAAACAGATAAGAGAAACTCTAGGAGCATTGTAATGAAATATTTTTTTTCTTTATTATTATCATCAATACTAGTTTCTTGTAGCTCTAACTTACAAAATAATTTAAATTTAAATAATAATACTAAAGTTTTATCATTAAATAATAAATCTACTACAACTGGTGATATTCGTTATCATACTATAAAAACAACTAAGTTAAAATCAGGGCAAAGAGAAATAGTTATTTATCTACCTCCTTCGTATAATTCAAATAATAATAAAAGATATCCTGTTTTATATATGCATGATGGTCAAAATATTTTTGATAAATACACTGGTGCATTTGGTAAAGAATGGTATGTTGATGAAAAAGTGGATTACTTGATAAAAAAAAAATGTAATAGAAGAAATAATTGTTGTTGGTATATATAATGGACTTACTGAAAGAATAAATGAATATACCTGGACCACTGATTCACAATATGGTGGAGGAAATGGTAAGAATTATGCTGAGTTTATTATAAAAGATTTAAAGCCATTTATAGATAAAAATTATAGAACAAAATTAGATAGGGATAATACGGCATTGTTAGGTTCTTCTCTTGGTGGGCTAATATCTTTTTATATTATAAACAATTATAGTAACTATTTTGGAAAAGCTGGGTTTATGTCTCCTTCGTTTTGGTGGAATAATAAAGAATCTTTAAAAGAAAAAATAAATTTTTCATACTCTAAAATATGGTTAGATGGAGGAACAAGAGAAGGAAGTAATCCACAAAATATGATAGATAATATAAATCTAATTTATGACAATATATCAAAAGTAAAATCTAATGATGTATTAAAATACATACATGAAAATGCTGAACATAATGAAGAAGCTTGGGCAACAAGAGTTCATGGACCACTAATACATTTCTTTGGAAAAGAAAAAGATAATAATAAAAAATTTGATTTAATAAAAAGACTTATGAAATTAGAAGAATGGGGGAATTTATAATGGAAGATTTAAAAGAAAAAGAATACTCTAATTTAGAAGAATTTTGGCCATTTTATTTAGGAGAACATAGTAATGATACTAATAGAAAATTGCATTTTATAGGTACAGGATTAGGTCTATTATGTTTATTAACATCCATTCTTAAAAGAAAGCCAATTTTTTTATTATATGGACTTTTACTTGGTTATGCTTTTGCTTGGATAGGTCATTTTTTTGTAGAGAAAAATAAACCAGCTACTTTTAAATATCCTATAAAATCTTTTATTTCTGATTGGAAAATGTTTTACTTTATTATATCAGGAAAATTAAATAATGAATTAGAAAAATACGAGATAATAAGTAAATAAAAACTTGTTGTTAAAAAGATTCATTTTGATATTTTTCACGTAAAATTCACATTATTTTTATATAATTTTTATATCTACATAGTTTTGTTAAAATAAGTCTTATTTCATAAATAAACAATGTAATATATATTATAGTGTATTGTTACTTAATATAGTATGGGTATATTTAATTGGTTAAAAAAAAAAATTATTTGGTATTTCAGATGAAGAAATATCTAGTATAGACGAGAAACAAATAATAAAAGAAGATTCACTAAATGGTTTAGATTTTAAGGGAGCAATAGATGCACACTTAAAATGGAAGGAGAGATTACTAAACTTTATAAATGGTCAAAGTAATGAAAATTTAAAGGTTGAGGATATTTGTGTTGATAATAAATGTGTTTTAGGTAAATGGATATATGGAGATGGTAGTAAAATTCTTGGAGAAAAAATACTTGAGTTAAAAAATACTCATCAAGCTTTTCACAAAGAAGCTGGAGAAGTATTAAAGAAATCAATTGAAGGAAAAAAAGATGAAGCTTTAAAATTATTACAAGAAGGAAATTATACGATTTATTCAAATAAAGTAAAAGAACTTTTATTACAACTTTATGTAGAAATGGTTGATAACAAATGAATTCTCAAGCAATACTCAGGTTAGCTGAAAATTATAAAATAGAAAATAAAATTGGAAGTGGAGGTATGGGAGATATATACCTCGCACTTGATAAAAGACTAGAAAGATATGTTGCAATAAAAGTTCTTAATTTTACTCAAGTAAATCTTAACGAAAAAGATGAGTTTGTTAATAGATTTAAATCTGAAGCTAAAGCTATAGCAAGACTTAATCATCATAACATAGTTGGAATATATGATTTTGGAGAAAGTGATAATTTTTACTATATTGTAATGGAATATGTAGACGGTAAAAGTTTATCTACAATAATAAAAAATGTAAAAACTAAAATTCCTTTAAAATTAATAGCAAGTATATTCTATCAAACAGCATCAGCACTAGAGTATGCACATGAAAATAATATTATTCATAGAGATGTAAAACCTGATAATATTCTTCTTTCAAGGAAAGGTTTAGTTAAGTTAACAGATTTTGGTATAGCTAAATTTAATGAACAAGTCAGTAAAATAGATGAAAATAATTATTTAGTTGGAAGTATATTATATTCTTCTCCTGAACAAATAAAAAACTCTACAAATGTTGATTTCAGAACAGATATATATTCTTTAGGTGTAACTATATATGAATTAATTGCAGGGCAACCACCTTTTTCTAATTCAAAAGATACAAAAGATTTAATTCATAAAATATTTTATAATAATCCAGAAGATTTAACTATATATTATCCAGAAATTAATATAAATTTTTATTCAATAGTAAAAAAAATGTTTAGAAAAAAATCCTCAAGACAGATATCAAAATATGAAAGAATTAAAAAAAGATTTAAAACCTTTTGTAAATGATGATATTCTAGAAGATGTAACTTATGATTTGTCTGTAGTTGCTTCAGAACAAGAACACTTTTCTAATAATATAAAAAAAACATCCACTTTCATAATAAAAGGTAAAAGTTTTAATACTACTTCTGATAAGATATTTATAGATAAAGAAGGTTTCAATAATATATCTATAATAAATGAAAATATAAAAGAATTTGCTTGGATAAAAGAATTATTAAAATTTAAAAATAATGAGTTAAGAAAAATAAATTTTGGTAAAACAAATGACTTGATAAATAATTTAACTGCAAAAAATAATATTACTGGGAATTTCAGTGGAATATGTATTCTTGATAACATATACTACTTATTTATTTATAATAGTTTTATAATTGGATCATTATTAGATATTGAAAACAAAAAAATAATAGGTGATAAAGCAATAGAAGCTTTACCAGAATCTTTTGAAAATGCTGAAATTTTTTCAACGATAGGAAATAATTCTTATTATCCAATTTTAATATATAATATTCTTTCTTCAGGATTAGAAATATATAAAAATTTAGATGATAAAAATACTGATATATCTTTTTTAATAGAAAAACTGTACTCAAAAGATGAAAATTTTAGTGGCATAGTAGAAGCTAAAATAAATAAAGAACAAAATAAATTAATTGAATTTTTACATATAGAAGATGATGAAGTGGATAAAATAGTTATAAGTAATCTAATAAAAAAGCTAAATTTTAATGTTAATTATACTAATGCAAGCACACTAGACATAGCATCAAATTTAATAAAAGAAAAAAAGTTTGATTTTATACTTTTAGATATTTTTATAAAAGATAAAAATTCTATAGAGTTTATAGATGTAATAAAAGAGTATCAAGAAGCACCTATATTAGTAGCAACTTCATCTAATGATCCTAATATTGCAATATCTGTTATGAGAAAAAATAATTCAAGAAATCAAATTATAGATTATAAAATAAAAAGACCTGATACAAAATATTTTGAAGAATTAAGTAATATTATAGAATATAGTGTTAAAGATAAATTAGAAAGTATAAAAAGAATAGAAGAAGATATTTTTTACTTTGCATTTAATAATGCTGATAACGTCTTCTCTATAAAAATAAATAAAGATAATTCTATAAGTATAGTTGATGAAGAACTCAAAAATCTATCCAAAGAGTATAACTTTACATTTAATATATTTAAAATGAGAGTAGATTTTTTAAATATAAATATAAAAAGCATAGTAAAAGATATTTATTTAGAAAAGAAATATAAAAATTCAATAAATATAGTTTTAAATACTATCTTTGAAAAAGATAGTAAAATAAATGATGATATTAAAAAAGCAATAAGTGATAATATAATGTTTGAAATAGAAAAAAGTGTAAATGTTGATATTATAAATTATAAATTTGATATAAAAAATTTTATAGAAAAATCTAAATATTACTCACTATCAAATTGGATAATAAAAGATTTATTTATATTAATTCATAATCAAGATGATAAATCACCTTACATATATATGTATGAAGCTATAAATAATATAAAATATTTAAATTTATTTCAAGAACTTTCAGGTATAGATAATAAAATACATAATTTTGATTGTGTTTTTAAAGATAAAAATAAAAATATTTTAGCAGTTTCTAATTTTTATGATTCAAATGGTAGTAAAATAGACTCTTTTATAAATGATGTCACATCTATAAAAAAAATAAATAAATCCTTAAAAATTGCTTTTTTTGTTTCAAATCAAGATTTCTATCCTAGCGATATAGATATATTAAATAAATATTCTAAATCTTCTGGATTTAGCTTTTTTGATAAACTATCTAAGTATAAGTCTATTATTAGAATAGATAAAGAAGAATTTTTCCATATTGTTTTAATTAACTACAATAATAAAATTAATACTTTTGAACTAATACATCCGCTCTTTTATTAAGACTTTTTTTTAACAAATTATAGTATAAAACCTAACTTATTACAGAAATAATTGAAGTGTTGTAAAACTTATGGCACTACCATCTTTTATATCTTTTACATTTGTATTGTATGCATCTATGTATACAAAAAAGTATTTATCTTCTAATCTGTTAATTTAAAATCTTTTATCTTTATTTTTATACTCTCATATATTTCTTATACTGTCTCATACTGCTTGGTCAGAGTAATTTAACCCTTTACATTTCAATTTTGATATTATTTCTGCTTTACTATCTCCATCATCTCAAAAAAAAGGAATAAATAAATGGCAAATATGTTTAGCACATCAAATAAGAGATTGTAATTATTTGATAGATTTAGAAAAAAATGAGTTTGCAAATTTATCAAAAGAACTTTTTCAAGAAGCTATAAGACAAAAAGATAAAGATATTACTATAAAAAAGCAAAAAAAAGAAGAATACATAAATAGGTTAGATAAGATTTAGAAATTAAAACAGAGACAGCTTCATAAAATAAATTGAAAAACAGGTTTAGAAATTTGAAAAATTATCTTTTCACATTTTTAGATTATGATGATGTTGAACCAACTAATAATATATCTGAACAATCATTAAGAAAAAGTGTTATTTTTAGAAAAGAACAAATGGATTTAGAAGTGATATTTTTAAAGATATTTACGCAAACTATAGAAGTTTTATTGATACTTGTAAAAAGCAAGGTCAAAGTATTTTTAATTCTATTTTAAAAATTTTCAATACACCAGAAAAATTCTCCTTTCAATATGGTTGAGTAATTACTTATACTTTATTTTTCACTTTTAATTATACATTATCCATTATAAAAATGGTATTAGAAATTAGTATTTAATTTTTTTTGAAATAAAAACAACCACATCCAAAACTCTGATTATCAGAATCTTTTTTACTTGCATTTTCAATAAAATTACCATCATCAGTAACAAGAGCGAATTCTATAAGTCTGCATTTGTCAAATAAATTTATAATGTGGTCAAAAGAATATATTCTATGAGCATTAAATTCTATTTTAGAAATTTTACCTACAGGTACAACAAAAAGAATATCTCCATCTTTTTTTGTAACTCTTTGTAATTCATTTATAGATTTTATATCACCTTTAGGATCAATCGGATCACCATATCTTCCCAAACCTACATGCTCTATAACATGCATACATGAAATTGAGTCTATTGAATTATTTTCAAAGTGTAATTTTGTTATATCAGCTTTTTTACAATTTAATCCAGATAATTTGATTTTTGCAGGTCTATAATCATAAAAATCAATATTTATAAATGCAGATATATATGATACAAAATAAACTGATGAAGAAATATCTATATGTAAATTTGGATTTGTTTTTTTTAATATTCTTGCAGCCCATGCAGGATGATATAAATAATGAGAATCAAAGTTTGTATAATTTGTATTATCGTTTAATCTAGGATTAATATCCTCCCAATTACATAAAAATCTGTTATCTTTTAAAGATTCAGAATATTTATCAAATTGTTCTTTAAACTCTTTTGAACTTAAACTTTTAGTTTTAATTCTCATTACAACACCATAAGGTAGAATATTTTTTAATAAATTTTTCAACATAGAATATATTTTAGCTTATATTCTAAATAAATAATACTGTGAATATATTTAATCACAAATAGTGCCATAGTTTAAATAGTTTGATATAATTTTGGACTAATTACTAATTTAATTATTAAAGTTATAAATTCAATATTTTTATAAACTACAAATTATACTAACATGTTTTAAAGTTTTAACTATAACTTGCATACTTCAGATAAATATTTTAAAATTAATTATCTTTTATTTTTAGGTTAAAAATTTGGCTGAAGTAAAACTAAAAAATATCATAAAAAAATTTGGTAATGTTGAAATAATAAAGAATTTAACATTAGAAATAAATGATGGTGAGTTTTTAGTTTTAGTTGGTGGCAGTGGTTGTGGTAAATCTACAACATTAAGATTAATTGCTGGTTTAGAGACATGTAATAGTGGTGATATAATAATTGGAAATAAAAGAGTTAATGATTTACCACCAAAAGACAGAGATATAGCTATGGTATTTCAAAATTATGCACTTTACCCACATATGACTGTTTATGATAATATAGCATTTGGATTAAAATTAAGAAAAGTAAATCCTAGCATTATAAAGAAAAAAGTAAATGAAGCTGCTGAAATGTTATCTTTAAAGGAATATTTACATAGAAAACCTAAAGAATTATCAGGAGGACAAAGACAAAGAGTAGCATTAGGTAGAGCAATAGTAAGGGATGCGCAAGTTTTTTTAATGGATGAGCCACTTAGTAATTTAGATGCAAAATTAAGAACTCAAACAAGAACAGAAATAAAAAAATTACATCAAAAATTAAAAACTACAACAGTTTATGTAACTCATGATCAAATTGAAGCTATGACTATGGGTGATAGAATAGCAGTTATGAAAGATGGAATAATACAACAATTAGCTACTCCTAAAGAAGCTTATGATTATCCATCTAATTTATTTGTTGCTGGTTTTATTGGTAGTCCATCTATGAATTTTTTAAAAGTAAATTTAACTGAAATTAGTAATAATGAGATAACAGTAAAATCTGATGGATTTCAACTGAAATTACCTTATAACCAAAATATAACTAATATAAGTTCATATAAAGAAAAAGAATTGATATTAGGTATAAGACCAGAATATATATTTTTAGCAAATAATGATGAACAAAAAAATTTATTACAAGCATGGATTGAAGTTATAGAACCTTCAGGATCAAGAACTTATTTACATTTATCAATAGGAAAAAAACATCAAATTGTAGCAGAAATTGACACGTCATTAATAGGAAATTTAAAATCAGGAACAGATATAAGTTTATCTGTAGATGTAAATAGACTTCATTTAATAGATCCAATAAGTGAAAAAGTAATATTAAGTACTCAAAGATTTTTGGATAAATAAATGAGTATAGAAGCTAAAAATTTACTTAAGATATATGGAAAAAGAAAAGTCGTTAATGATGTAACTATTAATGTTGAAAGAGGTGAAGTTGTAGGTTTATTAGGTCCAAACGGAGCTGGTAAAACAACTACTTTTTACATGGTTGTAGGCTTAATAAAACCAAATAAGGGTATTATAACAGTAGATAATAAAAATATTTCAAAAGAACCTATGTATAAAAGAGCAAGACTTGGATTAGGCTATCTACCACAAGAAGCATCTGTTTTTAGAAAATTAACAGTAGAAGAAAATATATTAGCTATATGGCAATTAAGAGGTGGAGCTCCAAAATTATCGATAAAAGAGAAAATAGAGTTAATTTTTAGAAAATCAGAAAGGACTTGGTGGAGAAGACCAAAATTTGAGAATTACTATAATTTAATTTTAAACGAAGATAAATTAAATAATGTTCAAAAAGAAGAAATAAAAAGTATCATTGATAATGACTTAATAAATAAATACTCTAATATAAAGTATTCAACAGAAATTTTATATTCTATTTTTAAAATAATTGAACTTTTAGAATTAAATGTTAGTAACTTAACTCAAGAAATAGAAAGTTTTTTTATAGATTTTAATAAATTTTATAAACTTGGTAAAAAAAAGAAACTAGAAGAATTTTTAAATCTTTTGTGGAAAAAGAAAAGAGATGAATTATTTGAAAGTATTAAAATATCAAATAATAAAAAAGATATTATAAAAAAAATACCTTTTATTCTAGATTATGAAAATCCAGAAGTTTTTAATAAAATAGAAGAAGATAATATAAGTTTTTCTAATATTAATCAATTTATAGACTATTTGAATAGCCTTGAAAATTATTATTGGAATATAAGAAAGAAGTGTCTTAATCAAGATAAGTTTATAGAATTAAATAATTCTAAAAAAAGTGATATAAAAAATGATTTAAAAGATTTTATGCTAGAAAATAATTTTAAAAATAAAGAAATAGAAGATATACTTTCCATAATTAATTGGACATCAAAAGAATCTAAGTTTATTCAATTAGAAGATATATTAGATGAGTTTAATATTTCTCATATAAGGTATTCAAAAGGTTCAGATTTGTCAGGAGGAGAAAGAAGAAGAGTTGAAATAGCAAGAGCAGTATCAGTAAAACCTTCATTTTTATTACTAGACGAGCCTTTTGCTGGTATAGATCCAATAGCAGTAGCAGGTATAAAGGAAATGATTGTTTTATTAAAAAATAGAAATATTGGTGTTTTAATTACAGACCATAATGTTAGAGAAACTTTAAAAATTATAGATAGAGGATATATATTAAGTGATGGTAGAGTAATAGAATCAGGTAGTAGAGAACATTTAGCAAATAGCGAAATAGCTAGAAAACATTATTTAGGAGAGGATTTCACATTAAATTAATATGAAAAGCTTAAAAATATTATTATCAAGTTTATTAATTATTAGTTCTTTAAATTATAAAGCTAATGCTGAAGAAAATCAAGAAAATGATGATTTTATACCTCAAAGATTAACTAATTACAAAGGTTTAGGTATTACTTTAGGATTACTTAGTTCAATGGGAATAAGCTACAGAACTTTTTTGACAGAAAAAATAGGTGTAAAAGCTACAGGTATAGGTTTTTATGACCAAAGTCAAGGTTTTTGGTCTGTTGGTTTTCAAGGAATGTATGTAATGTCTGAAAATAAGGATACAAAGTTTTATTTTTTAGCTGGAATTTCAAACTTTTCTTCAAGAAGGACTACATATTACCCGACCCCTACTGTTTCCAATAACTATGGTGAAGATGTATTCATACCTAGAAAAGAAGATAATCAACCTGAAAATTATTTAAGTTTAGGTGGCGGTATCGGAGCAGAAATAGGAACATTCACACCTGGTTTTACTTTAGCAGTAGAAGTTCCAATTGTATTTACTTTTAGAAATATGTCTCTTTATTCATTATATCCAATTCCTCAAATTTCCTTGATATATAATTTTTAGTTTAATAAATTTAGTATTTCCTGAGAATTTAATACATCTAAATTTGTTAGAGATTTTATTTTTAAATATTCATAGTTTTTAAAATACTTTTCTAAATTCAATTCTTCAAATAAAGATTTATTTTCAAATCTAATAATTTTAACTGGAACTTTAATTTTATTATCAATATGTTTTTCTAAAACATTTAATAGTTCTTTTATTTTATAAAAATTTTTATTTTGATGTTTATAAATTATTTTATTAGGGTGATTATCAAGATACTTATATTTATCTATTAGTTCATCTGAAATAGAATAGGATAATTTTAGATCTCCTTTATAGATAAAAGGTAATATTGTCCATGCTAAAAATTTATTCAGATAAGGCAAATTTAAAATCTTATCCATTAATTTTTTTTCTATTTCTAATTTATCATCTATTATAATAAGACTTTCAAAAATCTTTTCATTTTCAGAAATAAGAGTATATCCAATACCAGCACTTTTTCCTAAACAAACTAATTTACATTTATCTATATTTAAATATTCTAATGTTTCACTTATTATTTGAGCTTGATTTTTATAGCCATAATCTTTCCACTCTAACCTACCACTATAACCAAATCCAGGTCTATCTATAGCTACTAATTTAAAATTATCTTTTAAATTATTCCAAATTGAAGATAGATAAAAATCATAAATATCACCGCCATCATCATGTAAAAAAACTATATTTTTTCCTTTACCTTCTTCTAAATAATGAACTTTTGAACCTTGTATATAACAGAATTTACCTAAATTTGGAAATTCTTTTTGAGATTTTTTTATATCTAGTTTATTTTTTAAATACAAAATTAGAGAAATTAAAGAAATAATATAAAAAGTTTTTTTTATTTTACCTTTACTCATTTTTTACAAAAAAATAAAATTATGAATATATATTATATTTTAAAGATTATGATTTGCATATAAGTTAAAAATTATTTAGCAAGCTCAACTGATTTTGCAATTGCTTTGATAATGCTATATGCATCTTTAATAATATCTATTTTATAATCACCAATAACATTTACTAGTGTAGAACAAAGTATTAGCAATATTAACATTCCTGTTGTAGGTTTCATTGCAGTCATTAACTCTAAAACATTTATTTGAGGTGATACTTTATTAGTAATACCTAAAGAAAAATCTATTATAAATAATACAACAAGTAATGGTAAGGCTAACTTAGCTG
Source organism: Candidatus Sericytochromatia bacterium (assembly GCA_026004035.1). Taxonomy (GTDB): domain Bacteria; phylum Cyanobacteriota; class Sericytochromatia; order UBA7694; family JACMQJ01; genus BPII01. The sequence goes on along the minus strand of BPII01000007.1, from coordinate 12,734 downwards.
TTATATAAAACAATTTACCAGCTATGAGTATAAATTGATTTAATGCTATATGATGATTAAATGAGAATTTCAAAATAGGTAAGATTTCAAAGCTAGAAAAGAAAACACTTAACAATAATAAATGTCCTCCAGCTATTATAAAAACCATGCTCTCTATTTGATAAAAAAGTCTTCCTGTAGCTGATGATTGAGATTTTGTTTGTGGATTAAATAATGTAACCATACTTAATCCCATTTGAACATCAATTACTTCACCAGCTGCTTGAATTGCAGCTACTGTAATGTAAGCACAAAATCCAAAAATTACTCCAACTAGTAATTCTCTAATCATTGCAAAACTAAACATAAAAATATTACTTGGTATAACATAATCAGCAGGATTTGGTTTAACTGTAAGCATATACATCATTCCAAGTGCAACTACAATTGTAGCCCTAACTTGTGGAGGTAGTGCTTTATTATTAAAAAAAGGTGCTTGTAAAAACATGCCAAATATTCTTGAAATAACTAAGATAAATATAGGCATATATTTTTCTATTGTTTGTAGTATATAAATAATACCGCTTACACTTGCAGGAGTTGCTGATGAAGCAATATTTTCTATAGCCATATAAAATTAATTAAAAAAATTTTAATCAATTATACTATAATTTTTTAAAAATAATTGTCAATTTTTAAAAATTTATGCTACTATATTAATATAAGCTAAATTTTTGTAACTTAAAAAGTTCCAATTTTTAGCTTTTAAGGTATTTATGTTTATGAAATTAAAGTCAAAACTAGAAATTCTAAATAACTGGATTAGCTTTTTTAAAAAGCACAAAGAATACAGCTGACCTTACTGTTTTAATTTAATCAAATAGTTTTTCTTATATTTTCAATTATTTTATTTTGGTGAAAGGGGTTATAGTATTATAACTTCGTAAGTTTTATTGTAACTTACACAAAAAGTTATAATACGCTACTTATGAGGTCGGTATTAAATAAATTTTTAGCGTTTAAATTTTTTGATGATTTAATGTTTATTTATCCATTATATGCTTTAATGTTTAAAGATAATGGATTAAGTATTTTTGAAATATCGTTAATATTTACTTTTTGGTCCTTGACAAATTTATTAATGGAAATACCATCTGGTATTTTATCAGACAAATTTTCAAGAAAATCTCTTATAATAATAGGACAATTACTTAGAATATTAGGCTATTCTTCTTGGATATTTTTTCCTAATTTCTACGGCTTTTTATTAGGAGTTATATTATGGGGTATAAAGTCATCATTTACAAATAGTTCTTTGAGTGCTCTTATATACGATATAATGAAAAAAAATAACTACCAAAATAATTACATAAATTTTAATGGAAAATTAAAGTTTGTTTCTTTATTTGCCGTAGTTTTATCGTCATTAGTAGCTGATTATATTGTCAAATATGGTTATAAGTTTATTTTAACATTGTCAATAATAAATTTAATAATATCAATAATATTTATCTATAAAATTAAAGAAGAAAAGTACTTTTCAAAAGAAAAACTATCTATTAATTATATAGGACACTTAAAACAAGGATTTAAAATAATGATATATAATACTTATTTATTTAAGACAATAATTTTTTCTTCCACAGTTTTAGCTACTATAATAACTTTAGATGAGTTTTTCCCAATATTTGCTAACACTTTGGGAATAGAAAAGAATTCTTTAGGTTTATTTTTAGCTTTTATCTCATTATTTCAAGCTTTAGCAAACTTTATGGCAAGTAACTTTAAATATTATACAGATATTACATATAATTTTTTATATATAACAGGTGGATTATTTCTTATATTAGTTGGCTTTATATTTAAAATGTTACCGCTAAGTATGATAATATTACTATTTTTCTTATTTCTATTTAGTGTTTTAGATGTAATTTTTGAAGGAAAACTACATACTCAAATAAATTCTAATATTAGAGCAACAATTTTATCGGTTAAGAATTTTATTTCTGAAATAATGATAATGTTATCATGTATGCTATATGGTATTTCTGAAAAAGTTTCTTTTGGTATAACTTTTATAATTTTAGGATTATTTATAGTTTTAAGTGGTAGTATATTTTTAATTACATATTCTAAAAGAACGGAATTTGCTAATAAGATTTAAAAATATTATTTTAAAATAATATTAATCTTTATTGAATTTCTGTATATGCTTATAATTTCTCATAATACCTTTAAATTTAGCTCTTTTTATGGCACTATTTTTAAATAAAGTAGAAAATTTTTCTTGAGTTAGATTTGTTATTATATCTTTCAAGTTTGAAAAAAAACTTCTTGCTTGAACTTGATTTAATTTTGAAACTTTAGCAAATTTTTTATTCCAAGGGCAGACATCTTGGCATATATCACAGCCAAATAAATTGTCTTTTATATCAATGTTATCAGGTATTTTTTCATCTTTAGATTCTATTGTATGATATGAAATACATAAATTTGAATTCAATACAAAAGGTTCTACTATAGCATTGGTTGGACAACTTTTAATGCACTCATTACAAGTTCCACAATAATTTTTTATAGGATTATCATATTTTAATTCAATGTTTAAAAATAATTCACCTATATAAAAGTAAGATCCAATTTTTGGATTTATTAACATAGTATTTTTCCCAATCCAACCTAAACCAGCTCTTTTAGCCAAAGATCTTTCTAAAATAGGTGCAGTATCCACATATACTTTACCTTCAACATTATTTTTTAAAGTTTTTATATATTCTAGTAATAAATTTATTTTTTCTTTCATGAAAATATGATAATCATCACCTAGAGCATATTTAGCGATTTTTAAATTTTTTTGTTTAAAATCAGTATAATAATTTAATCCTAAACTTATTATTGATTTTGTATCTTCAAAAAGTAACTTAGGATATTTTCTTTTATCTTGATATTTATATAAATATTCCATACCCGATAAATAACCATTATCTAAAGAATTTTTAAAATATTTAAACTCTTCTATTTCTTCTGGACTTGTTATTCCTACTAAATCAAAACCTATTTCTAAAGCATAATTTTTTATTTGATTAGTAAGTTTTTCTATATTGTTCATCTAAATTGTTATAAAAAGCTTAAACCAAGACCTCTATAAGTTTCAGTTTCAGAAATAATTTTATTATCTTTAAATACCAAATATTTATTAAAATGTTCAGCTAATTCTCCTGCTTTTGCATGTCTTAATATTATTGGATCACCTAAGTTTAAATCTAATTTTTTATCTAAAATTTTAAATGGGGTCTGAACTTCACCAAAACCTTCTATATTTGTATATGTAATTCCTTTTGGTAAAAATATTTCAGGCTGTTTTTCTTTACCATAAGAACCTGAAGCTATATAACCTCCTCCCATACAAGTTACAAAATTTTCATCTGATTTTCTAACAATTTCTATTGCATAAAAAATTGATGGTATCAATTCTAAATTATTATAATAACTAAATAGATGAGAACATAGAAAACCTGAACCAATTGTTATTTCTGTAATACATTCTTCTTTTATTGTTGTATCTACACTACCTGAACCACCACCATTTATTATTTCTGGTTTAAAACCTTGGTCATATATTACTTCTAAACAATCATTTCTAAAATCTTTAACTTTTTCTATACTAATCTGTTTTATTTTTCTTTTTATATGCTTAGTTATATCATTTGGTAAGTTATCAGCTACACCTGCTATTTGTGCTTCATATAACATTACTCCATACAAGTTAATATTTTTCATATTTCTAATAAAAGACAATCTATTTTTCAAATCGGATATACTCTGTATAGAACTTCTTCTAACACCTAAATTAACACTATTAGTTATCTTCAAAGATCCGTCTAATTCTAAAACAACATTAATTACACAATTATTTTCTTTTCCTAATTTATTTAAAATATTAAAATGTTCAAGTAAATCAGCGGTTATTGATACATTACAACCACTTTTTATCATTTTAATTAATATATTTAAATCATTTTTATTTACTTCAGGATAAGCAATAAATATATTATTAAATCCTTGATTAAACAAATATTGAGCTTCTCTTATCCTATAACACATTAAACCTGAAATAATAGAAGGATTTTTTTCATATATATATTTAATTATGTAAGGGACCCTTATTGATTTTGTAGCTATTCTTATTTTTTTAGAATATGTATTTACTCTTGTTGAAAAAAACTCAAAATTATAATCAATACCATCAAGATCTATCAATGCTAATGGAAAAGAATAATTTTTTAATAATTCTCTTAAAGTATAATAAGATAAATTAGCTAACATTTGATTAAAAATAAATTCAAAATTAATTAGAATTTTAACATAAATTTTTTTATTTTTAATTTTAATAGAAAAACAAAAATAATATTTATCTTTGTTATAATGACATACTAAAGAATTAATTATTTGGAGAATAGTTATTATGAGTTATACTTATGCTGTTTTAGGTGCTGGTATGCAAGGCACTGCTTGTGCATATGATATGGCAAAATTTGGTGATGCTAAAAAAGTAAAAATTGGTGATATAGATTTTGAAAAAGCAAAATCTTCAGCTAATAGAGTAAATAAACTATTAGAAAAAGAGATTGTTTTTCCTTATAAAGTTTCTGTGGATGATGAAAATAGCGTATTGGAATTTTTACAAGGTGTAAATTCATTTCTAAGTGCCGTTCCATATCAATTTAATATTAAAATTTCAGAAATAGCTATAAAAGCTAAATCTTCTATGTGTGACTTAGGAGGAAATACTGATATAGTAAAAGAACAGCTTAAATTAAACTCCTATGCTAAGGAAGCTAATATATCAATAGTTCCTGATTGTGGATTAATGCCTGGAATGGGAAATACTTTGGCAGTTTATGGTATGGAATTACTGGATTCTTGCGAAGAAGTTCAAATAAGATGTGGGGGATTACCTCAAAATCCTAAACCACCTTTAGATTATAAATTAGTCTTTAGTATTAGTGGTCTTACCAATGAATATTTTGGCAAAGCATATATATTAAGAGATTATAAAGTAACAGAAATTGACACTTTTACAGAGCTTGAAGAAATAGAATTTGATTATATAGGTAAATGTGAAGCTTTTACCACAACAGGGGGAACATCCACATGCCCTTGGACATTTGAAGGTAAAATAAAAACTTATGAATATAAAACTGTTAGATATCCAGGACACTATAGTAAGTTTAAAACAATGTTAGATTTAGGATTATTGGATGTAGAACCTGTAATTATAAATGATGTTAAAGTCTCTCCAAGAGATGTTTTTCACAAAGTTGTTGCTCCAAAAATAGATTTTCCTGAAGATAAAGATTTAGTTGTATTGAGAACTACTTGTAAAGGCTTAAAAGATAATAGAAAAACAGAATATACTTTTGAGATAATAGATTTTTTTGATGATAAAACAGGATTTACAGCAATGGAAAGAACAACAGCTTTTCCTGCTAGTATAGTAGCTATAATGATAGCTCAAAATAAAATTGAGAAAGGTGTTATAAGTTTAGAAAAAGCTGTTTCAGGAAAACTTTTTGTAAAAGAGCTTTTAAAAAGAGATATAAAGCTAAAAGAAACTATAAAAAGAGATTTGGATTCTAAACTTATTTAATAGACTTGTTGCATGCTAGTAATTAGTTTTTATACTAAACTAATATCAATTTATTAAATTGATAGTGCATTAATTTTTATTAAAAAAAACACTATATTGCTAAACTATTGTAAATTATACTATAACCATTTTCTATTTTTGTAAAAAACTTTATTTTAAAGGTTAAAACAAATCTAATATATATGTTTGATTTTTAATTTATAATGAAAAATATCTAATCTTTTACTCTGAAATAAATTAATTTACAATCATAAATATTTTATGTAAAAGGTTTAATATATTCATCTACTAATAATTTTATATCAGCTTCTGAAAGAGTTAATCTTAGACTAGATGAAATATTATTTTTTAAAATCATTATTTCATTCTCATATTCTTGAGCTTCTTTCTTTATTTCTTCTAATAATTCCAAATTATTATTTTTTATATACTCATCTCTCTTGTTTCTTAATATCCTTAAATGTCTCTCCATATCTTTTATTCTATTTTGAGCCAAAACTTTTGAATATTTTTTCTTTGAACAAGCTATATCAAGTATCTTAAATGCTATCTCTGGGAATTTTTCATGTGGATATATTTTCTTTGCATTTTTTATAATACTATCAATAGCTAAATCATCAATATCTATATTATGAAATTCAGTAAATTTATTTTTCCAATGTTCTAAAAATATTTTAGTTTCTAATTCTGTAGCTTCATGTATTTCTATTGCATTCAAATATTTGTTTATTCTAGATTTTTTTATTTCTTTTTCATAATTTTCAAAAGAAGAAGAAAATATAAAATATAATTTCTGGTTTTCTAAAGTATCTAATAATATATTTATAATGTTTGAGTTTATTAATTTTTCATCAAAAATAAAGTCTAAATCCTCTATTACTAAAATAGAATCTTTTACTTGTTTTAACTCATTGATTAGTAGTTTAAAAGATTTATTAATATCTACAAAATTTAAGTATTCTGATAAAAGATTATTAAAACTGAAATACAGTACTTTAAAACTTTGAAGTTCTTTGAAAATATTACCATCAAGTAAGCATTGAACTAAAGAGTATATTATAGATGTTTTACCAACTCCTTTTTCGCCTATTATAATAGGATAAGTTTTTTTATATGAGTTAAGATTATAGATAATTTCTTCAACATATCTATCTCTTATGATTACAGTGTTTATTTCATTATTTATAATTTTATTTGTAATGTCTGAAGTTAGTAATAATATATTTGGTGTTGATATGTCTTCTTTTTTGTTTATTCTTGATAATTCCCATCTTATTCTATTTAAATTTATACCATAGTCTTTTAGTATGGTTATAACTAGTCCTTCGCCTAATGATATTATGCCAAGTAATAAATGTTCAGGTGTTATAATTTCTGACGATAGTTTATTTGCTTCATTAAGTGCTAATTCTATTGCTTCGTTTGTACTATGTGAAAATTGTATTCCAAATTTTGGAAATTTATTATTTTCTATTTGTTTTTGTTCAAGTCTTTTTAATAAATTTTCATGGGAAATTCCTTTTTCATATAATAATTTAGACGCTGAAGAATTACTTTCTTTTAGTATTCCTAATAATATATGTTCAGGTTCAACTTCACTACTATTAAGAAATTTAGCTTCTTCTTGAGCTAACATTACTATTTTTATTGATTCCTGAGAAAGTTTTTCAAACATTATACAGCTTCTCTTTTAGCTTTTCTTAAAGCATCTATATATACAATTAATACAGATATGTCAGCTGGAGTAACACCACCAACTCTTGAAGCTTGGCCTATTGATTGAGGTTTTATTTTTGATAATTTATCTTGAGCTTCTCTTGATAAAGCTTTTATACTATAATAATCTATATTACTTGGTATAGAAATATTTTCCATTTTCTTAAATTTATTTATTTGTTGATTTTGTCTTTCTATATAACCTTCATACTTTACTTGAATTTCTATTTGTTCAGCAACTTCTTTACTTATTTTTTCATTTGTAGGTAATATTTCAGTTATCATAGAATAACTAACAGATGGACGCCTTAATAATTCTAATAATGATATTTTTTGATAAAAATCTTCACCTGTAATACTTTTAACTCTTTCTCTCATTTCTTCAGTAGGTGTTATAAAAGTGCTTGCTAATCTTGTTAATTCCAATTCTATTTGTCTTGATTTTTCTGTAAATTTAGTATATCTTGAGTTATCAACAAGTCCAATCTCTCTACCTAATGGGGTAAGTCTTAAATCAGCATTATCTTGTCTTAATAGTAATCTGTATTCTGACCTTGATGTAAGCATTCTATAAGGTTCATTTATTTCTTTAGTTACCAAATCATCTATTAATGTTCCAATATAAGACAAGGAACGTTCCATAACTATATAAGGTAAATTATGTATAAATCTTGCTGCATTTATTCCTGCTATAATACCCTGTGCTGCTGCTTCTTCATAACCACTTGTTCCGTTTATTTGTCCTGCAGTAAATATTCCTTTAACAGCTTTTGTTTCAAGCCAAGGATAAACTTGTGTAGCTGGTAAATAATCATATTCAACAGCATAAGCTGGTCTTAGCATTTCTACATTTTCCATACCTTCTATTGTTCTTAACATAGCAAGTTGAACATCTTCAGGCAAACTTGAAGACATACCTTGAACATACATTTCGTTAGTAAATATGCTTTCAGGTTCTATAAAAATAGGATGTTGATCTCTATCAGGAAATCTTACAACTTTATCTTCTATTGAAGGACAATAACGAGGACCTATTCCTTCTATAATTCCTGTGTATATTGGTGATTTATCTAAATTATCCATTATAACTTTATGAGTTTTTATATTTGTATGAGTAAGCCAACAAGGAGTTTGTTCTTTTTCTATACCAGGTGAGTCAAAAGAAAAAAATCGTATTGGATTATCACCTTCTTGAATTTTCATTTTATTAAATTTAAAGTTCTTTTATCAACTCTAGCAGGTGTCCCTGTTTTTAATCTACCTAAAATAAAACCATTTTGTCTTAGACTATCAGATAGTTTTTCAGCTGAGAATTCACCAGCTCGTCCAGCTGAATATGATTTTAAACCGACATGACATTTTCCTTTTAAAAAAGTTCCTGTTGCTATTATCAAAGCTTTACATCTATATTCCATCCCAAGATTACTGACTATACCTGCTATTTGCCCATCTTCAACTATAATTTCATCAACTAAAACTTGTTTTAATTCTAAATTAGGGGTATTTTCTAGAACTTGTCTCATAAACATACTATATAATTTTTTATCACATTGTGCTCTTAAAGATTGAACAGCAGGTCCTCTTGAAGAGTTTAACATTCTTATTTGTAAGTATGTTCTATCAGTAATTTTAGCCATTTCACCACCTAAAGCATCTATTTCTCTTACAAGATTACCTTTTGCAGGTCCTCCTATTGAAGGATTACAAGGCATCCAAGCTATTGTATCTAAATTAATAGTTACCACTAATGTTTTACAACCTAATCTAGCACTAGCTAAAGCAGCTTCACAGCCAGCATGACCAGCACCTATTACAATAACATCATATTCTTTAGGATATAAAGTTCTATAAGTCATATTTCTATTTTAATAAATAATACATAATGATTAGTATATCTTATTTAGTTATTTTTAAGAGAAAAAGTTTCTATAAATTTGATAAATAAATAATATCTTAAAATTTTTATAACAGATATTGTACTATAAAATTATAGTATAGCTATTGCACTTAAGAGAGTATTTAAAAACATATACATTCATACATATATATTCATAATTTTACACTAATTTATGGTACTGGGATTGAGTTATAGAAAAAATTACCTTCAAAAGCTTATAAATACTGAATTTAAGGTATATTTTAATATAAATCTTTAAAATGCTTAGTATTAATGGATTTTAAGCTTATCAAAAAATAACATTAGCGCAGGTGCCAGAAAAACAAATAACTTAGACAATCATTTTATTCAATATAGTCAGCTATCTTATAAGCATGATAAGTAATTATCATGTCAGCTCCTGCTCTTTTTATAGAATAAAGAATTTCCAATACTAATTTATTTTCATCTACCCAACCTTTAGACGAAGCAGCTTTAACCATTGAATATTCACCTGATACATTATAAGCTGCTAAAGGTCTTTTTAATTCTTGTTTTATTTTATAAATAATATCACAATATGAAAGTGCAGGCTTAACCATTATTATATCAGCTCCTTCCTCTATATCAAGCTTACTTTCAAAAACAGCTTCATTGGAATTTCTATAGTCTATTTGATAAGTTTTTCTATCACCAAAAGAAGGATTTGACTGTGCAGCTTCTCTAAATGGTCCATAAAAAAATGATGAAAATTTTGCTGAATATGACATTATAGGAATATTTTCAAAACCATTTTCATTCAAAGCTTTTCTAATATTAAAAATCCTACCATCCATCATGTCAGAAGGCGCTATTATATCAGCACCAGCTCTTGCATGTGATAAAGAAGTTTTAACAAGTAAATCTAAAGTAGAATCATTATCTACATCATTATTCTTTATGATTCCACAATGTCCATGACTCGTATATTCACAATTACAAACATCTGTTATTAATACAATATCTTTTATATTTTTTTTTATTTTTCTTAATGATTTTTGTATTACCCCCTCATCATCATAAGCAGAACTTGCTATATCATCTTTATTATTAGGTATTCCAAATAATAAAAAAGATTTTATACCTTTTTCTTTAGCATTATTAATTTCTTCCATTGCATAATCTATAGATTGTCTATATATTTCTGGCATAGAATTTATTTCTTCTTTTATGTTTTCTTTTTCTGCTATGAATATAGGATAAATTAAATCATTTTTTGAAAGATATGTTTCTTTTACCAAATCCCTTAATATATGATTTTTTCTTAATCTTCTTGGTCTGTAAAATGGTTTTTCTATCATATTATTTAAAAAATAAATATATTAAATAATATTATAACTTAAACTTATCTTATACCAAAATTCTATTTATCTGTCTAATAAGGCTTATAAATAACTAAGATTATACCAAATAAGATATTTATTGGCACTGGGATTGAGTTATAGAAAAAAAATTACCTTGAAATGCTGATAAATACTAAATTTAAAACATTTTTAATATAAATCTTTAAAATGCTTACTATTAAAGTATTTTGATCTTATCAAAAAATAACATTAGCTCAGTGCCCAGTGAAATAATTATTTCATTAATTTTTTTAAAGGATTCTCTAGATGTAATATTTGATATCCATCTATTCCAATCTTTTAAATTAGAAGTATCTACTTTAACCATAAAACAAGTAGATGCAACATGTGCAATATTAAAATCAGCTACTGATATTTTACTTCCAGCAATAAATTCATTATTACTTAAATTTTCATCTAAAATTTTGTTTAATTTTGAAATTTTTTCAAAACAATTTTCAATAGTTTTTAAATCTCTTTTTTCTTCAGGTAAAAATCTCATTTGTATTAATAACCTGAACTATTGGAACTTGATATTCTGAAATAATCCAATAATTCCATTGATTAATAATAGCTCTCTCTTTTAAATTTTCTCCTAATAGTTCTGGTTTATATTTTTCACATAAGTAATTGTTTATAGCCATAGATTCCCATAATACAAAGTTTTCTTCAGTATCAATTAAAGTAGGAATTTTACCATTTGGATTCAGTTTTAAGTATTCTTCAGTTTTATTTTCTCCTTTTTTAAAATCTATAAAAACTGGTTCATAATTTACTCCTAATTCTTCAAGCAATAAAAAACATCTACCTGCACTTGAGGAAATTAAAGGTGCTCCTAATGGTGCATAAATTTTTAGCATTCTTAATACTCCTTTAAACAAAATAACAATTTTAAGAAAAATATTATATAAAGTTTGTAATATTTTAATTATACAAAATAAAAAATTCTTTATCTTTTAATTCTAATTTTTCATATTTATTCCAATAAGGATATTTTAATAAGCTTGAAAGAATAAATTTGTAAAGCTCATTATAATTTTCTGAATTAATCTCTTCATTTAAATAAGTTTTTAGTACTATTTTTTCTTTTTCTGAAATATTTATAAATCTACTATTTATTAAATAGTTAAGTGATTTTTCTAGATTGTTATCAAACAGATAAAATTTGGATAAACATAAATTTACATACATAGAATTTGGGCTTTGTTCAAGAGCTTTTTCTAAATAATTTTCTGATATAATCTCATTTTTCTCTTTTTTATATAATTTAGATAATTCTAAAAATACAAGTATTCTTATCGATTGTTCAAATGAAGCTACTTTTAAAATATTTATATTAGACTTACTTTCAAATAGGTTCTCTAAATATTTCAATATTTCAATAGCTTTTTTATTATTACCCAAAACATCATTATATTTAGATAAATAAAAAATTACATCTGGTATATTTGGGACTAAATCAATTGTTTCATTTAATATTTTGAAAAGATTATTATCATTAGTTTCAACTAAAATATTACTTCTTATAAATCCTAGTAAAAGTTCTATATAAAAATTACTTGTATTTTCTAAGTTTTTCTTTAAATAATATTCAATTGCCTTATTGTAGTAAAACATTGCTTTATTGTAATCATTTATAAAATAGTTATAATTATCTGATATATTCTTATAATTAATTAAGTTAGCAATATCTTTTTTATAAAATGTATTTTCTAAAAATAAAGTTTCATTTAATATTTCTTTTTGAAAATCTTCAAAAAAGAATCCAAGATTGTATATTAATATTTTTCTGTAAGATTTATCTTTACTAAATAAATTAAAATCTGAATAAATTTTATTTTTGAATAAAACTTCTCTAAATGTATAAAAATTTTTTGCTTCATCAATATTAATATTTTGAATTTTTGAATATAAAATATCTTCTTTATTATCTTTTAGTATATTTGGTAAATTTATTATTGTATTTTCAGATAATTGTTCATAAGAATTTAAAATCATAAAATAATCATTTTTTTGTTTTGCATAAAACTTATTTACTAAATCAAAGTCATTTTTATAATCTATTTCAACTATACTATAATTACTACTTTCAATTTTATTTCTACTTACTAAAGTAATATCATCAGATATA
>BPII01000006.1 GCA_026004035.1 Candidatus Sericytochromatia bacterium | reverse complement strand
TTTTATTAGGAAGTGTGAGTAATTATGTATTACATCATACAAATTGCCCAGTAATGCTTATTAAAGGAGATGAACAATGATAAAAAATATTTTATTTCCAATAGATGGACATGAACACTCTTTAAAAAGCCTTTGAACTTGTAAAAGAATTTGCATTTAAAACATGATGCTGATGTAACAGTTTTACATTCTTACTATTTTACCTTCACATTTTAATGCTCATAGTTCATCACATTATGTATATTTATCAAATATTGAGCATAATTTAAAAGAACATGGACAAAAAATTTTAGAAGAAACAGTAAATAAATTAAAAAATGAGGGAGGTAAAAGCTAATTATACTTTATTGAAGGGACCGCCTGGTCCATCAATTGTAGAAACTTCTAAAAATTCTTCTACTAACTTAATAATAATGTCTAATAGAGGCTTAGGTAATGTTAAAAGTGCTTTATTGAATAGTGTTAGTAAACTATGTTCTTCATCATGCATCCTGTCCTGTTCTTATAGTTAAGTAATTTTTTGAAAAATAGAATTTATTATTTAATAAAATTAAATTAATAAAATATAAAGCAAGTTTAATAAAAAATATTTGGTATAAATAAAGTAACTATATAGTTATTTTATTTAGGTGATAAAATGGATATACCTAAATCGTTAGAAAATATTTGGAATAAAGTTTCTTCGGACGGCTTTATAACAAAAGAAGATTACAATAGTATTGTAAAAGAAGTAGCACCTAATGGACTTACTGAAGAAATAGATAAGGAAGAAGAGAAATTTTTACAAAATTTATATTCAAAACTTAGTAAAGATGTCAATAAAGGTAAAATACCTGTTTCAGAAATATTACTAAATTCTGATAAATCTTATCAAGAAAAAACTAATGTAGTACAAGTAGATAAAAATAAATTATCAGAAGTACCAATGACTTTAAAAGAAAAATGGAATCAAATAATATCAGATAATAAAATAACACCTAGTGAATACAAATTATTATTAGAAGCTGCATCTCCAAATTGGACTGATGAAGAATTAGATGATAATGAAAAAAATTTTTTATCAAATTTAAAAAGCTTAATAAAAGATTCTAAAACAATTTTGGAATTAAAAGAAAGTTCTTTTAATAATAATCATGAATTAACATCTGATGATTTAAGAAAAATAAATGAAATACTTAAAGATTTTGAAGATGAACCTGATTTTAAACCTATAAAAAAGATTGTTAATGATAGATTAGATAAGCTTTTATTATTACAAGATTTTAATAAAAAAGTTGATGAAATAGTAAAAAATTCTAATTTTAATGATAAAAATTCTTTAATAAAAAGTAAAAGTAAAATAACTGACTTATTGTCAAAATTACCTGATACTTTAAAAAATAGTGAAAATGTTAAAAGTATTTTCAATAATTCAATAAAAATATTAGATGAAGGAATAAAAAATTTATCTAATAACCCTCAACAAAATAATAATACAAATCAAGTAAGTAATAATTATGGATTTAATATACCAAATTCTTTAAAAGCTACATGGAATGAAGTAAGCAAAAAAGGAGTAATAAATGCTGATGATTTTGAGAAATTAAAACTTGCAGCAGCTCCAAATAGAAAAAACGCTGAATTTGATGATGAAGAAATTAATTTTTTAGCTGAATTGTATGATAAGATGGAACAAAACGGGGGATCTCTTACTCTTAACTCTAATTCAAACTCTCAACAAAATAATAATACAAATCAAGTAAGTAATAATGAAAATAAATTTACTATGTTGTTAAATTGGCCAGGATATAATAAAGAAACAAAATCAGCTTTAAAAAATGCTTTTCCAAATGAAATTATAATGAGTAATGATATGCCATTATTAACAACAAAAAAAGCAAAAGAAATATCTAGTAAGTTTAATCTAAATAGTATTACGGAATTACAAAGATTAGTTGGTGCAAAAGTTGATGGAAAATTTGGTCCAGAAACTTTCTTTAAAGTAAAAGTTTATTTAGCTAATCAAATAAATAATAACTCAATGCCTAAAGAAAATATAATGTCTATTCTTAATACTTTAGGTAATGATAAAGAAGTAAATAAAATGAAAGAATTCTTATCAAATAATTAAAAATTCTATAAAGATTCTTTTTAAATGAAAAAAATTTTTATAATTCATGGAGTAAATTTAAATTTACTAGGAATAAGAGAAAAAAATATCTATGGTAATCTTTCGCTAGAAGAAATAAATAGTAAAATTGAAGAAGAAGCAAAAAAGTTAAATATTTTAGTGAATATTAAGCAAAGTAATATAGAAGGTGAAATTGTTAATTTTATACATGAAGCATATTATAATAATTACAATGGAATAATAATAAACCCCGGTGCTTATACACATACTAGTATAGCAATAATGGATGCTTTATCTTCAATTAATTTAAAAGTTATAGAAGTTCATTTATCAAATATATATGCTAGAGAAGATTTTAGAAAAATTTCTTATATTTCAAAAGTATCAGATGGTATAATAACAGGTTTTAGTTATAATAGTTATATATTAGCTTTAAATGCAATGAATAATCTATTAAGCTGAAGTGGCGGAATTGGTAGACGCGCTAGATTCAGAGTCTAGTTCTTGAAAAAGAGTAAGGGT
Source organism: Candidatus Sericytochromatia bacterium (assembly GCA_026004035.1). Taxonomy (GTDB): domain Bacteria; phylum Cyanobacteriota; class Sericytochromatia; order UBA7694; family JACMQJ01; genus BPII01. The sequence goes on along the minus strand of BPII01000006.1, from coordinate 141,831 downwards.
TCAAATCCCTTCTTCAGCATTTTTTAATCTAACTTTTATAATCATCTATATTAGGACAAGTGCAAATTAAATTTCTATCACCATAAGCATTATTTATCCTATTAACACTTGGAAAAAATTTATTGTTCTTTAAGTATTCTAAAGGAAAAACAGCTTTTTCTTTTGAATAAGGGAAATCCCAGTTTTCTTTTACTAAATCGTATATTGTATGTGGAGAGTTTTTTAAAACATTGTTTTCTTTACTATATTTTTCATTTTCTATTTCTTTGATTTCATTATAAATACTTATCATAGCATCACAAAATTTATCTAACTCCTTTTTAGATTCACTTTCGGTAGGTTCTATCATAATAGTTCCAGGAACAGGCCAAGATATAGTTGGAGCATGAAAACCATAATCAGCTAATCTTTTAGCTATATCTTCAACATCTATATTGATTTTTTTAAATTCTCTAAAATCAATTATCATTTCATGAGCTACTGTATTATTTTTTCCTTTAAAAAGAACTTTATAATATTTTTCTAATCTTGATTTAATATAATTTGCATTTAAAATGGCATATTTTGTTGATAGTTTAAGACCTTCAGAGCCTAAAAGTCTTATATAAGAATAGGATATTAGTAATATTAAAGCACTTCCCCAAGGTGCTGATGAAACAGTTATAGATGTTTCTTTAAAATTATCTAATATTGGATGAGATGGTAAATATTTTTTTAATTTTTCTGTTACAGCAATTGGACCTGCTCCTGGACCACCACCACCATGTGGTATTGCAAAAGTTTTATGTAAATTAAGATGACAAACATCAGCACCTATTTTTCTAGGATTTGTCAATCCTACTTGTGCATTCATATTAGCTCCATCCATATAGACAAATCCACCATTTTTATGAATTAAATCACATATATCTATTATGTTTTCTTCAAATACTCCATGTGTCGATGGATATGTTATCATCAGAACTGCTAAATTATCTTTATTATCTTCTACTTTTTTTGATAAATCATTAAAATCTATATTCCCGTTTTCATCACAATTTATAACAACTACATTAAAACCTGCCATAACTGCACTAGCTGGATTAGTTCCATGTGCTGAAGATGGTATTAATGCTATATTTCTGTTTTCTTGATTATTATCTTTTAAATATTCTCTTATAGTCAAAAGACCTGCAAACTCACCTTGAGCACCTGAGTTTGGTTGTAAAGATACAGCAGAAAAGCCTGTTATTTCACAGAGATATTTTTCTAATTCTTGTATTATTTCTAAATATCCTTGAACTTGTTCTTTTGGAACAAAAGGATGTATATTTGCAAATTTTCGCCATGATAAAGGAATTAATGTTGTTGTTGGATTAAGCTTCATTGTGCAAGAACCAAGAGGTATCATAGATTCCGTTAATGATATATCTCTTTTCTCAAGAGTTTTTATATACCTTAATAACTCTGTTTCAGAATGATAACAATTAAATATTTTATGTTTTAAAAATTCTGATTTTCTTTTTAAAGAATTATCTATTCTATCATAATTAACATTTTGAATAAATATAAAATCAATATTTTTTGATAATGCAAAAATTTTTACTATTTCTTCTATATCTTGTAATGAAGTAGTTTCATCTATTGAAATAGCAATTTCATTTTCATTTATATATCTAAAATTTGTTTTATTTTCAATTGCAATTTCCTTTATTTTTTTTATTCCAATATCAGAATATATTCTTAATGTATCAAAAAAATTTTCATTTAATTGTTTATAACCTAAATTTATTAAATTCTTTTCTAAAATACATGCATATTTATGAATTCTATTAGAAATTTTTTTTAATCCATTTGGACCATGGTAAATACAATACATTGAAGCCATATTTGCTAATAATGATTGTGAAGTGCATATATTAGAATTTGCTTTATCTCTTCTTATATGTTGTTCCCTTGTTTGTAAAGCCATTCTATATGCTTTATTTCCATATTTATCTATTGAGACACCTATTATTCTACCTGGAACTTGTCTTTTAAACTCTTCTTTTGTAGCAAAGAATGCAGCATGTGGACCACCATATCCTAAAGGTATTCCTAATCTTTGAGTACTTCCAAAAGCAACATCAGCATTCATTTCAGCAGGAGTTTTTAAAATTGTTAAAGATAAAATATCACAAGCTAAAGCTACTAAAGACTTATTTTGATGTATTTTTTCTATTACTTTAGAATAATCTAAAATATTACCTTTTTCATCAGGATATTGTAGAATATATCCACAAATATTTTCATCATTTAAATACTCATTAACATCACCAATAATTACTTCTAAACCTAAAGCTAATGCTCTTGTTTTTACAACTTGTATTGTTTGTATAAAACATTTATCAGAAATAAAGAATCTTTTTTTAGGATTTATTCTATAAAACATTGCCATAGCTTCAGCAGCAGCTGTTCCTTCATCTAGTAAAGAAGCATTTGAAATTGGAAGTCCAGTTAGTTCGGAAATTGCAGTTTGAAAGTTTAAAAGAGATTCTAATCTTCCTTGTGAAATTTCAGCTTGATAAGGCGTATATGAAGTATACCATGAAGGATTTTCAAAAATATTTCTTAAAATAACACTTGGTGTTATTGTATTGTAGTAACCTAATCCTATATACGTTTTAAAAACTTTATTCTTATTTGCTTTTTTATTTATCTCTTCTAATAATTCATATTCGCTTGAAGGTTCAGGTAAATTCAAATTCTCTTTTAGTCTTATATATTCAGGAATTGTTTTATCTATTAATTCATCAATTGAAGTAACATTTATTTCTTTTAACATTAAAGATAAATCTTCATCAGAGATATTTATATGTCTATTTACAAAACTTTCTAACATATTTAAAAATAAAAAGATAATGATTAAATATTAACAAAATAAATGTACATTTTACCTAAATTTTATCTATTCTTAAAAAAAGATTTTATAATTGTTATTAGTAATATTAAATTTATTGATAGTATTAAAAATTATTTAGATACAAGTGAGAATAGTTTTTATTGTGATAAGATTTTTCTTTATTTTTAATTTAAAATGTTAAAAAAGAAATCCAAAAAAAATAAAATTATATTTAGAGTAATATTTTCATTAATATTTATATCACTTTCATGGGGATTAGGAATAGCATTAGCAACTGCAAATAGTGTAATAAATATAATTAATGATAGTAGTGATGAAAAATTTTCTATAACATCAATATCTGATATAAAAAAAGCTGTAAATACAATACAAGAAATAAGAAATCCTTTAGAAGAAACTTTAAATATATTGGTAATGGGAAGTGATATAAGTTATTATAGAGGTAAAGTTATAGAAGATGCTCCTACAAGAACAGATACCATGATTTTTGTAAATATAAATCCATCAAAAAAACAAATAAATATGCTTTCTATACCTAGAGATACTCGTATATTAATACCTGGTAAAAATTATTATGACAAAATAAATTCAGCTTATGCTATTGGTGGAGAACAATTAGCAAGACAAGTTGTATCTAATCTTGTAGGAATGCCAATACATCATTATGTTATTTTAAAAGTAAATGCTCTTATAAACATAATAGATATTTTAGGTGGTATAGAAATAGATGTTGAAAAGGATATGAAATATAAAGATGACACAGCAAAATTGTATATTGATTTAAAAAAAGGGAAACAATTACTTGATGGTAAAAAAGCACATGCTTATGTTAGGTTTAGACATGATGAAATAGGAGATATTGGCAGAGTTCAAAGACAACAAAAATTTATAAATGCATTAACATTAAAATTAATGAATCCAACAATTTTTACAAAGATACCAGAACTTGTTAAAGAAGTAAAAAAAAATCTTATAACTGACATGAGTTATTCTAAAATGCTTAAAATTGCTTATTTTGCAAAGAATTTGGAAAGAGAAAATATAAAAATGGTAATGTTACCAGGTGAATTTTATAATAGGCATGGTATAAGTTATTGGAAAATAGATGAATATAATTTTAAGGAACTAATAAATGAAAGATTTCCAGAATCTATATATGCAGATAAAAACATTGATAATATAAATAATTTTTCAGACATAGAAAAAAGAAAGTATAAAATAACAGTTCTAAATGGATCAGATATTCCTAGATTAGCAGCTAAAACTTCTAGATATTTAAGAGATAATGGTTGGATTGTTTGGTCTGTTGGAGAATCAAAAGAGAAAGTTAATAAAACAAAGATAATAATTCAAACAGGTAAAGAAAAACCAGCACAATTTTTAAAAAATGATTTACAAATACCTGTTGAGTTAGTAAATGCAAGTATAGGTGATTTATACACTGATTATACAATAATTGTAGGTAAAGATTTTTCTGATTATCTTATTTCTAAGCAAGAGCAAATTATAGATGTCTCTTCGAATAAATTAAGAAAAAATTAATGAGTTTAAAGGTAAGTAACTTAAGTTATTTGAATATATTAAAAAATATAAAATTTAGTATAAATAAATCTGAATTTGTTTCTATAATAGGTCCAAATGGAGCTGGTAAATCAACATTATTAAAAATAATAAGCTCTATATTAGACAATTATCAAGGTGTTGTTTATATAGATAATCAAAATATTAAAGATATAAATATAAAAAATTTATCAAAAATAAGAACATTTGTTCCAGCTGAAAATAATTTTGAGAATAAAATATTAGTTTTTGACTATATATCCTTTGGAAGATATCCTTATCAAAACTTTTTTGGAAATTTAAGTAAAAAAGATATAAAAATTATAGAAGAAGTAGCCAATTTATGTAATGTAAGCAAATTTTTAAACAAAAATATAAATGATTTAAGTAGTGGTGAAAAACAGAGAGTTATTCTAGCTAAAGCATTAGCTCAAGAACCTAAAATACTTTTGCTTGATGAACCTATTTCTCATCTTGATATAAATTACCAAAGTGAGATTATTAGCTTAATTAAAGATATTTCCAAGAATAATAAAATTACAATTATAACAATTTTACATGATATAAATATTGCTTCTTATTTTTCTGATAAAATAATTTTAATTAATAATGGACAAATAGTTGATTTCGGACATCCTAATGATGTTATAAATTATAAAAATATAAATAATGTTTTTGGTGATAAGTGGGATATTTTTTATAACAATTTAAATAATAGACCATATATTGTTCCTAAAAAATATAAGTATTTAGATTTAAAAAACAAAAAAATACATATAATATGTGGTGGAGGTAGTGCAATAGATATAATTAATTTGTTATCAAATTCTAATGCTAAAGTTTCATTAGGAGTATTAAATATAGGAGACTCTGATTACATAATAGCTAAAAAAAATAATTTAGAAATAATAGAAGAAGAACCATTTTCTTATATAAAAGATGAAAATATTATTAAATTAAGACAAAAATTAAATGAAGTTAATTATATATATTTAAGTAATGTTCCTTTTGGAAAAGGAAATTTAGCAAATCTACAGGAGTTATTTTTTGCTTATAAAAATGGTAAGCATGTGATAATGGATAAAAGTAATTTAAAAGAAAGAGATTTTACAAATGGGTTAGCCTTAGAGCTATTAAATCAAATAGAGCCAAAATATAATTCAATAGATGAATTTATTTCAAAATTTAATTAAATTATAAAGATAATTTTTTACAAGCTAATAGAGTATTTTTCATAAGCATTGCTATTGTCATAGGACCAACACCACCAGGAACAGGAGTGATTGCATAAACTTTATTTTTAACATTTTCAAAATCAACATCACCAACTAATTTACCATCTTCAAGTCTGTTTATACCAACATCAATTACAACAGAATTTTCTTTTACCATATTTTCTTTTATAAATTGAGGTTTTCCAACTGCTGATATTAATATGTCAGCTTGTTTTGTGTAATGTTCTAAATTAAAAGTTTTAGAATGACATATTGTTACAGTTGCATTTTCTCTCAATAACATTAAAGACAAGGGTTTTCCAACTATATTACTTCTACCAATTATTACTGAATGTTTTCCTTCAATTTCTATATTGTATATTTTTAACAATTCCAAAATTCCAAGTGGAGTGCAAGGTAATATTAAACTTTCATTTGTAAGTAATGATGCCTGATTAATAGGATGAAATCCATCAACATCTTTCTGATAATTTATAAAGTTAAGTATTTTTTTTTCATTCAAATGTTTAGGTAAAGGTAATTGAACTAGTATTCCATGAATTGATGGCTCATTATTTAAATCACTTATAAGATTTAAAAGTTCTTTCTCTGTAATACTTTCATCTAAGTCATAGTCTTCTGAATAAAAGTCTAAAGATTGACATGTTTGTCTCTTTCTTTTTACATATATTTTAGATGCTGGATTGTTACCAACAATTATTACAGCAAGACCTGGTTTAACTTCATATCTATTGTATAATAACTTTGTTTCAGCTTTTATTTCAGCTAATATTTTTTTTGAAATTTCTTTTCCATCAATTATTATAGTCATAGTTAGATATTATATCAAAATTGTTATAAAATTAGAAACTATAAATTTAGTGTAAAGTAATATTCACAATTAGATAATAATATTAAATAGAAAAAATATAAAATATTTTATTATTTTTAATTTTTATAAGTTATAATAATTCTTTTAATTATCGAGTAAAGAAAATATTTTTAGCTAATTCTTAATTTCATTGTTAAGGTTAGAAATATTATAAAATTCTCAAAAATCAATATAAATAATACTTACAAAGTACTTTAAATTTATTTCCAGAAATAATCTATAGCAGCTTTTGCTCCCCATCCTACTAATCCAACTACTGCTGCTGCACCAACCACAGGAGCTGCAACAGCCATACCTACACCAGCTAGAGCACAAGCACCAACTGTCATAGCTGCCGTAGCACTTACACCAAAAGAAATAGCTGATATTGTTGCTTTAACAGCATATTTATTTTTTTCACTTTGAGTTTTTGCCTCAGATGCTTTTTTACCATAGTGAATAGTGTCAGCTAAATCAAGAGCAGCTGATACAGGTGTTAGAACTGCTGCTGTTTTTGATAAAACTCCAGGAATTGGGCTATGGTGAATTGCATGGGCAACAGGCTTTGCTACTGAAACTACTTTTGCTGCTTTATCAACAACTTTTTCAGTAACTTCTGCTACTTTTACTGCTTTAGTAGCATATTTACATACAGTTTTTACAGTGCCATTTTCATGTTGATTAAATTTTACTTGTCCTGGATCTTTAACTTCTTGGCCTTTAATATTACATTGCTGAGTTTTTACTTGAGAAGTATCTTTAGGTGCTTGCTGAACAGGCTTTTGAGTTTGTGCTTGCTGAACAGGCTTTTGAGTTTGTGCTTGCTGAACAGGCTTTTGAGTTTGTGCTTGCTGAACAGGCTTTTGAGTTTGTGCTTGCTGAACAGGCTTTTGAGTTTGTGCTTGCTGAACATATCTTGTTGAACCAACTTGTGTCATTTTTCTTTTTTTACCCCCAAAAATAAAAACTTATTTTAAAATATAGGTTATTTAATAAAAAATATCTTTATTTTAAAAAAAATTAATTATAATTTAAAATTTTCTAAAAATGTTAAACATAAAATTAAAGTACTTAACTTTAATTAAAATATTTTATTAATATTAACCTCTTATCAAATAGAGAAAATATTTCTAGGCATTTATTAATTTGAAAGTAATATCACAAATTCTATTATTATTTCTTGTTATTTATGTAGTTTGGTATAAGATTAAATCTCTGATTTAAAGTAATTTAATAATAAGTTTATTATCTATACTCTTTTTTATTAAATTTATTAATGTATATTTTTTTCTATGGTAGAAAATAAAGTAAATAAAATAGCTATATTCAGCATAATGACAGTTATGTTTTTAGCTGCTATTGAGAATATGATAACAACTACAATTATGCCTTCTGTCATATCTTCAATAGGTGGTTTAACATTATATCCTTGGCTTAGTGTAGTATTTATACTTTTATCTACTGTAACATTACCTTTATATGGCAAATTATCTGATATGTATGGATACAAATTATTTACAATAATAGCAATTTTGATATTTACTATTGGTTCAGGATTATGTGGTCTTTCTAATTCAATGATTGAACTAATAATATATAGGGGAATACAAGGAATAGGTGCTGGTGGTCTTATAACAATGAGTTATATATTATTTGCAATTATTTTTACTGATGATAAAAGAGCAAAAATGCAATCAGTACTTAGTGCTATGTGGTCAATAGCTAGTTTAACTGGTCCAGTTTTAGGTTCAATATTTGATAATACTATTGGTTGGCGTTGGGCATTTTATTTCAATGTTCCAATAGGAATAATAATTATTTTTTTAATCTCAAAATTTTTATATATTAAACAAAACCACACATCTAATAAAATTATAGATTATAGAGGAATTATTTTATTTTCTATAACTATGACATTAATTATATATCCGCTACTAAGCTTTGGAGATAAAAATTTCAATAATCAAAAAATGATAATTTTATTTTTTGGAATAGTTTTTTTATTATTTTTAATAAAACATGAGAAAAAATTTGATGAACCTATATTACCTATAAGAGAATTTATAAATCCATCTTTTGGAATTCCTTTTATGATTAATTTTACTGCTGCTTCTTGCTTATTTTCAACTATAAATTTTTTGCCATTATTTATTCAAGGATATATAGGAGATACCTCAAATCAAGTAGGAAAAATATTAATGTTTTTATCTTTATCATGGACTACAGGGTCGATATTATCAGGAAATAAAATAAATAAATGGGGTGCTAGAAACTTTGTTATATATGGCAGTATATCAATGATAATAGGTTTTTTTATTTTAACAACATTAAAAGATTTCTCATACACAAAATTAATTATTTCTTGTATATTTCTAGGTTTTGGTATGGGCTCAATATCAAATACTACTCTTTTTATAGCTCAATCAAACGCTGATAAAAATAATATAGGTAAAGTAACTGCTGGTATTCAGTTATTTAGAAATATAGGTGGAACTCTTGGAAATTCTATATTAGGTGGTATTCAAATAACAAATTTCAAATATTATATTTTACCTTATAAAGAATCTTTAAAAGAATTATATGAAAATCCTCATAAAATACTTGGTTATAATTTAAGATTATCATTACCCGAACAATCTCTTAATATACTTTCAAATGCTTTAGCAGATTCAATAATAAAATCAATAACATATGCTTGTATAATAAGTATTATTACTTTATTCTTATCTTTGAGATTATTTCAAAACAAAAGAAGCAATATTATTACTTAAATAAAAAAAAATCTAATTAAAATATAACACGCATTTAACATAGTAAAGAATAAGTTTATAGAAAATCAATTTATTATTAATTTATAATTTAATTTATTATGCAGAGAATAAATAAATGGATAATATAAAAAAAGAAAAAGTTAAAGTTAAAGCTGATACAAATAGATTACAAAAAGCTTTTTTGGAAAGAGAATTGAATTTAGAAAAAGTTAGTTTATTAAAAAGTGAAATAAAAAAAATCCTCAAGATTATAAATTAATATTAGAATTAGTTCAAACCCTTAACAATTTAGAACAATATGAAGAAGCTTTATTAACGATTAATCAATTAAAAGGAACAGAATTTGAAAATCAAAATTTTTATTTACTAACTGCAAATATATTATCTTGCTTAAATGAAAATGAAAAAGCATTGGAAAATTATAAAAAAGCACTTGAATATAATAATAGTTATCAAATTTGGTTTAATATAGCAAGTATATATAATAAATTATCAGATATTGATAATGCTATTTTAGCTTACAAAAACGTTTGTAATTTAAATCCAAATATTTATCAAGCTTGGTTTAATTTAGGAAATTTGTATTATAAAAAAGGTGATTTTGAAAATGCAATATTAGCATATAATAAAGTTTTAGACATAGATAAAAATAATTTATTAGCTTTAAATAATTTATCATTAATTTACTCTAAAAATAATGATGTAAATAATTTACTAAATATATATGAAAAAATATATGAAATAAGACCAGATAATATACAGAATATACTAAACATAGCTAATTTATCTGAAAAATTAAATGATTATGATAAAGCTGAAAAATTTTACATACTTTTTTTACAGGAAAAAAATAATCATATTCCAACTCTTAAGTCATTAGCAAAAATTTATGAATTACAAGGAAAAAAAGATAAAGAAAAATCTATTTTAGAAAAAATAATTAGTTTAAATTATAATAATTCTGATATTTACTACAAATTATCTAAAATATATTACGATGAAGATAATAAGAAGATGGCATATACTTTGCTTTCTAAATCAGTAAAAATAGATCCTGAACATATTAATTCGCTTAAATTAATAGCAAAAATTTATGAAGAAAATAATAAAAAAGATAAAGCAATTGAAATATATCAAAAAATTACAGAGTTAGATTCTTATGATTCTAGTTCTTGGTATAAACTAGGTAAAGAATTTTTAGAAAAAGGAAATTATGAATCATCTATAAGATGTTTTGAAAAAGCACTTGATAACAATTTTGTTGAAGATATATATGAAATATTAGCTGGTATATATGAAAAATTGAATAAATTAGATAAGGCAGAAAAATATTATTTATTAGAAATAAAAAGAAATTCAAATAATACAAAAGTAATGATTAAACTTGCTGATATATACAGAAAGAGTAATAAATTAGATAAAGCAGAAAATTATTATAAAAAAGTAATATCGTTAAATCCAAACATAATAGACGCTTATTTTAAACTTGCAAAGCTTTATCAAAAATCAAATAATTTAGAATTAGCTTTAGAAAACTATAAAAAAATTTTAGAAATAAAACCAGAAATTTATCAAATTGAATTAGAAATTGGGAATATTTATTTTGATTTAAATAATTTAGATGAAGCTATAAAATATTTTCAAAAAGTTCTTAAAATTTACCCTAATGATATAAAGTTATTATATAAAATGGCTAAATGCTATGAAAGATTACAAGATTATCAAAATTCAATCAAAATATATGAAAATATAATAAACAAAAATTCAAAAGAATATCTTGCTTTAGTTTATCTTGCAAATAATTTATATAATCTAGAAAAATATGATGAAGCTTTATCTTTTTGTTTATCAGCATATAACATAAAAAAAGATGATTCATTTATATTATATACATTAGGAAATATAAATTATGAATTAAAAAATTACGAAGAATCAATTATTAACTTTGAAAAAGCTGTTGAACTAGATAATAAATTGTATTCAGCTTGGCATAAAATAGGTTTAAATCATTTACAAAGAAGAAGATATCAAAAAGCAATAGCTTGCTTTGAGAAAGCATTGGAAAATGATCCTGAAAATATATCCTTTCTCGAATCATTAGCAAATGCTTATATTCTAAATGGTCAAGAAGAGAAAGGAATTGAAATTTATGAAGCAATATTAACAAGAATACCAAATAATATTTCTACTTTGTATAAACTAGCTGAACTAAATTATAGAAAAGGAAATATAGAAGAAACAAAGAAAATATATTTACAAATATATGATTTAGATAATAATGAATTTCTTGCTCTACAAAGTTTAGGTGATTTAGAATATGAAGAAAAAAATTATGAAAAAGCTTTAAATTTATTTCTAAAAGTTACACAAATTGCACCCAGAGAATTTAAAATCCATAAAAGATTAGGTAACACATACCTTGAATTGAAAAATTATAATGATGCTATAAATCATTTTAAAAAATATATAGTAGTTTATTCTAGAGATTATCAAACATTAGAAAAATTAGGATTGTCATATTTTTGTATAAAAAATTATAATGAAGCTATAAAAACACTAGAGAAAGCAATATCAATTAATAAAGAGTATTCACAATCTTGGATTACTTTAGGCACAGTTTATTATGAAATAAATGAACATGAATTAGCATTAAATTGTTTTGAGAGTGCTTTAAAGTACTCTCCTAATTTAGACAAAGCTTATTATAGTATTGGAAAAATATTTTTAGATTCAATTCGTGATATTGATAGAGCTTTAGATAATTTTCAAAAAGCTATAGAATGTAATAATTTAAATTATCAAGCATGGTATGAAATAGCTAATATATACACTGATAAAAAAGAATATGTAAAAGCTCTTGAATGTTATAAAAAATCATCTGAAATAAATCAAGGATTTTCAAGTGCTTATGACGGAATGGCAAAAATATACTTAATATTAAATAAATTAGATGATGCTATACAATGTTATGAAAAATATTTATCAATAGTTCCAAATGATTTATCAGCTTGGAAAGGAATAGGTACTTGTTACTTTGAAGTTGGAAATTATCATAAAACAATTGAAGCATTTTCAAAAGCTTTAAAAAATGATGATAAAGCTGATATAGAATGGCTTAAACTTGCCAGTAATTTAGAGAAGAAAGAAGCATTTAGATATTCATCTAAATGTTATCAAAAAGCAATAGAGATAAGGCAAAATGATTATGTATTATGGAAAAAATTAGGTATATCTAATTTAAAATCAAAAGAATTTAATGATGCAATATACTCACTAAATAAATCAGCTGAAATATATTCTCAAGATTATGAAACATTCTATTATTTAGGACTTACATATTCTGAAATAAATGATTTAGAAGCAGCAATGATAAATTATCAAAAAGCTGTATCTCTAAATCAAAGAGACGCTCAATTATGGATAAAAATTGCTGAAGAATTAATAAAAAGAGAACGATTTGATTCAGCTATAGAATGCTTAAATAAAGCAATGGAGATAACACCAGATGAACCAAAGATATTTTACTATCTTGGAAAATCTTTTTTTGGAAAGAAAGAATATCAATCTTCCTTACTAATGTATGAAAAAGCTATTACATTAGAACCTGAAAATTATATTTTTTACAAAGAATTAGCTATTACTCACAAAAAATTATCAAATTATGATTACTTATTAGAAAATCTAGAAAAAGCAATTAATATAAATGATGCTGATGAAGAATTGTGGTTACTTTTAGGTGGTGAAAACTTTAGAAGGAAAATATACTTAAAAGCTATTAGCTGTTTTCAAAAAGTAGTAGAAATAAATAATAAAAATTTAAAAGCTTGGAATTTTATAGCAAGAATATATAGAAAGCTTGGAGATTATGAAAAGTCAATAAATACATATAATATATTAATTAATTTTGAAAAAGAAAATATTTTATATCTAGCTTTAAAAACTAGAGTATTATTTTTACTAGATAATTACGACGATGCTATACAAACTTTAAAAATATTACTTAAATACAATCCTGACCATATTTCAAGCTTATATTTTATAGCTGAACTATATAAAAAATCAAATAATTATTATTTAGCAATAGAAACTTACCATAAATTGACAGAATTAATACCAAACAATTATAAACCTTATTTTTATTTGGCTGAATGTTATGAAAAAATTGATGAAATAGGTAATGCTCTAAGATATTATAAAGAAGCTTTTAATTTAGATAATGATAATTTAGATATATGTAATAAAATAGGTTATTGTTACGAACTTTTAAACAATTATACAGAAGCAATAAAAGTATATGAATATTCTATAAACTTACAAAGTAATGATTATAGAGCATGGAATTCAATAGGAAGATGCTATAGAATACTAAAGGATTATGATTTAGCTATTAAGTATGCTAGAGAAGCTCTTAATTTAAATAGTAAAAGTACAGAAGTTTTATGCAATTTGGGATATATTTATAAAGAACTTAAAGATATACAAACATCATTACAATATTTTCAAAATGCTATAGATATAGATGATAAATGTTTTCCAGCTTGGTTTGAAATAGGATTAAATTATGAAGAAAAGAAAAATTATTCTAAAGCAATAGGTGCATTTTCAGAAGTTACAAATATATATTCTACTCATCAAGAAGCTTGGTTTAGATTAGCTTTTAACTATGAAATGTTAAAAAGATATGATAAAGCTATAGAAGCATATTTAATAGTAGTAAAATTAAATCCAGAAAATTTAGATGCTTGGTATCAACTAGGTGTTAATTACGATAATATTGGAGATTATACTGAATCTTTAAAATGTTATGAAAAAGCTTTATATAAAAATCAAAATGCTGAAAAAATATGGTTTAGATTAGGTAATGATTATTTTGATAAAAAAGCTTTTTATTCTTCTGCTGGATGTTTTAAAAAATGTATAGATTTAAATCCTAAATCATTAGAAGCAATAGAAAGATTATGTGATTGTTATGAAGAATTAGAAGATTATAATAAAGCAATAGAAATAAGTGAAAAGTTAATTTTATTAAAACCAAATGATTTCAAGACTATAAAAAGACTAGCTACAAATTATTTTAATATATCAAATTATACTAAAGCTATTCAATATTACAGTAAAGCTTTGAGTATAGATCCAAATAACTATTTTGTTTTAAATAAAATAGGACTTAGCTACGTAAATTTAAAAGATTTCGACACAGCTGAAAATTTTTTAAATAAAGCAATATCTGTAAATTCTAGAGATTATGAAGTATGGAATAATCTTGGATTATTATATTTAGAGAAAGGAGAAAGAGATAAATCACTAATGTATTTTGAAAAGTCTATTTCTATAAATCCAAATATACCTGAAGTATATTGTAATTTAGGCGATGCTTATAAATTAGGAAATAATAGATTAAAAGCTAGTGAATTATATCAAAAATCTACAGAAATAGCACCTACATATAAAAGAGCTTGGATGAGTGTAGGATTAGAATTTTTAAATAAAGAAAATTATATAAGTGCAGCTTCCTGTTTTTCAAAAGTAATAGAAATAGACCCTAGAATAGAAGAAGCATGGTTTAATTATGGATTTTGTTTAGAAAAAATGGGAAAATATGAAAAAGCTATTGAGTCTTACGAAAGAATATTAAGTTTAAATCCACAGAAAATAGAAGTTTATTCTAAAATAGGTGATTGCTATATATACTTACAAAAATATTATAAAACTATGCAATATTATGAAAAGTATTGTGAAAATAGAGATAATCCTGATGAAATATGGAGAGATTTAGGTGATTACTTTAAATCAAGAAGTGAGATGAAACAAGCTATATCTTGTTATGAAAAAGCTTACTATATAAATAGTAAAAACTTAAAGGTTTTGTCATCGCTAGGAAGTGCTTATTATGATATAAAAAAATATAAAAAATCCATAGAGTTCTATGAAAAATTATTATTATTAAAAGAAAATGTAGATATTTTAAATAAATTAGCTGATTCATATAGAGCTAGTAAAGATTTTGAAAAAGCTTTAAGTTTATACAATAAAGCATTAAGCATAAAGCCTGATAATGACAAAACATTAAATAGTATAGGTATTACATATAATATGATGGGAGAATATGATAAAGCTATTAAAATGCATGAAAAAGTTTTATCAAATAATCCTAAAAATTATCAAGCATGGAATCTTATTGGCAAAGTTTGTTTTAATCAAAAAAAATACAATGAAGCACTCAATTATTTTAATAGAGCATTAAGACTAAGTCAAGATAATCCAGAAATATTAATGAATATAGCTGAATTATATAAAGAAAAAAATGATATTAATTCATCTATATCAAATTATCAAAAAATAGTTGAAGTAAATCCTGAAATATACGATGCATGGTTTAGTATGGGTAATTTATTCTTGATGAAAAATAAATTTCCAGATGCTTTAGCTTGTTACCAGAAAGCAATTTCTATAAAAGGATTTGAACCTGAATTATGGAAAAATATGGCTGTTTGCTATAAGAACTTAGACAAAATAGATAAAGCAGAAGAATGTATGAACAAATATTCTGATTTATTAGAATTATATCAATCAGGTTAGCTTTTTTATTTATAAAATAGACTTCTTGTACTCAAACATTGTAGATTTATATTATTTTATCAATAATAAATTTTCCATTTTGAAGCACTGGACTAATGTTATGTTATTTTTTGATAAGCTTAAAATCCCTTAAATAGTAAGCATTTTAAAGGCTTATATTTAAATATACTTTAAATTTAGTATTTATAAGCTTTTGAAGGTAATTTTTTCTATAACTTAATCCAAGTACTCAGCTTTACAGAAATTAAAAAAGTACAAACCAATTTTAGTTTAGTATAAATTTAAAATAAGATAGTATTAACATTAATAATATTAACTTTATTATTAAATTGTAAGAATATTACATTTTAACTTAATAAAAATTTATGAATAGATTTTTTATACAAAAAATTTTATTAGAAAAAGGTATTTTTTTTAAATTAGTATGCGGTGCTGGTAATGAAGATCCTGAAGAAGTAAAAAGGCTAAGTTTTATTTATACTTTAGCTGGAGCTAAAGGTATAGATATTTCAGCTAATCCTGAAATTGTAATATCTTGTAAAAAAGGTATAAAAGAAGCACTTAAATATAGTAATCAAAATATTTTAGAACCTTTTATAACTATAAGTATTGGAATGAAAGGTGATCCACATGTTAGAAAAGCAATTATAAATAATAAAAAATGTATAAAGTGTAATTTGTGTATTCCTGTTTGTCCTACTGATGCTATACCAAGTGAGTTAATAATAAAAGAAAATAAATGTATAGGTTGCGGAAATTGTAGTGCTATATGTCCTGTTAATGTAATAGACTATTATCATAATTATAAAGATTTAGAAAAAATATTACCTGTTTGTCTTGAATATGGTGCTGAAAATATAGAATTACATGCAAGTATATATGAAGATGAAATAGTTTTAAAAGAATGGGAGTTTATAACTAAAATAAATCCTAATAATTATAATTCAATATGTTTAGATAGAAATCATTTGTCAGATTTTAAATTAGAAAATAGAATAAAAAAAATAAAAGAAATTTCAAAGGATAAACTTATAGTTCAAGCTGACGGAATACCTATGAGTGGCTCTATAAATGATTTTAATACTACATTGCAAACAATTGCAATAGCTGATATTATAAATAAGAAATTTAACAAAAAAATTGATAAAAAAACAAAAAAATATGTTTATAAAAAAAATATTGAAGTTAATATATTATTATCAGGTGGAACTAATATGCTTACATCAAAACTTGCAAAACAAAACAATGTTAAATATCAGGGTATATCAGTAGGAACTTATGCTAGAAATCTTGTAAAAGACTTTATAAATAAAAAAGATTTTTGGACAAATAAAAATTTAATAAATAATGCTGTAAATAAAGCTAAAAAATTGGTAAATTCTATATAAAAAGGAGAAAAAGTTTTGAATAGAAATACGATAATAGAACTTTTTAAAGAAGGAATGAAATTTTCAGCTGGACATTTTACTATTTTTTCAGAAACAGAAAGAGAAAATTTACATGGTCATAATTTTAATGTCTATGTCTCTATAAATGCTGATATTTTAGAAAATGGAATGTGTTTTGATTATGGAATTTATAAAGATAGAATAATGAATTTATGCAAAAAATTTAATGAAATATTTATAATACCAAGATTGTCAAAATATTTAAAAATAGAAGAAGATGAAAAATATGTATATATTTATTTTAATAATGAAAAGATGTCTTTTTTAAAAAGAGATGTATTATTATTAGATATAGAAAATGCTACTTTAGAAGAATTTTCAAGAATTTTTGTTGATGAATTAACTAAAAATAAACAAGAATTAGAATTGTTTAGAATTAATGAAATCAATGTAAAAGTTTTTTCTGGACCTGGACAATGTGCTAACTATAAATGGTCTAAATTTTGATATTAAACAATTAGTAAATTGATAAAAATCATTTATTTATAATAATTCAAGTAATAATATTCTATATATGATTGAAAATATTACTTTTGAAGAAATAGAAAAATATAGTATATTTGCTCCAAGATATACTAGCTATCCTACTATTCCTGAATGGAATTTAAATTTTAATCATCAAGATATAGAAGAAATATTTGAAAAAGATAATGTTAATGAAAATTTTTCTTTGTATATACATATACCTTTTTGTAAAACTTTATGTTTCTATTGTGCTTGTAATACAATAATTACAAGAAATAAAAATAGAATAGATAATTATGTAAATTATATTATAAAAGAAATAAAATTATTATCTAAATATATAGATAACAAAAGAAAGCTTAAACAAATCCATTTTGGTGGTGGTTCTCCTTCATATCTTGAAAAAAAAACAATTATTTTCAATAGTTAACGAAATAAATAATAATTTTAGATATGATGATAATTTTGAACTTTCAATAGAAATTGATCCCAGAAATACAAAAAAATATAAAGTTAAATTCCTTGCTAGTCTAGGTTTTAATAGAATAAGCATGGGTGTTCAAGATTTTGATGACGAAGTTCAAAAAATAATAAATAGGTATCAAAGTTTTGAAGAAACTTTGGAAGTTGCAGAAGCAAGCAGAAGCAATAATTTTAAAAGTGTTAATATAGATTTAGTCTATGGATTACCTGGACAAAATATTTATAAACTTGAAAAAACTTTAGATCTAGTGAATAAGATAAATCCTGATAGAATCGCACTTTTTAATTACGCTCATGTTCCTTGGTTAAAACCAGCACAAAAAAGCTTTGATGATAAAATTTTACCAAAACCAAAAGAAAAGTTTGAATTTTTAAAAAAAAGTATAAAATTCTTTATTGAGAAAAAATATAAGTATATTGGCATAGATCATTTTGCAAAAGAAAGTGATAGCTTATATAAAGCTAAGAAAAACTTTTCATTAAGTAGAAATTTCATGGGCTATGTAGAAAAAAATTTTAGTAGTTTGTACCCTATTGGTATAACCTCAATAGGAGAAACAGAAAATGCATATTTTCAAAATTTTAAAGATGAAAAAGAATACTTTTTATCAATAGATAAAAATATATTACCAATAAACAAAGGTATTAATTTAAACAATGATGATAAAATAAGGAAAGAAATTATAAATTCCTTAACCTGTTATCTTAAAGTAAATAAAAAAGATTTAGAAAATAAATACAATATTGATTTTGATAGTTATTTTAAAGAAGAAATTAAAAATTTACAAGATTTAGAAAGTGATAATCTTATTAAAACTGATAAAGATAATATTTACGTTACAAATAAGGGACAATTATTAATTAGGAATGTTGCAATGATTTTTGATAAATATTTAAGAATACACAAAAATAAAAAACTTTTTTCAGCAACAGTTTAAACTTTCGAATATTTTATAATATTATTTTCTTTAGATATGTTGATAAAAGTAAAAGAAAATAATATAAAAAGTATAAATATCAGTATATGTAGTTAGAAAAATTAAAGCAATTTTATTAAATTCTTTATCTATTTTATGTAGCTATAGTTTTCTTGTTTTAGTTTTTCAACAAGGTTATTTTAAAGATGTACTTTTTATTATAGCACAAATATCAGTGATACTATTTTGTATAATGTTTAGTTTAAGTATGGATTATGAAGTATTTATAATCAATTCTATTTATGAATATCATCTAAAAGGTGAAAATAATTATAATTCCATAGTAAAAAGCATCTTTAATAATGTTAATAGCTTTTGGTGCTTTTATATTTGCTGACATTATCATAATAAAAATGTTTGGTATTGGTTTATTTATAGCTGTTTTACTGGATGCATCTATTATAAGAATGGTATTAATTCCTATATTTATGATTTTATTTGGAGAGTTAAACTGATTTAATCCTTTAAAAAGATTATAAAATTTTTTTTCATTTGTATTTATAATAAATTTTTGATTATAAAATCTAAGTTAAAAAACTAGTTTGCATTTTTTTAGTGAGCTAAAATTTCAATTATTGAATATTTCTGTTAAAAAATGCAAACTATAAAAATTTAAGTATAATTAGAAATTTTAGTTTTTTATAAAATATGACTTTTAGATATGTTAATAAGAAAAATTTAGTATATTTTCTTCATGAAATTATTAAAGAAAATGGAGAAAAAGAATATTTTTTTTCAAGACAACCTCAAAAAAACAATTTAGATAAAATACCTGATGGATACAAAGTAATGGAAGAAGCTAATGGAAAAGTAATAATAAAAAAGATAAATTCTTAATAAAAAATTATTTAAAAATACAAATTATATCATAAATTCTGTTGTCTTTACCGGTGATATAAACATCATTTACAATTGTCCAAGCATGAGCTTCTAGTTTATTATTTTCTTTTATTAAACCTAAATATAAATAAGGATTATTATTATAGGTTTTTAAAACTTTGTATGCTGTTAATGCTTGATTTAAGCACTTAGATTTCCAAAATACTATTTTTGAACAAACATTTATTGCCCATTTAATTTCTTTTATATTATTTTCAGGAGATAAATTTTTACTTACTTCATTACAAATTTTTAAACTCAAAATTTTTATTATGAATTTAAATGGTATAAGTTTTATTAAAGCTTGTGTATAAATCATATAAAATAATGTTATTAAAAAGATTTTTCTTTCTTCTTTTGTTCTTGATAAAAACTTTTTAATCTTTATCATTTTTAATGATCATAGATTCATTTAAAAACATTTCATTTACTCTTATTTGAATTTCATTTAAAGGTATTATTTTATAATCTTGATTTATAAAAGAATAAATTATTATTAATACTATAAATATTAAAGCAACTATTTTATTTATAAAATTTTCTTTTTTCTCTTTAATAAAAATAGAATATATTAATTTATTATGGAAATCTTTTTCTAAATAAGGTATTAGTTTATCTGTATAATTAGACAATTTTTTTTATACTACTTAATTCTTTAAAACAATAATTACATCTTTTTAAATGTTCTTTTACATGTTCTTTTTCATTCTTTTTTAATTGTTCTCTTGAATATTCTGTAAGTAATAAAACAATATCACTACAATTATTGCTAAGTTCTTTCATAAACTTTTCTTAAAATACTTTTACAACTATATAATTTATATCTAACTACTTCTAAAGGTATATTAAGAAGTTTAGAAACTTGACTACAAGTTAGACCTTCAAATTCTACTAAAATGTATATTTCTTTTTCTTCCTCACTAAAATTAAGTATTTCTTTAAAAAGATTAAATAATACATCATCATATTTTATCTTGTGTATTTTAAAATATAATTCTATGAAATTATCTTTAGAATATAAATTGATATAATTACTTTTTATTTTTGATTGTTTAATAGTCTCTTTCATTAAGTTATAAAACCAAAAATAAAAACTTTTATAATTATCAATATTAGAAATATCACTATAAACTTTTTGCATTAAGTATTTTAAATTTTCTCTAGCTAATTTATCATCTTCTAAAAACATTACAAAGATACAATATGCTGTATTTATGTATTTTCTTATTATTTTTTTTATAGATTTATTTTTTCTTTGAATAGCTGACTTTAATATTTTTTTTTCTAATAATAACATTTATTTTTTAGTTAGTTTCGCAAAATTGGTTACTTGAATAACTCCATATTCAACAGAATTCATTCTTTGACCACTTTTAGTTTCTACATTTCTAACTCTAACTCTAAAATAATCATTTACATCTTCTTTAGGATCTATTATGACATTTAATTGAGTTGCTTTTAATTTTTTTTCTGGATCAAATTTATCAGGTACATGTTGTATTAATACAATTTTGCATTTTTTACCATTTACAGCTGTAAGCCATTTTCTACCTTTAGGATAAACATGTTCAACTAAGTAATTATTTAAATCTTTAACTGTTGATGTTTTCATTTCATCTTTCCACCGTATCGTAAATATAGCTGTTTTATCAGATGAAGCAAATGCAACTTCTTTAATAAATTTACTATCTTTGGTCATTATATCAGGTTGATTAAATTTTGTATATCCAACATAACTAACAAAACCTAAAATAATAAGTACAAATATAGCTATTATTCTAATTTGCATTCTTCTTGTCATTATTTATCCTTTCTGATGAAAATTATTATGAAAAATTAATTTTTAATAATTATAGTCTATGTTAATTTTAAAAGCAATAGTTATTGATTGTTTTATGAATTGATTGTTTTATGAATATTTATTTAGGTTAAAAAATAAAAAAAATTGCCATCTTTTTTAGATGGCAAACTTAGGTTAGGTCTTTTATTTTCTTACTCTAAGAGAACTTGTAACAGCTAACTTTTTCACTAAGTCAGAAGCTTTAGCTATTTCTGTCATTAATACACCTTTGTTAGCTCCACCTGATGAATAACAACCACCGTTTGTATGAACTCCAACTAAGAAACCATCTTTATTTAAAACTCCTGAACCTGAACTACCTGGTTCCGTATCTAAATCAGCATATTGCATATAAACACCAGCAACCCCTACTTTTGGTCCAGATTCAACTTGTTTAGGTTGTCCTTTTGGATGTTGTATTATTGTTAATAAGTGATTATCTTCTGGCATCTCTACTTTTATTGGTGTTACTCCATACTTATCACCAGGATTTCCTTCTAATTCTAATATTGCGTAATCTAGTCCTTTAGAATCTCCATCTTCAACTATCTTAAGTATTTTAAAATGTTCTTGTTTTTCCAATGAAGTAGAACCTTTTACTTTTTCATAATTAAAAGCAACTGCTTTACCTACAGCATTATCAACACAATGACTAGCAGTTAAGAATAAATTTTTATCTATTAATGTTCCACTGCAAAACTTACTTGAAGAATCTGATGGTGAGTATTCCATAGCTCCTACTGCTGATTTATATTTTTTCACAAATGAAACAGGCTGTCCTAATGTTCCGTCATAATCATTAACATGCTGTAAGTCATTTTTTCCACATATACTATTTGTTGAAACATCACCTTTAAAAACATAAGTTTTTTTATTTTTCATTTTTCTAACAAAATTTGGATTATGATATGATTCTGAAGTTTTTGACAATTGTGTTAAATTTTGAGTATCTTCATTTAATAAAGAAACTACATCATTTGATGTATTACAACTCTGTAACAAAAAAACAGATAAACTAGCTAAAACTAACTTTTTCATTATCTCTCCTTTTACTTAATAATTTAAACTTGACTTATATTATAGATAACCTAAAAATAAACTTGCTATAATTGATAAAGAAATTTAACAATTTGCTTAAAAGTTTATTAGAATGTACTGGAATTGAATTATAGAAAAAATACCTTCAAAAGCTTATAAATACTAAATTTAAAGCATATTTTAATATAAATCTTTAAAATGCTTACTATTAAAGGATTTTGACCTTATCAAAAAATAATATTAGCTCAGTGCCGTGCCAAATTTTTAAAATATTTTTACTATGGAGATGTATTCTACAGCATTGTTTTTTAAAATTATTTTTTATATAATAAAAACTAGTATATTATTTATTTTTTGTTTTATGGCTATTTTAGATATTTCTGATAAATTATTTGAAGCTGTTAAAGCTGGTAGAATTTGGGATGTAGAAAAATTACTAGAAAAAGGAGCTGATCCGAATGTAATAAAAGATAATATGAGTCCATTAAGATTAGCAGTTGCACTAGGATACCCCAATATTGTAGAATTTCTTGTAAATAAAGGTGCAAAAGTAAATGAAGTTTATGAACAAGGACAAACTGTTTTAATGAAAGCAGTAACAAATGGAAAAATAGAGACTACAAGATTTTTGCTAGCAAATAATGCTGAACCAAACGCAAGAGATGCTAAAGGTTGGACGCCTTTAATATATGCTTGTGCAGGTGGTCATAAAGATACTCTTTCTTTTTTAATTTATTATGGAGCTGATTTAAATAGTCAAGATAATCAAGGTTGGACAGCTTTAATGCATGCTGTTTCTAGAAACTTTGTAGAAGTAGCAGAAATACTACTAAATAGAGGAGCTAATTATAATATAACTAATAATGAAGGACAAACTGCTTTAGAAATAGCTGAACTTAAAAGAAATTTAGAATGTGCTAAATTAATAAGAAATTTTATTATTAAAGAAGAAGAAAAGAAAAAATCTGAAGAAAGTAATCTGGCACTTTTAAAAGAACTTTTTGAATTGGAGAATTTAAATAGTTAATGTCTATATTAGAAGTATTTTTTAAACCAAAATGGAAAAATAAAAATCCAGAAGTAAGAAAAAAATCAATCCCAAACATAAAGGAACAAAGTATTATAAAGGACTTAGCTATAAATGATGACAATCTAGAAGTTAAAAAGGTTGCTATAGACTATATAAAATCTCAACAAGATCTATTAGATATTTATAACAAAAGTAAGGATATTCTTGTAAAAAAATATGTAATAAAAAAAATATCCGATGAAAATATTTTATCAAAAATACTACTGGAAAGTAATGATATTGATATAAAAATAGAAATATCAAAAAAAATAAATAATCAAAATATTTTATTTGATATAATAAATAAATCTCAAGCAGAAGATACTTGTATTATTTGTATAAATAAACTAAATAACCAAGAAATGTTGTTTTCTATAATAAAGTCTAATAGATCATTTGATATAAAAGATGCATCTATTAGAAAAATAAATAGTCAGGATTTATTAGAAAAAATAGTTTTAGATAAAAATATCGATGAAAGATTAATTAAGAATGCTTTAGCTAAAATTACTAATATAGATTTTTTAACAAATTACTATATTAATACTAATATTGGTTTTCTAAAGGATGAAGCTCTAAATTCTATAATAAGAGAAATACATAAAATATTTGATATTAATAAATTTGAACATTTATTAAAAAATCCTATATATGAAGTAAGAAAAAACTTTCTATTTAAAAAATTTAATAATATAAATATTTCTAGTTTAGCTCAGTCTATAGATGATATAAATATTATAGAAGATATTGCTTTGAATGATAAAGATATTAACGCTAGGGAAATAGCAATAAAAAAAATAAATAATATAGATGTTTTAAGTAAAATAGCAAAATATGACAATGATAATTATATTAAAATATTAGCAATAAGTAAAATAAATGATGAAAATATTCTTTTAGATATTCTTAAAAACAATGATTTAATAGAAATATGCGAACTGTGTATAAATAAAATAAGTAATAAAAATATTCTTTATGATATATCAATTAATCATAAAGAATACGAAATAAGAAAGTTAGCATTGTTTAAATTTACAGATATTTATAAAATAGAAGATATTATAAAAACTACAAATGAACAAAAAATTTTACTTGATATTGCTAAAAATGATAATGATAAAATAATAAGAGAATATGCTTTAAGATTTTTAGAAAAACAAGAATATTTATCTGAAATAGTTTTGGATTCAAAATTTGATGAACAAAAAATATTATCTCTTAGTAGAATAAACGATATTAATTTATTAAAAAATCAAGATATTCAAGAATTTGCATATAACTTGTTTAAACTTGAAGATGATATAAGAAAGAAAAAAGAATATTTAAAAAAGATAGTAAATGAGAATATATTAGTTGAGATTTTTAAAAAGGAAAATGAAAATATAGCTATTAAAATAAGTGCTATTGAAAAAGTAAATGATTTAAATATATTAAAAGATGATAATTTACAAAAAGCTATAAAGAGTGAATTAGAAAAAACAGAGTATAATAATTTTAAATATGTCTTAATTGACAAAATATTTGATACAAAATATTTAGAAAAAATAATATTAGAAAATGATGATTTTTGGTTAAAAAATTTAGCAGTAAAAAAAATAAATGATTTAAATATACTTAAAAAACTAATAGAAACAGATTGTAGTTTAAAAATAAAAGAAATAATAGTAATTAAATTAGCTGATTTAGGAGAATATAACTTATTAAAAAAATTATTATTAGATACTAAAGATATTGAATTTATAAAAATATTAGTAAATGGTATTTATGACAATAATGAAGTATTAAAAAATGTGATAGAAAGTAAAGAAGACCCAAGGATGTTAGAGTACATAGCTAAAAAAGCTAAAGATTATAACTTAAGAGTATATTCATTAAAAAAACTTTATCAGAATGATGATATCAATTTGTTAGTAGAGGATATACAAGATAATGATATATTAAAAGATATAGTATTTAATGATGAAAATGAGAATATAAAATTAAAAGCTACTAATAAATTACAAGATATACATATATTGGAAGATATATCTAGAAATCATGAAAATTGGAAAGTTAGATTAGAAGCTGTGAAAAAAGTAAAAAATCAAAAATTATTATTTGATATAGTAAAAAATGATAAAGTAATAGAAGTTGCCAAAGAGGCTGTAAAATATATAGAAGAAAATAAAATTTTAGAAGAACTAGCACTTAAGCATGAAAATTACATGATAAGACTTTTTGCGACAAATAAAATAGATAATCCAGAAGTTTTATCTGAAATTGCTAAAAACGATACTAATGAAGATGTTAAAATGGCAGCAATTATGAAAATAAATGTTCAGAGAACTTTAATTAATATTTCTAGGAATACTTCTAGTGATTTTCTTAAGAAAGCTGCTAATGAAAAAATTTATGAAGATGAAAAAAATTATATATTAGAAGATAATAATAATAAACAAGTGGTTTCAAAAGAAGAAAATAATGAAACTTTTTACGAAGAAGAAAAATTTATAAACTCCATACCTGTTAAATTAATAAACTATTTTGAAAACAAATATACTATAATAAAAGAACTTGGTAGAGGTGGAATGGGAGCTGTTTATTTAGCTGATGATAAAAATTTAAATCAGCAAGTTGCTATAAAAATACTTAACTTGTCAAATTTTAAAGATGATGAGGAAACAATAAAAGAAGTTATATACTCTTTTAAAAGAGAAGCAATAGCAATATCAAATTTAAATCACAAAAATATAGTTAATATTTATGATGTTGGTCAAATAGATAAATACACACATTATATTGTTATGGAATTATTAAAAGGTAAAGCTGTTTCTAAATTAATAGAAGAAAAAACTTTAACATTAGAAAAAATATTAAATATAATAGTTCAAATATCAGAAGCATTAGACTATATACATCAAAATAATATAGTTCATAGAGATATTAAACCAGAAAATATAATGTATGATGAAGATACAAATACAGCTAAATTAACAGATTTTGGTATTGCAAAGTTTTTAAATAGCAAACCAATAAATACTTCAGATGGTAATTTAGTAGGAACTATACTTTATATATCACCAGAACAATTACAAAATCCTGAAAATGTTGATGGTAGATCTGATCAATTTTCTTTTGGAGTATCTTTATATCAAATTTTTACAGGTAAATTACCTATTGATGGTGATAATATTAGAGATATTATAATGAAAATAGTTAGTGAATTACCCCCACCACCAAGCATATATAATAGCTCAATACCTAAAAAATTAGACGAAATAATTTTAAAAACTCTTCAAAAAGACAGAATTGATAGATTTAGAAAAATGAGTGATTTAGTAGAAGAATTAAAATATATAAAAGAATTTGAAAGTTTCTTTAATAAAGAGAACTTAGATAGTAAAAGAAAAATTTCTAAAAAACTTGATGATTATCAAGAACATTTAGATTTTTCTTGGTTAGATAAGCTATAAACAAATTATAGAAAAATATCCTTAGTTATTAGTAATATAAAAAACTTTACCTTTTTCTTTGAGTATATTTAATTTTGTTATAGAACAGCATTCTGAAAATGTAGTGCCATATATAGCATATCTAGTTAAAGAACTAGCATCTGAAATATCACCACCACAATAAACAACAGTTCCACCTACCATCTGACTAGATGAAGCTAGACCACTTCCATTAGGTTTATTTAAACTTCCTGGTTGAAATTTATCATCTGTATCAGCAGGTGTCAAAGTATGAGTTAAATCTAATCCTTCATCTAATTTAGAAGTTATAGGATTTTTAAGATCTTTCCAATAACCTTTTGCTATAGCTTCATCTTTAAATTCTTTATATGTTGCTGGATATCTGGTATAATCAATACCAAAAGTTTCTATTCCAACTTGTAATGTCCTCATGTTAGACTTAACTGATGCAATTTTTGCTCTATTTTGTGATGCAACAAAATTTGGCAAAGCTATACCAACAAGTATCCCCTACTATTACAATGACAACTAAAAGTTCAATTAATGTAAATCCTTTTTTAATTTTCATGTTAATTTTTTATGAGATGTTCTCATATTATAGCACTTTTTATTATAAAATGTGATTTTTATAACAAAAATATTACAATTAATTTAAATTCAAAAATTTTACTCAAAATTAATAGCAATTTATATTACATACTTCAAAAATTTAATATTTTATGTTAAAAACATTAAATTTATGTTATTTTTTTTTTTTTTTTTTTTTTTTCTGTTAAAAATAAGTTAAATAGAATTTTAAAAAAAAAGAAAATTTAATATAATCATATTTACTTTCATTTACAAGGAGGTGTCTTATGAAAAATAAAAAATTATGGGCTTTTTTATCAATTTTAGCCTTAGCTACTCCAGCAATAGCAGGGACTACAGCAACGGGTAACTTAACTTTAAATGGAACCGTTCAGAATGCTATATCTTTACAAATAGAAAACTCTACTGGAACAGCAGCAGTTTCAGCTTTAAGTTTTGGTAATATGAACTCTGTTGGTGCTGGATCTATGTCTGGTGATACTGATGCTGTAAGATTACATAAAACTGATAATAGTTTAGTTGATCCTTCATCAGCATTTGGAAGTGGATTTACAAATGGTGCATTTTATATAATAGGTTCTAATACATCTAACCCTGCAATAAAAGTTAGAGTAAGAATAACAGGTGGGGCTGATGCTGATGTTAGAATGAAAGTTAATACAGGTAATACTTTGAATCCTTACTATGCTGCACCAAATAATGCTTGGAATAGTACTACTGGTGTTAATGCAATAACTACTACAGATATAACAATAGCAGGTGTTTCAGGAACATTATCTGGTTCAGCGTTAACAAATGATCAAAGTGTTGATATGGATTTAGCAGCAAAAGTTACAGATTCTGATACACCTGGTGCTAAAACTGCAACTGTTGTATTCACAGCTGAATCAAATGCTTTCTAAAAAGTTAAAAAAAATCTTTTTTGATGAAACTAGTTTTAACTTTATTATTTATAATTTTATTTATAAGTAATTCTTATTCTTTCTCTTTGTCTCCTTATTCTGTATTAATACAAGCAGAAAAAAATGAAACGGCATATTCAGAGGTAACTTTAACAAATGATAATAATTTTTCATATCAAGTTAAATCTTATCCAATGGACATGGATATAGATAATAACTCAAAAAAAATTTATAAATTACCTGATAAGGCTAATAAGTCATTTGCAAGTAATATAAGAGTTTTTCCAGAAGAGTTTATACTTAAACCATATGAATCTAAAACTGTTAAGATATTTGTTGAAAAAAATCCTGATTTGAAAGGCGGAAATAAGGCTATGGTATATTTTGAAGCTATACCAATTGATAATGAAAAAAATAAAAAGGTAGATAAGATATTAGTTGCAATGAGACTAGGTGTATTAGTTTTACATGAAGTGAAAAATACAATAGTAAGAGCTTCAAGAATAAAAAATTTTTATGTTGAACAAAAAGAAAATGAAATTATTTTTTATTTGAAAATAGAAAATACTGGAAATTCTTATATAGAACCAACCACTTTTGTATCTATATTCAAAGATAACAATTTTTTTATTGGTAATTTAGAGTTTAATAAATCAATAGTATTTGCAGGTAAAGAGAAAACATTAAATACAAAGCTAAATTATAAACTTGATAAAGGTAAGTACTATGCAATAGTAACATATCAGTATGATAAAGACAAAAATAATAAGTATTCAAAAAAATTTTGAAATAAAATAATGAAATTTTTTTTTTACTTATTATTGTTGTTTTCTATATTTACACAAATTAAAGTATATTCACAAACTTTGAATAGCTATTCTATAGAAATAGAAATTTTAAAAGAAAAAAAAAATACTTATAGATGAAAATAACTATAGTTCTTATAATCTTCTAAATAAAGAATTAGTTTTTATAGAAAAAACTAAAAATAATTTTATAATTAAGGGATTAAAAATAGGAAAAACCTTACTATATATTTTTTATAAAAATAAAACAGAAATATATTTAATCAATGTTATTCCTCAAGTTTATAAAACAAAAATGATAGCTTCTTCTAATATTGTAAATAATGAGATGGCAGCATATTACAGAGTATTAAATATATCAAATTTTGATTTAGCAGATATTAAATTTCCAAAAACTATTTTTCAACATTCTATATTTTATAAGAATAATTTATTAAATTCAAAATTTTATGTAAATGGAAATTTCTTTAATTCCTTAAGTAATTTTTCAAAAATAGATAATCTTTGGCTAAATGATTTGAAAATTGGAATAGGTAATGATAATTTATTTGTAGAACTTTTTGATTTAAACTTACCTTTTAATAACTTAAATTCATTTGTAAATAACTCCTTTATAAGAGGATTAAATTTACTTATCAAAAAAGACAATAATAATTTAAATATTTTTGGCGGAATTAGACCGTATCCTTTCTATTTTATAAGTAATACTAATTTTAGTAAATTATCAGATGATTTTATTTATGGTATTAGTTTACAATTCTAAAATATAAGAAAATATTAAAACTAGTAGTAATCTTATAAATAAAAATAAAAATACCTACTTGGATTTTGCTTTTGAATTAGAACCTATAAATAATCTTAAACTGTTATCTAATACTGGTACAAATTTTAAAAGTTTTTCAAATTTAACATTATTAAATTATAATTACAATTGGACAAAAACAAAAGAATTTATAAATATAAATAACGAGATAAAAATAATACCTAATAAATATTCAGAAATTTTTAATGAAGGCTTATTTTCATATAATTTCAACTTTAGAGGAAAACATATATCTAATATTGATATTTCAATAATAAAAAATCTTATTTTTCTATCAAAAAACAAATATATAGATACTCTTAATATTAATTTATCTAAAAATTTAATTAAAAATTTGAACCTAAATATTGGATTTAATAATAATTCAACTGAATATTTTACAAATAATATTATTCAAATTAGCTTAAGCTCTAGCTATTTTATACCTCTAAGTTTTAATTACAACTATGATTTTAACAATAAAGGATATGAATTAAATATATCTTCAAATTTCATTAATAATCAAAATATTAACTCATTTTTTAGTCTTGTTAAAGTAAATAAATATAGCCTTATTTATAATAGAAATATAGAATTTATAAATATTAATTTAAATTCCTATTTTAAAATAAATGATGATTTTAGTTTTTACTTCAGAAGCATGTATGACTCTTTTCAAAATAATATTTTATTAGGTAGTAGCTTAAGTTATAACTTATTTAATAATTCAAAGATAGAGTTTGAAATAAATAATCCAAATATTACCAAAAATAATTATAATGTTTCTGTATCATACACTTATGATTTTTCTGAAAATAGAAAAAGAATTAAAAATTTAATAGAAGGTAAAGTTTTTGAAGATATAAATGAAGATTCTATTATAAATGATAAAGAAAGAAATATTAAAAATATTAAACTTGTCTTAGAAAATAATGAAAACAAAAAAAAATATGAAACTATATCAGATGACAGTGGATTTAAATTTGAAAATATTGAGAATGGAAATTATACACTTTCTATACTAGAGGAATCTTTACCTGAAGGATATAGACTTTTAAGTTACTCTAAAGAAGAAATTTATCTTAATAACAGTAGATTGGAAATAAATTTTGCAATAACAAATTTACTAAAAATATCTGGCACAATTTTTGGTAATAAATCTAAAACTTATGGGCTAAGTAATATAAAAATTATTCTAGATGATAAAGAAGAAGTTTATACTGACTCTGAAGGAAGATTTATTTTTAAAACAAATAAAGGAAATCATAAAGTAAGGATTGATTTTTTATCTATACCAAATCAATATATACTAAATGATTCTTTTATTAAAGAAATTTATTTAAATGAAGATAAAAATATAGATTTTGTATTTTATCCTTTAAGAGTGATAAAAGGAAATATACTAAAAAACAATAAATATTTGTCTAATTATAAATTTGAATATAAATATTCTAATTCTGAAAAAGTATATAATATTGAAACTAATAACAAAGGTGAATTTATTATAAAAGTTGATGAAGATGACGATATAGAATTACTTATAAATAAACAAAAATACTTAATAAATATTCCAGAAAAACCTCAAGAGATAAACATTAATTTAAACATTTAGAAGTTTTAACTAACAAAAGTAAGGATATAATTAAAATAGAAGTACTTAAGTAGTAAATAAATTTACAAATATTAACTACAAATATAATAAATATATATTAAAATTAAGTTAACTTTTATTTATATGTTCTGTGTGTAAAAAATCACAGAAAATATTTATGATTTTTTAGATATTTATATTATATTTTAAAAAGAAAGAGTTTTAATGACAGAGAAACTTATTATAAAAGGTGGAAATCCTTTAAAAGGTGAAGTTAATATTTCAGGTGCTAAAAATTCAGCTTTAGTTGTTCTAGCAGCATCTATTTTATCAAAAGATGATGTTGTTATTAAAAATGTTCCTGATTTAACTGATGTTAATACAATAATAGAGTTATTAAATTATTTTGGTTCTAAAATAGAAAGAAAATCTAAAGGTGAATTTGTTATAAATTCAAGATTTATAAATAAAAATACAGCACCTTATGAATTAGTAAGTAAAATGAGAGCTTCTTTTTTTACTTTAGGGGCATTACTTGCTAGATTTGGAGAAGCACAAATACCTTTACCTGGTGGTTGTGCTATAGGTTCAAGACCTGTTGATATACATCTTAAAGGATTAAAAGCATTAGGTGCTGAAGTATCAATAGAACATGGAATGACAATTGTTAAAGCAAATAAATTAATAGGAAATAAGATATACTTAGACTTTCCTAGCGTTGGAGCTACTGAAAATATAATAATGGCAGCTTGTTTAGCTGAAGGAACAACTATAATTGAAAATTGTGCAAAAGAACCTGAAGTTGTTGATTTAGCAAATTTTTTAAATTCTATGGGAGCAAAAATACATGGAGCTGGAAGTGCAACAATAACCATTGATGGTGTTAAAAAATTACATAGCACAGAACATAATGTAATACCTGACAGAATAGAAGCTGGAACTTTTATGTTAGCTGCTGGTGCTACAAAAGGAAAAATAGTAGTTCATAATGCACTAGAGAAACATTTAGAATCTTTAATTAGTAAAATGATAGAAGCAGGTGTAAAAATAAACATCATAGATGATAAAACTATAGAAGTTGATGCTACAAATACTATAATAAAACCTGTAGATGTTAGAACTTTACCTTATCCTGGATTTTTTACTGATTTACAATCACAAATGGTTGCTTTTCTCTCTTTAGCTAAAGGAACAAGTATTGTTTATGAAACAGTTTTTGAAAATAGATTTATGTATGTTGATGAATTAAATCGTATGGGAGCTGATATAAAAACAGAATCAAATTTAGCTATTATAAAAGGTGTTCCATCTTTATCAGGAGCACCAGTAAAAGCTACAGATTTAAGAGCAGCAGCAGCTCTTGCAATAGCAGGTTTTTCAGCTGAAGGTGAGACTACAATAACAGAATTACAATATTTAGATAGAGGTTACGAAAATTTTGAAGAAAAATGTAAAAAATTGGGTGCTGATATAAAAAGAATCAAAGAATTACCAGTTCTTACTTATTAATCTTCATCATTATCATCATCTATTATTTCAACAAATATATCTTCATCATCATAGTTTTGAGAATTAAAATACTTTATTGATTGTGGAGAAATTAATTCAGGTAATTGATTATTGTTTTCACTTTCTATATTATTTGAAACTCTCAATCTTAAAATTCCAAAATCATTATGTAAATCTAAAATAGTTTCTTCTTCAGTAGTATCTATATTTAAATATTCAAAACCATTTATATTTAAATATGCTTTTTTATTGACTATAATATTAGCACTATTTTTATTCATAACAACACTTACTATATAAGCTTTTCCTGATTGCACTATTTCTCCATTTACTATTTGCTCATAATTTACAGCTCCTAAATCTCTTAATATTTTCAAAATATCTTTAGGATTATATATAATACCTTTATTAATTATCATTGGAATATTATTCTTAATTTCTCTTTCGTCCATTTATTTTCCTTTCACAAAGAGTTTAAACCTCCACTTAAATTATATCTTTTTTATTGCTTTAAACTAAATTTTTAATAAATTTTTAGCTTTCTTTGTTTATTAAAAATATAGATATTCAAAATATATACTAAACTAATACCAATTTATTAAATTGTTAGTACATTAAAGGTTAATGTTTCTTATAGTTACAATTTTGTATAATTATACTAAAATTCTTATATTTCAAGTAATTTATTAAAAACTTATAGTTTTTTTTAATTTTTTATACTTTATTTTTAAACTTTAACAACGAAATTAGTAACTAGCTGAAAATATTTTCTTTACTTGACGATAAGTTAATGTTAATAAAACAATTTATACTAATAGTATAATTTATAAAGAATTTATAAAGAAATTACAGTAACTAGATTATAACCTATAAGATTACTTGAAAAATAATAAAACATCTTGTATTTTTTTTCAATTTAATACTATTCTCTAAATATTATAAATACTACTTTATACTAAATTTATAGTTTCATTGTCGAGGTTTTAACTATTAATTATGCACCATTTATTATAAAAATTGGTATCATTATATTAATACCTATCCTTTAAGACTATTAATTTATAATTTATAAGGTATTGCTATAAATATTTATTTGTTATGGAAAATAAAAACAACTCATTAGATTTTAAAATTTATGGTATGACTTGTTCAGCTTGTGTAAATAAAGTAGAGAATGAGTTAAAAAAAATAGATGGAATATCAGATGTTTCAGTAAATTTAGCTACTGAAAAAGCAAAAGTTTTTTTTTCTAAAAAAATAGATGAAAGTATTATAATTAATTCAATAGAAAAAATAGGTTATAAAGCTTGTTTAGATAATAAAAATAATAATATTGACATTTATTTAGAAAAAGAAATTAAAAATACAAAAATAAAACTTATAATTGGTTCTATTATAGGACTTATTTTAATTACAGGTATGTTGCATGATTTAGGATTTAAAAATATTCCACATTTTTTTATGAACCCATATTTTCAGCTTGTATTAACTATACCAGTTCAATTTTGGGTTGGTTCAAAATTTTTATTAGGTGCTTGGAAATCTTTTTTAAATAAAAGTTTTGATATGAATACATTAGTTTCATTAGGTACATTATCAGCTTTTACTTTTAGTTTATTTGCAACTTTATTTCCAAATGTTTTATTAAAAAATAATATACCAATAAGCTATTATTATGAATCATCAGCAATAATAATTATTTTAGTTTTGCTTGGAAAGTATATTGAAACAAAAGCTAAAAATAAAACTTCAGAATCAATAAAATCTCTTATTAATCTGCAAGCTAAAAAAGCCATTTTATTAGAAAATGGTAAGGAAAAAGAAGTTGAAATAGAAAAACTTAAAATAAATGACATAGTTCTTGTAAAACCTGGACAAAAAATACCAAGTGATGGAATAATTATAAAAGGTTATGGAGTAATTGATGAATCAATGATAACTGGTGAGAGTATTCCTGTTGAAAAATTTGTTGATGATAAAGTTATAGGTTCAACTATAAATATAAATGGTAGTTTTGAAATGAAAGTAACAAAAATTGGAGAAAATACTCTTATTTCTCAAATAGTAAAATTAGTTGAAAATACACAAGCTACAAAAATACCAGTTCAAAAAATTGTTGATAAAGTAACTTCTGTTTTTGTTCCTGTTATTATATTCATATCATTAATTACTTTTTTAGTTTGGTTACTTATATTTAAAAATGTAACATTAGCTTTTTTAAATTCTATATCTGTTTTAGTTATAGCTTGTCCATGTGCAATGGGACTTGCTACACCAACAGCAATAGTGGTAGGTGTAGGTAGAGCTGCTCAATTAGGTATTTTGATAAAAAATTTACAAATTCTTGAAATATTAGGAAAAGTTAATTGTATAGTAACAGATAAAACAGGAACATTAACAAAAGGGAAGCCAGAATTAAAAGATATAGTAAGTTTTAAATATAAAGAAGATGAGATTTTAAAAATAATAGCATCGCTAGAGAAAAATTCTGAACATCCTTTATCGTACTCAATATTAAAGAAA
Organism: Candidatus Sericytochromatia bacterium; assembly: GCA_026004035.1. Taxonomy (GTDB): domain Bacteria; phylum Cyanobacteriota; class Sericytochromatia; order UBA7694; family JACMQJ01; genus BPII01. Next base: position 105,583 of record BPII01000006.1, on the reverse strand, counting down.
GCTAAAGAAAAAAATATTGATTTATTTGAAACTGAATATTTTGAAAATATTGTTGGTGAAGGTATAGGTGCTGAAATAAATTCAATAGAATACTATCTTGGTAATGAAAAATTAATGAAAAGAAAAAGAATAAATATAGATGATAAATATAAAGAAATTTATGAAAAATTGTCTTCGGAAGGAAAAACACCTATGTATCTTTGTGATGAAAAAGAAATAATAGCTTTAATTTCTTCATCTGATACTATTAAAGATGATGCTAAGTTTGTAATTAATAATTTAAAGAAAAAAAATATTGAATTAATAATGATAACAGGTGATAATAAAAAAACTGCTGAAATTATAGCAAATGAATTAGGTATAAAAAACTTTTATGCTGAAGTATTGCCACAAGAAAAATTTAATTATATAAAAAAATTACAAAATGACGGAAAAATAGTTGCAATGCTTGGTGATGGAATAAATGATGCTCCTGCTTTGTCTCAAGCTAATGTAAGTATAGCAATGGGAAATGGTAGTGATATAGCTATAGAATCAAGTGATATAACAATAATAAAAGGTGATTTGAAAAAAGTAATACAAATACTAGCTTTGGGTGATAAGATAATGAAAACAATAAAACAAAATTTGTTTTGGGCATTTATATATAATATAATATTTATACCAGTAGCTTCAGGTTTATTTTATAAATTTAATATAAGATTAAGTCCCATATTTTCAGCATTAGCAATGAGTTTAAGCTCAATATCTGTTTTATCTAATTCACTAAGACTAAAATTTTTAAAGATATAGTTTTTTAGCACTGGGATTTAGTTATAGAAAAAATTACCTTGAAACGCTGATAAATACTAAATTTAAAGCATTTTTTAATATAAATCTTTAAAATGCTTACTATTAAAGGATTTTTAGCTTATCAAAAAAATAACATTAGCCTAGTGACAATTCATCTTTACCCTGTAGAGGATGGAAATTTCTTGCTAAACATAGTTAAAGTTCTTTAGAATGTTCAGCTAAATATTTAGCTACACCCTTCAGGGGTTGCATTCATAGCTGGTTTATCTTTATCCCAACCAGCAGGGCAAACTTCACCATGTTTATTTGTATAAAGCATAGCATCTACCATTCTTAGCATTTCATCTATATTTCTACCTAAAGGTAAATCATTTATAACAGCATGTCTTACTGTTCCATCTTTATCAAGTAAGAATGAACCTCTTAAAGCAACACCACCATCTAATAAAACATCAAAATTTTTTTGATATAGATTTATCTAAATCAGCTACTAATGGATATTTTATGTTTCCTATTCCACCTTTTTCTACAGGAGTGTTCTTCCAAGCTAAATGAGTATAATGAGAATCTACTGAAACACCTATTACATTAATACCTCTTTTCTGAAACTCTTCTAATCTATGGTCAAAAGCTAATATTTCAGTAGGACATACAAATGTGAAATCTAATGGATAGAAAAATACAACTGCTCCATTTTCTCCTAAATTTTTATAAAGATTGAAATCATTAACGATTTCATTGTTACCTAAAACTGCTTTTGCAGTAAAATCAGGTGCTTTTTTTGTTACTAACATAACCAAAATCTCCTTTTAAAAATATAATATAGTAATTATTCTAAAATTAGAATAATTCTAAATATAAAGTTTAACACTAATTATTTTGATTGCAATAGGTAAATTAAATATATTTTACAATTTATACTACTTAAAAAAATAAACTCATCTTTTATAAAGTGGAGTAGCAAACCAGAATTTTGATAGGTTACTTAAATAATACTAAATATACTCTAATAAAAATAAAAAAGAGCAGTCTTTTAACTGCCCCTAGCGTAGAGATAGAGATTTTAAAAACTTATTGTCTTCCAGCTAATCTAGATGTTTTTGTAGTTGTTAAATTATTTCTTGTATTTGAGTATGAAGAATAAGAATTTTGATATGACATATTGTTGTAACCTGTTCCATAGTTATTTTGGTAACCAAAATTATTCATAGAATTATTATTACCATCTACAGAAGCTGAAAATTTGACAACTTTTGAATCAGCTTTACTTGTACCAGCATCAGCTACATAAACACAACCAGTTTCATCAACTGCTATTCCAACAGGTTTAGAAGAACCATTTGAAAATTGACTTAATAATTGACCATTTGTAGAAAATCTTTTTATCATAGCTTGTTCTAAGACATAGATATCACCGTTTCTATTATCTACAGCTACATCAAGAGGAGATACTAAATCAGTAGTTATTATATCTGTAACTTGAGAATTTAAATCAACTTTTTTAATAGTATTTCCACTTACAGCGTATACATTTCCCATAGCATCAGCACCAATACCACCTGTCACAGTTAAATTAGGTAAAGGATTTCTAGAGCTTGCACTAGCATCTGTTTTTTCAATTGTTCCATTTGCTATAAAGAAACTACCTGCTGTTGAAGCAACATCTAAACCACCAGCATTCTTAACTGTTTTTACAGAACCTTTTGAAGCATCTACAACATACATTTTTGCTGTTGAATCACCAGCTAATATTGTTCCTCCTGATATAGCTAATCCTGTAACTGTTGAATCCATAGGATGTCTAGCACCTAAAAATGAAGATGCTAAATCTTTCCAATTTTTACCATCACTTGCATTCATTTTTATAACAGTTCCCTTTTTAAATAATCCGCTTGTATCAGCTGCTGTTAAGTAAATAGTTCCTCCACTAACAGCTATACCTCTAGCTTGCCATGAATGAAGTAAATCTTGATCAACTTTGAAGGTTCCTGCTTGTGTATTTGGAACAGCTGTAGGAACAGATGGATAATTATTATTTATATCATTATTATTATCAGGATAACTATAAAAATCATCAGGAATACTACTAACTGGTTGTGACGGAACACTAGGAGCAGGTGTTATTGGTGATAACTTTTTTCCACAAGCATTTAAACTTGTTATTAATAAAACACTTATTCCTAATTTTAAAAAATTTACTCATAAAAAAATTTAGCTCCTATTTTTCTCTATCTTACATTTAAAGTTATAGATTTAATATTTTTCTACTTGCTAGTTTAAAGTAAAGTGCAGGTTAAATTAAGAGTAATTTTTGTTTATCCTTCTGATATAGGATTACCATCTGGATTATCATTATTTCCTCCACCATTACCACAAGCAGGATGATCATAAGGAGGTAAATCTTTATTATTAAAAGCTGCTTTTTTTAATCTAAAAAACTCGCCTGTATAAACAGTTGATAATCCATAAGAATCTATTATTAAAGTATCTTCATTATTACTTTCTTGAGCACTTTTTGAAAAGTTAAAAGAACCTGTAATTACAGTCTTATTGTCAATAATAATAGTTTTATGATGCATTAATGCCTGATTTCCATCCCTTAAAGCAAGTATTTTATTTTCTCTTAAAGAGTAATAAGTAGAATATTTACCTATTAAACATGAATCATAGATACCTTCTACTATTAAACCTTCTTTCTTTTTTTCAATTAAAATATTAGCAATGTCTTTATCTGTAAAAGCAAAAGCCATAAATCTTATACTCTTTGTAGCATTTTTTAATCTTTCCATTATAGCTTGTTTAGTATATCCATTTGGTGAAAAATAAGTCCTTATTATAGATCCATCTAATTCTATAACTGGGTAAGGTATATTTGTTACAGGATTAGAAAAATCTTTATTTTCAAATAATTTATTAAAAAACAACATTATAATTTTCAGCTAACTCTGATGATTTTATTAAAAGAGAATTATTATTATGATGATACATAGAGCTTGTTGTTTGGATTCATTGAACCAAGCCAAACATATTCATTATCTATTATCATAAATTTATGGTGCATAAAAGCATTTCTTTTATCATCAACAACTTCTATTCCTTCTTTTTTTCATATCTTCTATGGCTTTTCTTGGTAAATCAGGATTTTGTTTATCTCTTAAATTATCAGAATCAGTAACAACTCTAACTTTAACACCTCTTTTTTTAGCATTTATTATATATGAAGTTGCATCTTCATTTTCTATGTCAAAAAAAGCTACATCTAAAGTTGATTTTGCTGATGAAATTATCTTAAAAAAGTATTTATCACTATTATAAGGATCATTTTTAGCTATTTGCATATTTTCTTCATATAAACCTTTGTAAGCATTATTAAAAAACAGCAAAAACTGCTCTATTAGGTAATGAAGGTAATTTTGTACTTTGTGTTGAAATATCTGTTTGATTAAAAATTTTATCATCAAAAAAATCAGTAGCAATATTATTACAGCTACTTAAAAATACCATTAAAAATGATAATATAGTTTTTTTCATATTCTATCTCTACTATACATAAATGTATTTTAGCAACATAAAATTAATAAATAGTTATAATAATATTTATTTATAGTTAAATTTCAGTAAAACTGAACTTATTTTTTGTTAAAATTTATTTTTTTATTTCTTCTTTATCTTTATTAATAGTTATAAAATCTATTATTTTATTGATAAATAAAAGAACTTCTTCTTTATTAGATTGTTTATCTGTAAATTTATAAATATCTATCTTCTTTAATATACTTATTATTTCTATATTGTTTTTAATTTTAGATTTTTTCAATGTTATTTCTATTTCTTCAGTAGTTTTTTCTAATGTTTTTAAATTAAATTCTTCATCAATAAATCTTCTTAATATGTTAGATAACTTAAAATAACATTTTTTTGTATCAGAAAAATCAATATTTTTTAGCTCTTTTAATGCTATTTTATAATATGGAACTTTAATATCTTTTTTATTAAGAATTTTAAATAAGTAAAAAATGATTATGAATGATATAAAAAAGCATAAAGTAACTACAATTAAAATATTTTTACTTATATATGGTATATCTATTAAAGGTTTTATATCTTCAATATCTTTTTCTTTATCTTCTTTTGTTAAATTACTTTTCACTTCTATATAAATTTTAGAAGTTTTTACTTTAGAGCTTTTACCAAAAATTTTTTCTAACTCTTCAGGTACTTCATATTTTATTTCTATGGGATCTATAATATAGGTTCCTTTTACAGGGACTTGTAACTTATATTTAAATTCCAATATTACCCTATTATTTATATATTTTTCTTTTGATTTAAACTCTTCATATACTATAAAATCTTGAAAATGTTTTTTTAAGTCTGGTATATGTTCTTTTATATTAATATCTTTATCTATTGTAAAAGTTGCGTTTATTGTATCACCAACAGTGGTTTTTATTTTATCAACTTTTACGTAAGCTACTAATGGAGTATTTATTATATCTTCATTATTTTTTAAACTACAAGATAAAGTAAATATTATTAAAAATAAAAAGATATTTTTCATAAAAAACTATGCTAAAAAATCACAATTGAATATAAGTATTTCTAAAAATTTTAGCACCAGTAGGATGTAATTTATATCCTTTTACTTTTTTATTAAAAGCTATTAATTGTTTAGAATGAAATAGTACAAGCCAAGGTACATCTTTATGAAAAATTTCTTGAGCTTTTTTATAAGCATTAATTCTAATATTTTTATTTAATTCATATTTTGCTAATTCTAAGTACTTATCCATTTCAGGATTTTTATAAAATGAATAGTTAGAAGCACTACCTTTTTTTGTATTTTTTGATGATAATAAAGTGTATAAGAAGTTATCAGGATCACCATTATCACCTATCCAACCAAGTAAGCACATATCATGCTCACCTTTTGAAACTTTATCTAGATAAGTTCCCCAATCATAACTAATTATTTCTGTTTTTATACCTATTTTTCTTAAATCTTCTTGTATTGATTCAGCAATTTTTTGAGGATTTGGCATATAAGGTCTTGATACAGGCATAGCCCAAAATTTAATAGTTTTATTTAGATTAATATTTTTCAATAACTTCTTTGCTTTTTCTGGATTATATTCATAAGGTTTTATATCATAATTATATCCCCATATTGTCGGTGGTATAGGATTTTTTGCTACTTCTCCTATTTTTCCTTTTGCAAAAAAAGCTTTTACTAATGCTTCTTTATTAACTGCATAATTTATTGCAAGTCTAAAATTTCTATTATTAAATGGGTATTTCTCTGTATTAAAAGCTAAATAACCAACATTCATTCCAGGTTGTTTAATAACATATAAATTTTTATTTTTTTCTATTCTTTCTAAATCATCAGGATTTATTCCATCCATACCATCAATTGAATTATTTTCAAGTTCCAATAATCTTACAGAGTTGTCTGGTATAGGTTTAAATATTAGTTTTTCTAACTTAGGTTTTCCTCCCCAATAATTTTCAAATGCTTTTAAAAGAATTTTTTTCATTTTGTAACCATATAGAAAATTTATAAGGTCCAGTTCCAACAGGATTTTTAAAAAAATCTCTACCATATTTTTTTATAGCTGTTGGACTTGCTATTCCCATTGTAAATAATGCTAAATTTGCTAAAAAAGTAGGGTCTTTTGTAGAAAGATAAAATTTAATAGTATATTTATCAATAACTTCTATTTTTTTTTACATTACTAAAAAATAAATTCCAATATTCAAATTTTCCATTGTATCTATAAGGATTTTTTTCATCCATTTGTCTATCATAGTTAAATTTTACAGCTTCAGCATCAAAATCAGTTCCATCATGAAATTTAACATTTTTTCTAAGATTAAATGTCCATTCTAATTTATTATCACTTATTCTCCATGAAGTAGCTAAACAAGGTTCAACTTCTGTTGATTCATCTTTGTATCTTACCAAAGTTTCAAAAATATTTTGAGAAATAGCAGAAGATTCACCATCTGTAATATCAGCTGGATCTAAAGTAACAGCATCTTTTGCTTTTCCAAAAACTAAAATATTACTTCTATCAATATTTGTTTTGCAAGAATAAATGTTTGATATAAAAATTATAGTAATTAAAGTTATAAAAAATTTCTTCATATATCTTGATTTACTAGTAATTTATAAATATCTATATTATCTGAAAATTTCTTTATTAAGTAAATTTTTTATTTCATTATCAAATTTTTTATGTAATGTTTCAATATTTTTCTGAATTATAGTAATATTTGGATATATTTCTATATTAGCGCTATAAAAGCCTTGTATCAAATAATGAAAAAGTTCTATAAAATCATGTTTTTTTAAAGAAGGTATTTCTATATTCTTATAAGTAAAAATTATTGATTTTATTATTCCTTCAATTACATCTTCTATTTTATACTTTATTTTATTTACACCTATTACAGATTCAAATGAAAAATAAAACATAACTTTTTTTAAATCATTAAAAGATAAAAAGTTAGTGTAATTAAAAAGATAAGCTACAAATAAGTTTAAAAGCATATCTACTATATTCTTATTATTTTTTTTACAAAAATCTAAAGCTGATAAGTGAATATCTCTAAAAATATCTTGATATTCAATTTTATAGAAATCATCTTCTTTTAAAATATAAGAAAAATTATTTATAAGAAAATTCATAAATTCATCTGTATTTATATTAGATGACCACATTTTTAGTATATTAATAACATTATTCCCATGATCAGATGTTTTATACATTAAAATTTTTTGAATTAATGGTCTTGGCTTTTCATCAATATTAAGTTTTTGAGTCAAATATTTTACTATATATTCATCACTATCAAAATTTTTATAAGCATTGAATATATGAGTCAATATATTATTACTACCTAAAAAGCAGTTTAATAAATCTATATTCTCATTTATTTTTTGATTTAAATTATATCTCTCCTGTGTTAGTAATTCATGTATTTTTTTTATTCTTATATTACTTTTATTTATTTCATCTAATAAGAAAAATGCTTCAAAATGTTTATTAGATTTGCTTAATAATTCCCAAGCAGTTTTTTTTACGGGTAGTACTTTTTTTTCAAAAGAGTAAATATAATACAAAAAAGCTTGCAATATTATTAATACTCTTTCAGAATATATTCTTTTAAAAGATTGAAATAATATTTCATTTTCTAGAATATCACCAATTGTTATTAAATTTGCTTCAAAAAATATTGCCAAGGTTTCTACCATATTTGATAAATATTTCTCATTTGGTAAAAAGGATAAATATTCCAAAATATCTTCAAAATTATTTTTTTGTGAAAAATTTAAAAACTCAAAAGCTGATTCAATATTCCAGTTTCTTAACAATTTGTACAAATAACTTATATTTTCAAAAAGTTTTCTTTTATCTTTTTTATAAGAAGAAAAATTTACTATTCCTGTTGATTGAGGTATTAAAATTCCTGAATTTGTATGAAACAAATTATCTAATTCTTTGTTAGTAGTATCATTCATTTATTTTATATATATTTTTCCTCTGCATCTAATGCTCTACGATTATCTTCTTCAGAATATTTAAACTGACCATCTTTTACAGCCCATATAAGAATAAACCAAGCAGCACCACCCATACAAAGAGCTATATAAAACATGTACATTCCAAGATTTTCGTTCATAGATATATCACCTAAAATAATAATTAACTAATTATAGTTTAGTTTAAAAAATTATTTTTTATAATATTTTTTTATTCATTTTTAAGAAAAAAATCAGTTTAATATAGTTTTCTTTATATTCATAATTTTTTTTAACTCATTCATTTCTTGCTCTGTTGATTTTATAATATTTTCTGTACTTTCGATACTATTTATAACTGTGCTAACATCTATATTTAAATTTTCTGTATTTCCAAAAGTAATCAAATTATCACTTATTAAATAAAAAGTATTCTCTATAAGTTCTAATTCAGCTTTTAATTTATCAACAGTATATTTTATCTGTTTTATTTTACTTTTTCTTTTTTCTAATATTTTTAAATTTTCTAAAAGTAAATTTCTTTTTTGCATCCTTGAATATATTTCATCTAAATCATTACATTTAGTTCCTTCTAAATAATTATCTATTCTATGTTTTAAGTTACTAATCTCTTCATCTATTTTTGAAATATTATTTTCGTTTAAATACTTATTATAATTTGTTATAGTTGTTGCAAAATTTACATAATTTTCAAAAAGATAATTTAATTCTTGAATTTCTTTAGATAAAATATCTTGTAAATTCTTATTTTTTACATGAAAAACATACATTATTTAATTTATCATATAATTTTTCTGCTTTTTCTCTGAAAAAATTATCTAACTCATAAATTCTTTGTTTATTATTCTCTTGATTTAAATAATAAGTTCTCTTTATATAATTTCTATAAAAATTAGATTGACTAATAAAAAAAAGATAGAATAATTCTATAAATAAAAGAGGAAAAAATAATCTTTTTACAAAAAATAAACTAAATATTATCAAAAACAATAATATTTGATTAAATTTTTCTTTAAAAGCATGTTTTAAATAATTTATTTTTTTCATTTCTAAGTTGTTGGTGCAAGTTCTTTATTTTCGACTTTATTTTCAAGATAAATTTTATTTTTATCTTTTAATTTAACTATTAACGGCTGATTTTTAGGAATATTTGTAGCCAATATTTCTTCAGCTAAAGGATCTTCTATTAATTTTGATATAGTTCTTCTCATGTTTCTAGCTCCTAATGTAGGATTATATCCTTCTTTAACAAGCATAGCTTTTACTTCATCAGAGAATTCAACAATAATTTCTTGTTCTTTTAACCTATCAATTAATTCTTTTAGCATTAAATCAACTATTTTTGTTATTTCTTTTTCAGTTAATTGTCTGAATACTATAACTTCATCTAATCTGTTTATAAACTCTGGTCTGAAATTTTCCTTAAGCTCATTCATAACAATTTCCTTCATTCTATTATATTTATCCTCATTTTCGTTTTTTCCTATGCTAAATCCCATAGATGTTCCTTTTTCAAGAGCTTTAGCACCAACATTTGAAGTCATTATTATAATGGTATTTTTAAAACTTACTACTCTACCTTTTGAGTCTGTAAGTCTTCCATCTTCTAGTATTTGAAGTAAAGTATTAAAAACATCGGGATGAGCTTTTTCTATTTCGTCAAATAAAACAACAGAATAAGGTTTTCTTCTAACTTGTTCAGTTAATTGTCCTCCTTCTTGATAACCTACATATCCTGGTGGTGAACCTATCAATTTAGAAACAGTGTGTCTTTCCATAAATTCAGACATATCAACTCTTATCATTGATTGCTCTGTTCCAAAGAAAAATGCTGCTAATGTTTTTGCTAATTCTGTTTTACCAACACCACTTGGTCCAGAAAATATAAAAGAACCAATTGGTCTATTAGGATTTTTAAGTCCAACTCTTGCTCTTCTTATTGCTCTTGAAATAGCTGATATAGCTTCTTCTTGTCCTATAACTCTTTGATGCAATATTTCTTCCATATTTATTAATCTTTTTGTTTCATCTTCTGACAATTTTGTAACTGGTATATTTGTCCAACTAGCTACTATTTCAGTTATATCATTTTCTGTAACTACAGGTATAGAATCATTACCTTCTTTTTTAGATTTCCATTCTTCGGTTAATTCTTTTATCCTATTTTTTAATGTTTCTTCTTCATCTCTTAACTTAGATGCTTTTTCAAAATTTTGTTCCCTTATATATTTTTCTTTTTGCTTATTTAATATTTTTAATTGCTTTTCTAATTCTTTAGCTTCAGGTGGTAATGAAGAATTTCTAAACCTAACTCTTGAACCTGCTTCATCCATTAAATCTATTGCTTTATCAGGTAAAAATCTGTCTGTTATATACCTTTGGGATAATTTAACAGCTGCAACTATTGCTTCATCAGAAATTTTTAGTTTATGATGTGCTTCATATCTATCCTTTAATCCTCTCAAAATTTCTATTGTATCTTCAATAGAAGGTTCATCAACCATAACTTGTTGAAATCGTCTCTCTAATGCTGCGTCTTTTTCTATATGTTTTCTAAACTCATCTAATGTTGTAGCACCTATACATTGTAATTCTCCTCTTGCCAAAGCTGGTTTCAAAATATTAGCTGCATCAACAGCACCTTCAGCTGCTCCAGCTCCTATCAAAGTGTGTAATTCATCTATAACAAGTATTACATTTCCTGCTGCTTTAATTTCTTCCATAATTTTCTTCAATCTTTCTTCAAACTCTCCTCTGTATTTTGTACCAGCAACTAATGATCCTATATCTATCATTACAACTTTTTTGTCTTTTAATACATCGGGTACCTCTTCAGCTGCTATTCTTAAAGCTAAACCTTCAGCTATTGCTGTTTTACCAACTCCCGGCTCACCTATTAAAACAGGATTATTTTTCGTCCTTCTACCTAATATTTGAACAACTCTTTCAATTTCTTTCTCTCTTCCTATAACAGGGTCTAATCTTCCTTCTTCAGCTGCCAATGTTAAATTAGTTCCAAATTCATCTAAAGTCGGTGTCTTACTTCTTTGTTGACTACTACCACTACCTGAAGATGATGTATCACCTAACATTCTTATAACACTAGAACGAACTTTTGATAATTCAACTCCTAAATTTTCAAGAACTCTTACAGCCACGCCTTCACCTTCTCTTATTAAACCTAATAATAAATGTTCAGTACCTATATAATTATGTCCTAATTGTCTTGCTTCATCCCATGATAATTCTAAAACTCTTTTTGCTCTTGGGGTAAATGGAATTTCTACAGCTACGAAACCAGAACCTCTACCAATTATTTTTTCTACTTCAACTCTAGCATCTTTTAATGTTATACCTAAATTTTTTAAAACTTTAGCAGCTATACCAGTTCCTTCGCCTATTAGACCTAATAAAATCTGTTCTGTACCTACAAAATTATGTCCTAATCTTCTTGCTTCTTCTTGAGCTAACATTATAACTTTAATTGCTTTTTCTGTAAAACGTTCAAACATTGTGTTTATATACTCCTAAAAATTAATATTTCAATTTAATTATACTCAAAAATAATTGTTTTGTATATTTTATAAAATAAAATTCTTAAAATAAGAATGTGATAAAAATTAAATTCTTATAAATTTTGTTTTTATTATTACAATATAATTTTTATTTTAGATAAAATAAGTTTTTAGAATTTATAATATTTTTATGATACTAACTGAAAAAAAAATAAAATTTGAAAGAATTTCTAATAAACAAAAGCCTTTTATAATATCTGGTCCTTGTAGTGCCGAAACTTCAGAACAGGTAATAAGAACGTGTGTGGAATTATCAAAAACAAATGTTGTAGATTTGTTAAGAGCTGGTGTATGGAAACCTAGAACTAAACCTGACACATTTGAAGGAGTAGGTGAAGAAGCTCTCAAATGGTTAAAAGAAGCTAGTAAAATAACAAAAATACCTGTTGCTGTTGAAGTAGCAAATTCAAAACATGTTGAACTTGCTTTAAAATACCAAATTGATGTTCTATGGATAGGTGCAAGAACAACTGTAAATCCATTTTCAGTTCAAGAAATAGCTGACTCATTAAAAGGAGTTAATGTACCTGTAATGGTAAAAAATCCTATCAATCCTGACATAGAGTTATGGATAGGTGCAATAGAGAGAATAATAAGAGCTGGAATAAAAAATATAGCAGCAATACATAGAGGATTTTCTAGTTATGAAAAAACATTATACAGAAACAAGCCTTATTGGGAAATTCCCATTGAATTAAGAAGAAGATATCCTAATATCATGTTGATATGTGATCCAAGTCATATATCAGGTTCTAGAGACTTATTACAAAGTATATCACAAAAAGCTATGGATTTAAATTTTGATGGGTTAATGATAGAATCTCATATAAACCCAGATATTGCTTGGAGTGATTCAAAACAACAAGTAACCCCCATTGATTTTAAAAAAATTATTGATAATTTAATTTTAAGAAAAGATAAATCTACTAATAATGAATTTAATAATACATTAGATGTACTAAGAGAAAAAATAGATAATATAGATTTAGAAATATTAGATTTAATAGAAGCTAGAATGAAAATTGTAGAAGAAATAGGAAAATATAAAAAAGACAATAATATAACTATATTTCAACCTGAAAGATGGCGACAAATAATAAATAGCAGAACAGAAATAGGCATTAAGAAAAATTTATCTGAAAAATTTATAAAAGAAGTTTTTGAGGTTATACATAAAGAGTCTATAAAAAAACAATATAAAATAATGAATTATATTTAATTTAAGTTAATTAAAATATAAATAAATTAGCTTATAATTCTTTTTGGAAATTATAAGAGAAAAATTCTAAAAGAAAAACTAAACTTCTTACTCTAAATATATATTTATACTAATTTTTATAATTAATACCTTGAACATTTTAATATAATTTACTAAATTTTGCCAATTTTGATGACAAAAAATTAAATAAAACTCAAAGAAAACTTTAGAATTCATAATAAAAAACTACTTAAAGTATTTTATTCAATTTTGATATTGAAGCTAACTTTACAATAAATCAAAAAAATTATATAGAATCATTTAATTATGATACTATTTTTTCTTAAATATGTTCACAGTATGATAATAATATAGTGCATAATTAATAGTTAAAAATAAAGTATAAAAAATTAAAAAAACTATAAGTTTTTAAATTATGAAAACTACGTTTTATCATAATCTTATTAACTATAAAAAACTAATACTTTATTATTTTTACTAAAATATTAAGTCCATCTATTAATGTTTTTATTTCTTTATTAGAAAGTTTTGAACAATTTTTATAAAATGTCTCTCTATGTTTTTCTTTTATAGTATCTGTTAATTCTAAACCTTTGTTTGTTAATTCAACTATAACTACTCTTCTATCTAAAGGATCATCATATCTATTAACTAAGTTAGCTTCTACAAGTCTATTTATAAGATTGGTTGCTGAAGCATAAGAAAGAGAAAGATAAGATGCTAAATCACTCATTTTCATCTTACCAATTTTTGATATTATAAATAAACATATAAATTGTGGCATTGATAAATTAACATTACATGCATCTTTTACATGATTTTCCTTTAAATTTCTAAATATTTGAGTTAGTAAATCTTCAAGTTCATAAATATATTCAGGATATTTTTTTCTCATTATATATCAATTCCAACAGCTTTATATAATTTTACTTTATTAATATTAAAATCATATTCAGCATTTATAAAATTTGATTTAGCTTGATTTAAATTATTTTGTGCATCTATAACTTCAATATTTAATCCAACACCGCTATCATATCTTATTTTAGATAACCTTAAAGACTCTTCGGCTAATTTTATACTTTCACTTGCCATTATCATTCTTTCTTTTGCTTCTTGTAAATCTAAAATATTTTGTTTTACTTCTAGTATTATACTTTGTTGTAATTGATCTATGCTAATTTGATCTTGAATTACTGTATTTTGTGCTTTTTGAACTTTAGCTTGAGTAAGCAAGCCATCAAAGATAGGCCAGTTCATATTTATACCATAATTTAGGTTTTGTATATTAACAGCATTACCATTAACAACAGCTTGATCTGTTAGGTTATATGATAAATTAGCTGATATAGTAGGCCATGTTGTTCTACTTTGTATAGTTACAAGTATTTCATCTATTTCTTTTTTTATTTTTAATTGTCTTAATTCACTTCTATTATCTAAAGCTAATTTTATAAATTTATTTTCATCTAAATCAATATCTGGTATTTCAGGTTTTAAATTCATTTCAATAGGTGTATCGATAGCTCTACCCATTACAAGATTAAGAGATTTTTTAGCTTTTTCATAATTATTTATAGCTTGGCTTAATTGCATCTGAACATTTATTAATTGATTATTAGCTCTTAAAACATCAACTTTTAATCCTGTTCCTGCTTTTTCAAATTTTTTTGATTGTTCTAAATGTATTTCAGCTTGTTTAAGAGAAAATTTTAAAACTTCTACTAGCTGATAAGCTTTAAGAGTATTATAATAAGCATTTGAAACATTAAAGACTACTTCTTGTCTTGTTTTTCTATATTCTTCTTCAGCAGCATTAACATTTATATTTGCAAGTCTTATTCCATCTATAATTCTAAAACCTGCAAACAAAACTTGACTTAAAGAGACTTGATTTCTAAAAGTATTTACTCTTGCTGTTCCCAAAAAAGCTGCAAATTGAGGATTATTTCCAATGCCACCTCCAGCTGGTGGTGGTGCTGTTACAGGATCTTGTCTTGTATAACTTGTATTTATATTTACTTGTGGCAATCCTTGTGCTGCATTTTCTGTAATTTGATACTTTGCAAGATTTATTTTTTCATAAGCTGATTTAAGACTATAATTATTTTGTACAGCAATTTCTATTGCATCAAATAAAGTAAGAAAATTATTTTTTTTTGTTTCTTCTTTTTTATCATCTTTTGCAAAACAATTATTGTTGTATAATGATAAAGAAAAAACTAAAGATAAAATTATAATAAATGTTTTTTTTCATATCACTTTTTATTTGATAAAGATTCAGTTCCTAAAGGTTGAACATTAGCCATTTTAAATGGATCTAAAGAAACACCAACATTAAACATATTTGAAGTATCTTTAAAATTATTATTTCCAAAAAATAATTGATAGTTATAACCAATAGAAACATAGACTCCGTCTAATGTTTCAAACTTTAAAGATAAATTTGTGTCTAGCATTCCTAAATAATTTATTGTAGAAGTTTTTAAAGAATCAAAAAACATAAAAAGATAAGGATATAAATTTACATTTCCTAAAAATAATATTTTTTCTGTAAATTTATAACCTATACCTGAAGCTAGACCTAAGCCTTGTCTATTATGTGGAAAATCCATATAACTATTTGTATAAGGTATTGGTTTATTATCTCCTCCTCCTTTATTATCTGGTGTTGAAAAATGTATTAAGTATGTCAATCCTCCTAAAATTTCTAATTTATCTGATATATTAAAAACTTTATTTGCAGAAGTTTGAAACTGCAATGTATCTAAGTAATAAACTGGTTTGTAATCAAAATTATTTATATCTATTGGTGACCTGGATCTGAAGATTCTTATAGCTCCTAACCAATTATCAAGTCTAATTTTACCATCTATTGACAACTCATTTATTGCCCATCCATTAGTGTTTAAAACATTATTATTATCATTTAAAGAAGGATATGAGTTTAATATATTTCTAACTTGATACATAGCAGAAAACATACTTGAAATAGGTTTAGATGAATAATTAAAAATATCATCTATTTTTGTATGTGGTTGTGGTAAATCAACATTAATTTTTATTGCTGGTACTAATTCTATCTCAAAATAATTTTTATTTTCTACTTTAAATTGAATTTTTTCGTATCCTTCTTTGAAGATAATAAGCTCCATTTTTGCATTTTTTTGTAATTCAATATTAAAATTACCTTCATCATCAGTCAGTTTTGTATTTAATGTATCAACTTGTTTTATATAAACATTTTTAATAGGTTTTTTAGTTTCTTTGTCTATTATTTTACCTTTTACATTTATATTGTTATTTTGTATTTGTGCATTTGCTTTTTTAACTTCAATATTATTTAAAGTTAATAAAAATATTCCTAAAAATGTTAATACTTTATTTTTCATATCTAATTCATACCAAATGTATTACTATTATTTGTTGAAGATTGTTTTTCTATAAATATAATTGGATTTTTTGAAATAAAAGTAGTTACTCTTTTATCTGTTGAATCATCAGTTATATCTAATTTTACATAAAAAGTTCCTGTTGGTTTTCCTTGTTTTTCCCATTTTATAGTTTTTGAAATAGAACCTCCTATTGCAGTCCATGGACCTGATTGACTTACTCCATATGACCAAACATAACTTCCATTCATTATATTTTCTACATTTGTAGAAATTTCTATCGTAGAATCAGGCAGTATTTTTCCATCCTTAGGATTAGTTTCAAAAAGAGGTAATTTTTCAGTTACAAAAACTATTGGATTACTTGATTGAAAACTTAAAACAGAAGAATTTTGAGAGTTAATCACATCTAATTTGACAAAAAAGCTTCCTTCTTCAGGGACTCTCCATCTTATAGATGGACTACTTATATCTGTTTTTATATTAGTCATATTTCTAAATGTTCCCGGTAATCCCGAATTACTATATGACCAAATATACTGATTATTTCCTTCTAAAAATGATATATTAGCTTTTATATTTACATATTGACCTAAATTTATAGAGCCATTTAATGGTTCTGTTTGAAATATATCATTGTTTTCTGAAACAAATACTATTGCTTTTGGTGAAATAAAACTTTGCACTTCTGAATTAGGATTAGCAACATCTACTTTTATAAAAAATGAACCTGATTCTGTAGGTGTCCATTTTACAATTTTAGAATTTCCAGAAATAGGACGCCATACACCACTTTGAGATGATGTAGAATATGACCAAGAATACGTAGTATTTTCTTGAATATTTGGTGAATTAGCTTCTAGGATAATAGAGTTACCTTTTACAATTTTACCATTATCAGGATTTGTTTTAATTATATTATCATTTTCAGTAACAAATACTATTGAGCTAGGAGTAGTATAACTTGAAGTTATTCCTGTTTTTTTATCAATAATATCTAGTTTTATAAAATAATTTCCTACACTATTTGGTATCCAGTCAGCATTAATAGATGTTCCATTTATAGGTAAATAAGGAGCTGTTCCTGTTGTAGTATAAAACCAATTAAAAATATAATCATCTTTATTTTTATCATTTGGTAAATTAGCAGTTAAATATACCTTTTCACCTTTTACTATAATACCATTAGCAGGCTTTACTATAATACCAGGGTTATTTAATTTAAAAATTGGTCCAGTATTTATATTTACAAAATAACTTTTTTGATTTTTTATTACAAAAAATGCTTTAATTTTACCTGCACTTGATATTTTTATTGAAGATGGAACTGTAAAAGATAAAGAATTATCAGCGTTTTTAATAACAGGATAAAGAGATTTGCTATTATCAAATGCAATTTCTATTTGTTCTGAATTTAAAATATCTTGGGGTATATTATTAGTAAAAGGTATTCTAACAATTGAACTACCTACTGAATTTATTAAATTACCTGATATTTCTATAATTTTATTATTATCACCTCTAGTAGTATTAAGTGGTATATAAGAGTCACAAGAACTCAAAAAAGCAATACTTATTGTTAATAAAAAACTTATTTTTCTCATAATTTAAAATTTTATAATTTCTAATATTTAGAAAATCTAAATATTTAATTTTAGTAATATAATTTTAAAATAAATCTTTGTCAATAATGAATAAAAAAAATTAATGTAATATTTATTTTATAAGTTCATATGTTATAGAGTTTAAAATTAATAACAAAATGCTTTTTTAAATGCTATTTGTTAGGTCTTCCTTTTAAAGCTTCAAGAGAATTGTTTTATAGCATTAGAAGCTTGATTTATTTCTTCTTCACTACCACCTAAATATAATCTACCAAATGCTCCCATAGCTCTAACTTCTAAGTAGATGTATATTAGCAGCTTTTTCAGCTTCATTTGCAGCAAATAAAGCATACCCCGCGGGGTGAGTCTCTAGAACTAATAATGTTTGCATTTTTAAAATCATGTCTCCATGTCTCATCCTGTTTATTAACATGCTATGATATTCATTTATTCCATTTATAACTCTGATGTGAAGCTACTTTGGGTTCTAACCTATCATTTATGGTTAATCCAGTCTCTTCTAATATAGCATCACCAGCAGCTCTTATTAGCACCTTGGTCAAATGAATGTAGTTCCAAAACTCCAAAATCTCTTTCGACTATTTGCATACCAGGAAAAACTCTAGTTCTCTTTAAAGCTATGTCAGTAAGACTATTAATTGCTATACCTGGTGCAATTTCAACGTATAAACAAGCTTGACCTTCTATTGGTAAATAACCTTGTGCTACTGTTGCTAAAAAACAAGCTAATTGAGGTTGTAATATATCAATATAAACAAAAGTTCTTAAATCTATTTTTATACTCATTTTGTCTCCTAAAAAATTAATAAATAATTATACTATTTTTTTTGACTATTATTAATTTTTATATTTTTATTTATTTCTGTTTATATTTATAATCTCTTGAACAAAAAAATATAACTTAACAAAATAAAATGGCATAGTTAAAATTGAATTGATAAAAATAATAAAAAAGATATTCCTATGAAAATTATATGTAACTATAAAAAACATTAATTTTTAATATACTCTCAATTTAATAAATTAGTATAAGTTTAACATTGAATTTAACTTTGTAATAAATCAAAAAAGGTATATAGAACTATTGAATTATAGTACTATTTATGATTAAATATATTTACAAAATTAATAATTCACTATTGTTAATTTTAAACTTTGTATAAAGAAGAAAAATAATTATTTTTGGAAGATTTTTTAAATAAAGAAAGGATAAATATTTATAGTGAAATTGAAAGTTAAAAAAATAGTAAAAGATGCAATATTACCTTCTTATGCTCATGAAGGTGATGCAGGATTAGATTTATTTTCAATAGAAGAAAAAATTATAATGCCAAATGAATCAGCTTTTATAAGAACAGGTATAAAAATAGAATTACCAAAAAATACAGAGGCTCAAATAAGACCAAGAAGTGGTCTAGCTTTAAAACATTGTATAACAGTTCTTAATTCACCTGGAACAATAGATTATGGCTATAGAGGTGAGATTTGTATAATTTTAATAAATCATGGTAAAAATGCTTTTAAAGTTAAAAAAGGTATGAAAATAGCTCAAATGGTAGTACAAAAGATATTAAATGTTTCAGTAATTGAAGTTGAAGAATTATCAGAAACAAAAAGAAATGAAAATGGTTTTGGTTCTACAGGACTAAAATAATAGATTTCTTATTAAGAAAATACTAACCTTTAATTTTTGTATCTATTTTAAAAATGTTAGGTGATGAATCAAAGTAATTGGCATTTCTAATTTTTATAGAACTTACAGTTCTATTATCGTTACTAAAGAAAGCCATATTATCCCAAACTGCACCTCTTATAGTACATACTTTGGGTTTACCATAAGTTAAAATAACTTTTTCTAAAGTATCACCTATTTGTATTCCTTCTTCAGTAGAACCTCTATAGTTTTTACCAAACACCATTTCTTCAACAATATCATTATCGTTAAATAATACACTCACGGTTATATCATCAGCTATAATCATTTTATTAGATATTTGAGAATCTAAATCTGACTTTGAAAATTTTTTTAATTGCTGGATAGCTTCAAATTTTGTTGTTTTGCCAATAACAATACCTAAAGCTACTCCAGAAACATATATTGTAAGTTTTTTTAGTTCATTTTTTTCTGACAAAAATTTTTCTAAATCTTTTTTCTTATCCAAAGCTTTTTGAACTACTTTTGATCGAGATTTTACTAATGATTTATTCTCTGAAGAAATATTACTATCATTAATTTCATTAGATATTTTCAAAAGTTCGTGTGCATTAGAAAATATTGTATAATACTCAGGTTCAGACCATTTATCATCGTTAAATATACCTGATTTTAATCTTATTATTTCATAATAAGCTTCTTCACCTTCTTTATTATCTATTTGAGCATGAACAATTTTACCTTCTTTTATATATATTTCACCTTTTTTATTTTTAATTGGATCAAAAACTTTTATAATTCCACTATTATTAGAGATTACTAACATTTCTATAAACTGAATTAAATTTATTTCTAATATACTACCTTCAAATTTACCATCTTCTTTTTTAGCTTTTATAAACTCTTCCAATTCTTTCAAAGCTACAGGTTTATTAAAATATCCTACTACACCCTTACTAGTAGCAAAATTTTTTAAATCTTCAGAGTTTAAAGCTGTTATCATTATAACTTTAGAATTTGGTGAAAATTCTCTAATCCATATAAGTAATTCTAATCCGTTTATTTCAGGCATATTTATATCAGATATAATGAAACCAAAGTTTTCTTTTTTCAATAATTCTATTGCTTCAGCAGCAGAATTAACTCCTGTAACATTAAATCCTTTCTCTTTTAGGTATTTTTCTATTATTAAAACTGTCATTCTATCATCATCTACAACAAGAATTTTATTACTTACATCTTCAGAAGTTAGTATTTTATTTGCTTGAATCAATAACTCTGAAAATGGCTTATCTATTGTTATAATTTCTGGTTCTTCCCAAACTAATTCTTTAAATGAACCATTTTTTATTCTGATAATATTATAAAAAGCTACTTCACCAGATACATTATTAAATTCTGCATGTATTATATTTCCATTTTTTATATACATTTTACCTTCTTTATTATTATGAAATATTTGTATTAATTTTTTTTTACCTGAAGCAATAAGAATTTTTAATAAATCAAGAATACCTATACTTTTTATATCACCATAAAAACTTTTGCTAACGAAATTATCATTTATATATTTTATTAATTCCTTTGGTTTAATTGGTTTTTCAAAATATGCAATAGAACTTTTTGTTACAAATGATTGTATTTCTTCAAAGGGTAAAGAAGTAATTAATATTACTTTTGTTTTTGGTGAATTTTCCTGTATCCAAAATAAAAAATCAAGTCCGTTTATTTCAGGCATATTTATATCGGATATAATTATATTTATTGTATTCTTTTTTATAATATCTATTGCATTTATTACATTATCAGAAACATATACTTTAAAACCTTCCTTAGATAGAGCTTTTTCTAAAATAAATAAAGTATCTTTTGCATCATCTACTATTAAAATACTTAAATCATCTTTCATTTAACAGCCTCTACATTTAAACTTATCAAAATACCATTTTCTTTATCCATGTGAGGAATATATGCTTGAGAAAAGTCGTCGTAATCTTTATGAATAGTTTCTCTCCAATCATATCTATGAACATTTGAAAAACCTGCATTTTCTAGTTCTTCTTTAAGAGTTTTAAAATCAAATACATTGTAATGAATATTATATAAATAATCCATTCTTCCAAAAAGAGGTCCTATTACCATTTTTAAGTCTTTATACTTATTATAAACTTCTACTATTTTCTCAAAATCAGGAACTGCTGTCCTTAATATACCGCCTTTTTTCAAAACTCTATACCATTCTTTTAAAACTTTACTTACATCTTGTCTTTTAAAATGCTCTAAAACATGACAATTATATATTAAATCTACAGAATTATCAGCTATAAATGATAAATTATCAATAGAAGATACATGGTCTATATGATCATAGTTTATAATATCTATATGAACAAATCCAGGTATGTATCTTTTTCCACAACCTAAATGTAATTTCATATCAACCTTGTTTCAGGTTTTCCTATTGTTGTAATATATAATACCGCTACTTCTTCAGGTATTCCTAGCAACTCATTAACATCATTATCAAAAAATCCTCCTATACCACTAACTCCTATATCTAGTCTTGTACAAGCTAAATTTATTCTTTGTCCTAGAATTCCTGCTTGTAAATGTAAATATCTATAGGCTCTCTCACCATATTTATTTATAGATAGTGGTAAATTTGTTGTATGAAAAATTACAGCACTTGCATCTCTACCTAAATTTTGTCCTAAACACAGATAATATATTTCTTCTCTAAAATTCTTAAATCTTATTTGTTTTAATTCATCTCTTTCATACAAATAGTAATAACAACCATCTTCAATATCTTTAACATTTAAAATAGCTATATAAGTATCTATTATTGATAAATCATAGTTATCAGGTAAATAATCAAAACCTTGTTCTTTGTATAATTCTGGTTTATATGTAAATGTAAGAATTTTACTTAAATCATCTTTATCTATAGATGATGCATTATAAGCTCTTGTTGATCGTCTTTTTGAAATTACATTTTCTAATGAGTTATTCCATTCTATTATTTTTGGCTCTATTTTTTCTCCAAAAGCAAAAGAAAATTTTGTTTTATTATTATCTTTCTCAATTTTACTTTCAAGAATATTTGTTTTTTGTAAGTCATCTATTTTTGTAGAGTTATGAAATTCTATTATAAGGTTATCTAGTTTACTTGAAAAATCTTTTTTTATTTGAGAAGGATATAAAAAATTATTTTTGTTATTTAATTTTTCTTCAGTAAGAGCTATTATACTTAAAGTAACTTCTTCATTTTTATTTAGAAATAATAAATCATTAACATAATCATCATTAAATGGTTCTATTAAGTTACTATAGTAGCCAATAAAAGGTGAATAAATTATTGTATTTCCCATAACATGACCAGTATCTAAAAGTATTCTTCTATAAGCTCTTTCTTGATAACGCCATTCACTCCTAAAAATTACACCTGTATATATCAATACTATATTTGATTTTTCAAGTGATGGATGACTAAAACAAGCTTTTTTTAATTTATCAAAAAAATTTCCTTTTGCAAAAAGATTTAGTGAGTGAGTCTTAGGATTAAAATTATATATACCATTAACTAAACCTTTATAATTATTTGTTATAACGTATATTTCAGTAGGATATAATCCACCTGCTGATGGTGCTGCTCTTAAATAAAGAGGTGGAGTATATGGTATCATAGCTGTTATACCATTGGTATAATAAAGTAATTTAGATAATTTTTTTAAAGATTTTTCATCATCCGATAAATCATTATCTTGTTTTTTTAATAATTCTCCAAGAGTAATTTTCTCAGCATTTATATAATTTTTAAAAGGTATTGGTTGTTTAGACCAATCTAATGCCCTAGCATTTTTTTTCAATCCTTCAGGTGTATATTTTGTTTCGTTATGATAAAATTCAGCAAAACTTTTAAATGACATTTTTAACCTTTAACTATTATACAATATATTTTTTATTTCAGGCAAAACTTCATTTAACAGACTTTTTCTATCTTCATAATTTAAAAATATACTTTCAAATCCATAAATTAGTAATCTTTCTATGTCTTCTTTTTTAAAATCAAGCTCTGTAACAAGTTTATAATATTCATCAGATACGGTAACATTTGATACTAATCTGTTATCTGTACATATTGTAAGCCTTAACTTATCTTCAAACAATTTTTTAACAGGATGTTCTTTAATAGATGGAACTGTTTTTGTTTGAACATTAGAAGTTAAGCAAACTTCTAATGGTATTCTTTTATCTTTAAAATAGTTATAAAGAGATGGCATACTTTCATCATGTTTTGCTTCTATTAATCTTGTACCATGTCCTATTCTATGAGCATGACAATATTTTACAGCTTGTTCTATACTATTTGGTCCATAAGCTTCACCTGCATGAACCGTTATAGATAAATGACCAGATATTATTTCTTGAAATGCTCTGTAGAAATCTTTTGCTGGATAACCATTTTCAGCACCTGCTAAATCAAAACCAACAATTTTTGGTTCTTTTTTTGACATTTTTACTGCTACCTTTGCACTTTCAAGAGCTAAAAGTTCAGCTAATTCTTTATCATTAAAAGTCGATAATGTTTCTTTTAATCCTCTTGACATTAAGGAAACATTAGAGTTAAAATGTCTCATTCCACATATTATTAATCCTGTCTTTATATTGTAATGTTTTTCAGCTCTTTTTAATCCTTCAACTACACTTGTTATAATCTCTTCTAAAGACATTAAATTATTTGTATGAAGTATTGGTGCAAATCTTACTTCAATATATCTAACATTTTCTTGAGCTGCATCTTCACATAATTCAAAAGCAGCTCTCTCTAGTGCTTGATCTGTTTGTAAAACTTGTAAAGTTATATCGAAAGCTTTTAGATAATCAACTAAACTAGAACAATTTTCATCTACTACTATAGCTTTTTTCAAGCCGTCTATATCATTTGCTGGTAATTTTATTCTATATCTATCAGCTAAATCTAATATGGTACTTAAACGAATTGAACCGTCTAAATGAACATGTAAATCTGTTTTAGGTAATGCTTTTATCATTTCTAATGTAATATTTTCTGTCATATTTTGTTATCTCCTAACATTTAAAATTAAGTATATCATTAAAATTTAGCTATTAAACAAAATAATATTATTGATTTTTATAAACAAAACTATTTAAAAAACTATTAAATTAATTGCATAAAAATTATGTACCATAACATGAACTAATAAATGAAAATAATTTATTTTCTATTTCTTCTTTTGAAAACGAATCTTTAAAAAAATTTCTTGAATTTTCTATTTTTATATTATTATCTATAATATTAAAAACTTCATTATAGCTATTTGCATATAAAATATTACCTTTAAAAAGTTCTTTATAATTATTAGTTTCATTTGTTATTACTGTTAAGTTACAAGCCATTGCTTCATAAATTTTTATTGGTATTTTAAAATCTGAGTTTGGTAAATTTTTTCTAAATAAAACTAAGTAATCAGCTGATGAAAGCATTTTAGCAATATTTAAATCATTTTGATAATCGTATATAATTATATTTTTATATCTTGAAAATAATCTTTTTATTTTTTCCTCTATAAAACCAATAAAAACTACTATTAAATCTTTTTTTAGTAAATATTCAAAAATATTTATATCTAAATAGTTTTTTATATGTCCGTTAAAGATTATAACTTTTTTATCCCATTTAAGAGATTGTCTTATCTCATTTATTTTATATTTATCTTTATTAAAAAGATTAATATCGCAAGAATCATTTATTAAAGTTCCACCATATATTTTTTGTAAAAATGAATTTGAAACTGTTATTCCATCAGAAAATTTTACTCTTTTTTCTGTTAGATATGTATATAAATATGAATCAGGATTATTAAGAAATGGAAATGAAAAAAATAAACTTTTTATATGATTATTACTATATGGAAAACAATTAAATTTTTCTATATCTGAAATGTCTAAAATAATATTTTTATTTAAAATTCGTTTTAAATTAATAGATATTCCAAAGCTAGATGTTCTAGCTTTTAGTACATAAATTATATCTCCATTAACAATATTTTTTATATTCGTAATAATATTATTAATATTGTATTTTATAATACAAATATTTTCAAAAATATTTTTTAATAAAAAATCAAATTTATTATTAAATGTTATTGCTATTAGTTGTAATTCAAGTTTTTTATTTAATAATGAGTATAACCATTTTAATCTTGAAAAAACTTCTAAATCAGGAAAGGATGCTATTATTGTTATTTTCATTATAAAAAAATTATAAATATTTGTATTGAGAATAATAATATCGCCAGATAACTTTTCCTGTCAAATCTACAAGCATTATTTCCTGATTTACACCTCTTCTAACAATTCTAGTAAAATTTATTAAAACTTGATTTTTATCATTTTTTAAAACCCAGTTAATATCAATATCTGATATGTTTCTAGAATAATTCCAAACTATATTTCCTTCTGAAGTTATTTCATAAACTTTATCAAAAGCACATAAAACATTACCATTAGCTTGTTTATATGCAAAGTTAGCTATAAATTCCTCATTTTTTTTAGGATATTGCCAAACGATTTTTTTATCTTTAGATACCTCTATTATTCTTTTATTACCAGTATCACATATTAATGTATTACCATTTTCTAATCTATCAGCATATACAGGATTAAATAATATATAAGAACTTTTATTTACTAATGAAAAAATAGATTTCCCAAACATTTTATAATCTTTTAAATCACCATATTGCCATACAATATTACCTTCCTTATTAACTTCTATAACTCTTTTATTATCTTTATCTGTTATTAAATAAGTAGAATCATTTGTTTTTATACATGATTGGGGAGAATTCAATATATTGTTTTCATTACTACCAAATGACCATAAAACTTCCTTTTTATGATTTATTTCAAGAATACGATTATTTCCCGTATCTGTTATCAAAATGTTTTTTTTATCAGAAAACACAGCAAATTTTGGAGATTTTAAAGTATATTTTCCATATTCCCAATTTATTTGGCCGTTTAAGTCTATTATTGCTATTTTATTACCTCTTTCATCAAATACTAAAGTTCCAAAACTTGATAAAAAATTATTATAAATAATATTTTCTTTATTCTCTTTAGAAATATCTTTATTTGTTGCTATAGTTTTATTTAATTTATTAGTAAGTATTTGTTTTCTTTGTAAGTCATATTTTTTCCTTAAATTTTCATCTTTTAATACTTGATATGCTTCAGTTATTTTTTTTGCGATTTCATCAGAACCTCCTTTGTCTGGATGGTTTTGTTGCATTAAAGTATAATAAGCTTTTTTTATTACATCAGCACTAGCTTTTGGATGTACTTGTAGTATTTCATAAAAATCTTGATAATTATCCATATTTAATAAATAAAACAAAATAAAATTTTAAATACATTATATACTCAAAAAATATTTTATTACTAAAAGCTAATAAGTTATTTTTTTATTCTTTAACTTGAAACAACTATTTTGATTAAATAATTAAATCTAAGATGCAGGTATTGCTCTAGTTTTACTCCAATTTCTAATATTTTCTATTGCTTCTTTCATTGTTTTTGATAATGGAACACAATTTTTTATTGAATTAATAATATCATTATTACTTACTTCTCTATTTTCTTCAAAACTATCATACATTGCTGATATTATAACTTGTTCAATTTCTGCCCCTGAAAAACCTTCGCTTATTTCAGCAAAATATTGAATATCAAAATTAATTGGATTTCTATTTCTTTTTAAAAGGTGTATATTAAATATTTCTTTTCTTTCATTTAAAGTTGGTAAGTCTAAAAAAAATATTTCGTCAAAACGACCTTTTCTTAATAATTCTGGAGGCATATTAGATATATCATTAGCAGTAGCTATTATAAATACTGATGATTGTTTTTCTTGCATCCAAGTAAGAAAACTAGATAATACTCTTGCTGATGTTCCGCCATCCGATATTTGAGAGTTAGACATTCCAGAAAAACTTTTATCTATTTCATCTAACCATAATAAACATGGTGCTACTGATTCAGCTATCTTGATAGATTTTCTTACATTTTCTTCCGATGATCCTACAAGACCACTAAACAAATTTCCCATATCAAGCCTTAATAATGGTAGATGCCATAAAGAAGATATAGATTTAGCTACTAAACTTTTTCCTGAACCAGAAACACCTAAGAGTAAAATTCCTTTTGGTTGTGGTAAACCATAATTTCTTGCTTCTTTAGTAAATGCTCTACTTCTTTTCTTTAACCATATTTTTAAGTTATTTAATCCACCAACATTAGATATATTTTCACTTGTAGAATAAAATTCAAGTAAGCCCGTTTTTCTTATAATTTGTTTTTTTTCTTCATTTATTAAATCAATATCTTGTATATCTAGTCTTTTTTTAGAAACAATTATTTTTGCTAACACATTCTCTACTTCACTTAAAGTTAATCCTAAGCATGATTGTATCAATCTTTCTTTATCTGATGTTGATAAATTTATTTCTACATTCTTTTTATTTATCTGTAGCGAGTTTATTAGTTTATCAAGTAGTTGAGCTATATCATTAAAATCTGATAGTTTATAATCTATTACTACAATATCTTTTTCTAATTCTGTAGGAATTTTTAATATAGGTGATAAAATTATAATAGTTTTAAAAGTGCTTTTTAAAGATATTGATAAATCTTTTATTTTTCTATTAATTAAAGGATCATTTATATAATGATGTAAGTCTTTTAATATAAAAATAGATGCCTCATTTGATTTACTTATAATATCTAAACAAGTGTAAATATCTTTACTTGATTCATTCAAAATACTATAATTTTTTGATTGTGAAACATTTATAAGACCTTGTGTTGATGACCAAGAATAGGTTTTCTTATCACTTCTTAAAGATATATTTAAAATATCATTTTCAACTCTTCTTTCTTCATAAGAAACTATATATATTATTGGATATCTAGCTCTTATTAAAATTTCTAAATCATCTATGTTACTCATCAAGCAGAAGCTTTCTTAGATTTTTCAAAATTTCTCCAAACAACTATCAAAGGACTTGCTATACATATACTTGAATAAGTCCCGGCTATAACACCTATTAACATTGCTAGTGTAAAACTTTTTATAGATTCACCACCAAATAAAAATAAGAAAACTAATGTTAAAACTAATGTTAAAGAGGTATTTATACTTCTTGCCATAGTTTGGTTTAAACTGACATTAGCTACCTCTTCTATTGGCGTACCTCTTTTTGATTTCTTTAAATTTTCTCTTATTCTATCATATACAACTATTGTGTCATGAACAGAAAAACCAGCTACTGTTAAAGCAGCGGTAACAAATAGACTATCAATTTCAATTCCATAAAGTTTTCCTAATATTGCAAAAGTTCCAACTAAAAATAAAACATCATGAGCTAGTGCTATTATTGCACATATAGCATAGTCATATCTAAATCTAAATGATAAGTAAGCTATTATTCCTAACATTACTAAAATAAATCCTGTCATAGAATTTCTAAAAAGTTCTTTACCTATTGTAGGACCTACTATTTCAACTCTTTGTTGTTCAAAATTTCCTATTTCTTTTTTTAGAGCTTCAAATAATTTCATTTGTTGATTATTATCTATTGATTTAGCCTTTATACTCAATATTAAATCAGAAGGTTGGACGACAGCATCAGCATATAAATCTTTGTCTATTTTTGTAAGTATATTCTTTATTTCTTGAGCATTATAATTTTTCTCTGTTTTTATCTCTATTAATGTACCACCAATAAAATCTAAACCAGGCTTAAGCCAACCTAAAAATAATGCTATTATACCCGGTATCAAAAGAAGTGCAGATATTGTAAACCATATATTTTTATATTTTATTATTTTATAATCCTTCATATAATACCTAGAAAAAATTATTAACAAATCCTATAATCATTGTATATCAAGATTTTCAGAAAATATAAATATTAAGAAATATTAAATAGCAATAAGTTTTGCATTTTCGCAAAATAAAATGTTACATTTTGAGTGAAATAGTTAATAATAGTTAATAATAGTGTTGCATTTTGAGTGAAATAAAGAGAGTTGTCTTAAATCTTGTGTATGAAAATCCCAAAAACATTTTATAGATTGATTTCAAATATGTATAAAATTGATTTCAAATATGTATAAACACAACTTTCTTGATAACTCTCAATAACATTAATAATTGAAGTATTAAATTGGTATATCTCTTTAACTTTAACAACGAAATTAGTAACCAGCTAAAAATATTTTCTTTACTTGATAATAAGTTAATATTAATAAAACAATTAGTATAATTTATAAAGGAATTACAGGAAGTAGATTATAACCTATAAAATTACTTGAAAAATAATAAAATATCTTGTATTTTTTCAATTTAATACTATTTTCTAAATATTATAAATACTATTTTATACTAAATTTATAGTTTCATTGTCGAGGTTATCCAAAATAAAAATACAAATTATATTATAACTAATTACTCTCTAAAATATTACTTTATGTTAATTTTATGATTTCGTTGTTAAAGTAATAATAATATAAAGAAAAGTTAATAATCATTATACTAAAAAATAAAATTTCAATATAAAATATAGTTAATATCTTCAATGAGGAAGAGTTAATGAATTCTAAAATAGCTTTTTTATTTCCAGGTCAAGGGTCTCAATATCCTAAGATGGGTATTGAATTTTTTAATCAGTTTGTAGAAATTAGAAATACATTTGAAGAAGCTAGTAAATATTTCAAAATGGATATTGCTAATATTTGTTTTAATTCAGAATTTGATTATTTACAAAAAACAAACATAGCTCAACCTTGTATATTAACTATTAGTATAGCTATATATAATCTTATTTACAATAAATTTAATATAAAACCTAGTATTTTAGCTGGTCATAGTTTAGGTGAATATACAGCTTTATTTTGTGGTGGTGTATTATCATTTAAAAATGTTTGTAAATTAGTTAAAATAAGAAGTGATTTAATGTCAAGGGCTGGTGATAAAGAACCAGGAACTATGATAGCTGTTTTAGGATTAGATAGAAAAAAAATAGAAAGATATTGCGAAGAATTTTCTAGTGGTGAAGATTTAGTTATAGCTAATTATAATTCTTCTGAACAATTTGTTATATCAGGAAAATTAGAAAAAGTAAAAGATTTTTCAAGTTTTATAAAAAATAAGGGAGCTAAAGTATTATATTTAAACGTGAGTGGTGCTTTTCATTCACCTTTAATGGGAAGTGCATTAGATGAATTAATAACTACAATAGATGAAACAGAGTTTAAAGATTCAAATATACCAATAGTAACCAATATAGATAATACTATAACATTAAGTGGTAGAAAATTCAAAGAAAAATTAAAATGGCAATTAGTTTCACCCGTATTATGGGAAGATTCTATAAAAAATATATTGTCAAATGGAATTAATATATTTCTTGAAATAGGACCATCAAAAGTTTTAACAAAATTAGCAAAAAAAATAGACAAAAATGTAAATGCTTTTAGCATAGAAAAACCTGAAGATATAGAGACTTTTATAAAATTCTACGAAAAATTTAATTTAGTTAATCAGTTATGAAAAAGATTTTAACATTATTGTTTTTTCTAATTTTAACAAATGATTTATTAGCTAATGAATTAGAACTTGATTACAAAGTATTTTCATTAGACGGAAAAATTAATAATGTGCCTGTATTCAATAGTAATAGTCCTGAAATTATTAAAACTGATGGAATATTATTATCTACATTTCCACCAGATAATATGCTATATCCTAATGCACATTTAAACTACTCTTTTAAAGGTGAATTTGATATTTTTTCACATCATATATCCAAACAAGAAGATAATGATAAAGACTTATACCAAGCAATATTAATAAAAAACCCAAATGATAAAGAAGTAAAAATAAAAATTAAGTCTTCAGCATCTTATGTAAGTCAGCCTGATTCACCATTTATTAAACTTGAAAAACTAAAAGATAATTTTGATGGTAATATTTATTCAGGACCAGGTGATAGAGTAGCTCAAGATATTATTAGAAATAAAAATTTTTTAAAAAGAACTTACACTATTAAACCTAACGAATATCTTTTACTATTTGAGAAAAAAATAAACACTTCAGACTTAGAACCACCATATATAAATGGTAGAAGCACATTAATAAAATTATACTCATCTGACAATATTTATGTAGCTGATTTAGCTTTATTTGAAAAAAAATTCTTAGGATTTAAATTAAAACCCAATTTACAAGATTGGATAAATATTTTAGAAAAAGGAAATTTAGCAGAAAAAAGAGATAAGATACCTTCACCTTTAGATACAGTATTACCAAAAGGAACGCCTTTTATATACGGCAGAGTAGCAGGAGTTCAAATAGGTAATGAATGGTTTGGTATCTTAAAAAATGATTTTTTAAATCTTAATATACCAGAAAAAGGAAAATCTTTTGCTTATGTTTTAAATACATTATATAATAATACTTTATCAACAGGGCAAAATCAAAATGCTAAGTTAGTCAGAAGATATAAAGACACAGCATATCAAGCACATGCAAATTATGGAGTAAATTACAATATAAGAATACCTTTATATAACAATACTAATCAAGAACAAAGAATATATATAAGTTTTGATTCACCAATAAGAATTCCTGAAAATATAAGAAATGTAGATAAATTAAAATTTAATTTGATGCCACCTGATAAAATAAATTTTAGAGGAGAGTTAAAATTAGAATATGAATTAAATAATAAAAGAATAATAGATTATGTTCATATAGTTCAAAGATTCACAGAAAAAGGAGAACCTATTTTAAAATTAATTTTAAAGCCATACGAAAAAAAAGTAATAGATATTTCTTATATATATCCTGCAGATTGCACCCCACCACATGTTTTAAGTATTTCTAATATTGAATAAATTTCAAGAAAAATTCTTTTTCTTCTTTAAAATCAATAAAATCATACTTTTGCTCTAATTCTTCTATTAAATTAATATTTTTTTTACAAAAATTTTTGTATTCATTACTACAAGGATTAAAAGGAATATGATTTTTTGCTAATAAAATTTTATCTATTTCTTTTATAATACTAATAGTTTTTTTGCTTAGCATAGAATTTATTAATTTTTGCCATATATACTCTATTGCTTGATTTGAAGGATGTATCATATCATCATTATAAAATCTATAATCTCTTAAGTCATCCATAATGATTTCATAAGATGGAAAATAATAAACATTTTTAAATTTTTTTTTTAATTCATTTATACAAACAAAAAGTATTGATTTACTATAAGTGTTTTGTTCATGCCCATATTTTAAATATCTTATTGGACTTACCGTAAATATTATTTTTATATCTTGATTAAAATTATTTAATTTACATATAAGTTCAATATAATTTTTTTCTATTTCTTGAATATTTAGTAATCTCTGATTAAATAAATCTGAATTTAATTTGTGACAATTAGCTACTATTAACTTATTTTCTTTTAGTTCATACACAAAAGCACTTCCAAAAGTTATAAATAAATAATTTGCTTTTTTTAAAAATTTATTTGCATCTTCTAAATTACTATTTATTTTTTCTAAAGTTAAATTTAAATTTTCATTTGAGAAATCACCATGATGATAAAAACTTATCCATTTGTTATTTGAATATAATAAATCATTTTTTGTAAAAAATTTATTTTTTATAACAAAGTCAAGAATATTTGATATAGAAATAGGATTATATAAAATTCCTGATGGATTACTAAATACTTTAAATTTATATTTTTTAAATAAATTACTTATATTTTCTGAAAAACAAGAACCTATAAAAAATAAACCATCTGTAAATTCTATATCAAAATCAAATTTCTTAACATTTACTTCTGTTCTAAAATTATTCATTAGAAAGTAGCTTTTCAAAAGCTTTAACTATTATTTTTTGTTGATCCTTATCTAATTTACTTAATATAGCTTCAGCCATTTTACAATGTAATTTCTCATGTTCTCTATTTGCATTAATACCTTTTTCTGTAAGTCTTATTATTATAGCTCTTCTATCATTTTTGTCTTTATCTCTTATAACAAAAGACTTTTTTTCTAAATTATCTATTGTAACAGACATAGAAGCACTTGAAACACCTAATTTATCAGCTATTTCATAAAGCTTTGCATTTTCAATTTCTTCGATAGCTTTTAAAGTATGTAATTCACTATAAGTAAGCTCTGAAATATTACTTTTCTTTATTTCATCTATTTCAGTTTTATATAACCAAGCTCCTATACTATCAACTAACTTACTTAATTTTTGTATATCTTCCAAATTTACATTCTCTATCATTAAAAGCAACTAAAAAAATATAGATATATTATAACATTTTATTATATAAACCTGGCACTGGGATTGAGTTATAGAAAAAATTACCTTAAAAAGCTTATAAACACTGAATTTAAGGTATATTTTAATATAAATCTTTAAAATGCTTACTATTAAATGATTTTAAGCTTATCAAAAAATAAAATTAGCCCAGCACCTACTCTTTTTTAATTTTTTCTTTATTTATTTGGTAAACAATACTCATGTAATTTAATTATATTTTCAAAAAAATTTTCTCTGTATTCAACAAAAGTAAATAAAAATTAACATATATTAGTGTCAACTAGCTTGAGTAATTACAAAAAGAAGAATCCAAAGAAATTATATGCACAGAGTATAAGATAGACCAAAGTAGATTTTCAGATAAATATGAAAACGATATTTACAATTATGATCCTGTTAATTCAATATCTCAAGATTATGAATAATTGAAAAGACTAATTTATTATACTATTTATATTGCTTATTTCAGTACCTTGATAATAATGTTTAATTATTTCTACATGAGTTTTACCATTTTTAGCCATTGCTCTTGCACCCCATTGAGACATTCCTGTACCATGTCCCCAACCTTTACCAACAAATATAAATAAATTTGGAATACTATAATTATCGTAAAAACTTGTACCTAAATCCATTTTTTCAACTTTAAAGAGAGTACTATTAAGTTTTGATGCTAATCTAAACTTTTTTGCATCTATTTCTATATTTGATTTAGTGCCTTCAAATAGTAATTTATTAGCTCTACCTGATGATGTTGTCTCTACTATACTAATATTAAGTATTTTCCCTATATCTCTATTAAAAGAATTTTTTAAAATATTCTGTAAATCAGTATTATTAATAATTTTATACCAAGAATACTTAGGTGAATCTTCATCAAAATCTATAACAGATTTTAAATAAGGTAAATTTTCTCCCCATACATTAATTCCATCTTCTGTTATACCACCTGAAGAAGATGAGTAATAAGCATTTATAAGTTTATTATTATATGTTATTACTTTTCCTATTGTTTCATCTACTGCTTTATTTGTAATGGGTGTTTCACTTTCAGCACCACCATAAACTTGACTTATAACTGTAGGCATAACATCAAAACCTTCCTTTGCAAATTGACCTAAATGAGTCAATGCATAAGTTCTTGCTGCAATAGCTTGAGTTTTAAGTGCTTCTATTGGCCATGAAGATGGCATTTCAGAAGGAACAACTCCATATAAATATTCTTCTAATGGTAAATTATTTACAACAGTAATATTATTTTTATTGCTTAAAGAAACAAATATTTCTAATTCTCCTCTATACCATTTATTACCAGCATATACTAAAGGTACATATTTACCCTTATCTTCAGTATTCTTTATTATTACTTTACCTGATGATATTATAAGTTTTTTATCATTGGAAATTATTTGTAATAATCCTTTTTTATTTTCTATATAACAAGGTTCTTGAGGTAAAATATCAAAAACTTTATTCATTTTATTATTATAAAAATGAAAAATAGTTCCATTTAGAGAAGTACTTACAATTGTAGATTGAATATTTGTCTGTATTCCAACTCTTATATTTATTTCTTTAGAAATTGAGGATGGACTAATTAATATTACTGTTAATAATATTATACTTGTAAGCAAATATTTTTTTAACATATATTTATTTTAACATAATAAGATTAAATTATTAACATAATCATAATTAGCTTTGTTATAATTAACCTCGATGAGTAAAAAAATAAAAAAACTTCTTGAAAAACTAGATATAAAAGAAGATATAGATTATACTATATTAGATATAGCAATAACTCATAAATCATATAAAGCAGAATTAAGAGACAATAATATATTAGATAATGAAAGATTAGAGTTTCTAGGTGATGCTGTCTTAAAATTATCTGTTAGTAATTGGTTATATTGTAATTATCCAAATGCTAGTGAAGGACAAATGAGTACAGCAAGAGCTTATGTTGTTAGTGATAAATCTTTAGCTAATGTTTCAAGAAGAATAAATCTAAGTAAAAATATAAAATTAGGTCATAAAGAGATAGCATCAGGAGGAAAGGAAAAAGATTCAATACTTGCTAATTGTTTTGAAGCAGTTTTAGGTGCATTATTTATTTGTAAAGGATTTGAATTTACTTCTAATTTGATAATAAATTTATTAAAAAATGACTTAATAAATGCTATGAATGGAAGAGCTGAAGAATCAAATAGCAAAGATTTATTACAAAAATTAACACAAGCAAAATTTAAAATTTTACCAGAATATAACTCTTTTCATTTAGATGGACCACCTCACAAAGCAATTTTTAAATGTGTATTAAAAGTATTAGATAAAGAATTTGAAGCAATAGGAAAGTCAAAAAAAGAAGCTGAACAAAAAGCAGCAAAGTTAGCACTTAAGGAGTTTGTAAATGACTGAAAAAATTCTTGCACCTTCATTACTAGCAGCTGACTTTAGTAATTTAAAAGAACAAATAGAGATTGTAGAGAAAAATGGTGCAAAATGGTTACATTTAGATGTAATGGATGGACATTATGTACCTAATATATCCTTTGGCTCACTTGTTTTAAAAAGCTTAAGAAAACATACTAAATTATTTTTCGATACTCATTTAATGATAAATAATCCTGATTTATATATTGAAGAGTTTATTTTATCTGGTGCAGAAAATATAACTGTTCATGTAGAAAATGTTACTCATTTGCATAGAACTTTAAGTTATATAAAATCTAAAGGAGCAAAAACAGGTATAGCATTTAATCCTTCAACACCTATAAATTTTGATATGATAAATTATATTTCTGATATTTTAGACATGATTCTCATAATGAGTGTAAATCCAGGGTTTGGAGGTCAGAAATTTATAAAATCATCTTTACAAAAAATATACTCTCTTAGAAAATTTATAGATAGTAATAATTTAGATATAAAAATTCAAGTTGACGGTGGAATTGATGAAAACACTTCAATAGAAGTTTTAAAAAATGGTGCTGATATACTTGTTGCAGGCTCTTCTATTTTTGGTAAAAATGATATAGGACAAGCTACAAGAAACATGATTAATAATTTATATAAAAATTATATGATTTAAAAATTTTTCTAAAAATTTAAGTAGAATTATTTTACTATATATTTCAAACATTTAGTTTAGAATGGTAATTTTATGAAAAATAAAGAAGCATTTTTTTTAGGTCCAAAATCTGAAAATTCTAACTATTTAAAGGAACTAGTTAATGAAGTATTATTAGATCAATTTTATTGGAGAAAAAATTATAATGCTGAAGATGAACCATACATCTTAGAAAAACAAAGAAATGATATTAATTCAGATTATGCAAATTTAAAACAAGAGTTACATAAAATTTTGTCTGAATTAAAAAAAGGTGTTCCATTTTTTAGTCCAAGATATATTGGTCATATGGTATCTGAAACAACAATACCTGCTATTATAGGTTATTTTGCAGCTATGTTATATAATCCAAATAATATATCATCTGAAGCTTCACCTGTTACAACAAGATATGAGTTAATAGTAGCTAAAATGCTTTCTTACATGGTAGGTTATGATATCAATTCTTCGTGGGGACATATAACATCTGGAGGAACAATTGCTAATCTCGAAGCTATGTGGGTAGCAAGAAACTGCTTTTTTAAACCTATTTCGATATACAAAGCTATAAAAGAATTAATAGAATATGAAAATTTCAATTTTTTAAAAGATTTTAAAATAAATGATACTAACTTTATAAGTATAGGTTCTTGGGAGCTATTAAATTTAGATACTAAAACAAAATTAAGTTTAGAAGATAAAATTATAAACTTAGCTTTAGATAATGAAGTAAAAAAAAATAACGTATCTTTTTTACCAAGTAGTATAAAAAAAGAAATTGTAGATATTATAAAAAAAACCATAAATAAATACTCGTTACAATCTTTAGGTATTAGAAAATTTTACAAAGAAATGTCTGATATGTTTAATAATATAAATGAACCTGTTTTTATTATTCCACAAACTAAACACTATTCATATACAAAAATATTTGATATATTAGGTTTAGGTTCTAGTAAAGATAATATTATAGAAATACCTTGTGATAAAGAATTTAGAATTGATATAAAAAAACTAGAAAAGACTATTTTAAAGTTGAAAAATAAATATATTCCTATTGTAGCCTTAATATCAGTATTTGGTTCTACTGAAGAAGGTTCAATAGATGCTCATAAAGAAATTGTTAATTTAAAAAATAAATTTGAGAAAGATTTTAAAGTTAGCTTTTATTTACATAGTGATGCTGCTTGGGGAGGTTACATAGCATCTATAATTTATGATGATATTATAATGTTTAAAAAAGATGATATAAGTTTTTATAAAGAAATAGAAGATTTTTCTGATTTTTGCAAAAAAATATCTTTAAATAAATCAAAATCTAAAATAGAACACTTATATAATTCTATAAAAGCCTTAAAAGACTATGATAGCATAACAATAGATCCACATAAATTAGGATATATTCCTTATCCTGCTGGAAGTATTCTTTTTAAATCGAATAAAGTTAAAGAACTTTTAAGTGTAAATGCACCATATGTTTTTCATGAGAACTCTAACTTTGAATTTATTGGTAAATATATTATTGAAGGCTCAAAACCTGGAGCAGCAGCATGTTCATGCTATTTATCTCATAAATTGATACCATTAAATATAAAAGGTCATGGTAAGATTATTCTTGATACTCTTAATGTAGCATCATATTTATATAATTCTTTTCTTGACTATAATAATAATGATAATCCTTTTAAAATCATTCCTATTTGCGAACCTGATAGTAATTTACTTTGCTTTATTGTAAATTCTAAAAATAATAAAGATATAGAATTTATGAATAAATTAAATAGTAGAATATATGAAAAATTTAAATTTAATGTAAATCAATATCATAATTTAAATTACATAATATCAAAAACAGAATTTAATTACGAAACATATCAAGGACAAGCAATAGAAAATTTACTAAGAAATAGTGGCATATCAATTGATAATTTTTATAAAAATAAGGAGAAGAAAATAGTTGTATTAAGAGTTACTTGTATGAACCCTTGGATAAATGTGAATAATAGAATGAATGAAATAGATAATTTTGTAGAAACTTTAATAAAGTTTATTATGAAAAATTATATAAATCTTCTGATTTATGACTTTAAAAAAGATAATAATTTTGAAAAAATTATAAAAAAAGTATCAAATAATCTTTCTATAACTATAGACTATAAATTAATAAACAACTTTGTAGATTATAAAGAAAAAACTAAAATAGATTCTGTTATTTTATTAAATAGTGATAAGATTAATATATTCCAAATATTGGAAAAAATTAAAATTAACTACAAGGTACCTATTACAATTATTTCTGATAGTAATATTGAAATACATGAATTAGAAAAATATGGTTTTCAAAATGAATATGATTCAATTTTTTATTCTCAAAATTTAGAAATAGCTATAAATAAAATATTTGAAAGAAAATATTTTCATTTTACTTAATTTTTAT
This sequence comes from Candidatus Sericytochromatia bacterium, assembly GCA_026004035.1. Taxonomy (GTDB): domain Bacteria; phylum Cyanobacteriota; class Sericytochromatia; order UBA7694; family JACMQJ01; genus BPII01. The sequence goes on along the minus strand of BPII01000006.1, from coordinate 65,799 downwards.
ATAAAAATTTTTATAATAAAATAATTAAATCAAGTAACTTTATTATTAATTTTTCTAAAAGTATAATATTATTATATTATATGTTGTAAAAAGCTACTTTTTTCTAGAAAAACTAGAATAATAGTAGTTTTAGGAGATTTATGACTTTTAATAAAGGTGATTCAATAAAAAAATCTTCAGCCAAGGAAGGTACTTCAAACTCTAAGTTAGATTTTTTAAAAGAAGATGAAGATTTTGAAGAAGTAACTAATGAAGAAATAGAACAATTTGAAGTAGAAGAAGAAAATGAAGATTATGAAGATTTTGAAGAAGTAACTAGTGAAGAAATAGAACAACTTGATATAAATGAAAACATTCAGAAACAAGAAAGTAAAGTTTTTAAAAATGAAATTACTATTTTACCAAGAAAAGAAATAAAAAAAATAGATATTTCTGATAACTCAAAATTAAAATCAGTAAGTAAGCAAGCTAATAAGCTTTTAAAAGAATTTGCATCTGATATATCTGATGAAGAAATAAATAAATTCTTAAATTTAGATGGTAATCACAAAGAACAAATGATAAATGGTCCATTACAATTTATGAATAAAAATTTTTCAGATAGTGAAAAAAGAGAAATGATTAACAAGATAGAAAATATAAAATCATCTGATATTATTTCAAAAACAAATGCTGCATTTGTATTAAAATGGTTAAAAAAACGTAGTCAATAGTTAAAATGGATAAGGATAAGTCTAAGTTAGTAAATATTGCTACATTACTTGAAAAAAATCTTGAAAGTGATTTATATAATAAATATAAACATAAACTAGGTATTAATATAAATGCTGATTATTTATATCAATGGGCATTAATAAGCTTAAATGAAGGAAGTACAGAAAAAGCAATAAGCTTTATAATATCAGCATTAGATTTAGATAGACGACATTCACCAACATTACATTTATTAAAAAGTATGGTTACAGGTCTAAGTAGAGATTTTTATGAAGATGGTGGAGCTGATTATAAACAAAGGTATGATGATTTTGATGAACTTATAAAAATAATTAAAAAGAAAGCTATTTCAATTAAAAAAAAAAGTTGAAAAACTTTCTCAAGAAGTTGAATTCATGGAAAATGATTTAAATGAAGGTAACTTTATTCAAAGATTTATAAAAAGATTTAAAAAAGAAGATAAATTAATAGCTTTAAAAAATCAATTAATAGAGACAAAAGATAAACTGGATAGACAGAAAAAAGAATTAAAAAAAATAAAAAGATTTCAAAAAAATGAAGAATATCTTAAAATATTAAGTGCTATCTTAGAAATATGTCTTATGCCTAAAAAAACTAATATTACAAAATAATTTTTAACTAAACTTTAATTTCTTTTGCTATCTTTAAATCAACTATTGTATATATTCTATTTCCGTCATCAGTTTTCATTACTTCTATTAAGCCTTTTGAAAAAGCATTTATTTTATTTACTAATTTACTCATTAAATCTTTGACATTTATTTTTAAATTTTTTTCTTCACAAATCATGTTTAAAATATCTTCATCTATTTCTTCATAGTCAATAAGAATATTCCATAAAAACTTTTCATCATCAGATAATTCTACATTAGGCTTATATACTTCATCTTCTGTTTCTTGATTTTTTAATTGCAAATTATACACATTTTTAGCAATTTTAGATGCAATAGGGTAATATTCGTCTATTATATTAATAACTTCTTTATAATCTTTTTTTTCTTCTTTATTGTCCATTTTTTCAAATTGCTTAAATTTACCTTGAAAAAACTCCCATACTGTTATGGTATCTTGAGCTGTACAAGAAACTATCAAGTTATTTTCAGAACAATCTACATTATATATTTCATCAAAGTGTCCTGTTAATGTATTTACAGATATACCAACTTCTATATCCCATATTTTTATAGTTTTATCAACACTGCAAGAAACTAAATATTTATAGTCTTTTGTATATTTTACAGAATTAACATTACCTAGATGTTCTTTTAGAACTTTAACTAAATTTCCTGTTTCTATTTCCCATATTCTTATTTTTCTGTCTGAACAAGCAGCTACAACATATTTATTATCTAAACTTATATCAATTGAATTAATGTTTGCATCTGAAGAGAACAGAACTTTTTCTATACTATAATTTTCTGTATTCCATATTTTTATGCTTTTATCAAAACTTGAAGATAATAGCAATTTATCATCTTTAGAAAAAATTATATTACTTATATAATCATCATGAGCACTTATTGTTTTTATACATTTTGTTTTTTCTAAATCCCAAAGTTTTATTGTCTTATCCATTCCACCTGAAGCTAATATATTATTGCTATTAACCGCTAAAGTTTTTATAGTATCAGAATGTCCTGTTAATATATTTATTTGTTTTCCTTTTTCTATATCCCATATTCTTATAGTTTTATCTGAACTAGAAGAAACTATTATATTTGCATCATTAGTATTGCAAATACATAAAACTGCTCCATTATGACCATCCAAAGTTTTTATTAGATTACCATTTATGTCAAATATTTTTATACTTCTATCAAAGCTTCCACTTATAACATATTTAGAATTTTTTGAAAAAGTTAAATAACTTATATAACCTATTTGTTTAAAGCTAGATATTTCTTTTATATTTATTGATAAAGCTTTAATAGTATCTTTTATCTCTTCTTTATCTTCTTTTACTTCCTTTTTTATTTCAAGTTTTTCAACTTTATTTTTGATTACTTCATTTTTTTCTTCTTTTGGAACTTTTACATTTGATAATCTCCATAGTAAAATACTATTATCATCATTAGTAGTAGCTAAACATTTATTTACTTGATTAAAAGTTATTTTATAATTATCTGTATCAGTTATATTCAAAGTTTCTATTAAGCTGTATGTTTCTGAATCCCAAATTTTAAGAGTTTTATCTAAACTTGCAGAAATTATATATTTATTATCACTTGTATATGATGTAAATATTACACTATCATTATGTCCAGATAGAGTGTTTATTTCCTTACCATTTATTAAATTCCAAATCTTTATCGTATTATCAGAACTAGCAGAAATTAATATATTACCTGTATTATTAAATGATACATAATTAACCCAATCTATATGTCCTTTTAAAGTAATAACTTCACTACCTAATTCAGTATCCCATATCTTGATAGTTCCATCAGCACTAGCAGATGCTAAATATTTTCCATCAGGACTATAACTTAAATGATAAATCCAATTTATATGTCCTTTGAATATTCTAATTTGTGCTCCCGAATATATTGACCAAAGTCTTATTGTTTTATCATCAGCACAAGATGCTAAATATTTTCCATCGGGACTATATGTTATAAATTTTACAGATTCGGTATGTCCTTTAAAAACTTTTAATTCACTCTTATTTTCAATATCCCAAATTCTTATTGTTTTGTCATAACTAGCTGATGCTATATAATTACCATCTGGGCTAAATGATATATGATTTATAGTGTCTTTGTGACCTGATATTATTTTATGATTTAAATTATTTATATCCCATATTTTTATACTAAAATCACTTAAAGCAGCAGCTATATTTCTACCATCAGAACTATATGAAAGTGATTCAATATCAGAATAATTTTTTATTACTCTAAAATTTTCTATTTTTAAAACTTCCTGAAAGTTGTCATTATCGCTAGTTTTAGAAAATTCTTTGATTATTTCTTTTTTAGTTTCATCTAATTTTAGATTTATTAAACTTATATATCTATCATTACCACAACATAATATATTACGATAATCATCTGAAATAAATATTGAATTAATTTCTTTATTATGTGCTTTTATTGTTTTTATTTCATTTTGAGTTTCTATATCCCATATTTTTATTGTTTTATCTTTTGAAGCTGATATTATATTATATTCATTATTAAAAAAGAAAACAGAGCAAATATCCTTTGTATGTCCTTTAAAAGTTTTTAATTCCAAACCTTCAAAGTTTATCAATTTTATAGTTAAATCTTTACTACAAGATAATATTAAGGATGAATCAACATTAAATTTTGCCTGTAATACCCCTTTACTATGGCATTGAATAATTTTTATTATTCTGTAATTTTCTAAATCCCAAATTTTTATAGTATTATCTTCACTACAAGAAAGCAAATACTTATTATTATTACTAAAATGAGTATAATTAACTTTATCATGATGTCCAATTAATGTTGTTATTTCTTTTTGTGAGTTTAAATCCCATAATTTTATTGTTTTATCAGAGCTACAGCTTGACAAAGTAAATCCATCAGGACTTATAGAAATACTATTTACTTCGTCCGTATGAGAATAAAAAGTTTTTAATTCTTTGAAATTTTTTATATCCCAAATTTTTATAGTTTTATCAGATGAGCATGAATACAAATATTTATTATCATATGAAAACAATATTGAATTTACATTATCTTGATGCCCTTCTAATTTTTTGTAAAAATCTATATTATCGTTAAAATTCCAAATTTTTATTTGATTATCATATCCGCCAGTAGCAATAAGTTTATTATCATAACTTAAAGCTATTGAATTTATATTATTATCATGTTCTAGTAATTTGTAAGTAATTTCTTTACTATGCATAAAAATAATATCTAGTTTTCATTCTTTTTCTCTTTTTTAAGAATATCATTTACTACTCTTAAAGCTGACCTAATAGCACCATCTGAATGAGAACTTTCAGTAAAATCTCCTGCAAAGTATATTCTACCAAATGGTTTTCGTAAATCTTCTGATAATTCATCAAATCTTGACCTACCAACAGGCCATGCAGCTATTGCTCTAGGATGATATCTAAAGAACTCATATTTTATTATTTTTTTAGATGAGCCTTTCCAAATTTTTTCAAAAGCCAAGTTTAACTCATTTCTTATTTCATCAAATAAAAGTCCTCTATAATTAAACTTTTCAGCATATTCACCAGTTATTAGTAAATTAACAATATAAGGTGATTTATCATCTTTTCTATCAGCAGAATAAATTACACCTAAAGGACTATCAGAAAGTATAGGTAATATGTTTTGACCTTTATCATCTATCCAATACTTTTTTGTATCAGGAGCAAAAAATACATGTGCAGTAAAATATGAACCCCATGATTGAGTTTTTATAGCATCATATTTCTTTTTTGGTAGTTGAGGTTCAAACTGGACTTCAGCTAATCTAAAAAGTGGAATAGTACTTATAGCATATTTTGCTCTGTATGTTTTATGTTCAAAGTTTTCATTGTTCATTACTTCTACTTCTACAGCATCTTTTATATTTTTAAATCTAACAACTTGATGTTTTATATAAATATTTTCTAATCCAACTCTTTTTGCTAGTTCTTGAGCTAAAGTTTCATTACCATTTACAATATGATATTCTTTCTCACCACCATTATTAAAAATATGCCATTCATCTATACCATCTAAAGCACTGATATTTTCCCAAGAAGTGCCTATTTCTACCTCTATTGTTACTCTAATCCATTCAGAAACTTTTTTGGGTAGTTTATGTTTTTTTGTTACCCAATCAGCAAAAGAAATATCTTTTAATTTCATCATATTCTTATCAGGTTTTCTATTTTTTAACTTTTCAAGTAAAATTTTTACTTCTCTATCCCATTTCAAAAATGAATTAAATTCATTTTTATTAAAAATTGATTTTAAAAATTCTTCGTTAGAATTTTGAGTATATTTGTATAAAGTGTTATTAATAAAACAAGATGAGAAACCTTGTCCTTCTTCAGTAGGTAAGTTTAATTCTTTTATAAGTTCAATAGCAGGATTACTTTCCCAAAATTCCGCTAATCCTGCTTCTACTTTCATACCATTATCATATTTAGCAGTTCTTGATCTACCCCCAACCCTGTCAGAAATTTCAAAAATTTTAAATTTAATACCTTTTTTATTTAGTTTATAAGCCGAAGTTAGACCTGAAAGTCCAGCACCAGCTATTATTACATCTGTGTCGTAATATTCATTAGAAATAGCTATTAATGATGAATTTAATATTATTAATGATAAAGATGAGAAGAATAATTTTTTAAAAAATTTTTTTATCATTCTAAAATATCTCCATTATAATTAACAAGGTTTACATTAAATAATCCTAGTTCTTTTATCTCTTCTAATTGAGTTTTTGCATCACCTACAACTATATATACAATGTTTTTATTTTTTAAATTATTTGCTAAATTTATAATTTCATCTTTAGAAATATTTTTTAGAATATCTTGTCTTTTAAGTATATAATCTAAATCTAAATCATATTTACCTATTGATTGAAGCATATTTAAATAAGAAGATAACTTTTCAAAATTAATTGAATCACTTCTTAAAATTGATTCTTTTGTGAATTTAAAATCATCATCGTTAAATTTACTATAATAACTTTCAATTTCTTGTTTTATTATCTTTAAAGAATCTGCTGTTGTATTAGATTTAACGCTTGTAGATACTAAAAAGATGGAATAATTTTTATTATTAATAAAATACGTCCTAGCACCATAAGTATAACCTTTTTCTTCTCTAAGAACTAAATTAATATTACTTGTAAAAGCACCACCTAATTTATAGTTCATTATATAATTTTTATAGTAATCATAGTAATTCATACTTTCTGATGGATAACCAGCATAAATGACAGATTGTTTAGAATTAGGTAAATTATAAAAATACAAAGTATTTTTAATTAATTTATTTTCTATATATACTTTATTATTAGTTAAAAATTTAGGTTGCCATAAAGTTTCAATATTTACAAGTGATGTAATCAATTCATTTTTAGTTATATTCCCAACAATTGCTAGAAATGAATTTGAAGGAGAGAAAACTCTATCATAGTATTTTTTTAAATCATCTAAAGAAATATTTTCTAAAGTTTCTTTTGTTCCTTGTGGTATAAATGACAATTTTGTTTTTCCAAAAAAGACTTTATTTAAAATATTATTAGCGATATCATTTGGATTGGCTTCCATTTTATTTAAATCATTTATAGTTTGATATTTTATTAATTCTAATTTTTTATTATCCCATCTAGGATTTAATAGTAATTCTTGTAATAAAGAAATAGTTTTATTAAAATTTCTTGATAAAGTTTGTACATTTATTATTATTTCTTCTTTATTTGATGTAACATATATACTTGCTCCTAATTCGTTTAAAGCTTGTTCAAACTCTTCAGCTGATTTAAAAGCTGTACCTTCATTTAATAGTTTTGCAAGTAAATAAGCTGTTCCTTCCTTATTATCCTCATCCTTTAATAGTCCTCCATTTATTGTTAAAGAAAAATTCACTAAAGGTAATTCATTTTTTTCTGAATGTATTATTCTTAGTCTATTTTGTAGATAGAATGATGTTATCTCTGGTAAAGATAAGTATGGTTCATATAGTATTTTAGGTTGAATACTTCTATCAAATGACGATTTAGTCTTTATTATTTTTTCTTCCTTTATAAACTTTTCATTATTATTTGCTTCTTGTATATTCTCTTCCTTTATTTCAAACAATTTAGAATTTTTTACAACTAAATCTTTTTTTCCTTTTGGAACTATACTTAAAATTGCACTATTTTTATTTTTTATATATTTATTATAAACATTTAAAATATCCTCTTTTGTTACAGACAATATATTTTCTATTTCTTTTTTGTAATAATTAGGATCATTTTTATAAGAAACATAATAAGCTATATTTAATGATTTATTCAAAACGGTTTCCATATTTTGATAAAACTCTAATTCTTTTTTAGCTTTTAAAGATAAAATTTCTTTTTCATTTATTCCGTTTTTTTCAAAGTTTTTTAAAGATTCAAAAAAAGAATTTTTTACATCATCTAAATTAGTATTTTCAAAACCATTAAAATTAAAAACAATTTTACCTGCTATTTCTCCTGCATCTTGATAAATAGAAAAAGAACTTATAATTTTCTTATCTTCTACTAAAGATTTATATATTACTGAAAACTTACTATTTAATAAATCAACTAAGTAGTTTAAAGCATAATAATCTTTTGAATATGATTCTACACTAGGATAAGCTATTAATAGCTTTGGTAATTTTGCGAAATTATCTTCATAATAGAAAATTTTATTTTCATTTAAAGTAATATTACTTACTTCTAATGGTTTTACTTGTTTTTTAGGTTTTATTTCACCAAAATATTTATTTATTAATTTTTTAGCTTCTTCTATATCAAAATCTCCTGATAAAACTAGAACTGCATTGTTTGGCCCATAAAAATTTTCATAAAAATCTTTTACATCTTCTAATGTTGCATTCTTTAAATCTTTCATTTCACCAATAGTTTGCCAATTGTAAGGGTGATTTTCTGGATAAATTAACTTATCTAAAACATAGTACTGATGCCCATAAGGTGAATTATCATATCTTTGTCTTTTTTCATTTTGAACAACATTTTTTTGATTTTCAAAAGATGACTTTGTAACACTATTTATGAAAAATCCCATTCTATCAGATTCTAGCCATAAAATAGTTTCTAAAGCATTTTTAGGTACTACCTCAAAATACATAGTCCCATCATTCCAAGTAAAACCATTAAGATTTCCTCCTAACGATTGAACTATTTTAAAGAATTGGTCTTCACCTACATTTTCAGACCTTTGAAATAGCATATGTTCAAATAAATGTGCAAAACCTGTTTTACCTTTTTTTTCTCTTGCTGAACCTACATGATACATTATTGATAAAGCTACAACAGGATCAGATTTATCCTGATGTAAAACAACTTTTAAACCATTATCAAGAGTATAAAAATAATTATTTATTTCTAATTTAGATTTATTATAATGATTATCATTTTCAAAGTTTTTTTTTAGTAAATGACAAGAATAATTAGGTAATATGAAAATTAAAGAAAATAAGACTATTAATATTTTTTTCATTTATTTTATTTTTAATTAATTTATATATTTATAGCATTATAAACTATTTATAGCAAGTATTTTAAAAAACAGATATAGATAATATTATTTTTTAAGTTTTAAGTTTTGATAGAAAAACCTATTTGTTCAGCATTTAATATTTTTACTTCTTTTCTGTATAGTTTCATTAGTCTAATTGGATTATAGTATTTTTGTTCAGGATCATAAGATATATTTATTAAAGCTGGTAAAGCTAAAGGGTAAAAGTCGTTTGAATTAACTTTTGAGTAAAAAAGCTTATTAGTTTGCCATAAAATATTTGTTACATCTTTCAAATGTTTAATATTCATTAACTTTGCCAATTGTCCTGATAAATTTGTTATCATAGTATCCTTATAAGGTGCAGGTATTAAAACAAGATCAAAGTTTCCAACAGTATCAAAAGCACATTTAAAAATATTCATTAAATTATCTAACTCGACTTTTTGAAATAATGCATCAGCTAAAAAGTAAGCATTATCAGCACCTAAACAAAGAGCTTCTCTCATTGCTTCAGGATGTTCTAAAGGTGATATACAAAAAGCTGAAACACTACTTGAACCAAAAGAGTCATTTTCCCTTAATTTAACAGCAATACTTAAAGCTATTTGATCTCCAACTTCTAAAACTTTATCTGAAGAGTAAATAAATTTATCTTCTATTTTTTTTATTATTACAGCTATGTTCATAATACCTTTTTGAAATAATTTATTATAAATGGTTAATTTAAAGATATTATAAAACAAAATAAATTATATTTTGATATCGTTAAAAAAATTAATTTTAAAATTTAAATTACTATAAAACCTTAATAACGAAATGTAAAAAAATATTAGCTTCTTATTTAGCTACTTATTGATTTCTTTATCAATGTTAAATTATTATGATTTATTTGATGTCATATTCACTCAATAAACTACTTATATATTCAGGTTTGTTTTTCAATAGGACTTTAAAGTATGAACAAATATGTTTCAAATCTTCTGAAGACAAATCATATAGTTTTGCTACCAAAATATCGTTTTCTATTTTTAATAAATCAACTTGTTTTTCTGTTATTGGAATATCTTCTTTATTAATGTTAAACTTTTGTGCTAATTCTTCAAAATCATTGTAATTATAGTGTAAAGTTAATTTTAAAGAATTAAACATTAACTTTTTGTATATTTCATTACTATAAATTTCCTCTTTACTTGGCTGTGGTAAAGGTAATCTATATATATATGTTTTATTTACATTGTATTTAATCATTAGTCTTAAAATATAATCAATAACTATAGAATTAAATAGTGAATTTATAAAAAGTAAAACTTCAATATCTATTTCTTTAGTAAAAATGTTTCTACTATTATCATCAAAGTAATATTTTTTAGGTATAGATAAAAATAAACTATTTCCAGCAAAAATATTTTTAGGTATTAATGAAGCTATTAAACTTCTTTCCATTGAACTATTTGAAATAGCCCTAAAGCCTAATCTATAATAGTTGTAATCATAAGAAATAAAATTTTCTAATGAATTAATTTGTAATCTGTTTTTTAGCTCTTCTTCAGCAATACTTACATCTTGAGATAATCTATAAATTTCTTTTGATTTCAGTCTTTCTTTTACTTCATCTATTTTTAGAAAATACTGTGGATTAGAAAACTTAGAGTCATATTGCCAAATCATTTTTCCTTCATATAATTTTATCATTCCTTCCTGATATTCTTTCTTTTCATAAAATAAATCTTTATCATTTGTCATATCAATTTCTCTTCTAAAATCTAAGTAATTATTTTCAAGTATTTTATATTTACTATAAAAATTATGTATTAATGAAATATCTTTTTGAGATATAAACCTATGTAAAGATAAATAATCAGGAGATAATAATCTCAAATTATCAATAGTATAGTCAATATAATCGTTATTATATAAATCATTTGAATCTATAATCATAAATTTTACTTTTATTTTTTCTGTTCTTCTTGTTTTATCTATTTGTAATATTGAAAATTCAAAATCTGAAGCTATATCTTTAAATAATTTTTTTCTATTCTCAAAACTATAAAAAAAATTTAAATTAAAGTTTTCAAAAATATATTTTCTTAATTCAGTAGAACCTTCTTCAAGCATTATTGCAGAAGGAATAAGATATGTAATATTTCCTTTTTCTGATATTAGAGAAAGATTTCTTTCTAAGAAAAATCTGAATAAATTTCCATCTCCTGATCCTTTATTATACGGATAATTTTCTTTGTAATATTCATTTGATTTTTCTATAAAATCTTTTTCATATTCATATTTTTTCTTTATATAATCTTTTGTCAAAGTATTTATTTTAAATTCTTCTTTTTGATTATTTGATAGAGTTCTATAATTTGTTTTATATTGAGAGAAAAAATCTTTGTCATCAAACTTTGTTTTATCCCAAGGAGGATTACCTATTACTATGTTAAAACCTTTGTCTTCTCTAGTAAATACTTCAGGAAATTGTATTTCATAGTTAAAAAATAAATATTTTTTTGAATAATGATATATATCTGTTGCTATTTCTTTATTATTTAGAATATTTTCAAGATTAGTATTAAAATCAATTTTGTTTATTTTATCTTTATCTTTTTCTATTTTTTTAAACTTGAAATAAGTAAGTAAGTTTAAAAAATTGTTTAATTCTTTTAATTTAGGTTCTATTTCTTTACTATAAATTTCTTTTGATTTTTCTATTTCATCTCTTGTAGTATCTTTTAAGTTACTTAATTTTTGAAAAGCTTCATTTAAATTGTCAAATTTTTTAAGAAAACTATCATAAAAGTTAAATCCTCCTTTATTCTTATTTTCCCAAAAATCTTTAAATTCATTGATAGTTGTTCCTATAAGAGAATTACCTGTTTTTATATGATGTTCTATAAAACTTAATGGTGTGCCAAATATAAATGTATCTATCCATAAAGCAAGTTTTGCTATTTCTACTGCAAAATAATTAATATCTACTCCATATATTGTATTTTTTAAAATTATTCTTTTTAGTATTGAAAATTCATCAATTTCATATTTATATTTATAATTAAAACTATCTAAAGTTGATTTTATTTTTTCATTTTCTAATGAAATTAATTCTTTTATATCACTGTAATTGTCTATATTTTCAAAAACTTTTAGTGTAAGATAATTCAAACAATTTACTAAAAAATTACCACTTCCACAGGCATTATCTATTATTTTTATTTCTAATGGTTTATAATTTTCCAAAGCTTTATCTATAGCTTCTTTTACCATAAAATTAACTAAATCTTTTGGAGTATAGTAACTTGCTGTTGTTTTTCTTGAATTTGATAAAGTTTTTAAGTGTATTTGACCTTTCTCGTATTTTTCTAAATTTTTAACTTCAATATTTTTGTTAGAAATTATTTTATTATAATCATAATTATCAAAGTAACCACTTATGAATTTTTCTTCTTTTTTTAATTTTTCTATATATTCTATATAAAAAATATTTTCCTCAGCTTTTTCAAATCTAAAAGATAAAAGACCTTCATAAATAGAACCTAAATGTGTTATAGATAAAGTTTTAAAATCTCTTTTATTACCTTTGTAGTAAAAAAGAGTTTCAAAAATTTCTTTTAAGCTACCATTATCTATTACTTTATTACCATATAATAATTTTGCTTTATCTGAAGCAAAAAGACCACCATCAAATAATGGTATGTCTATATCTTTATCACCTTCATCTAATGTTTTAAATACTTGTTTTAAATCTTTATATAAATCAAAATCATCAAAATTATTTAAAGATTTTATATCATTTAAAATTTTATTCAAAGAATATTTTTTGTAATATATGTGATCTTTTATTACATCAATAAACTTATCTTCAAAATAAATTACAAATAAAAGTCTAAAAAGAAAATATAATGAGTTTTCATATATTACTTCTAAATCTTCATGTGGATATCTTTCATATATACATTTACCTATTAGCTCAAATATTGATTTATTACCTTGGTAACCATATATTACATTTCTTAAATTTTCTTCTATTTCTAATTTTACTTCTTCATTTTTCTTATCTACTTCCTCTATAAAAGTTGTTTGATTTTTTCTTATTGTAAAACTATCTTTTTTAAAAAAATGATAAAAATATTTAAAAGCTTCTATATCATTTTTTTCAAATATTACTTGTAAATCTATTTCGTAAAAAATTTTGCTACCTGTAAATTTTTCCTTATTATAAAGTCGCCAGTATCTACCATTAGTTAAAAAACCATATTTTTTATTAAGATAAACCATGTATTCTACTATTTGAAAATGAGGATTGTCATTAATTCTTTTATTATCAAGTGGAACATTAAAAGCTTTTGCTTCACATATAAGGGATATTTTTTGACTTTCTTTATTAGAAATATAATTTTCTTTTTCTTCTCTTGCTATAAAAAGTGAAAAATCAGGTCTTTCTTTCTTACCTTGTACTGTTTGACTTTCTTGAGTTAAAAACTCCCATCCTAGCTTTTCTAATACTTTTTTTATGAACTCTTCTATTAATTGATCTTCATTTAATTTTATAAAATAGTCAGGTTTATATAATTGCTTTATTTCTTCAAAAATATTACTTATGTCTGAATCAAAATCAGGAAATCTTTTAATTTCATCTAATAAGAAATTTTCATTGAATAAATTATTGTTTAAAAAGTATAAATCTTTCATAAAGGATATTTTAACATTTTATTTATTTTATACCAAAAGATATAAATAAGCTTTAACTTGGTTGTTAAACTTATAAATTAATTTAAGATTAAATTTTTATTTATTTTGAATAAAGAAAGATAATAGAGTTTTTGTATGCTTATAATTAGTTCCTTATATAAAAATTAAATAATCCACAACATACACCTATAATCCTGTTATAGAGATTAATATCAGTTATTTTTAATTTTTCAGACATTATTTTATATTTTTTTACTCCACACTATGCTCTACTTTTATTCTCATTTTAGATTTTTTTTTTGTTATTTAATTTTTGACTTCTTGTTAATTCTTCTTTCTTTTGTTTTTTATCTTTAGACTATCTTTAATTTTTACATAACAAATAATCTAAATAGGTTTTTATTTGAAATAAGTGTTTTGAACTACCAAATTGTTTAATTATCTCTTCTTCTTGAACATATTTAACATTAAAATTCCTGAATAATTTATTAATTTTCTTCTCACCTTTATCAATTTTGTTTTTTATTAGATTTAAACACTTGATTGAATAAACTGCATGTAAAGAAACAGCCTTAAACTCATAAATAGGACAAATTACATCATAATCACTAGTAAAAGAATAAAGATATTTTATTAATTCTATATTTATATATGGTCTATCACAAGAAGTTATAAAACTATATTCAGTATTACTATAGTAAAGACCAGTATAAATTGCTTCTAATACAGAAGCATTATCTTTTATTAAATCTTCAAAGACTTTAACTTTTGAATTTTTTATAAAAGAATATTCTTCAATATTTAAAGTAATAATAGAAATATTGTCAAAATATTTGAGTAACTCATCAATAATTATTTCTATTAGTGTTTTATTTCCAAATTTTAAAAAAGCTTTATTTTCTCCAACTCTAGAACTCTCACCACCAGCTAGTATTATAGCATTATTCATTTATCTTTTATAACTTTTATACCAGGTAATTCTATTCCTTCAAGAAATTCTAAAGAAGCACCACCACCTGTTGAAACATGTGAGAATTTATCAGTAAGATTAAATTTTTCAATAGCAGCCACAGAATCACCACCACCAACTATAGTAGTAACTCCTTTTTCTTTTAATGTAGATAAAAATAAAGCTACTTTTTTTGTTCCATTTTCAAATTGAGGTTTTTCAAATACTCCTAAAGGCCCATTCCAAACAATGGTTTTTGCATTTGACAGAATTTTTATTATTTCATCTATACTTTTATTTCCTATATCAAAAGCTGATAAATTATTTGGTATATCATCTACTATAGTAGTATTTTCAGAATCAATAGATTCAGCTACAACATGATCTTTTGCCAGAAACAAATTACAATTATTTTTTTGTGCTAATTCAATTATTTCTCTAGCAGTAACTAAATAATCATTTTCTACAAAGGAATTTCCTACATTTTTACCAAGTGCTTTTAAAAATGTATAAGTCATTGCACCACCTATTATTAGCGTATCTGTTTTATTTATAAGATTTTTTAAAACTCCTATTTTACTTGAAACTTTAGCACCACCTATAATAGCTACAAAAGGTTTTTCTGGATTTAGTGCTTTTGAAAGAAAATTTATTTCTTTTTCCATAAGAAAACCACAATAGGTAGGTAAAAATTCTGCTACTCCTACAGTTGAAGAATGAGATCTATGTGCTGTTCCAAAAGCATCATTAACAAAAATATCAGCTAATTTTGATAATTTTTCAGAAAAATTTCTATCATTTTTTTCTTCTTCTGGATAAAATCTAACATTTTCTAGTAAAATTAATGATGGGTAGCTTTGTTTCTTTATTTCTAATTCTACATTTTCCCCTATACAATCATCTAAAAAAATAATGTTCATATTCAAATTATTTTTTATAAAATCATATACCGGTTTTAATGAATACTTTAAATCTTTTTTACCTTTTGGTCTTCCAAGATGTGAAATTAAAATAACTTTTGAATTATTTTCTAATAAATATTTTATTGTTGGTAAAGATGCTTCTATTCTAGTAGTATCAAGAACTTTATTTTCTTGTATTGGAACATTAAAATCAACTCTAACTAAAACAGATTTATTTTCTAAATCTTTTTTAGTTAAATCTTTTATACTAAATTTATTATTCATCATTTATATTCTAAAATATAATTAAATCTATTATATAACAAAAAAAATTATAAATATATTAAATAAAAAATTTTAAATTATTAAATCATTGTAAATTCTTTGTTTAAAGAAAGAATATAAAATTTAAGTGTTTTATAATTATTTTAAGAAATTATATTTAGGAGATTTTTAATGTCTTCAATATCTGCATCATCTTTGTATAATAAAACTAATGCTGATTATCAACTTAGACAGATAGCACAAGCAAATGCTAATGTTTTTTCACAAGGAATAATACAAATATCAGATCAACAATCAAGAGATAAAGATTATGAGAGAGGACTTGAATGGATAAGAAGCTATATAGCATCATTACAAGCAAAATTAAATACTTTAATAGAAGAACTTAATGTAATTTATGAACAAATGCTAAATGAGTTGATGTATAAAAAGGCTGATACAAAAAATACTGCAATAATACCAAATAAATATGGAACTCCATCTATTGATAATTGTAAACCTAATTTAGAAATAACACCATATAACAAAGAAGTTTATAATTATCAGTATAATCCTTTTTTTGCTTCTAGAGCTATGGAATTAGAGAGTTTTAATCAAAATAGACCAAATTCAAGTACAGTTGGAAGAACTTATTATGATGTTTCAAATACACATCATGAGTTAGGTAATTCTTTCTTTTCTACACTTGGTTATTTATGGATGTGGGATGTAGATAGAGTAAACGCTAGCTATGCTACAACTATTGATAGATATGTTAGTTTAAGAGGACAAGGAACTGCTAATGAAAGAGAAGTTTTAAATGTTTCAATAAATGATCCATTATATTCACGCGCAGAGAACCATTTAGATCCAGCAATTGCAGCTACAAATTCAGCAAATAAAACTGGAATTTTTTATGATCCTGATCTTGATATAAAAGATATAGGTGCAGGTGTTGATCCAAAAGTTTATCAAGTTAATATTACTGCTCTACAACCAAATAGAGGTGTTTTTGCTCCTGGAGTAACAGCTAAAGCTGATGAGATTTCGTATGCTTTATATGAAGGATTTGAAAATAGTGGAGTTTTAAAAAGCTTGAATTTATATGATCCAAATACACAATCCATAGCTCCTTATGATGATTGTAAATGGACACAAGTATTTATTAATCCTTATGATAGAGATTTAAACAAAATGAGTGAACATTTACAATGGCGTATTGTTAATAATAGAGCCAAAACAGGAACAGGTAGTGTTTTTTTTGGTGATCCAACCGGTACAAATTATAATTACGAATTTTTTCTTATAAAAGATCATGTTGAAAATGTTTATAATGGTGCAAATCTATCTAATATAAATAGCGGTGCTCCTTTGTCAAGTATACTAGGTCCTGGTATAGGTGATGATTATATAGATGCCTTAAATGGTTCAGGAGGTAATCAATATGATGATTCTGAACTTAAAGCTTTTGATACTTATGGGATACCTAAAAATTATCCTGATGCAGCTCAGCCAAATATTAATTTAGGATATTATCCTACAAATGCACAAGATAGTAATAATAATACTATAATACAAACTATTTCTAAAAATTCAAATAGAAATATTTCAATAGGAAACCTAAGTCCTAGTGTCTCCTTTTCTGATAGATGGACACAATATTATGTTCTAGATGAAAGAGATGTACAAAGTATTACCGGAATGACAGACGGTAGCTTAAGTTCTAGATGGAGAGTAATGCAAGAAACTCCTGTAAATGGGGATAGTGCTTTCAGTGGAAATTATAGTTATCATTTTGGTATTGAAAACTTTGGAGGTACTAACTCAGGTGTAGCTCATTATGGAACAGCTGTTCCTACAAGCGGTGTTCCATTACCGCCAGCTCCAAGTAATCAATCTGTGACTATGTTTTGGGGCGATGTAGAATCTCATTGGAAGATTTTGGGAAAAACTATTAGATGGTATCAACCTAAATTTGAAATACGTGTAAAGAATGAAAATTATGGTAATGTAGCTAGTCAAGTTAGTGGATGGGCTAATGATAACGGTAGCATGTCTTTTAATTTAACTAATAATACTGGAGCCTCAGGATTAAAAAGAATTTATTTACATTTAAAAGATACAAGAGGTCTGTTTGGTGGTTTATTATTTACTAATTATGATGGTATAGGTTTAAATTATACAAGAGATAAAGTTAATCCATCTAATGCTCAGAGAACAACACAAACAAGTACTGTAGTATCAGGAATAACTTTTGACTATGGTTTAGATTCAACAATATTTGGATTATTTGATTTAATAGATCCTCATGACACATGGTGGGGTAATGGTTATATTGATTCTAATGGAAATACATATGCCAATTTATACACACTTAAAAATTTAGCAGGTCCTTATGCAAACCCATCCTACGCTTATGATAGTCAGGGTTCAGATGACTTTGTAGAAAGACAAGAAGGTCCTCTTTTAAATAATAATCAAGATATGATACCTGGTTTTCAAGTATATGTATCAAAACCATATGTCCCTGAAGGTTATATGGTAAGATCATTGGATTTAAGAAATATGAATGTTGGTATTGGTAATACATTTAATCAATTAGAGCTTAGGTACAGAGAAAATTTTGAAACAGAAATTATCGGTGTCAATGATGGAAAAAAATATGATAAAAGATATGCTATACAGTCAGCTGGTAATGGTGCTCCAATGAAGATTATAGGAATAAGTGGTAATGAAGATATCCATGGAACTGCTCCTGGAGCAACTAAAAATCAAGTTGATGTTGCTGCACAGTCTAGTAATGGTTGGCAACAAAGATATTTCTTACTAAACACAAATTGGGGAACAACAGATCAAAAGGTAGGTTTTTACTTTAATGCTGGAGATCAATGGTTAAATGATGATCATAGAGGATGGAATTTAGATGATATAGAAGTTGTTGCAAGAGGTAAATCAAAAGGAGAATTAATATCACCAAGAATTGATTTATCTCAATATCAAAATGCTGTTGTAGAATTTGATAGTAGATTTGGTACAAATACAAGAGGAGGTAATGTTGATGATGGAGATAAAATATCTGTATGGTACAGTACCGATGATGGTGTAACTTGGCAATTAGCATTAGGTTCTAACAAAAGTGGACAAGAAAAAGATGTTAATGCAAATGGTTTACCAGGTAATCAAGGATGGGTGTCATCAAGGTATGATTTGAATTGTGTAGCAGGTTCTCCAAATGTTAGAATAAAATTTGTATTTGAAGCTGATAGTGATAATAATGAAGGTGACGGTTGGAATATAGATAATGTAAGAGTTTCTGGTAGAAAAAATGCTGAAACTGATTTTTATGCATATAAACAACAACTAAATAGTAAATTTGTTACAGGAGGTTCTTATCAAAATGAGGTTAATAACACTAATAGACCAAATATAAGTTTTGATCCAAGAGGAACTAATATAAGAGGAAGGTATAACGAAGGTAATTCTTCAAGAGTAGAAATAACAAATACTGATTTTCCAAGTTTCTCTAATACATTACTAACATACATAGAGCAGGATGCAGCTACATATAATACTAATAAAGTAGATTCTTATGCTACCTGGGGAGCACCTAATCCTCCAACAATGGTTGCAGAATTAGATCCAACTTCTCCAAATGGTTTAAAATTAACAGTAACAAAAAATACAATTTTTTATAAGGACAGTATGGGAAGACTTATAAACAGTGATAATCAAATGTATGTTGATAGAGCTATGGCTATCAACTTAGGTTTAGTTACAGATATCAAGCCTACAAAAAAACAAGTAAATAATAAACTAACAGGATGGGTTAATTATGATCCATCTGTTGATGGAATGCCATATGTTGACGGAACTTGTTTTGAAGAAGGAACAACTGTTCCTGGTGGTGCTAATACATATGAATTTATGACTACATTTGTAAAAAAGACAATAGGTTTAACAGTAGCTCAAGCTTCAGGACCAAAAACTATAACAATAAATGCTAAAACTGATGCTTATTTGTATATAAATGGTCAACAAATACCTCCTGGAGTTAGTAATACAAATGGAACTACTACTTATAATATTCCTTCTGGAGTATTAAAAGAAGGTTTTAATACCATTATGTTACAACATAATTATCATTTAGGCTCTGATGGAATAGACATTGTATCATCTAACATAGCAGGTATAGGACCTTTAGATGAAACTTGGTCTGTAAGAATGTATGAAGGTGGATTTAAAGGTAGGGATCCTAATACTTTAAAATCTTACGCTTTAGGACAAGATCCTCAAAGTGGTGTATTTAGTCAGGAATTATTTGATGCCGAAAAATTAACATATTTTGGTCAAGAACAAGAAAAACTTAAATCTTTAGTTCTAAACTTTAAAAATACAGATGGAAAAGGAGTCGGAATATTATCTACTATACATGAAATAGAACTTGTTTCTACTGGTGAACCAACAATACAATCATTTGAGACTAAAGAGTTTACAACATCAACTATAAATGATAATGGTCCACTAAATGCTGTTTTAAATTATGGATATATTGATGGAAAATTAGTAATGGGTGATGATCCTAGAGGTTTTAATGTAGCTTATAAAGATAATCTTAATTTTACAACTGATACTGACGGTTTTGCAAGTATTACATTATCAGCAAAAGGTGGAAATAGTATGGTAAATGATGCAACTATTCTTCTTAAAGTTCATTATTTTGATGATGAAGATCAAGATGGAGTAATAGATATAGATACTGATAGAGATGGAGTTTTAAGTGATACTGAAATTGCTAATGGTATAGCACTTGGTAAAAGAAAAACAAAATATATAGGAGCTGAGGATAGAAGAGATACTTCTTACTATACCTCTGCTACTGTTGGTTACTCAGGAACAACTGCTAGCTCATTAGCAACAGGTGTATATAATAGATTTGCAGTAGTTAATTCATCTGGAGCTGATGTTTCATACACTAGTGGAGGTGATAAATTCTTAAAAACTGATAAAGATAATGATTATGCTTATAAAGTATATAATAACTTAGTTACAGCTTCTAAAGGAAGATCTGGAGGAGCAAATGTTGATGGTAATGTAAATAAATTTACAGAAAAACTAAAAGCTATATTGGATAGTCAAGAATATCAGGAAGTTTTGAAATATGGATTATTAGATAATATTATAATTGCTGCTACATCAAATAGTAGTAGAGGTGATCAAATAGTAGGTAAGATCATTTTAGACTGGGATTGGAGAAGAAGAAGAGTAAAGGTAACACAAGGAGCATTTTCAGCAGTTTATAAATCATAATGCTAAGCTTTTTTGAAGAAATAATTAAACCATGCACTTTTACTCAATTTAAAGATAATTTCTTATTAAAGAGATGTTTTTTAGGAAATTATAATTTACAATTCTATTGGGAAAATGTAAATAATATAATTAATACAAAAAAAGTACCTCCATATGATATAAACTTAATATTTGATGATTATAAAAGAATTAATCCAAATAGTTTATTTGAAATTCATAAACATCTAGTTAGCCAAGGACATGTGGTTATATACAACATACATAAATATGAAAGTAAATTAAGAGAATTTATTTTAAAAATTATTGATGATTTAAAGTGCAGAATAACTACAAGTTTACTTATAAAGTTAAATAAAAATTCTTACTTTAACTTTCAATATGAAAATAAGGATATACTTTTTTTTGTACTGGAAGGTTATTTTAATTTGAAAGTAAATTCAACTCTTGAAAGCAATGAATTTAAATTGAATAAAAATGATTTTATATACATTCCAATGAATTCTAATTACACAATTGTTTCTGATGTTAAAGCTTTAGGACTTAATGTAGAAATAGAATATAATAATGCAAATTCTTTCTTAGAATGGTTTTTAAATAATATTATTGTAAATGATAATGATTTTATAGATACTTTGCCATTAAACTTAACTTTTCAACAAGAAACTAACAAAGAACTAAATATAGATCCAAACTGGGTTAATATAATAGAAAAATTAAAAGAAAAATTATTAAATAAATTAGATGATCCTAGTTTATTTGATGAATATTATAATTATTTAATTAAAACTCAAGAAGGAGAAAAATGTTGTAAATTTCCTTTTATTTTTATGAACAATATTATAGGTATTGAAGATAAATTTAATTTATTAAGAAAAGATTACATGGATAGTGTATTTGAGTATAAAGAAGAAAATTTAATTATATATTTTTGGAAAAAATATATATCTATTGATGTAAAATACTCAAAGTTAGCAGAATTTATTTTTAAAAAAGCTAATAAATTTAATTTACAGGATTTATACAAAATAGATAATAATCTAACAAAAAATGATGTAGTATTACTATTAAATTATTTGATTAAAAACAATATTATAGAAATAGAAAATGATAACTATAAATAAAGATAATCTATATTATTTAAATATTGATAAAGAATATAATATAGTAAATAATTTATCATTAGATAATATTAAAAACACAAAATGGCTTGAAGTTTTAAAAAAAATAATTAATTACATTCTTTATCTAATATATCCTTCAATAAGTAGTATTTATTTAAGAGGTGGATTATTGTTTGGCAAAACAATAGATTTTCATTCCGATATAGATTTAATATTAATAATAAATGAGGATAACTATAGTTTTTATTATTTTTGGGATGAATATAAAAAAGAATTTCTTAAAAAAAATTCTTTTGTTAGGGATATAGATTTATTTATCATTGATAGAACGACTCTTTTTAATGATAATCAATTAATGTTTACAATTAAAGTATTATCTAAATGTTTATATGGTGAAGACATATCATTTTATATAAAGAATTACAAACTCTATGAAGCAAGCTTTATAATGAAAGATTTTTACAATAATAAAGAACTTTTCAAATCATTAGAAAATACTAAAATTTTTTTTAAATTTGTTAAAAAATTGATTAGAGCATCATTTGAACTATTTTTAAACAAAGTTAATTTTTATTCTAATGATATAGATACTTGTATTAAAGTATTTTCTATTTTTTACCCTAATAAAAAAAAAGAAATTATGGATTTATTCGAATATATAAACAATCCAGAAAACTTTTATTTAGAAAATTTAAATAAAGATATGAAAGATAAAGCTATTTCTTTCTGTAATTTCTTAGTTAATGAATATTTTAGTTTAAAAAATGATTAGCACTTTAAAAGATATTATTTCTCCTGTAACTATAGAAGATTTTTTTAAAAACTTTTATTCTAGAAAACATCTATATATAAAAAAAGAACCTTCTAAAAAATTTTCAGATATTTTTAATTGGAGCAAATTAAATAATATTCTTGAAAATAATTTTTTATACAATTTGTATGTATCATTAAAAGATCAAAAAGTATTAGATATAGATATAATAGGCAGAGATAATTTAAGAAAATTTTTGTTAAATGGTTTTACTTTAAAACTAGACATTATTGAGTATTTAGATAAAGATTTATCTCAATTTGTTAATTCTTTAAAAAAAGAATTTTTAACTGATATTAAGATAAATTTATATTCTTCCTATCCAGATGAAAATAAAGATGCTTTTGCAGCACATATAGATAATTATGATATTTTTATTATTCATTTAGAGGGGAATAAAAAATGGTATATAGCTGATATAACAACAGATTATGATTATAGAAAACATATTAAATATAAACTTATGGAATATGAAGAAAAAAAATGGGATAAATGGATAAGTAATAAAAAATTACCCTCATTAGATAACTTTTTTGAAAAGAATAAAAGTATTTTTAAAGAATATATCCTTGAACCAGGTGATATTTTGTATATACCTAAAGGTTTTGTTCATAAAGTTATACCAATTTATAAACCATCATTACATTTAACAATTGGTTTTACAAGTATAAGTGCTATGGATTTTTTTATATACTTAAAAAATTCTTTATATCAAGATTTATATTCTTTTAAATTGATAACAAAAAAGAATTACAATTTTAAACATGAGCTAAATAGTACCATTAATTATATAAAAAACAAATTTACTAATATTAACATAAGTTCTATTTTAGAAAAATTGTATCAAAATTGGATAATAAATACTCCTAATTGTAATTTAATAAATTTACCATATGCTCAAACCGTAAATGAAAACTGTAATTTACACTTTCAAGTAAATACTAACTTATTCAGTATATCAAAACAAGATTTTAATTTCGAAATATATTTAAATTATCAATCTGTTATTCTCAAAAATGAATTAATTGATATGATATACTATATATTTGAACAAAAAAAATTTAATATAAAAGAATTAATAGAAAAATTTCCCAAGATAAATAAAGAATTAATTTTGGAGTTAATTAATAATTTTTTAAAACATAGTATCATTAATATCTATTATGAAAGTATTTGATATTCAACAACTAATACAAAATATAAATGAAAATAAAC
This sequence comes from Candidatus Sericytochromatia bacterium, assembly GCA_026004035.1. GTDB lineage: Bacteria > Cyanobacteriota > Sericytochromatia > UBA7694 > JACMQJ01 > BPII01. Next base: position 41,612 of record BPII01000006.1, on the reverse strand, counting down.
CATTTATAATTAAAGTAAATTATGAAGATATTATTAATTTAATTAATTGGAATAAATTTAATGAAATAATTAATAATTCAGAATTAGATAAAAATAATATTGTTACATACTATAAAGGAATGGTTAAAAATATAGAAAATGAAGTATTAAATCATCCATTGTTTATAGAAATATTAAATCAAAACTCAAATTTGACTATAAAAAAAATAAATTTTTTAGATAAAGAATTACTAGATTTATGTTTTGAACTATCAAATTTAATGAATAGTTATATTGAAATGGATCTAGAAGTGGAAAACGGACAAAATCATGGTAAAGAAATTCATAGAGAAATATTTGATTCTTTGGTAATACAAGTATATGGAGATTCTTATTGGGAAATATTTGATAAGCCATCTAATAATAAACTAGGTTTGCAAACTTTTGAAAATTCAGTTTTCTCATCAACTTTAAATGAAGGTCAATTGATATATATACCTAATTATAATTTTGTAAGAAAAAAGACTTCTAAAGTATCTATGTACTTATACATGAATATATACAGGTTTGGAACTATGTCATACTTGAATTGGATTAAAAATAACATTCTATTTTCTTATGACTTCATAATTGAACCAAAATTTCAAAAAGATACATTTAACAATTTTATAAATAAATTTAAGGATGATTTAATAGAAATAATCAATTTTACAAATAAAGATTACTTATATAAACAAAAAATGCTTATTAAAAACAAGCAAGAAATTTTATTACCTAATTTATTTAAAAATTGGTAGTTATTTTCAAACTAGTTGAAAAAATATAACTATAATTTAGGTACTGAGATTGAGTTATAAAAAAATTATCTTCAAAAGCTTATAAATACTAAATTTAAAGTATATTTAAATATAAATCTTTAGAATGCTTACTATTAAGGGATCTTAAGCTTATCAAAAATAATATTAGCCTAGTTACAAATTTTTGTTAATTAAAAAAATTATCTAAAACTTTATTACCAACTTTATAACCTTCATTTATATAGTTTTCTAGTATTTTTCTATTATCTTTTCTGTATATTCCAGCAAAAGGATCACCTTCCAACGGTTTTTCAGGTTCTATAAATATTATTTTTACAATTCTTTTTGAGAGATAGTCTTTAACATTTTTAAAACCAGCTAATTTACATAAATCATTGTTTTTTTTATTATCAATAATAATATTATTTTTATCTTTTTCTAGAAGATTAGATAATATATTTATTTTTTCATTTATCTGAATTACTTTTCTATAATCATTGGCTATATCTTTTGTTATTATTATTTCATATAATTGAGATATTAAATCTGTAAAAGTGCTAATACTATTTATTACAGGCTTACTTATATTAGTAGTTGATATTAAAAAAACGTATTCTACTTCAGAATCAAGTTTTATAGCTCTACCAAAAGGTGCATTTTTTGTTATTCCACCATCAATATATAGTCTTTTATTACCATCTTTTTTTATATCTATTTCAAAAGGTGGAAACATTCCTGGAAAACTTGCTGATGCTAATATTACTTCTCTCAAAAGTTTAAATTTTTCTCTTAGTTTATCATTATCTCCTTTTTTAAATTCAAATGTTACATATTCAGAATAATTATTTATTTTTTGATTATTTATGATTTCAGTATGTCCTAGTAAATCTGTTAGTGATACTGCACATTTTACATCATTTAATATTTCATTAGGTGCTTTTATATAGTTATTTAAAACTTTCATTAATGATTCATTATTAAAAACTGATAAAAAAGAAAGTGAAAGAATTTTTTTCAGTTTTTCCCAGATTTCTATTTCAAAATTTGACAATTTTTTTATTATCATAAAAGGGTTAGTATTTATTCCTAAAATATCTCTTATAGTATTATTTTTGTTGGTACTTTCACCCCATAAATTCATTAAAGATGTTTCATATAACCAAACTTTTATCATTTGATCTTCTATAACTTCAGGTTTAAAATTATCTTCAGCAATTAATTTTGTAGTCATTCCTGCATTAAGAGCACCTGCGGAAGCTCCTACTACAACACTAGGAATAATATTTCTTTCAGCTAAAGATTTTAAAACACCTGTTTGAAAGGCTCCTTTTACTACTCCTCCTGTCATTACAATAGAACATTTCATAAGTGTTAATATATTCCTTTTTGTATTTATTATGATTATAATCTAACTAATCTACCTGGTTTTTTGCCTGTAAATACATTATTTTTTAATATTACTTCACCACTTACTATTGTTGCTATATAACCATTAGCTTTTTGCATAAGTCTTTTGCCACCTGCTGGTAAGTCAGAAATTAATTTTGGTGGTAATAGATTTAAATTATCAAAATCTATAATATTAATATCAGCTTTAAATCCTTCTTTTATTATTCCTCTATCCTTAAAGCCTATATAATCAGCTAAGTCTTTAGTTTGTTTTTTATAATTTTTTCTAAATTAAATTTATCACCTTTTCTATCTCTACACCAATGTGTAAGCATAAATGTAGGAAAACTAGCATCACAAACAGTACCTACATGTGCTCCACCATCACTTAATCCGGGTAAAGAAAGAGGATGATTTATCATTTTATACAAATTGTTTAAGTTAAATTCTGTATAATTATACAAAGGAAAATATATCAAAGCTTTTCCTTCATCTTCTAGCAAAGCATCATATAATGCACCTATAATACTCTCACCTTTTTGTTTAGCTTTATATCCTATACTATCCTTTATCTCAGGTTCATAATTAGGTTTTTCTCCTAATTTAAACATTCTCATACCTATGATATCTAATTGAGATAACAATATATCTGCTAAAGGTGGTATATGGCTACCATCACCAGCTAATTTTTCATTTTTTTCTTTTAACAGTTTTTCTTTAAATTCTGGATTTTTCATTATTCTAACTCTTTCTTCTAAAGGTAAATTACTTATTTTTTTATAAGATGGAAATCCCATAAACGGTTGAAAAGTGGTTTCTAATCCTAATAAAACGCCTATTGCTCTAGCACCTACCTGTAATCTTATATTTATACCTTTTGAATTTGCTTCTTCTGCTCTTTTTATTATCCATTGCCATTGATTAGGTGATTGATCCCTTTGCATAAGCGATATTGAAAGAGGTTTATTACTTACTAAAGCCATTTTTTCTAATACATCAAATTCTTTATCGAAAAATTCATCTCCTTTTAACATATCAAAATCACTTACGGCTTGTATTATTCCATGATTAATACCTTTAAAAGCTTGCACAATTCCAGTTAATTCTTCTACACTAGCTTCAGCTGCTGGTGTATCTTCACCTCTTCCGCTTTTATGATTATCAGTTCTACCTGTAGAAAAGCCAACAGCACCACTAATTAAACCTTCTCTTAATATTTTTGCCATCTTTTTTATATCATCTTCGGTAGCTTTTTGATTAGCAACAGCTCTATCACCCATTACATATACTCTTAAAGGATCGTGTGTCATTTGCATAGCAAAATCTATTGTATGAGGTATTGAGTCAATGGCATTCATATATTCTGTAAAAGTTTCCCATTTCCAATTTATCCCTTCAGATAAAGCTGAACCAGGTATATCTTCTACACCTTCCATTAGTGTTATTAATTTTTCTCTATCTTTTTCTTTACAAGGTGCAAATCCAACTCCACAAGAACCTGTTACTACTGTAGTGACTCCATGAATAGAAGAAGGTGTTAATTCTGAATCCCAAGATATTTGCCCGTCATAATGAGTATGTAAATCAATAAAACCAGGGGTAACGATATACCCATCAGCATTTATAGTTTCTTTTGCTAAATTACTACTTAAATTACCTATTTCAACAATCTTACCATCTTTTATTCCTATATCAGAAACATAAGCTTTATTTCCTGTTCCATCTATAATATTACCATTAAGTATTTTCAAATCTAAAGACATAAAACCTCTTTGTTTTTTAATTTTATTTATAAATTTTAAAATCTAAATATTAAAATGTCTAGCTTAATAAAAAAGTGATAGTTTTTTTATTTTAAATCAAAAAATTATATCTTTGTAAAAAAATGTTAATATTAATTAGTATAGTGCTAAACTTAATTATCTAAATTATAACAAAGGAGTTGTTAAATGGCTAAAAAAATGATTGATACCAGAGTTAAATTTGACACTGGATATGGAAATCAAGCATATATGTATAGTTTATCAAAACTTGAAGAAAAAGGATTTCCTAATATAAGAAAACTTCCTTTTTCTATAAAGATATTATTAGAATCTGTATTAAGAGAATGTGATGATTATTTAGTAAATCAAGAAGATATTTATAAATTAGCAAATTATGATCCAAAAAATCCAAAAGAAGAGGAAATACCATTTAAACCTGCTAGAGTAATATTACAAGATTTTACAGGTGTTCCTGTTGTTGTTGATTTAGCAGCAATGAGAAGTGCTATGAAAAGATTTGGGGGCGATTCTACTAAAATAAATCCAATTGTACCAGTTGATTTAGTTATAGATCATTCTGTTCAAGTAGATTTTTATGGTTCTAATGATGCTTTAGATAAAAATAGAAGTTTAGAATTTGAAAGAAATAGAGAAAGATATGAATTTCTTAAATGGGGTCAAAAGTCATTAAAAAACTTTAGAGTAATTCCACCTTCAATTGGCATAATTCATCAGGTTAATTTAGAGTATTTAGCAAAAGCACTTTGGAGTAAAGATGAAGATGACTTAAAAGTTTTTTATCCTGATTCTTTAGTAGGTACTGATTCACATACAACAATGATAAATGGATTAGGTATATTAGGTTGGGGTGTAGGTGGCATAGAAGCTGAAGCTGTTATGTTAGGACAACCTATATATATGTTAATACCTGAAGTTATAGGATTTAAATTATATGGTAAATTACAACCAGGTGTAACTGCTACTGATTTAACTTTAACAATAGTTCAAATGCTACGTAAAAAAGGAGTTGTAGGTAAATTTGTAGAATTTTATGGAAGTGGTTTAAGCAATATATCTTTACCTGATAGAGCAACAATAGCAAATATGGCACCCGAATATGGTGCTACTATGGGATTTTTTCCAATAGATAATGAAGCACTTAATTATTTAAGAAATACAGGAAGACCTGAAGAATTAGTTAAAACTGTTGAAAATTATATGAAACTTCAAGGATTATTTAGAACAGATGATACGGAAGATCCAATATTTACAGATACATTAGAATTAGACTTATCAACAGTAGAACCATCTTTGGCTGGTCCAAAAAGACCTCAAGACAGAGTTTCATTATCAAAAATGAAGGAAGTTTTTAGAAATTCATTAACTGATACTAAAGGATTTAATTTAAATGAAGAAAAACTTTCAAATTTTGGAATATTTAAAGAAAAAGAAGAAGTAAAAATGAAACATGGTGATGTTGTTATTGCTGCAATAACAAGTTGTACTAATACATCAAATCCTAGTGTTTTAATAGGTGCTGGATTATTAGCTAAAAAAGCTGTAGAGAAAGGTTTAAAAGTAAAACCTTATGTTAAGACTTCACTTGCTCCCGGCTCTAGAGTTGTAACAGAATATTTAAATCAAACTGGATTAACAGAATATTTAGACAAGTTAGGTTTTAACACTGTTGGTTATGGATGTACTACTTGTATAGGTAATTCTGGACCTATAAAAGATGAAGTAGAATCAGCAATAAAAGAAGGTGATTTAATAGTTGCTAGTGTTTTGTCAGGAAATAGAAATTTTGAAGGAAGAATACATCCAAGTGTAAAAGCTAATTATTTAGCATCCCCACCTTTAGTTGTAGCTTATGCAATAGCTGGAACTGTAGATATAGATTTAACAAAAGAACCTTTAGGAATTGATAATGAAGGTAAAGAAGTTTATTTAAAAGATATATGGCCTAGTAATGATGAAATAAATAGTTTATTAAAATATGCTCTTGACAAAGATGTATTTAAGAAAATGTATGATAATGTAGAGTTTTCTAATAAACAATGGAATGAAATACCTGTTGTAGAGAGTGATTTATTTAATTGGAATGAAAAATCTACTTACATACAAGAACCACCATTTTTTGAAAATTTATCAATGCATGTTGAACCTATAAAAGCAATTAAAAATGCTAGATTACTTGCAAAATTAGGTGATTCAATAACAACAGATCATATTTCACCAGCAGGATCAATAAAAAAAGATAGTCCAGCAGGAAAATATTTAATTGAAAATGGTGTTGATCCTAAAGACTTTAATTCTTATGGATCAAGAAGAGGGAATGATAAGGTTATGACAAGAGGAACTTTTGCTAATATAAGATTAAAGAATTTATTACTTGATGGAATCGAAGGTGGATACACATTATACTTTCCTGAAAATAAAGTTGAATATATATATGATGCAGCAATGAAGTATAAGGCTGCTAATATACCATTAGGTATATTAGCAGGAAAAGAGTATGGAACAGGATCATCTAGAGATTGGGCAGCAAAAGGAACTTATTTATTAGGAGTTAAATTTGTGATAGCTGAATCCTTTGAAAGAATACATAGGGCAAATTTAGTTGGTATGGGAGTTTTACCTTTGCAATTTAAAGAAGGAGAAAATTATAATACACTAGGACTAAAAGGAGATGAATTATTTGATATTTTAATAGACGATAATTTAAAACCTAAACAAGAAGTTAAAGTAATTGCTAAAAAAGAAAATGGAGAACAAATAGAATTCAAAGCCATTTGTAGAATTGATACACCTGTTGAAATTGATTATTATAGGAATGGTGGAATTTTACAAACAGTATTAAGAAATTTTATTAAAAATTAATGAATGATATATTTAACTTAGGTGAATATTTACATCATTATCTTTCTTTACTAATAATAATAATAATAATAACATTAGTATCAATTTTATTAGTAGGTATCTTAGGTCATTTATTATCAAATAAAACAAATTTTCCTTCAATAATATTTTTTATGTTTTTTGAAATTATTTTAGGTAAATATGGATTAAATCTTATAAATCCTGATGTATTTGACAAAAATGGAATAAAAGTAATATTAATTTGTGTTGCTATTATTGTTTTTGAAGGTTATTTGCTGATAAATTTGAATAACTTAAGAAAAAATTTTTCATCAATAATAAACCTTATTACTTTAAATGTTTTAATAACTATTGTAGGATTAACTTATGTAACTTACTCATTGTTAGGAATTGATTTTAAAATAGCACTTTTATACTCTTCTCTTGTTTTAGCTACTGATCATCTAGAAAGTGAAACAATATTAGTTTATGCTGTTGGTGTTATTGCTGTTGCAAGTATATTTAACTATATAACTTTAGGAGAAAATCAATCTTTATCTACTATTTTAAATAATATTTTCTCAAGTTTATTTCTAAGTGCTTTAATTGGCTTAATTTGTGTAACTGAGTTAGCACTTAAGTTTAAAGAAAAAGAAAAAGCTACTATTATTGTTGAAAATAATTTGGATAAAGTAGATAAACTTTCTAAATTAGAACTGCATGGTATAAATGGAGATGCAACTAGCACTAAATTATACAAAGAAAAACTGGATTTAAAAAATGTAAAATCTTTAAAAAGTAAGCGTGTATTTGAAAATTTTGGTATAAAAACAATAAATCTTAGAGAAGCAACTGTAAAAGTTCTTTATACTGAATTAGTATCTATTAAATGAATGATATACATGATATATATGATCCGATAAAAATAATATATCAAAATAATATTTTTTACTTAATTTTAGTATTGCTAATTTTATTATTAATATTCTTCTTAATGAGAAAATTTTTATCATCAAGAAATAATAGTTTGAATTATAAGCAAATTCTAGAAAAAAAAATTAATAGTTTAAATTTAAATAATTCTACAGATAAATTGTTAGATGAACTATCTTTAATTTTAAAGGAATATATAAAATATAAAGAGAATATTGATTGCAAATACTTAACAACAGAAGAAATATCTACTATAATTAATAATGATTATTTAATTAATACTTTAAAAAGTATAGATTACTTTAAATATTCTTATGTAAAAACTACAGAAAAAGATATTAAAAATATTTTAATTAATATTCAAAATATCATTAAAAATTAAAATCTTCACAAAATCTTCACGTAAATAGTGTTTAACTTCATACAAATTTGTTATTTAATAGTATTAAAATAACATATTAGTTATTATTATTTTTGTTTGATTATGAAGAGATTAGTAAGTTTATTTTTAATAAGTTTTACTTTTTCTTTACCAGCTTATTCTAAGCCTGATGTAAAGGTAAAGCTAGAAAATCAAAAGATAATTTTGAAAGATAATAAAGAAATTTACGAATCTGCTGATAAAGCTCAGCCTGGTGATACTCTTGTATATAGAATTGTTTTGACAAATGTTGGTGATTCTGAAGCTAGAAAATTACAACCGGTAGGAAATATACCAGAAGGAACAACATATATTAAAGAAAAATATTTATATGAAGCTTTATTTAGCCTAGATGGTAAAACTTTTGATAAAGAACCAAAAATAAAAGTAAGAGAAGGAAATAAAGAAGTTTTAAAACCAGCAACACCTGATATGTATAAAAAAATAAAATGGCTTATAGATAAACCTTTAAAACCAAATCAAACTTTGGTTATAAGTTATAAAGTTAAGTTAAAATAGTAATTTTTATTTATAAGGAGAGTATAAAATGAGTAAAATTAAACTCAAAAAAGAAAGTAGTAAGCTAACCTCATTATTAACAGCTTTACTACTCGTTACACCATTTTCTTTAGTTGGAGTTCAAAAGGAAGCCAAGGCTGTTGGAACTCCAGCAGGAACTGTTATAGGTAACCAAGCTACAGCGACTTACGAGGACTCACAAAATAATTCTTATACTTCTACATCTAATCTTGTTACAACTACTGTAACTGCTGTTTATGGTTTTACTATAACCCCAAATGGAACTGAAGCATCACCAGGACAACAACAAAATGCTACACCAGGTGGTATTGTATATTATCCATATACATTAACAAATAATGGTAATGCTACAGATTCTTTCACAATAAGTTCTGTAGTAGGTTCAACAACAACACCAAGCTTGGTTACAGGAGTAAATAGTAGTAAAGAAGTATATTTAGATGTTAATGGAAATGGTATAGTAGATGTTGGAGATACTTTAATACCAAATGGAGGTTCTGTCAATAATGTTCCAGCTGATACTCAAGTTAAGTTAATAGTAAAATATCAAGTTCCATCAAGTGCTAGCAGTGGTAATGTTATAACAGTAGATTTACAAGGTACTTCAGTAGGTAATAATACTGTAACTGATACAAATAATTATAATAAAACAACAGTTGTAAATGATGCTGTTATATCAGTATCTAAAACAGTTGACTTAGCTAATGTTGATCCAAATGGTGATTTAACATATACATTTACAATTACAAATACTGGTAACCAAACAGCTAACAATGTTGAGTTTATAGATCAAATACCAGCAAATACAGATTTTATTGTTGCTTCTCAAAGTGGTGTTGGAACATTTTCTTTCTCAAATGATGGTGGTACAACTTATACTTATACTCCTACAGGAACAACAGATGCAAATGTAACACATGTTAGATGGCAATTACCTTCTTTGGCTCCAGCTAATACAAGAGTGGTAAGTTTTAAAGTTAGAGTAGAAGCAACTGCTCCTAATGTAGTAGTTCCAAATAGTGCTAATTTTAGTTATGATGATAATGATATTAATACACCAAAAATAACAGGAACAACAAATACAGTAAATTCTCAAATTAATAGAAAATCAGCTGTACTATTAACATTCTCAAGTACTCCATTTGGTGCTCAAACAACAACAGGTACAGATGCAGCTACAACAGATGCAACTGTTCAAGCAAGCACTCCAGCAGGAACATATTTATATTTCAAAAATGTAGTTAAGAACAAAGGTAATGCAACTGATTTATTTAATATTACAGTAGATAGTAATACATTCCCTGCTGGATCAACTGTTTCTTTCTTCCAATTAACAGATCCAAGTGTTGGAGCTAATAACGTAAATCCATTACTCGACACAAACGGTGATAGTATCCCAGATACAGGAAATATTTTGAGAGATGATCCAAATACTCCTGCTGTAGATGAAGGAGAATTTACATTTGTAACAAGAGTTTTTGTTCCTACTAATGCAAGTGGTGGTCCTTTCAATGCAGTTGTTAGAGCAACATCTACAAATGGTGGAACAGCTATTGGAACAAATCCAGGACAAACATTAAGTGATACAACAAGAAATAGATTAACTAGTGTTATTGTACCTGATGTTAATTTAGAAAATATAATAAATGGAAGTGCAAGCACAAATGATGATGATACACCTGTATCACTTACAGCTAGTGCAAATGGAACAACAGTTTCTTATCCTATACAAATACAAAATAAAGGAGGTAGTCCTGATACATTTAATCTAACCTCATCTACTACAATCTCTGGTGCAACAATTTTATTCTATCCTGTTCTTACAACAACAACATTAGCTAGTGCTGCATCAGCAGGTGCAACATCAGTTGATTTAACTAATGCTACTGGATTTACAGCTGGAGATAATATAATTATTAATGGTCAAACTTTAACAGTAGGAAGTGTAGCTGGTAATACAGTAACATTTGCTGCTGGTCAATCTTTATTTGCTTCTGTTGCAGCTGGTGCTACTGTTTTAGAAAGAGGAAATCTAAATGTTAGTGATACAGGTGTTATAAATGCTGGTGCTTCAGCTAATTTTGTGGCTGTTGTAAATGTTCCTTCTGGAGTAGCACCAAATTCATATCCAGTTAATATTACTTCTACATCTACAAATGATAATACTAAGTTTGATACTGTATCCGATACTTTAATAGTACCTGCTTTCCGAACATTTACATTAGTAGCAAATAGGAGTGGCTCTGCTCCTGCTGGTGGTGTATTATTCTACGACCATACATTAACAAATACAGGTAATACAACTGAAACATATAATTTAAGTGCAAGTGCTGGAACTAATGGGTTTACTTATCAAGTAATGGATACATCAAATAATATAATAACTACAACAACACCATTAGCACCTGGTGCTTCATTTAATTTCAAAATAAAGGTTATTATACCTTCTGGAACTCCTTCAGGAACTGTTGACAGCACAGTAGTTACAGGACAAGTTGGTTCTAATACACAAACTAATACTGATACTACAACAGTTGTATCTGGCTTCATATCATTAACAAAATCTGTTGTAAATAAAGGACCTTCAGGAACTAATAATGATCCTGGAACAACAGGAAAACCAGGTGATATTTTAGAATATAGAATACAATATGAAAATATAGGTAGTGCTGACGCTCTAAATTGTGTTATTACAGACTTAATACCAGCAAATACAACATATGTTTCAGGTTCATTACAATATGATCCTGATATAACTGATAATGGAGGAGTATTTAATGGTGCTGCTGTTACAGACGCTAGTGGTGATGATGCAGGTGAATTCTTAACAAATCAAGTTAGATTTTATGTTGGAGGTGCTAACACAGCAACAACTGGAGGAACAGTAAATCCAGCTGAAAGAGGAGAAGTAAGATTTAGGGTGCAAATTAATTAATATTAAATCAAGGCTCGTAAGAGCCTTTTTTTTTGAAAAATTATGAAAAAAAATATTTCAATTATTCTTATTTATAGTAATTTTATTTTTCAAAAAAAATTCCTTTGCACTTTCCATAATTAATCAAGCTGAAGGAACTTATATTGATGATAAAGGTAAAACTCAAAAGGTTTTATCAAATATTGAAGAAACATCTATAATTGCTATAAATAGGAATTTTATTATAAAAGCAAAAAAAAATAACATAGAAGGAACACCTTTAAGTACTTGGCTTTTTCCTTCTGAAATAACTAATACAGGTGATAAAGAAGAAACATATAATCTTAGTGTTGAAAATTTACTAGCTGGAACAATTTTTGAAATATATGAAGATAAAAATAATAATGGATTAATAGAACAAGATGAAAGTAAAATAGTATCAACACCTAAATTACAACCAAATCAAACTTTTAATTTTATAGTTGCTATAAAAGATATTATAGGATTACCTGACAATACAATAATAGAACCAAAAATATCAGGTATTACTATATTACAGCCTACTATTATAAAACAAGATAATTTAAAAATAAAAGTGATATCCATAACTAGTAGCATACCTTTTGATACAAAGAAAAAAGGTGTTAGTATAGTAACAAATAAAAGTGTTTATCCTAGAGGTAATATTAGAGTTGGTGAGGTTCTTTTATATACCATTGAATTAGAAAATAATGGTGATGAGGTTGCTTTGGATTTAGCTTTAATAGATAAACTTCCAGATGATGTTTTTTTTACTAATTGATACACCTGTTATTGCAAACTTAGGAGGTAAAATTTTATTTTCCAATGATAATGTAAATTGGAATAATTTTCCTAGCAAAGATACAAAATACATAAAAGTTCTATGGGATAAATTAGAGCAAGATGTAAAAGCACAAGTAAGTTTTAAAGTTAAAGTTAAGGATAATGCAAAAGAAGGTAGTATAGATAATCAAGCTTATGTAGAATATCCACATAAAGATGATAAAGATAATTTTTTGACAAAAGATTTAGTAGATAAGAAAGTAATAAAAGTTTTAACTAACACTACAGTTAACACATTACAATTAGAATATTTTATTTCTGGAACTGTTATTGATAAAAAAACAGGATTGCCTTTAGATAAAGCAATTATAAAGGTGCTAGATAAAGATGGAAAAGAAGTAACTACTTATTTAACAGGAAAATTGGGTACATTTAAAGTTTCTCTTCCAGATAAAGGATTATACACAATAATATATCAAGATAAAAATGGAATTTTGATAACTCAGAAAAATGTTAATATTCAAAAAATTGGTGATAACAAAACACCAATAGAAATATCAGGTAAAGTAGTAGATAGTCAAACTAAAAAAATCGTTTCTAATGCACTTGTGGAACTATTAGATGAGAAAGGTAATGTTATAGCAACTGTAAATTCTGATGCAAACGGATTATATCAATTTTCAAAAGACTCTCAAGGAAATGAATTAAAACCAGGAATTTATTATGTTAAAGTTACAAAAGCTGATGGATATGTTACTTATAGTAAAGTAAATGTTGAAGTAAAGGAAGGCGATGTAATAGTTAATTTAGATTTATTAGTTGATCCTTTTGGTATAGTTTATGATGAGTTAGGAGGATTAGATGTAAGAGTTAAAGATGCTGAAGTAAGGTTAATACATTCTTGTGATAATCCTAATAATTTAGTAAAACTAGAAGATATAGCACCAGGACAATCTCAAAATAACCCTATAATTACAAAAGAAGATGGTCTTTATCAATTTTTTCTATCAAAAGAACAATTAACATTTAAACAATATTGTTTAACAGTAAAAGCTGATGGATATGAAAGCAGACAATTTATAGTTAGAACTATGCCAAGTGATGAAAAAATTGGTAAATATATGCTTAATATTTTTGATGAAAAAGCACAATTAACAGTAATAAAAGATGTTGAAAGTATTCCTTTTAATATTCCTTTAAGAGCTAAAAAGATTTTTGATATAAATAAAAAAGTTAATAAGCAAACTATAAATATAGGTGATACAGTTGTTTTATACTGTTGATGTAACAAATAAACTTAGATATACATTAAAAAATGGTATTGTAATAGATAAATTACCAGAAGGCTTTAAGTATGTACCTAATACATTATCCATAAATGGTCAAAAAATAGATAATTTTGAAGCTATTGAAAAAATGGAAATAAAACTTGGTGATATGCCACCAGAAAAGAAATTTACTTTAGTTTATCAAGCTAGAACAGGTATAAGAGTAAGTGGTGGTGCATCTATAAATGAAGCAAGAGTTAATGCAATTTCTCCTAATGGAACTAAACTTGAAGGTGGTCCAGCTAAAGCAATTGTTTTTGTTAGAAAAGATATATTCGGGTATAATGGTGCAATAATAGGTAGAGTATTTATAGACAATAATAATAATGGAATACCTGATGAGAAAGACACAGGATTAGAAAATATTGAATTATACACTGCAAACGGTTTTAAGAATTTTAACAGATAAAAATGGTAAATATTCTATACCTGATTTACCACCAGGAGATTTTATACTACATATAGATAAAAATTCATTACCTAAAAAATGTTTATCCTGTAAATGAAGCAATAGAATTAATAGAAAATAAAAATAAAGAGATAGATAAAGCTACAAAAAAACAAATTGATATTATAAAGGATAGATTTGTAAATGTTACAGATGGAATTTTAGAGTTTATTTCAAATACAAATTTTGAAATAAATATAAATGATAAAACTTATAAAAGTGAAAATAATAGCTTAAAATTAAATACAAATGAATTAGACTTAAAGGAAAAAGCAAATGATTTAAAAGTTATTTATGATAATAAAGAGAAATTAATAACACTTTATTATATACCTAAATTTAAAAATCCAATAAAAGAAGCTTGGATTGGTGAAGATGATATTATAAGAAGAGTATTCATACCTGAAAGTGGATTAGGAAAGGCAAACTTTAGACTTGTAAAATTAGATAATATTGACTTTAAGTTAGGAAAACCTGAAAACCCTATAAGTTTAGCATTTCTATTTCCTAATCAAATTTCCATAAAGAAAATACCTTATATTACATATCCAGATATTAAAGATCATTGGTCAAGAAAAATCGTTGAATATGAGTCAGGATTAGAAATTATTCATGGTTATCCGGATGGTAACTTTAAACCAGAAAGAAATATAACAAGAGCTGAAGCTACAAAACTTATTTTAGTTGCTATGAAATCTTACGATGTTCAAACTTTTACTACAATAAGATTTTTTGTTAATAATCAAACACCTATAACTTTAAAAGTTTTAAAAGATAATAAAGTAGTTAAAACTTTTTATGAAAATAAAATTTTTGAAAAAGGTTTTTTATTCCTTAGATTGGAATGGATTTGATGATAATAATAATCCTTTAGAAATTGGTAAATATATTATTCAAATTAGTGATGATTTAAATAATAAAATTGATTTAGAGTTAGAAATAGTCAAAGCTAAAGAAAACTATAGACCAGTAGGTAAAGCTAATTTTATTGATGTAAAAGAAAATCATTGGGCTAATCCTTTTATAAAAGTAGCAGTTGATGAAAATCTTGTAAGTGGTTATAGAGATAAAACTTTTAAACCTGATAATTTTATTCCTAGATACGAACTAGCTACTATTGTTAGTAAAGCACTAGGAAGTAATACTAGAAGCATAAATAATATTTTTTCAGATTTTGATAAAATCCCAGATTGGGCTAAACCACATGTATTAAATGCTTATAGTAATAATTTATTAGTAGCTTTTGAAGATAACACATTTAGACCAAACAAATTAACAACAAGAGCAGAAGTTGCTCAATTTATAGCTAATTTAATAAATGCACAAACTTTAAAAGGTAAATTAAAAGGTTATTCAAATAGTCAATTTAATTTGTTTTTAAATGATATGAAACTTAATATTGGTAAAGGTGATTTTGAATTTAACTTTGATAAACCAATATTAGATAAAAATTTAAAATTGATTTTTGATTCTAATGAATATTTAGAATTAAAAGATAATAATTTTAAGATTGACATGAAAAAGCGGTATTAAAATTCACAAAAAATTCACATGAAGTAGTGTTTAACTTCATACGAATTTGAATTTTAATACTGTATATAAGTATTATGGCAATTATTATTAGAAATATATTAAGTATAATCTTAATTGGCATTTTAATAATGCCATCTATTGCCATTGCTCAAGAATCCATAACTTTAGGTGAAACAGTAGTTACAAAAGAAAAAGTAGATGAAAAAGAAAATTTTGTTTCAAGAAATGAAATTGATTTAAATAGTAATGAAGCTACACCATTATTAGAAGTTCCTTCAGCTTCATTCAAATTATCTGTTCCACCTAATCATACTTATGAAATAATTTTGAATGATAATATTCTTGATAATAAACTAATAGGTAAAATTCAACTTGATACAAGTAATAATAATAATGTATATACTTATTATGCTATACCTTTACAAGAAGGTGAAAACAAAGTATTAGTAAAAATTTATGATTCAAACAATAATGTTATAGAGACTCTAGAAAAATTTATTTATGTTAGAGGAAAACCTTATAATATAGAAATTGAACCATTTACAGCTCCAGCTGATGGTAAAAAAATATCAAAGTTGAAAATAAAAATACTAGATAAATATAATAATCCTGTTCCAGATGATATATTTATAAACGTAAATACTGATAATGGAGTTATAAAATCTGAAGATCAAGACCCGAATACAAATGGAATTCAATTAAAAACAAAAAATGGTTACATAGAAGTAGATATATTAAGTCCAAATACTATTGGAGAAGGTAAAAATATTAGTTTCTGTAAATGATATAAAAAAAATAGGTAAATTAGAATATACAGTTCCTTATAGAAAACCTATAATGATAGGATTAGCTAATTCAAAAAGTGGATATTCATTTACTAAGCGGACAATCATTTGAAAACGACCCAAAAGCTAAAGCTGGTTTTAATTTTGATATAGGAGGATCATTATTTACTCAAGGAACTATTTTTGATGATTATTTATTAACTTTTGCATTAGATACTCGTAGAAAATTAAACGCTTTAAATGATGATTCAAATATCATGTTCAGAGATAGAGCTGAAGATAGATTATATCCAATATATGGTGATTCAAGTCAATTAAATCAAATAGTAACATCAAATAGTAATGTTTTTTTTAAATTAGAAAAAGATAAATCTAGTTTAATGTTTGGTGATTTTAATACCGGTTTTGTAAGTGCAGATATTACAACACCAAGAATGAGTAATTATAATCGTGTTCTAAATGGTGCAAGATTAAAATTAAATATACCTCAAATAACTGATTTAGAAGTATTTGGGGCTATATCAAGACAAATGTTTAATAGAGATGAAATAAGAGCTGCAGGTGTTTCAGGACCATATTACACAAGTAAATATCCTCTTGTAAATGGAACAGAAAGAATAATAATAGAAACAAGAGACAGAACATTTATAAATAGAATATTAAAAACTACTACATTAACAAGATTAAGTGATTACAATATAGACTATTCTACAGGAACTCTAATATTTAGTCAACCAATAGCAAGTGTAGATGAAAACTTAAATCCTAATTTTATAATAATAACTTATGAATATTATCCTCAAGAATTATCAAATAGTATTGTAGGAGTAAAATTAAATCAACCTCTAGGTTTTGGTTTAACTTTAGGAGGTAATTATATAAGAGAATTAAATCCTTCAGCACCTTATCAATTAGCAGGTGTAAGCTTAACAGAGAAAATAGGTGAAAATTTTGACATAAGTGCTGAATATGCAAATAGTTTTTTTGAAGATAAATACGGTTCATCATATAGAGCTGGTATTTCAGCAAAACCACTTGATAATTTATCTTTAAAAGGTGAATATCAATTTGTAGAAAAAGATTTCTCTAATAAAACAGGTAATAGTTTTGCACCTGGTACAGAAAGATATTTTGGAAAACTAGAATATAAGCCTTTTGATGCTACAAGTTTAAATATTGAATTTAATAGAGATAAGAATTTTACTACCGGGCATTTACTACAAGCATTAAATACAAGAGTCAATCAGGATATATTTTCACATATTGTAAGTGGTGGTTTAGAATTTAGACAATTTTCAAATCCACAAAATATAAATCAAATAGATAATTCAGCTTTAGCAATTTTAAATTATAAATCTCCAACATTTTATAATATATCTTTAAATGCTAGTAGAGAACAAAATTTATTAAGTACTCAAGATTTTACAAGACCAACACAAACAACATTAGGTTTAGACTATGCTTTAACAGATAATTTAAAATTATATGCAAGACAAGCATTTTTTGAAAGAGATAAACTAACAACAGCTACAATAATTGGAGCTGATACAACTTTTAATACAGGTTTAGATGTTTTTAATTCACTAAACATGGGAGCAAAATATCAAATAGATAGTGCAATTGATGGTAGGTCAGCACAAACTAGAATTGGTTTTAATAATAGAATAAATCTAATTCCTGAACTTGCATTAGGAATTAATTTTGAAAGAGTAAATGGTAATAATCCAAATTTAAATATATCTATGGATGAAAGTTATAATGCTTGGTCTTTTTCTACTGAATACTTCCCTAAAAATCTAGGATTTAGAGCTTCAGCTAAATATGATTTTAGAGATGGATTAAGAGCAAGTAATTTATTTAACTTTAATGCTGCTGGAGCTTTAGGTGATGATTTTGGTGTATTTGGAAGATTTATGTATAACAGTTCAAGTGAATTGATAAGAACTCATAATATGGATGCTTTATTTGGGCTAGCTTATAGACCTTTAAATAGTGATTTTTTCAATGCTTTGTTTAAATATCAATTAAGAAAAAATCATGATGGATTAGAATTTTCTTCTGATGTTTTAAACAATATATTTTCATTTGAAGGCTTTTTTCAACCTTCATATTATTGGGAAGTATATACAAAACTTGCATGGAAAAATTCTTATGATATAACAAAAGGATTTAATCCTGTATATTCAAACATTAGCTTAGGACTTGCAAGAATAACATATAAATTATCTTATAATTTTGATATAGTAGGAGAATATAGAAATTTAACTCAATTTGAAACATTAACATCTTTAAATGATTTTATTACTGAAATAGGATATTTTCCTATGAAAGATTTAAGATTAGCTTTAGGATATAATTTCTTTGGTTATAATGATAAAGATTTGATAACTACAAATTATAATGCTCAAGGCCCTTATATTGGTCTAACATTTAAATTAGGAAATTTTGGTGATATCTGGGGACAAAATAATGTATTGACTAAAAAAGATTTACAATAATTTTGTTATGGAGGTTATTTGTTAAATTATTGATGAAATTTAAAGTTTTTAATATACTTTTCATATTAATTTTAGTAAATATAATTCTTACAAAAGAAGTATTTTCATATTGTAGTAACCCTGGTAAAGATGGAGTAGCTGGTCCTACATCATCATTACTTATAGATTACTACCCTGGAACAGGAAACCCTATAGCTGGTAGTACATCAGTAACTGTAGGAGCTTCAAGATTAGGTGCTGTTGGAATATCACCAGGAGACTTATTACTTATAATACAAATGCAAGATGGAACAATAAATTATACAAATAATGCTAACTATGGAGCTAATGATGGAACAGGAAGGGGACAAACAAGTGTTGGTAATGCTGGACTTTTTGAGTATGCTATAGCAACAAATTCAGTTTCAACAGCAGGTGGAACTATAAACTTAGCCTCACCATTAGTTAATTCTTATATAAATGCAAATGCTACTGCTACAAGTGGTCAAAAAAGATTTCAAGTTATAAGAGTTCCTCAATATTCTAGTTTGACTTTAAGTGGAACAGTAACTGCTCCTGCTTGGAATGGTAATACAGGAGGAGTTTTGGCTTTTGATGTTGCTGGAATACTAAATTTTAATGGTGCAACAATAGATATGACAGGAAAAGGATTTCGTGGTGGTGGTGCTAGACAAGTAACAGGTGGTCCTGGAGGTTCTAATACAGACTATGTCAGAAATTCTGGAAATTTTCATGCTTCAAAAGGTGAAGGTATAGCAGGAACTCCAAGATATGTTTATGATGGTAGTAATATTATTAATACTGGTGTAGAAGGTTATCCAGGTGGTAGTTTTGCAAGGGGTGCTCCCGGCAATGCTGGAGGTGGTGGTACAGATGGAAACCCAAGTGCTAATGACCAAAATTCTGGTGGTGGTGGTGGTTCTAATTTTGGTGCTGGTGGTCAAGGTGGTAATACTTGGTATTCAAACTTGCCAAGAGGTGGTTTAGGTGGTGCTCCTTTCCCTGCTTCTCCTACAAGAATGGTAATGGGAGGAGGTGGTGGTGCTGGAACAAGAAATAATTCATCAGGTGTTCAAAGTAGTGGTGGTTTAGGTGGTGGAATGGTATTTATTAGAGCTGGAACTATAAATGGTAGTACAGGAACTATAAATGCCAATGGTACTACTCCTCCTGACCCTGCTAATGATGGTGCAGGTGGTGGTGGTGCAGGTGGTAGTGTTTTATTTTATACAGCTGATAATAATCTAACAGGTATAACAATAAATGCAAGAGGTGCTAATGGTGCTAATTCATGGCCAACTCAATCAGGTTTTATTAATTCTCATGGACCTGGTGGTGGAGGTGGTGGTGGATATGTTACTGTTTCATCTGGAGCTACAATAAACATACAAAATGGATCACCTGGATATACAACAACAGATACTTCAAATTACTTTGGTGCTCCTACATCAGGTCCAGGTGCTCCTTCTGTTGGTGATTTACTAACACCTGTTCCAATAAATACAATACCTGGTGCTGGAGCAAATCCCGATTGCTTACCTAATTTGACAGTTACAAAGACTACATCAACACCAAATTTAACAAATACATCTTCAGGAATTACAGGACAATACACTATTACAGTATCAAATGCTATCAATAGAGGTAATGCTGAACAAGTTAATATATCTGATTTACTACCAAGTGGATTTACATATTTGTCTACAACTTCAGTTAATCTATCAGGTGGAGCGACAAGAAGTCCTGTAACAAATCCATCATCTGGTTCTACAAATCCAAATTGGGGAGTTTTTACAATACCAGGTGGAGGAAGTGTAACAATAACTTTTAATGTGAATATTCCTAATACAATTTTTGAAGGAACATTTCAAAATCCAGCTCAAGCTCAATATCTTGATCCACAAAGAACAACTAGTGGGCAAACAACCAACAGTTACTATATTGCAACATCTACAAATAATGAAGATATTACTATAACTTCTTATGACTATGGTGATGCACCAGATACATATTTAACTATTAATTCATCAAATGGTGCTAGACATATTATAAAGAATAATATTAAATTAGGTGCTTTAATAGATATTGATAATAATGGACAACCGAATACAAGTGCAAATGGAGATGATTCAAATACAAGTGATGATGAAGATTCAATTTCAACTATACCAATTTTATATACAAATGCTTCTTCATATTCTGTTAATGTTTTAGTAACTAATAACACAGGCTCAAACGCAAATTTAAGAGCTTGGATAGATTTTAATTTAGATGGAGTTTTTCAAAGCAGTGAAGCTAGTAGTTTAATAACTGTTCCTAATGGAACAAATAATGGAACATTTACATTAACTTGGTTATCTATACCAACAAATATACAAGCTGGAAATTCTTATCTAAGAGTAAGACTTACAACTGATTCTTTATCAAACTCAGATTTTGCAGGCTTGAAAAATAATGGAGAAGTTGAAGATTACACATTAACAATACAGAATGTTTATGATTATGGAGATGCATCAAATTCATACTTAACATTGAATTCTTCATCAGGAGCACGTCATGCTATAAAAAATAATATTAGAATAGGTTCTTTAATAGATTCTGAAAATGATGGATTACCAGGTATAAGTGCTAATGGTGATGATAATGATAATACAGATGATGAAGATGGAGTTACAAGCTTTCCATTATTACATACATCTTTTTCAACATATAGTCTGAATGTTAATGTATATAATAACACTGGTAATAATGCAACATTATACGGCTGGATAGATTTTGATAGAGATGGAATATTTCAAGCTGATGAAGCTACTAGTGTTAATGTACCTAATGGAACAAATGGAAATGTAACTTTAACTTGGAATAATATAGGTGGAAGTGGTCCTAATATAGTAGCTGGTGATTCTTATGTAAGATTAAGATTAACAACAGGTTCTATAAGTGCTAATGATACTGGAGGAACATTTTTAGATGGAGAGGTTGAAGATTATACAATAAATATATCAAATGCTACTTACTCTATATCAGGTAGAGTATTTGAAGATATAAATTATGGTGGTGGTGCAGGTAGAAATTTTACAAGTGCTTCAGGGGTAGGAAGACCTAATGTAAGAGTTGAGTTATATAATAGTGCAGGTAATTTTGTTACATTTACAACAACAAATGCTAGTGGGATTTATACTTTTAGTGGATTATTACCTGGAAATTATACTGTAAGAGTAGTTAATAGTTCTGTTACTTCATCAAGACCAGGTGGTGGTTCAGGTGAGCTTGGAGTTCAAACTTTTAGAACAGATGTTTCTAGTGGTATTGTTGTAGATATTACAAATATGGTAGGTGGTCAGGATCCTACAAAGGTAGATGCCGGAAATGGTAGTACAACTTTATCAGCTCTTAATACATCAACTACAACAGCACAATCTATTACAAATGTATATTTAGTTTCAAATATTACAGGTGTAGATTTTGGATTTAACTTTGACACAATTGTAAATACAAATAATTCTGGACAAGGAAGTTTAAGACAATTTATACTAAATAGTAATGCTTTAGGTAATTCTGGACTTGCACAGGTTGGACAAACACCTGGTAAAGAAGTATCTATTTTTATGATACCAAATGGAGTTTCAAATCCAGGACAAAACACATCTTACACAAATCAATTAACTTCTTATGGTGCTGCAAGAATAATATTATCTTCAGCTTTACCTGATATAACAGCTCCAGATACTATAATAGATGGTAGAACACAAACGAATAATGTAAGAACAGCTGGAGGTCAAGAAACAAATATTGGACAAACAGCAGGTAATGTTTTTGTAGGAGTATCACAAACATATTTACCACCATTTGATAATCCTGAAGTAGAAATTGTTGCTTCAAATATAAGAGGACTTACAACTACAACAGCAGCTACAGGATTTGAATTAAGAAATATAGCTTTTGTTGCTTGTGGAGTATTAATACAAGGTAATAATTCTTTAATTCAAGATAATTTATTTGGAATGCAAGCAAATGGAGTAGAATCAACAGTTTATTCTGCTACATATTTTGTTGAATTAGGAAATAACAGCTCAAATATGATAGTTAGACATAACTATGTAAAGACAAATAATTCTGGTATAAGAAGAGATGGTGGCGGTTCTAATATGCTTGTAGAATATAATGAAGTTACAAGACCTTCAACAGGTCAAACTAATACTTTTGATGGAATTCTTATAATAGGAAATGGTTTAAATGATACTATTCAGTATAACTATGTTCATCACATGAGAGGAGCAGGTAGTGAATTAGGATATAATCCATCAGCAAATGTTGTTAATTTAGTTGTTCAAGAAAATACATATTCAAATAATGGTAAAAATTTAGATGGAAATCCTTCAAATGAACCTATAAATATCATAGTTAGAACAATAGGTTCAGGTTCAGTTGTTCAAATATATAGAAATATAATATCTGATAGTGGTGGAGCTGGTATTGTTGTTCAATCTACTAATAGAGTTCGTATAACAGAAAATAGTATTTTTCGTAATGGGTTAGTTTCAGGTAGTGCTAATCTAGGTATAGACTTAAGGTCAGATAATCCTGATCCAAATACATTAGGAATAAATCTTGATGGAGTAACTCCAAATGATGGAATAATAAATTCTTCTCTTGCTAATAATGGAACTGATTACCCAATTATTACATCAGCAATATTAGTAGGTGATTCATTACATATAAAAGGTTATGTTGGTTCTGCACCAAATCAAACAGCTTTTGCAAATTCTCTTATAGAAGTATTCAAAGCTACTGATGATGGAAATAATAATGGTGAAATAATACTAGGTGATGGTAAAAAATGTTCAACATGGTGAAGGACAAATATATCTAGGAAATTGTTATGCTGATAGTAATGGAAATATTGATTGTATTATTCCAAATGTTGGTGGAAAGATAGTTGAAGGTGAATACATAACTACTACAGCCACAAATTCTACAAATGATACATCAGAATTTTCTTCTGTAAAAATAGTTGGTCCAGACAATTTTGTGTTTTCACCAAATAATTCTAGTAATGCTCTAGCAGGTAGCACAATATATTATACTCATTACTTGAGAAGTGATTTAGCCGGTAATGTAACATTAAATTTCAGTTCAGTTCAAGGTTGGACATATACATTCTTTAGAGATGTAAATGAAAATGGTATATTAGATGGACCTGATACTCCTTATAGTAATGTTAACGGTATGTCATTAGGTGATATTTATAACTTGAATTCAAATCATAGCATAAGAATTATAGTTAAAGTAGAAATTCCAAGTAATGCACCTGTAAATACAGTAGATACTTTAACCCTAACAGCAACTTTAACACCATCTGATCCATTATTAACACAAAATAAAGTTGCCATAGTTCAAGATATTACAACTGTATCAGATTCAGGAACATCAGGAGTACTAAGACTTATTAAAACAGTTAGTCCAACAGGAAGCCAACCACCGGGAACAATTTTAACTTATAGTATAGTTTATACTAATATGGGAAATGATGATTTAAAAAATATAAAAATACAAGATATGACACCGGCTAATACCACTTTTGTTTCTGCAAGTTTTGTTACAGGAAGTGGAACTATAACAGCACCACCTGTAAATGGAACAGGACTTATAATTTGGAATGTAAATGGAATATTAACTCCTGGAAGTAGTGGTGAAGTTAGTTTTTCTGTTATGATACAATAGATTTTTTTATTTTTTTACAAAATGACACTGGGCTAATGTTATTTTTGATAAGCTTAAAATACCTTAATAGTAAGCATTTTAAAGATTTATATTTAAATATACTTCAAATTTAGTATTTATAACCTTTTTAATGTAATTTTTTCCATAACTCAATCCTAGTGCCCAAGAAGTTTGTTAATTAGTAAGAGGTTTAATATCTTTTTTTGAAAAAAATTTTTGTTTTTCAATTTTTTTTCTATTTGATATTTTTAATAATAAGCCTTTAAATTTATCAATATTATCAGTAATTGTTAAATACATAACAGGAACAAAAACTAATGTCAGTATAGTAGAAAACGTTAATCCATAAAAAACAGCAACTGCCATTGGTCCCCACCATTGGGTATTATCAGAACCACTATCAATAGTCATATTTACAAAGTCAATATTTATTCCTAATACCATAGGTAAAAGTCCTAAAATAGTAGTTATAGCTGTTAATAAAACAGGTCTCAATCTTGTAGCACCTGCTTTTATTATTGCATCTATTTTATTAAGCCCTTCTTTTCTTAATTGTTGTATATAATCTATAAGAACTATTGAATTATTGACAACAACACCTGCTAAACTTATAACTCCAATTCCTGTCATAATAACTCCGAAAGGGGTCCTTGTTATTATAAGTCCCCATAATACACCAACTAAAGATAATATTACTGAAAACATTATAATAGAAGGTAAAACTATAGAATTAAATTGAAATACTAATATCATTATTATAAGAAAAACTCCTATTAAAAAAGCATTTGATAAAAATTTACTAGCTGCCTCCTTTTCTTTATTTTCACCTGTATATCTTATAGTATATCCTGATGGTAATTTTATTTTTTCATTAACTATTTTTATTACTTCCTGTAAGGCTTCGTTTGCATTTCTACCTTCTACATTTGCAGATACTGTAATAACTCTTGATTGATTTAGCCTTCTTATTGAACCGTAACCTTGGACTGAATATATTTTTGCTACATATTCAAGTGGAACTTGAACATCATCTTTACCAGATATATACATTGTTTTTAAGCTATTAATATTATTTCTTTTTTCTTCTGGTAATTTAACAATTATATCGTATTCTTCATCTTCTTCTCTAAATACACTAGCTTTTGTTCCATTAAAAGCTGTTCTTATTGCATTTGATATACCTTGTGTATTTAATTTTAATACTTGTGCTTTTTCTTTATCTATAATTATTCTTATTTCCTTTTTTCCTGTACTAAAATTATCTTTTAAATCAACTAATCCTCTTACAGAAGCTATTTCATTTTTAACATTCTGTGCTATTTTACCTAGCATTTCGAAAGAATCACCTGCTATTTCAACATTTACAGGATACCCTGCTGGTGGTCCTTTTTGTTCTTTTTTTATTTCTATCTCAACTCCTGCTATATCTTTTAAATCTTTTCTTATTTCATCTGTTGTTTTAAGAGATGATTGACTTCTTAATTTTCTATCAACAAAATCAACGTTTATTGTAGTATAGTTACTACTTGATTCACTCCCACCAAATCCTCCTTGATTTCCTCCTGTTCCAACATTAGTAACAAAGTAGTCTATATCTTTATATTTTTTTAGTCTTTCTTCTACTATTCTTGATATTCTATCAGACTCTTCAAGAGTTGTTCCATCAGGTGCTTTTATTGTTATATTTATCCTTCTAGGATCTGTTGATGGAAAAAATTCTATACCATGATTTAAAAATCTATAAGCAATAAAAGTTAAAACTAAAGTTAAAAAGCTTACTAATATAAATAAATATTTATGTTTTAAAGAAAAAAATAAGAAATTTTTATAAGTTTTAATAAAAATATTATCTTCACTTTCTGCTGTTTTGATTTTTTCTTCTTTAACTTTTAACATATAAGCACACATAACAGGATTTATAATCAACGCAACAAATAATGAAGCTGTTAGAACTATTATTACCATTTTTGGTAAATAACTCATGAATTCTCCCATTATTCCAGGCCAAAATATCATTGGAGCAAATGCTGCTAATGTTGTAAGAGTAGATGCTATAACAGGTATTTCTACTTCAGCTACTCCTATTTTTGCTGCTTCTATAGGTTCTTTACCTTCTTGCTGATGTCTATATATATTTTCAACAATAACAATACCATTATCTACAAGCATACCTAAAGCAAGAATTAAAGAGAACAATACTACCATGTTTAACGTTATACCTAGTGCTTTTAAAACTATAAATGATATAAGCATAGATAGAGGTATTGCAGTTGATACAAAAAAAGCTGATTTCCAATCCATAAATATAAATAGGACCGCTAAAACAAGTATTAGCCCTGAAATTATATTATTTTCTAAATCACTAACCATATTTCTTATATCTTTAGAAGCATCTAAAGTTATGGTGAAATTAATATTTGGAGAAACATTATTTTTAAATTGCTCTAATCTTTTTTTTACTTCATCAGTTATTTCAATAATATTTTCACCACTTCTTTTTTGAACTGAAACAGTAACGGAAGGTTTACCATTTAATCTTGAAATTGTTTCTCTTTCTTTAAAAGTATCTTTTACTACTCCAATATCTTTTATTAAAATTGGTTTTCCATTAGCAACTTTTACAACAGTATTTTCAATTTCACTTACTTTTTCATATTCAGAAGGAACTCTTACTAAAAATTGATTAGAACCAAGTTTTATTTTACCACCAGGTATATTAAGATTATCTAATCTTATCGCATTTATTACAGCATCATAAGATAATTCGTAAAACTTTAGTCTATCTGGGTCAATTTCAACATGAATTTCTCTAGTTAAACCACCTGTTATTTTAACATCTAAAATACCTGGGATAGTATCTATTTTATCCTTAAAATCATCGGCTATTTTTTTTAAATTAACTAAGCTTGTATTACCTGAAATAGCTATAAGCATTATTGGAAAATCAGCAAAATTTATTTCTGTTATTATTGGTTCTTCAGCATCTTTTGGAAGATCTGGTTTAGCTAAATCTACTTTATCTCTAACTTTTTGAAGAGCTGAATCAATATCAACACCAGCATTGAATTCTATTATTATCATAGAAGCACTTTCAGCTGAAGTAGAACGAAGTTCTTTTATATCTTTTATTTCCTTTATTTTTTTCTCTAAAGGTATAGTAATTAATGTTTCTATATCAGATGGAGAAACTCCAAAATATGGCGTTGTAACAATTAATGTAGGAACTTTTATATCTGGTGCTGCTTCTCTAGGTAAATCTTTATATGTTTTATAACCTAGTATTATTATTAACAAAACTAAAACTATTATTGTAGTTGGATTTCTTATTGCAAGGTTTGTTAGTTTCATAATTAATTAGCCTTTACAACTTTTACTAAATCACCATTAGACAAATTTTGTTGTCCTGTTGTAACTAGTTTTTCACCTTCTGAAAGTCCTTCAAGAACTAAAACTTTATTACCAAAATAATTCCCTAATTTAACTTTTCTTTCTGTAACTTTTTCATTTTTTTCTACATATACAATAAGTGAATTTTCTGTCTGTATTACTGCTGAACTTGGTATTAGTATAGCATCATTATATTTTTTTCTTAGCATTAAAAATCTTGCAAGCATACCAGGTTTTAATAAATTATTTTTATTGTCTATTATTATTTTTACATCAAAAGTTTTGCTTGTTTTATCAGCATTACTTGCTATATGTTGTATATTTCCGTAGAATTCTTTTTCAGGATAAGCTGAAACTTTAATTTTAACTTTATCGTTATATTTAACATTACTTATTTCTTTTTCAGGTATTCCCCCAACTAATTTAACTTTATCTATTCTTATAATTTCAGCTATTGGTGTTCCAGGATTAAGTAATTCTCCTTTATCTACATTTAATTTGTCTATAATTCCACTAACAGGACTTTTTATATAAGTTTTACTTAACTGTATCTTTAATAATTCTAGTTGTGCTTGTAAAGCTTCAATTTGTGCTTTAGTAGTTTCAATATTTGTTGCCAATACAATATTTTGTTGTTCTTTATTTATTCTTGCTAGCTCGTACTGAATTTCCGTTATATTTCTATTAAATTTTCTATCATCTAATTTTTCTTTTGTAATTACTGAAGAATTATATAATTCTTCATCTCTTTTAACATCTTTATTTATATTATTTAGACTAAGTTGTCTCACTTTTACTTCACCATCAAGTAAGTATTTTTGTAATCCTATTGTATTTTTTGCTTGATTATGAATAGCTATCGTTTGTTTTAAATTAGCTTCTAATTGTTTTATTTGATATTTTATTGTATCATTTTCTGCTTCTAATATTAAATCACCTTCATTTACATAATCACCTTCATTAACATTTAATTTAAGTATTTTTCCACTTGTTTCAGAACTTAATGTTGTTGAATTAAATGGTTGTATATTTCCGATTACCTCAAAGTAATCATCAAATTTTTCTCCTTTTATTGTTGTTGTCTCAATATTAAATCTAATTTTTTCTTGCCTAAGTTCTTTTTTATCAGAAACAGCTTTAGCTTCGTTATTTTTTTTAGAACATGCACTTAGTAAAATTGGTACTATTAGAAATGTAATTATTAAAATTCTATTCATAAGCAAAGTATTAAAAATAATAAATATATTTATAAACTTATCAAACAAAAATTATTTTCATTGAAAATTTTATAAATTTTTAATATTTAAATATTTGAATTTCAAAATATTTTATTTTTAAAATAAAATTCTTCTCATTAAAAACAATTGTTTTACACCCTATAGAACAAGGTGCTGAAAGTAAAGAAATGACTTTCTATTAAGCAAAATTAAAAATTACCCAAAAACATTTTCTTTACTTGATAAGATAGTAATACTAATAAAACATGATTAATATAACCTTCAACAGAATGATAAAGGAGAGTTATCAAGAAAGTTGTGTTTATACATATTTGAAATCAGTCTATAAAATATTTTTAGGATTTTCATACACAAGATTTAAGACAACTCTCTAAGATATACCCAATTACCACTATACGACAAAAAAGCATCTGTATTATTTATTGGTGCTGTAGATTCGTGAATAGTATCCATTTCCACTTCCAGTTACCATAATATGTTAAATCTGTATTCTGAACCGTTGTTATTCCCCTTTTATTCCAAATGTTTTTTTTATCACCCAATTTTACTTGATTATTTAAACTTTTTAGATTACTTACATTATCAATATTTGTGCTACATGAAACTATTAATACTGATGATAAAATTAATGCAATTCTATTGTTCACAAGTTTTTTTAGCATATTGTCTTTATCCTTACTTTAAATAAAAAATTTAAATTTATAAATTATACTTATGAGTATTTTATAAAAATTAAATATACTTTTCAATAGATTTGTTAATAACTAAATAGTAACTTAACAAAAAAAAAAAAAAAATTAATTATTTATTTAATATTATTTCTTAAAATACACTTATTACAATAAATATTTATTGTATTCCTTAAATACACCATGCTAAAGTTCAGTTTCCACCCATTTTAAACAGAAGAATTTGTTATAGTTTGTTTATCTTCTATAAGACAATGTTTATATAATATCATCCTAATTCTTTACATACATATTTATCAATATTTTTCTTTCTTTTATTAAAACCAATTCCAATAAGAACTATTTTTTTATTTAATGATAAATATTTTTCATAATACTTATTCTCTTCTATTTGTTTTAATCCTTCTTCTGCTTTTCCTATTTTAAACTCTACTATATATATTCTCTCTTTTGTATGTATTACTCCATCTATTCTTCCTATATTTGTATTTATCTCTACTTCTATTCTTGTTCCTAATAAACTTAATATTAAATAAAATATTGTATGATAATAACTCTCTTTATCTTTCATAAATATTTGATTTGGTATTGATGCATATATACTTTTTATTATCTCAAATACTTTGTCTAAATTATTTCTTTCTATTTCATCTTTTATATGCCATATTAAAACATCTGAATTACTATTCTCTACAAATGATTTTAAAATATTATTCAAAAATGATTCTTTTACTTCTAGATTTGGATATGACAATATATATTTTTTTCTTGTGAAATCTTCTTGTATCACCTTTTTTATTGTTAAATATCCAGTCTGAAAAAGTAATGAATAAATATCTATATTATCTATTTCAAATGATTCTAATAATGAACTTAACTTTTCTAAATTATCAAATTCTTTAATATCTACATTTTTTTCTTTTATTAACTTTATTAAAAAAGTAGGTGTTCCAGTTGCAAACCAGTAGTTGTTAAACTCTTGTTTTAAAAATAATGATAATATTGAGTAAGGATTATATAAAAAATCTTTTCCATTCCAAGAATAACCATTGTACCATCTTCTTATTTCATACAATAATTTTTCTTTTTGAATATTAAATTTATTTGTTAATAACTTTATGTTCTCCTCAAAATAATATTCTAACTCTTCTTGTGTATATCCTAATAAATTAGCAAATTTATCATCTATTGTTATATCTGTTAAATTATTTAATCCTGAAAATACTGATACTTTAGCAAATTTACTTACTCCTGTTAATATTACAAACTTTATATATTGATCCGATTCTTTTATTACTGTCATAAAACTCTTTTAATACTTCTCTATTTTATTTGCTTTCTCTAAATCATCTACAAAATCTATTATTGGTTTATCATATTCATCTATTAATATTACTACTTTATTTATATTTGATAATTTTCTTAAAAGTTCTTCAAACTTTGATTTATCTAAAATGAGTATTCTAACTTTATGTTATATTATCATTTGCAATTTTATTAATACTAATTAAGATTCTTCTTTCAATTATCATGTGTATCAAAAGTAACCAGAAAAATCAATATGAATAACAGGATGTTTTTCCCATTCTATTTTATCATATATCCATAAATCTTTGAATAATTCTTTATTTCCTAAAAATATCTCTTTTAATGTTGATATTAATAAACTCTTCCCAAATCTTCTTGGTCTTGATATAAAATAATATTTTCCTTCGTTTATTAGATTATATATATATTCTGTCTTATCTACATATAGATAACTGTTATTTATTATCTCTTTAAAAGTTTGTATTCCTAATGGTAGTTTTTTCATTGTAAATAAAATATAATGATAATTATATTTTAACTTGTTTTTTTATCAATACTGCGAACATATTTAAATAAAGTATAGAAAAATAAAAAAACATAATTATTTAAGAAATTATTTAGAATATACGTATTCTAGTGAAATTTTAACTAAAAAAATAATATTTTTAATGAACTATCAATTTAATAAAATGGTATTAAAATGTTCAAGATATTGATATTTATAAGTCTAGCATAATCAAGCTAATTTTTCAATTATTTCAGTAGCATCAATAGCATCACTTCTTAATTCTAAATATTGTTCTATTCTATATTTTTCTTGTTTTATAGCATCTTCATTTAATAGTAAATCTTTTATTGTACTTGTAACTTCTTTTTCATCAAATAAATCACACATTGTAAATATATATTTACCAAATATTTTTGTCTCGTTAAAATTTATATTATTTGCCTTTAATGGAAATGAGTAATAAGGAAATAAACAATCAAAATTATTTTCTAACAATTCAGCTATTTTACTTCTTGTAAATTCAGTTAATTCATCAAAGTTAAATTCTAAATTAGTATTCTCTTCATCTTTACTTGTAACTCTTACAGTATTTTTTAAATTTATTACAGGAACTTTTAAATTAGCTGCTTCCACTAATAAAGGTGATGCTATAGCTTCTGTTAATATTAAATCTGATGATCTAAATATCATTTCTGAAAACTCTTCATTTAAAACTCCTAAATTTATTAAATTTACATTTTCATTATAATTATTAAAATTTGGATATGAAATATTAGCTAAAAATAGATTACATTTAATATTTAAATTTGTAAGATATTTATATATACAATCTATCATTATTTTATAATGATAGTTAAAATTTAATGTGCTAGAATATAAAACTTGTTCTAAATCTAATATTATTGAGACATTTTTAATATCTTTGCTACTTCTTGTTAATTTAGATAAATTTTCTCTTGCATCATCTTTATTCAAAAAAGCAAAAGATTCTAAATTTTTCCAATAAATTATTTCTATATTCTTATCTCTCTTTATATCATCTATATCTTCATCAGGAATATTAGGTGGGCATGGACTTAATATATAATAAGGAAAATTTATATTTAATGAATTATTAAGATAAGATATTGATTTAGAATTAAATAAAACTTCTAATTGAGGAGCTAAAAATAAAACAGTAGAATTTATATGTTTAAAAAAATCTCTTTTTATTGTAAGTTGAGAATCGTCAAATAATAGTGTTTCTATATTAGAAATAAAAATAATATCAAATTTAATTTCATTTAAAACTTTTTTAAATATATTTTCATTAAAGTTTTTAGAAGTGTTTATATAATTTATATTTTTTCCATTTATACTTACTAAATTTATTTCATCACACATTAAATATATTTTGTTTTCTTGAATTTCTATTTGTTTTATAAAATTTTTTATTATTTGACTTATCTTAAATGAAATTGGACCTATTATTATAAATAATATTTTCACTAAGTAACTCCTTAATTAAACTTTTGCAAGTTTCATGACTTCACCTCTTAATGAAGCTACTGTGGCATCAGTTATTTTAATATCTACAATTTTACCAAGCATAGATTCATCACATTCAAAATGAACTAATTTATTCCTCCTAGTTCTTCCATAAAACTTACCTCCTTTTTCTTTATTAAATCCTTTAACGAGAACAGTTCTTATTTTACCTATTTCTTGACAATTTTTTTCTTTAGCTATTTTCTGAACAATTTTATTTAAATAATTCGACATTTTGTATTTTTCTTCTTCAGGTATTTGATCTTCCATTTCTGCTACTAGTGTTCCTGGTCTTGGTGAATAATTAGTAGTCACATAAGAAACTATACAAAAAGTGCAATATCTAGAACAACCATTCATAACAGTTACCCAAGCTGTGTATTTATTATCTCTTATAACAGGTATATCCTCTTCATATACATCAGTTTGTTTTACTATTGAAACTATTGACTTTCTATTTTCTTCAAAATTTTTAACCATTTCATGTATTTTATTAAAATTTTGAGAACCGAAAACTATATTTACCCAAGGAGCTTTTTTTCTTATATTCTCTTTTTCATGTTGTGGAACACATCCAGCAACAGCAATAATTAAATCTGGATTATATTTTTTTAAAGTTTTATAATTACTTAAATGTCCCATTAATCTATTTACAGCATTTTTTTCTTATGCTACAAGTATCTACAATTACCAAATCTGCATCTTCTACAAATTCAGTTTCTCTATAACCAATTGTAGATAATAAACCATACATTTTTTCAGAATCAGACTTGTTCATTTGACAGCCAAATGTTTCTATTCTTACTTTCTTCATATATCTTCAATACATTAGTTAATAATTAAAAACATTATAATTTATTATAATTTTAAATTTTAAAGATTTATTTTAATTATGATTAAATTTTATGTAAAATTTGATTTTATTATTATTATAAGTTAAAACATGTAGAACAATTTTGCTTTGATATAAATATTTCAAGCAAAGCAATTTTTTAGTATAATAAAAAAGCTTTCATATTCTGGAACTTGGCTTAAATTATGAATAATGTAAGAATTATTGTAGTAAGATATAATAAAACCTTAAAAATGAAATTAAAAATTAGCTAAAAATATTTTCTTTACTTGATAAGATAGTAATACTAACAAAACATGATTAATATAACCTTCACTTCAACAGAACGATAAAGAGTAGTTTCTAGGTTATAAAATCTTTTACTTTTAAAGATGTACAATCTATTATAAATATTCCTTCTTTTATTTTTGTTTCCTTCATTAATAACATTAATAATTGAAGTATTAAATTGGTATATCTCTTTAACAAAATTGTAATACGGTAAATCTGGAAAATATACTCTATAGTCCCTCTCTATTGTCTGATAGTAGCTCTTCCAATTATTCGCTGATATTATATATCTATATACACCTAATGTTATTAACTCAAACAAATTTAGCTTAGATGCTCTTCCTATTATTCTTTTTAAATTTAATATTCTCAATACTTCATCTATTAAATAATATATTGTTACTATGTCATATTTTTTTTACTGGTAACATATTTACTTTTTAACCTATCCAAAATAAAAATACAAATTATATTATAACTAATTACTCTCTAAATATTGTCAATATTACTTTATGTTAATTTTAGAATTTCGTTGTTAAAGTGAATTAGATAAAATACAAAATGAATTAGACATATTTGTTGAAAGAATGTATTTAGGAGATTGAATTATAAGTATTTATTAACTTCATCTAAAGAAGAAATATCAAAAATATTGTCAATAATTAAGTCTAATTTATTTAAATCATTACAATTTTGTATCTTTTCTTCTACATCCTTTGGTAACTTTCTGAATTTTTTTAATAATAATTTTAATGTTTTTACTTTTAATGTTTCAATTTTACCTTTCAATTCACCTTCTTTCAGACCTTCAATTTTACCTTTTTCAATACCTTTTTCAATACCTTTTTCAATACCTTCTTTAAAACCTTTCATTCTAGCTTTTTTTTCAAATTTAAGAACATTTTCAACTAACATAGAACCACTCCTAAACTTACTATTTAAGTCTTCCTGTAATTTATTATAGTCTATTTCTTCATCTTTCTTGTAAATATTTAGAATAAATTTTATTAGCTGTTTAATATTTTCTGTATTATTTTCATTTTCTATCAATTTATCAATTTGATTTCCTAATTCTTGAATGTCTTCAGCTTCTATTATTTCAGCTAAAAATAATGTTGATATTATATTTCCTATTTCTTGTAATTGTTCTTTTGTATATTTATTTACATCTAAAAGAAAATATTTAAATTTAAGTCCATTTAGTAATTTATTACCTTTTACTATTTGGTTTAAATCATTAGGCACATTCCATTTATTATTTCCTGTGTATAAAACTATTGGAAAAACAGGAGGTAACTTTTTATTTGTTTTCTCTAATTCTTTGTATAATAACAATGTATATTCTATCATTCTATAAAGCATATTTTTATCTATACTTGATTGAAATTCTAGTAATATGACTATATATAGTGATATATCGGAATATTGTTCTCTTAGTTTTATTTTATAAATAATATCAGATTCTTTCTCTTTATTACTATCAAGAATAAATGATTTGTTTATTATCTCTACATTATTAAAGTCTATATATTTGACTAAATCTACATTTACAAATGTTTCTAATAATTCTCTTATTGCAAATGTGTTTTGAAAAGAACTCCTTATAATTTCTGTCATAGATTTTATATAGTTCTTTCTTTTTCATAGATAAATTATAATATAAAAAAATTCTTGAATACAAAAACTATTAATGTTAAAATTTAGGCATTATTTTTTTCAAAATTATTTATGTTATTAGAAGAAGTAATAAATAATTGTTTCATAGAAAAGTTACCAATTTATTAATTGATAGTGCATTAAAGGTTAATGTTTCTTATAGTTACAATTTTGTATAATTATACTAAAATTCTTATATTTCAAGTAATTTATTAAAAACTTATAGTTTTTTTTATTTTTTATACTTTATTTTTAAATATTAATTATGCATCATTTATTTAGAGAAATTTTACATTACAAAATCACTATAAGTACTATATCGTATTAATTTTCTGTTTTTATAAAACCATTTATTTTAAGGTTAAAACAAGTCTATTCTATTACTGTCATCTCCACCCTATAAAGGATGGAGACTTCTAGCTAAACATAGTTAAATTATTATAAAATTTCTTGAGCATAAAGAATTATACTTATAATATTTCCTATTGAGTCAAAAACAGGAATAAGCTTTAAATTATACTCTTTTGCTTGAAAAAATACTTTATCTATTGAAAATATTTTTTTAGATTTTTTAACTATTTCTAATGGTTTCATTTTTATTTCATCAAGCAATATATAATTTTTTTTTCCTATTAATTCTTTTGGAGCAATATTTGCTAGTTTTAAAGCTTCTTTATTTGCCATTAAAATTTCATTTTCTAGAGAAAAGAGAACTATAACAGCATTTAAACCATCAAAAATAGCTTGTAATCTACTTTTACTTTCTAATATATCTTTTTCAAGCTTCTTTTTATCTGTTAAATCTCTAAATATAATAGAAACTCCAATAATTTTATTATTATCATTCATTAATGAAAAAGTGTAAAATACCGGAAATTTTGCACCATTTTTTTTTAAGTGCAAATCCTTCTGTACCATTTATATTTTTTCCATTTAGCACCTCTACCCATTGTGTCCTAACTTTTAATCTTGTATCTGATGAAAAAAGATTAAACATAGACTTTCCAATAATTTCTTCTTCTTCATATTCAAATATATTTTTAGCTCCTTCATTCCAAATATTGATATTTCCTGAAATATCTAAAGAAATAATAGCATCTTTGGATGTTTTTATTAGATTACTTAAATAGTTATTATTTTTATCAAGATCATTATATTTTTTAATATTATACAAATTATTTGAAATTATTTTTCCTATACTTGTAAGAAAATAATAAATTTCATTTTGAGTATTTGGTAAATTATCTATATTTATAACTAGAATACCAATTTTTAGATTATTTTTATATAAAGGAGTTAATATTGTTTTATCTTTGTTAAAAATATACGATAATTGTCCTAAAGAATTATATATTTCACTACTTACATTTAAACTATTAAACTTTATTGCTTTTTTATTATTAAAAACTTCTTCTAAAGTTTGTCCTAATTTACTTTCTATTAAATAACCTAATCCTATAACTTCAGTGTTTTTATAAGAATTTGTAATTATTGCTTCATTATTATTATATAAAAGAACACATAAATTTTCTGAATTAAAAATTTTACTACAAAATCCTAGTGCATAATCTAATATATCCTTTTCACTTGTAGAAAAATTTGATATTTCAGTTGTAAAGTTAATTATATCTTCTATATTTTTAATTTCTGACTTTCTTTTATTTAATTTTATATTTTCTATACATATTTTTAGCACTATAGTTAATTTTTGTATATCTTGATTAGAACTTATTAAAATTCTGCTCTTATTATTTAACTCTATTACAGAATAATCTTGAATATCTAAACTTTTCAGAAAATTGTTGTTAAAAATATCAATTATTTTTGAATTATTTTGAAAAAATATTTTAGTTTCTGGAATATAATTTTGATGTATTTTTGCAAAATCAAATAAATCTTTCAAATTTTTAAAATTTTCTAGCTTATCTAATATGGAATCTATAAATAAATTTATACTCATAAAATAAATTATAATTTAATTTATTTGCAATATTGTTTTTATCAATAGTTTTTAAAAATAAATCAAGTTTTTAAAAGTAAATCAATTGTCAAAGTTATTTAGAAATGTTACATTTTATTATAATATTAGTGAGGAGCAAATATGCAAAACTATCACTTTGCTTTAAAAGTTGATGATATTGAATTTTCTGTTGGTGGTGACAAAGAGTTTGTAGAATCTTATATGAATAAATGGTTAGTTTTATTTAAAGATAAAATACCTTCTGAATTAATAGGTGAAAAAGAAGAAAAAAAAGAAGAGTTTAAGCCTATTTCAAGAGGTAAAATGTCTTTACCTGATTTTATAAAATTAAAAAGTCCAAAAAGTTATAAAGATGTTGTTTTAACTATCTTGTTTTATTATGAAAGATATGAAGGAATGGAAAATACAGGTGTTCCTGCAAAAATAGTTTATGATTTCTTTTCTAAAATACCAAATAATCCTGGTAATGAAGCTTTAGACTCGTTTATTTCTGAATTAGTATCAGAAAATTTTATAGAAATAATGAAAGGAACAGAAGAAAATCCTAAATACCAAGTTACTTTTAATGGTGAACAAATTGTAAAACAAGGATTTGCAGAATAAAGATGATAAAAAAAGAATTCTTTATTGAAAATAATGATATAAAGTTGCATTCTAATTTGTATATTCCCAATGAAAAAAATAAGTTTCCTGCACTATTACTAATACATGGTTTTTTATCTTCAAAAGAAGAGTATGGTGATTTACCATCAAAACTCTCTGAAAAAAGTTATGTAGTTCTTACTTTTGATTTTAGAGGACATGGAAAAAGTAATGGCGATAGAGGTTATTATACGAGTAAAAGTCATTTACAAGATTCTTCAAGTGCTTTAAATTTTCTACTGAATCATGAAAATGTTGATAATGAAAAGTTTGCTGTAATTGGTCATAGTTTAGGTTCAATAGCAGCTAGTCGTCTTGTAACAGAAGATGAAAAAGGTAAAAAAGCTAGAACATGTATTTTATTATGTCCTCCTAGAAAATTTGAAGATAGTATTGGTAAATTAGAAAAATTAGCTTATAAAATATTGTATGATTTGAATTCTCCAATATTATTATTTACAGGAAAACATTTATATTTACCTTATAAGTATAAAGCAAAAGATATTTTATTAAGTCCAGAAGCAATAAGAAGATTAGAAAGTAAAGGTGATTTGCAGGATAAAATGCCTGTAGCTAATTATAAATATATGATAGAAGAAATAAATCATGAAAAAATAGCAAGTAAAATAAATATTCCAACTTTATTTATAGTAGCTAAAAATGATAAATTAATAAGTAATTCAAAGTCTAAAATGGTATTTGATGCTATAAATACAAATGATAAAAAATATGTTGAAATAACTAATACAGGACATTCTATAATGATGGATTATTCATCTGATAAAGTTTATGATGAAATAGTAAGCTGGTTGGAAAATAAAATGTAGTTTATTTAACATTAGATATTACTGAAATAATAACAAAATATTTATATTTGCAAAAACTTTTTTATAAATTTATCTGTATAAGTTATAATTAGTCTTTATATAGTTTTATAAGGAGTTTTAGGTGTTTTCTTCCAAGGAAATAAAAGAAAAATATATAAATTTTTTCAAATCAAAAGGACATAAACATTTACCTAGTTCATCATTAGTTCCTTACAATGATCCAACTGTTTTATTAACTACAGCAGGAATGCTTCAATTCAAGCCAATAATGTTTGGTGTAGAACATCCTACTGATAAAAGAGTTACAACTTATCAAAAGTGTTGTAGGACAACAGATTTAGACAATGTAGGAAAAACACCAAGACATCATACGTTTTTTGAAATGCTAGGTAATTTTTCATTTGGAGATTATTATAAAAAAGAAGCTATTTTATGGGCATGGGAGTTTCTAACAAAAGAATTAAACATACCTGAAAATAAACTAAGTGTTAGTGTTCATTACAAAGATGAAGAAGCTTATAATATATGGAATAAAGAAATTGGCTTAAGTAATCAAAAAATTGTAAAGTTAGGTGATGATGATAATTTTTGGGCTGCTGGTGAAACTGGTCCTTGTGGCTATTGTTCAGAAATTTATTATGATATGGGATTAGAATATGGTAATGGTGATCCAAATGAAAAAGCAGGTTCATCTAGCAATAGATTTTTAGAAATATGGAATCTTGTATTTATGGAGTTTAATAAAAAAGAAGATGGTTCTTTAGTAGCTTTACCTTCAAAAAACATTGATACAGGCATGGGATTAGAAAGAATAAGTTCTGTTTTACAAGGTGTTGAATCAAATTTTGATACAGATGTATTTAGAGACATTTTGAAAAAAATAGAAGAAATATCAGGTAAAAAGTATAAAAATTCAAAAGAAGATGATGTTTATTTCAAAATAATAGCTGACCATATAAGAGCATCAGTTCATTTAATAGCTGATGGAGTTATTCCTGGTAATATAGGAAGAGAATATGTTTTAAGAAGAATAATAAGAAGAGCTATAAGATATGGTAAGTTATTAGGCATTGAAAAACCTTTCTTAAATTATTTAGTTACTGATGTTATAGATTATGGAAAAGATTATTATAAAGAGCTTGAAGAAAAAAAAGAACATATAAATAAAACTATCCAAAAAGAAGAAGAATTGTTTAATAGAACTCTTAACAATGGTATGAAGATTTTGAATAAAAATATAAATCAATTAAAAGAAGAAAATAAAAAAGAATTAAGTGGAAAAATTGCATTTGAATTGTATGACACTTATGGATTTCCATTTGAATTAACTTATGAGATAGCACAAGAAAATAATCTAAGTGTTAATAAAAAAGAATATGATTTGGAAATGGAAAAACAAATAATGAGAGCTAAAGAAGCTCATAATATTCATACTCTAAATGATATTGCTGTTCAGTTAAATTTGGAAAATATAGAACCAACTATATTTACTGGTTATGATGAATTAAAAACAACTGCTAAAGTTTTAGCTGTAAATTTTGATGATAAAAATAAAACAATAGTTTTTGTATTAGATAAAACTTGTGCTTATGCTGAAAGTGGCGGACAAGTAAGTGATAGAGGTCAGGTAGAAATTAACAATAAAGTTTTCCAATTGATAAATGTTCAAAAAGTAGGTGATTATTTTTTACATGTAATAAATTCAAATGAAAATATATTAAAAGTTGGTGATATCGTAACTGTATTTATAGAAAGTGAAATAAGAAAAGCTACAGCGCGACATCATTCTGTAACACATTTATTACATCAGGCATTAAAAGATGTTTTAGGCATACATGTTAAACAAGCTGGTTCATTAGTAAATGAAAATTTTACTAGATTTGACTTTAATCATAATTCAGCTATGACAAAAGAAGAAATTAGAAAAGTTGAAGAAATTGTTAATAGAAAAATTTTAGATAATTTGGATGTTAAAGCTGAATTAATGGATATTGAAGATGCAAAAAAAAGT
>BPII01000005.1 GCA_026004035.1 Candidatus Sericytochromatia bacterium | reverse complement strand
TTGAACCTGGACCTAAATCAAGTTTTATATTAGAAGAAGTAATTTTTAAATTATCTTTGCTTATAACAAAACTATTATTTACACAAGAAGTTAAAAAAAGAAAAAATATAATAAATTTTTTCATTCAATAATACCTTAAAAACATTTTAAAATAAAAAGTTTTTATTGTCAAAGAATGATTTAATTAATTACTTAGTGAACTTATACAATAAATAATACAAAAAAGCATATACAAATGATATAATATCTTTGTAAAATATTATTTTTATTTATGACAGGTTTTCAAAATCAAGAAGGAGATAGTTTTAAATTTGGTGATAATGAGAGTCTAAAATTAGTTTCTATAGATTCTACTACAACAAATACAGCTAGAAAAGCATATACAAGTTATTTAAAAGAAGATAGCGTTAAAGAAGAAATTAAAGGAGAAGAAATAAAGGATGTACAACCAAAAACAAGAAGAAAAAAAACAGGAACCTAAAAAAAACTAAGAATCCTACAAAAAGTTTATCAAAAGTAAATGTTCAAAAAAAAACAAAACCTTTAAATCAATCAGATTTACCAAAAACTAAAAATGAGAATGAACTAACAATAATTGAAAAAATAGAGGAATTAAAAGATTCAATAGAAATACTATGGGCTAATATAGATAATACAATAAGTGCTTTACTTTACAAAATTAGGAACTATTATTATGAAGCCAATAGTTAAATTTTATTCTATTTTAGCAAAATTATTAGAGATACCATTAGCCTTTGCTAATAAATTTATTTCATCATTTGCTGATAAAGTTGGAGTACAAGCAAAAAAAATACAACCAAAAGTTGAAGATCAAGAAGAAATTGAAGAAGTAAAAATAAAAACTGCTACATTTAGTGATATGATAGAGCTCAATATTACTTTTTGTGATAATTATAAGAATAATTTGTACAATAAAAGTGCTTCACCTGGATTTAGACTTAGTAAAATGGAAGAAGAATTAATAATGGGTATAGCAATAGAAGCAATTAGAGAATGTGCAGAATTTACAGTTGAATTACCACCACCAAGTGAAGGTATATATAAAGATCAACCTATCCATAAAATTATGGAAGAAGTTACTTCTGAAGATATCTCCATTTTTCTAGGTTTTGTTAAAAAGTTATCCAGGAAAATATATTGGTAAAACTTGGAAAATATCAGAAACTTTTGCAACTTGGCTAATAAATAATTCACCTACAGGCTAGAAATCTTAGTTTTTTCTTAATTGAAATAAAAAGAATGGACATCCTAATATAGATGTAAATATTCCAATAGGTATCTCTTGACCATCTATTAAAGTTCTTGATAAAATATCCGATATTATCAATATTATTGAACCTATTAAAATAGTTGGTAAAAATAATAATCTATAATCATTGCTCTTGACAAAAAATTTGCTTATTTGAGGAACTATTAAGCCTATAAAGCCAATTATACCTGTTAATGAAACAATAAAAGATGTAATCAAAGATACTATTGTAATTATATAAATTCTTTCAAAATTTATTTTTATACCTAAGTTAATAGAATTTTCTTCACCTAACTGAATTAAGTTTAATACATATAATTTTGGGATTATAAAAAATATACTCATAATAAAAATAGGTATTAACAAATAAAAATCATCAAATGTTTTTCCTGAAAGGTTACCCATTATCCAAAATAAAATATTATTTGAATCTTTTGAATTAAAGACAAATAATAAAGATAAAATAGACGATGATAATGAACTTATTGCTATACCTGACAATAATAATCTTTCTATTAAAAGTTTTCCATTTAATATACTAATTTTTATATATAAAAGCAAGTCCTAATATTGAAAATAAAAATGATAGTAAAAATGTAGAGTTTAAGACCTAATAAATTTTTATTTAGAATAATACCTATTCCAGCACCCAAAGAAGCTGTCCCTGAAATACCTAGTACAAATGGATCAACTAAAGAGTTTTTAAATATTCCTTGAAGTAATAAACCTGAAACTGAGAGTATAGATGCACATAAGAAAGCTAGAACTAATCTTGGTAATCTTATTTCATTTATTATTATCAGTTTTTCTTGACTTATGTTTTTATTAAAAAAAAATAATTTTAAATCATAAAAAGTTATGTCATAATAACCATATAAAAGTGAAAAAATAGAAATGAGTATTAATAATACAAAGAAAGATATTAATTTTAAAAAATAAAAATTTTTATACTTCAAAAAAAACACTAGTCTTTTAGAACACTAGATATTTTTTCTAATGCCCAATCTATTTCATCTTTTGATATTACAAGAGGAGGAGTAAATCTTATTATATTTCCGTGAGTATCTTTACATAATAAACCTAAATTTTTTAATTTTTCACATATAGGTCTAGCTTTCTCAAAAAGTTCTATACCTATAAGTAATCCTTTTCCTCTTATTTCTTTAACTTTAGATGAGTGTAACTTTAATAATTCTTCTTTAAAATAGTTACCTAATTTATAAGAGTTTTCTATTAAGTTTTCTTCTATTAAAACATCTAAAGCAGTTTGTGCAACAGCGCAACCTAAAGGATTACCCCCAAAAGTACTTCCATGTGTTCCAGGTTCAAAAACTTCTAAAACTTCTCTTTTTGCTAAAACCGCTGAAACTGGATAAAAACCACCTGAAAGTGCCTTTCCTATTATAATAACATCGGGATTTACATCTTCATAATAATGTGCAAAAAGTTTTCCTGTTCTACCAAGTCCTGTTTGAATTTCATCAAGCATAAACAAGACATTATTTTTTTTACATATTTCTTCAGCTTTTTTTAAATAACCATGAAATGGAACATACACACCAGCTTCAGCTTGTATTGGTTCAACTAAAAATGCAACAGTATTTTCATTTATTGCTTTTTCTAACTGTTCTATATCGTTAAACTCTATAATTTTAAAACCAGGAGTAAAAGGTCCAAAACCT
Source organism: Candidatus Sericytochromatia bacterium (assembly GCA_026004035.1). Lineage (GTDB taxonomy): Bacteria > Cyanobacteriota > Sericytochromatia > UBA7694 > JACMQJ01 > BPII01. The sequence goes on along the minus strand of BPII01000005.1, from coordinate 146,315 downwards.
CTTCTATATTCTTCTTCAGTAGAAAATGATATTATTGTTGTTGTTCTCCCATGAAAATTATTAGCACAAACTATTATTTCAGCTTTATTATTTTTAACACCTTTAATATCATAGCCCCACTTTCTTGCTGCCTTTATTGCTGTTTCAACAGCTTCAGCACCAGAATTCATTAACAAAAACATTTCCATTTTTGTAATTTCATAAAGTTTTTTATATAAAAGGGGTAATTGTTTATTTCTAAAAGCTCTTGAAGTTAGAGTAACTTTTGATGCTTGTTCTACAAAAGTTTTTATTAATTTAGGATGACAATGTCCTTGATTAACAGCTGAATAAGAAGCTAAAGCATCCATATATTTATTGCCTTCTACATCCCAGAACCAGACACCTTCAGCTTTTTCTATAACAACATCTAAAGGATGATAATTGTTAGCACCAAACTTTTTTTCTAACTCAATATAATAATTTGTGTTCATAGAAAACACCAAAAATAATCAATTTAAATCTATATTTTATAATATAAAAAAACTATCTTACAAATTTTAAATTTAAAAAAATAAATATTTTTTTATTAAGCAAATAGAAAAATATGTAGATATAATAAAGTTATGAATATAAAAGAATTAAGTAAAGAACACAAATAAACAAAATATTAGAAACTTTCTTACTTAAAAGTAAAAAAAAATATTTCTATTGTAGATATAAAAGAATTACATTCTGATATACAAGCCTTATATTCCATAAAAACATCTGATAATCAAAAATATGTAATATGTATATATGATATTAATTTATCTAATCAAAAAGCTTTATACTGGATGGATAGATACACTCACTATGGAGAAATTGAAGAAATCTTTGACGATGAATACATAGTTGTAATAGTATATAAAAGAGGTGAAAAATATAATAATGAGTATATTATAAAGCATTATAATAAAAAATACTGGATATCCGCTTACTGAAATAGTACCTTTTGAAGAGTATAAAGAAAGACTTAAATCTCTAAAAGAACTTTTTTTTAAAAGTAGTTTAGAAAAAAAACACAATATATTATTTTTAATTGTTATAATATTTAAAGTATATTTATTTTAGAATTTTTTATGATTTTTCAAACTAAGAATTTAGAAAAAAACTGTTGATTTAAAAACAGAAGAAGACCCTAAAAATTATGAGAGAAAGTTGTAAAATAGCTGCTCAAACTCTTGTAATGATAGAGAAGTATATAGAACCAGGTATAACAACAATAGAATTAAATAAATTATGTCATGATTTTTTATTAGAACATGATTGTTATCCATCACCTTTATATTATAAAGGTTATCCCAAAAGTATTTGTACATCTATAAATGAAGTTATATGTCATGGAATACCAACTTCAAAGCAAAAATTGAAAAATGGTGATATTATAAATATAGATGTTACAGCATACAAGGGTAAATTTACAAGAGAGGATATAGAAAGATATTTAAAAGAAAAAAAAACTTATCAATACTTTCCTGATTTATTCGAAGGTTTTCATGGAGATACAAATAAAACATTTATTGTAGGTAAAGCTAGTCCTAAAGCAAAAAAGCTTGTTGAAGTTACTTATGAAGCAATGATGAAAGGAATAGAGACAATAAAAAATGGATCAAAATTAGGTGATATTGGACATGCTATACAAAAGCATGCAGAATTTTACGGATTTTCAGTTGTAAGAGATTTTACAGGACATGGTATTGGTAGAAAATTCCATGATGAACCTACAGTACTACATTATGGTCAAGCAGGTACAGGAATGACTTTAAAAACAGGAATGACTTTTACTGTAGAACCTATGATTAATGAAGGAAAATACAATATGAAGATATTAAAAGATGGATGGACTGCTGTAACAGTTGATGGTAAGTTATCAGCGCAATTTGAACATACAATTCTTGTTACTGATGATGGATATGAAATATTAACTTTACCTTAATATGATAAGATTAACTAGACTGGATAATAGTAAGTTTATCGTTAATTGTGATTTAATAGAATTCATAGAAGAAGGACATAATACTATTATTACTCTTAGAACAAATAAAAAAATTCATGTAAAAGAAAATGTTGATGATGTATTATCAAAAATTATAAGTTATAAGCAAATGTGTTTTTCTAGACCTTATTATACTGATAATGATAAAATAATAATTAATTCTAATATTTCTGATACTATAGATGATAACAATTTAAATTCAAATAAAGATATTATTGATATAGAAAAAAAAGAAGATGAATAATCTTTTTATTGAGAATAGTCTTAATTTAGATTTAAAGAAATTAATTAATATTTTCATAACTGGAGATGCATTATTTACAATAAATAAAGTAAGAAGTTTGATAAATGATAATGATAAAGTTTTAATAATAGAAGATAGTCCTCATATGGTATCATTAAATAGTTATTTTATAGTAAAAGATAGTATTGTTTATAATGGATTAAATATTCCTTATGATTTTGATGGTAAACCATATAGAGCAATAGAAGAATTTATAAAAGAAAATCATAATTTTGAAATAGATAGGAGTAAAGAAAGATTTTTATTAACATGGAATCCCAAGGGCTTTTTGAAGAGAATAAAGTAAAAATAAATAAAAAAAATTATTTTATATCGGTAGTAGCACCTGCTTACAATGAGCAAGATAATATATATCCTTTTTATGAAAGAGTGAAAAAAGTTCTTGATGATATTACAGATAAGTGGGAGATAGTTTGTATAAATGATGGTAGCAAAGATAAAACATTAGAAATATTAGTTGAACTTAATTCAAAAGATAACAGAGTAAAAGTTATAGATTTATCAAGAAATTTTGGTAAAGAGATAGCTCTGACAGCTGGATTAGATAATTGCAAAGGTGATTTGATAATTCCAATAGATATTGACTTACAAGATCCGCCTGAATTAATACCTGAAATGATTAAATTATGGGAACAAGGTAATAATGTAGTTTATGCAACAAGAATAAAAAGAGAAGGAGAAACTTTTATAAAAAAATTTACAGCATATATGTTTTATAAATTTATAAATAAAATTACAAATATAAATATTCCTAGAAATACAGGTGATTTTAGACTAATAGATAGAAAAGTATTAGATTCTTTAAAAGAGCTAAGAGAAACTCATAGATTTATGAAGGGATTATTTAGCTGGGTTGGTTTCAATCAAGTTAGTTTACCTTATGTAAGAGAAAAACGATTTGCAGGAAATACAAAATTTAATTATTGGAAATTATGGAATTTTGCAATAGAAGGAATTACAAGTTTTAGCATAGCACCTTTGAAATTTGCAACATATTTTGGTTTCTTTGTTTCTTTGTTTGCAGCAGTTTTTGCTATATATATAATATCAAAAACTTTAATATATGGTTCTGATGTTCCTGGTTATCCATCTTTAATGGTAACTATTTTATTTTTAGGTGGTATTCAATTAATAACAATAGGAATTATAGGTGAGTATATTGGTAGGATATACAATGAAGTTAAACACAGACCATTGTATTTTATAAAAAACAAATATGATTAAACTTTTTTTATTAACTCTTGTGTTTTTAAAATAATAGACTTACACCATTTTCTTTCTTTATATAACCAATCAGGATCAAGAAATTTATTTTCAAAATCTATTGATTTAATGTATAACTCTTTTTCTTTTTCCCCAAAGTTTCCTAATGTATATGCAGTAACAGAATATAATATATTTGCTTCATAACTATCAGGATAATATCTTATTAAGCTTGTAAAATATTCAAATGCTTTTTTGTAATTTTTCAATTCATATTCCAAGTTTCCAATCATAACTAAGGCTTCAAAATTTCTATTGTCAATTTCAAGAGCTTTTAAATATAAATACCTAGCTTTTTCATAATTTGATAATTTATAATGTAGATTTCCATAAATTACTATAAATTCAGCTTTAGGATTAGCACTTAATAATATATATTTTTCAAAATATATTTCTGCTTTAGTAAAATCATTTCTTTCAAAATATGCTTTAGCAATAAAAGCATAGACTTCAATATTGTCGGGTTCTCTATTTATATATTTATCCAAATATTCTATACATTTACTATGTTCATTAATAGCTTGATAAGATAGAGCAATTTTTAATAAGATTTCATTATCAATTGGACTAATATCCCAAGCTATATTATATGCTTTTATAGCTGAATTATAATTTTTAAGATTAAAATAATTATCAGCTATTTTCTTGAAAGCTATAAAATTATCTGGTTCTATTGAAATAACTTTTTGATATGCCCATATAGCATCTTCATATTTTTTAGCATTTTCATATATTTCTGCTAGATTCATTAATAATGATATATCCTTAGAATCAATTATTATAGCATCTTGCATATATTCAATAGCTTTAGAATGATTGTTTAATTTTGAATATATATTTGCTATCAATGAAGGAACTTCCTTATTTTTCTTGTTTTTAATATTTTCTAAATTTTCTAATGCATCAAAATAATTTCCCTTATTATAATTAAGCATAGAAATTAATAATTTGTAATCATCATTATTTTTATTTTTAACAGCTTTTAGTAAATTCTCTGCTTCATTAGTTATTTTTTTAGATAATTTTATTTTTGCTAGCAACAATTTTATTTCATCTATATTTGGATAATGCATTGCTCCAAGTTCTAATGTATTTTCAACTTTATTACTTAAATTTAGTTCTGAATATATTTTTGATAAAAAGATATAAATTTCTGGATCAGCAATTTGTCTTTCTATTGCTTCATTTAATATATTTATAGCTTTATTTATATTCTTTTCGTAATAATATATTTGTCCTATACCATAATGATATAAAGATGAATCTTTATCCAACTCTTTTATTTTTTCAAAAAATTTTATAGCTTTTTCATTATTATTTAATTTAAAATTACAAAAACCTAAATAGTATAACAATTTTATATTTTTATCATCTATGCTATATGCTACTTCAAGATTTTGTAAAGCTTTATTTAATAAACCTTTTTCTAGATAAGATATTCCTAATGTAAATAAAACATTAAAGTTTTTATCTTCTATTTTTTCAAGTATTTCTATAGATTTATCAATATCACCTTTTCTATTATACAAACCTGATAAATTAAATAAAGCTATTTTTTTAGCTTGCTCAGAAATATTAAATGTTAATATTTTTTCATTTATTTCTATAGCCTTATCTATTTGTTCTAAATTTATACATAATATTAATAAATCTTGTAATCTTTTTATATCACTTATTTTTGGATATATACTATCTATTATTTTCAAAGAATTATCATAATCTTTGATATGAAAATATAATTTTGCTTTTTTCAAATTCAAATCTGTGTCATCTATATTTATATTATTTATAATATTCAAAGCTTCTTTATAGTTTTTTCTAGCAATTTCTAAATCTATTATTTTATTTACAAATTTATTTACATCTAAAGATTTGTATAATTCTATAGCTTTTTCAAGATTATTAACTAATTCATAAGATTCAGCTAATTCATAGATTATTTGTTCTTTATTATCTAAATTATTATTTAACAATAAATTTTCATAAATCTGAATAGCTTTATTATAATCAGAAATTTTTTTGTAACAAAAAGCTAGTCTTAAAAAATTATCGGAACTTTTATCAATTAAAATTAAATTTTCTATTACATTTATTGCTTCTTTATATTTATTTAAATTTATTAAAGCTTTGGATAAAATATTCAAATATTCAATGCTTTTACTATAAGTATTATAAATCTCATTTAGATAATAAATAGACTTTTCATAATCTTGTAAATAAAAATAGTTTAAACCTTTGTAGTATAAAACTTCATCATTAGATAGGATGTTATCTAATTCTTTTAAAGAATCTTGATATTTATTCAGGAAAAAAAAATGCTTTAGATTTTAACAAATATACATCATTAACTTTTATACCTTTATTTATAATTTCATCTGAAATTTTTATTACTTTTTCATATTCTTTCATTTCAAATAATATTTTTAATTCAAAAAAATCAATATCATTACTCAAATCATGATTTTTTTTAACTTCTTGTATTAATCTATGAGCTTCTGAATATTTATGAAGATTTATATAAAGTTCTATTAATTCTTTTTTCAAATTAATATCATCTTTTTTTATATTAATTAAATCAAGTAAATTTTTTTCTAATTCTGAATAATTATTTAGTTTTTTGTTAATAAAAGATATTTTTTCAAGAACTTTTAGTTTATTATTTTTATTTAGTACATTTAGCAATATTTCTTTAGCTTTATTATATTCTTCTATTTCTATATATGAAAGAGCTTTCAAGTATAGTAGCTCACTATCTAGTTTAATAATTTTTTCCAATTTCCCAAAGTAATTAAAAACATTTTGATAATCTTTTTTTAAAAAAAAACAATTTATTAATCCAATTAAAGTTTCTGGATTAAACTTGTTTATTTTAAAAGCTTCTTGATAAAGTAATAAAGCATTATCTACTAAACCTTTACTTAAGTTTATTTTAGCATCATTTAAGATTTTATTTGATTTCAAACTCATTTATAAAAAATTTATAATAATGTTCTCTATTATTTTATCTTGAAAATCTCTTAATTCTTTTGAAGTTTTTAAAGAATTATTTATCATTATTGAAAAAGCAATATTTTTATTTTCTGATAAAATATAACCGCTTAAACAATTAACAGATGTCATAGAACCGCTCTTTGCAATAACTTTAAAACTTTTATTTATATTCTTTAATCTATTTTTCAAAGTCCCCTCTAATCCGCCTATTGGAAAAGCATTAAAAACTATTTCCTTATATTCTGAAAAATAAATTTTTTTTAATACTTCTATTATTATATATGGTGATAATAAATTATATCTTGATAATCCTGAACCATCTACTATTCTAAAATTAATAAAATCAAATTCATTCTTTATATAGTTTTTAGCTATGTTTATAGCTTCTTCAGTATTCCCTTCTTTTTTATTTACTACATGAGAAATTGTTTTTAAAAGAATTTCACCTATTAAGTTATCACTTTCTTTATTAAAAATTTTTAGTATTTCTTGTAAGGATATTGATTTGTGAGTATATAAATTTATATAATCTTTATTATCTGATCGATAAAATATTTTACCATTAAAATTTATGTTGTATTTATCTAACTTTTTTAATAAAACTTTTTCTAAATATTTTTGAGGATTATTTATAGATATTTCATAATAATAATTCTTTATTGGTTTTCCACCATATATAATATTTAAATTATCTATATCAAAGTCAAATATTTTAAAGTCATCTTCATATGGTTGAGTTACAAAATTTACTAAATTATTTGTTTCTATATTTAAATCACCTGTAATTCTTATACTCAAGCAATTTTTATCTATTATATATTTTCCTACTTGAGATGAATAACATTCACCTAAGTCATCATACATCCAACCTCTACCATATACTTCATTATCAATTTTATTATTGTATATAAACAAATTTCCTTTTATATTATTTATACCTTTTTCTTTTAAGCTTTTAATCATATTATCTAAATCTTTATTGCTGAACAAAGGATCAGAAGATAACTCTAAATACAAATTATTTATAAAGTCTTTATCAAAATAATCAGTTTTTAATTTTGTTTCAAATTTAAAATCTTTACCTAAATATTCTAAAGCTAAAAGAGTTGTTATTATCTTCATATTAGATGCAGGAATAAAATAATTATTTGAATTATAAGAATAAAGATTTTTATTTTTATCTAAGTCATAAATTTTTATTCCTACTAGTGATTTATTTATTTCTTTTTCTGAAAAAAGTATTTCTGTTATTTTATCCGATAAAGTATGAGAGTAAGAATATGATATTAATAAATTAAATGTTATTAGAATTACTATTAATAAGTTTTTTAAACTCATTAAATAATTTTACTTTGTAAAAGCATTGGCAATAAAACCACCAACAGCTGTACCAAGTAATGCACCTATTTTTGCACCTGTGCTTAAACCAGCAGCTGTTCCAGCTCCAGGGGCAATAAATGAGCCAGCAATACCACCAGCAACAGCACCTATTGCCATACCTATACCAACTGCTAAATACCTATCATCTTCTGATTTCTGTTTATTATTAGTAATTTTAATATTATTTTGATTATTATTGTCAGAAAAATTAAAAATTTCATCAGCTGCTGGTATATCACCATAACTTGTATTATTAAAAGTTTGTTCATTTTGATATAATTGATAGTTTGTATTACTTGCATCAACAGTGCTACTATAATTTTGGTTTGCTTGCCAATTTATACCATTTAGTTTAATAGTATCTTCTTTTATTCTTAAACCATTCAATTTTACTTGTCCTATTGATGACATATAAAAATCTCCTTATATAATATTTATATTAAAAATAAGTAAAATATTGCTTTAAGAATAGTTTAATTTTATTATTAATAAATTTTCTTTTCTAGAAACTCAAATATTTTTTCAAATAAAATATCTTTTTCATAATCTAACATTATTATATGATTGGATTTCTCTAATATTAATAACTCTTTTACTTTTGAAGAAACATTTTCATAAATATAATAAGAACTTTTATAAGATGTTGTTATATCTTTTTTACTATGAACAATAAGTATAGGAGAAGTTACATTAAAAATAGTCTTTTCAACTTCTTTTACTAATTCAAATGTTTTTCTAAGAGTTTTTATAGATAGATATTCAGAAACTATATATTCTTTTCTTGCTATAGGATCATTTATATTAGGTGGTTTTATAGATGGTATATAGTTTATTAATCTTCCTATAGTATTTAAATACCATTCAGGTTTCAAAATATAAAACCATTTGTAAGTAGGATAAATAAAAGCACTTAAAGAAACTATTTTTTCTATATCATATTTTTGAGCAAGCTTTAAAGTAATAGTAGCACCTGTTGAAAAACCTATTACATAAACATTTTTATAATTTTTCCTTAATTCTAAATATCTTGATTCTGCTAAATTATACCAATCAAGCCAATAGTATTTATCCATAACTTTTCCATAAGTTCCATGTCCTTGATACCTTGGTGCATTGACTGTATAATTTTTTTTAACTAAAAAATCTGATAGTTTAGAAAATTCATAAGGAGAACCCCAAAGTCCGTGTAATAGTAAGCAAGCTTTATCACTAACATGAATATGAAACTCTTCACAACCTGGTATTACTTCTTCCATTTAAGTCAGTTCTTTTGATTTAAATTCTGCTTGTTTTTTAAAATGTTCTTCACTTTTGTAAAAGTTTTTTGAGAAACAAATAGGACAATTATATTCTTTTGAAATATTGTCTTCAGATGCAAATATATGATGACAATTTTTACACTTTATATAATAAAGTTTTTCTAATAAGGAAATATTTTCTACATCTTTTATATAATCTTCAGGCTTAAAAATATCTGATAAGTTACTATAATCTGGACATATTTTTTTATTATTTATAACTATTACTTGATTAGCTGGAACAACTTTTTCTATTGTTACTTCTAAATTTGGTTTTTCAACTATTTTAAGAATATTATTTATAACCTCTATCTTTTTTATAATACGACAATAACCCCAGGAATAATCTTCGTCAAAGTTTAATTTGTAATTTTGATAAGTTGGACTAAAATTTACACAATCCTTACAATATTTTATAGACATTAAATTTTATTGTTGTGGTACTTCAGTAGGAATTTCAGATGGTATTGAAGGTTGTTCTTGAACTGGCAAGCTTGGTGTTTCTACAGGAATAGAAGAATTATTATCAGGTTGAGATGGCTGAGTTGGTTCTGGTTGAACTGGTGAAGATTGAACAGGATTGTTAGCATAAAATTTAATTACTGCATAAAGCATATCTTCATATTCACTAAATTTTAAAACACCATCTTTGTTTTTATCAGAAGAATAAAATGTTACTAATAATGAATTATTATTAACTGAAAATCTTTGAAACTCATCTCTACTTACTTTCTTATCCTTATTTGCATCTGCCATTGTAAAAGAAAAATCAGCCATATCTCTTAAATTATCTTTTGTTCTACCTAAAAAATATATTGGTTCTTTTTGTGCTTCTTGAAGACTTATTTTTGTATCTTTGTTTTTATCAACAGCTGCAAATCTTGCATATATATCATTTAATATTTTTTGATTTGGTTTCTTTTTAAAGAAATTAACTACTCTACTTATTAAACTAGGTTTTTTATTGTTGCTATAAACAGGAATCATATTTGAAGCCGAATTTGGTAAATCATAAGAAGGTGCAAACTCTTCAACTGATATAAATTTATCTTTATCTAAATCTAATAATGTAAATTGATAATTTAATAAATGTTTATAAACATCATTCAAACCTGCTCTTGATTGTGATTGAACATTTTGATTAACTTGATTTATATTATTATCTAATATTAAATCTGATTGAGAACCACAAGCTGTAATAAAAGAACTTGCAAAAATTCCTACTAAAGAACCTAAAATCAATTTTTTCATAACTTTTCTCTACCTCTAATAAATATAAAAAATATATAGAAAAAGATGTTTTACACTTTCTTATTTTAATCAAAAGTTAAATTAAATATAAAGTAAAAATAATAAAGGTACTAGGCTAATGTTATTTTTTGATAAACTTAAAATTCCTTAATAGTAATACCAATTTATTAAATTGATAGTGCATTAAAAGTTAATGTTTTTTATAGTTACAATTTTGTATAATTATATCTAAAATTCTTATATGTCAAGTAATTTATTAAAAACTTATAGTTTTTTTAATTTTTTATACTTTATTTTTAACTATTAATTATGCACTATAGCTACGTTTGTAGTATCTTCATTAACATTATTAGTTACAGAGTTAGAAATAATAGGTTGTCCTACAATTTCATTAGTTGAGTTAGAATTGTCAGGATTAGTAGAGTCAAAATATATATTTCTTGCTGTCCAATCGTTTTCACTTAGTGTGAAATGATTGTCAGAATGACAAATAATTTGTCAATTATTAGAGAGTTGTCTTAAATCTTGTGTATGAAAATCCCAAAAAAATTTTGTAGATTGATTTCAAATATGTATAAACACAACTTTCTCGATAACTCTCAGTTCCTGTAGGCAACTGATAGCATTTTATTTTTCCATCTTTAAATAGTCCCCATGCTGTTTTATAACTGATACCAAGCTTTTTAGCATAATCTGATAGCTTCATAAAGAATAATATAGAGTATATAGGTAAATTTGTTAATAAAATGTGAGATTGGTTTTGTAGACTATTGAATAAAAAAAAATTTATTTTAAAATATCTCTAAAGTGTTGCTTATAATTGAGTAGTTTTAATGAACATTAATATAATAAAAACAATTTTTCTTAAGGAATTAATAGATACCATAAGAGATAGTAGAACTTTATTTGTAATGCTAATATTACCATTAATGTTATATCCTTTACTATCTATATCAGCTGGTCAAATAATAATTTCACAAACAAAACAAATACAATCAAAAATTATTAATATAGGATTAAAATCAGATAGTAAAAATTTATTGAACTTTATAAAAAAAAATAAAGATATAAATATAACATTAAACATAGATAATCCTATAAAGGCTATAGAAGAAGAAAAAATAAATATTTTTTTAGAAACAGAAAATAATTTTGATAAAAAAACTAGTGCTAAGGAAAAAAATAGAAATAAAAATTTATTATGATAAATCAAATTTTGAGTCTATAACAGCTTATTCAAAAATAAAAAATTTATTAGATGATTTTTCTAAAAATAATTTAGAAATATATTTAAGTCAAAAAGGTATAAATAAAGAAAAAATAAGTATTTTTGATTTAAAAGATAAAAATATTGCTTCTAATGAAAAAATAGGTGGTTTTTATTTAAGTGGTATATTACCTTTCTTAATAATATTTATGACAATATTAGGAGCTTTTTATCCATCAATAGAACAAATAGCAGGAGAAAAAGAAAGAGGAACATTAGAAACACTATTAACAGCGCCTATTAATAAAGAAGATATAATTACAGGTAAGTTTTTAAATATATCTTTATTTGCTTTTTTAACAGGTTTATTAAACTTAATAAGTATGACATTATCAATGAATTTATTGTTAGGTAATAATTCCATTAATTTTAATATACCTTGGATTTCATTACTATTTATACTAATATCTTTAATACCTATAACAATTTTTTTTGTAGCTATTATGATGCTTGTTTCAAGTTTAGCTAATAGTTTTAAAGATGCTCAAAATTTTTTAACTCCAGTATATTTAATTTGCGGTTTTCCTTCAATAATAACTATTTTTCCTGCATTTAAATTAAATTTACAAACTTCTTTAATACCTGTTGCTAATGTTTCTTTATTAATAAAAGATTTATTGTTAGGAAGGTTTGATATACAACTTATACTTTTAGTTTTAATATCAACATGTATATATTCATTTTTAGCAATATTAGCAACAAGTAAATTATTTAATAGAGAAGATATCTTATTTTCTGATGAAAGTAATTTTAAACTGTTATTTACAAACAGGGAACAATATAAAAGTAAAAATAGGACTCCTAATTTAAACGATGCAATAATTTTATATATAATAGTATTTGCTTTATTATTATACTTAGGTAATCCTATACAAAGTAAATACAAATTAGATGGAGTTTTAATAAGTGAATTAATTTTTGTGTTACTACCAAGTTTATTATTTGTTAAGTATTTAAATTTTGATTATAAAAAGACTTTTAATTTAAAAAGAATAACTATTAAAAGTTTTATTGGTAGTCTGTTTCTTGCTTTATCAAGTGGATTTTTTTTGTTAAAAATAGTCAATAATATTCAAGAAAGAATAATACCTATGCCTGAAGAAGTAAGAAAAAGTTTTGAATACATATTATCAGATGTATCTATTATTAAACTTTTCTTAGTAGTAATTTTATCAGCTGGAATATGTGAAGAATTTCTCTTTAGGGGACCCATATTAACAGGTGTAAGAAGTAAATTTAATAATTTTTGGACTATTTTTATTGTTGGATTATTATTTGGAATATTTCATGTTAATTTGTATAAAGTAATTCCAACAAGTATATTAGGTATGATAATTACATTTATAACTTTATATACTGGTTCAATATTCAATGGAATTATATTTCATATATTAAACAATAGTTTAGCCGTATTTTTAGGTGGTAGATTATGGTTAGCTAATGAAACACCATTTTACTATTTTATTATCTTTTTATTACTATTTTTTATAGGTATTTATTTAATAATAAATGAAAAAAATAGTTCACTTGATAAAACCTGAAAATAATTTATATATGGTTTTGACCATAGCATATTCCATTTACATATCTTGTTTTTACTCTGACATCCATCAAATCATTACCATTACTTTTAACAAATTTATCAATTTGATTTGTTATTTTTTTCGGGGGATTTTTTTTTTCCATTTTCTTAGCATGTAAAAAGTTACTAACTTCACTCTTTACAGTTTTTATTAATTCACTTAAATTCATACTATAAAATTATAAATTAGTAGTAATTATATTATATTAAATAATTATTAAACAAATCAAGATATTTCTTAACCTTTTTTTAAAAATTTATTTTTATGATTTAAAGTATAATAAATTTAATTCTTTGTAAAGGAGAAAAGTTTATGAAACATAAAGTTTTATATCCTGGTACAAATTCAATGTTAGAGATATATTTAGAGAGAGGAGAGAGAGTAAAAGCAGAGTCAGGAGCAATGGTTGCTATGTCATCAACAATAGATGTTGATGGTAAAATAGAAGGTGGGATTATGGCAGGTTTAGGTAGAATGCTTGCTGGTGAAAAATTCTTTTTTCAAACACTTGTAGCAAGTAGAGGTTCAGGAACTGTTTATTTAGCACCTTCAAGTCCTGGTGATTTAGTTTTACTAGAATTAGATGGTTCAGTTGAATATAATGTCCAAAAAGATGGTTTTTTAGCTGGTGCTGATAGTATAGAAATAAATACAAAAATGCAAAATTTAATGCAAGGATTTTTTAGTGGTGAAGGATTTTTTATTTTAAAAGTTAGAGGTAAAGGTATGTTAGCTCTATCATCTTTTGGTGCTATACATGAAATAAGTTTATTACCAGGTGAAGAGTTTATTGTAGATAATCAACATTTAGTAGCTTGGCCTTCTACAATAAATTATACTATTGATAAAGCTTCCAAAGGTTGGATATCTTCATTCACTTCTGGTGAAGGTCTTGTCTGTAAATTTACAGGTCCTGGTAAAGTCTATATCCAAACTAGAAACTCTAATGCCTTCGGATCTTGGATAAGACAATTTATACCTACAAAGTAAAAGGTAATTTATTATGAGAAATAGAATTCTACATCCTGGTACAAATTCAATGTTAGAGATATATTTAGAGAGAGGAGAGAGAGTAAAAGCAGAGTCAGGAGCAATGGTTGCTATGTCATCAACAATAGATGTTGATGGTAAAATAGAAGGTGGGATTATGGCAGGTTTAGGTAGAATGCTTGCTGGTGAAAAATTCTTTTTTCAAACACTTGTAGCAAGTAGAGGTTCAGGAACTGTTTATTTAGCACCTTCAAGTCCTGGTGATTTAGTTTTACTAGAATTAGATGGTTCAGTTGAATATAATGTCCAAAAAGATGGTTTTTTAGCTGGTGCTGATAGTATAGAAATAAATACAAAAATGCAAAATTTAATGCAAGGATTTTTTAGTGGTGAAGGATTTTTTATTTTAAAAGTTAGAGGTAAAGGTATGTTAGCTCTATCATCTTTTGGTGCTATACATGAAATAAGTTTATTACCAGGTGAAGAGTTTATTGTAGATAATCAACATTTAGTAGCTTGGCCTTCTACAATAAATTATACTATTGATAAAGCTTCCAAAGGTTGGATATCTTCATTCACTTCTGGTGAAGGTCTTGTCTGTAAATTTACAGGTCCTGGTAAAGTCTATATCCAAACTAGAAACTCTAATGCCTTCGGATCTTGGATAAGACAATTTATACCTTCTAGTAGTACAAACTCAAGTTTAAGTGTAGATATTGTTTCAAATATAATTGATATTTTAGATTAATTTAGTAATAAATTTTAATTTTTTGGTGTTGATGTTTTTATGGAAAGTGCATGTATAAAACCTCCGTTACTTTCCATAAGGTTATTAAGTATATTATAAATCATCTTATGCTGATTTATTAAAGATTTTCCTTCAAACTCTTTTGATATAACTTCAATTCTTAAATGATTACCACCTCCTAAATCATCAATACTTACTTTTGCATCAGGTAGAGCTTTTATTAAAGTTTTTTCTACTTCCTCAAAATTATTCATACAACCTTTTCTAAACTAACATATAAATTATAGCAAATCAAATTTAATTTAGCTTAATTTTTAAATTTTATCTAAAAATAAATTATAATTTTTCTAAATATTTTAAATAATTAAACAAATATGAGAATACTAGAAGGTATAAGAGTTTTAGATTTAAGCAGAGTTGTATCAGGTCCTTATTGCACAATGTTATTAGGAGATTTAGGAGCTGAAGTAATAAAAGTTGAACATCCTAAAAATTTTGATGAAACAAGAACATGGGGACCGCCTTTTTTTAGCAATGGTAATAGTGCTTATTACATAGCTGTTAATAGAAATAAAAAATCTATTACACTAGATATAAAAACAAAAGAAGGTAAAAAAATACTAGAAGATTTGATAGAACAATCCGATGTATTTGTTGAAAATTTTAGAAATGGAGTTATAGATAGATTGGGATTTTCTTATGAAAGAGTTTCAAAAATAAATCCTCAAATAATATATTGTTCAATAAGTGGATTTGGTACAAAAGGACCCTATTCTCATTTAGGTGGTTATGATGTTTTAATACAAGCAATAGGTGGATTAATGAGCGTAACAGGATTTAAAGAACCTACAAAAGTAGGTGTTCCTATTGTTGATATAGTAACTGCTTTATTTTCATCTCAAGCAATAATCGGAGCATTATTTTATAGAGCTAGAACAGGAAAAGGACAAAAAATAGAAAGTTCTTTATTTGAGTCTCAAATAGCTATTCTTTTAAATGTTGCAAGCAATTACCTAATATCAGGTAAAGAAGCTAAAAGATATGGTAATGCACATCCAAACATTGCTCCTTATCAAGTTTATAGTGCAAAAAATGGAAAATTTATATTAACTGTAACAAATGATAAATTATGGAATAAATTTTGCAAACTTTTAAATAATGATGATTTAAATAATTCTAAATTTTCAACAAATTCGAAAAGATTAAAAAATTTAAAGGAATTAAATAAAATCTTATGTGAAATCTTTAAAAAAAGAACTAAAGAATACTGGATAAAATTATTTAATGAAAATGATATTCCAGCAGGAAAAATAAATTCAATATCAGAAATTTTTAATGATGAACATTTAAAATACTTGAATTTAGTAAAGAATATTAATGTTAATAATGATAATTTGAAATTATTATCTCCGATATTTAATTTTTCTGAGAGTACTACCGATATATATTTACCTCCACCATTACTAGGAGAACATAATAATGAAGTATATATAAATCTTTTAAGGTATTCAAGTAATGAAATTGAAGAGCTTAAAAATAAGGGGGTTATATAAATTAAAAATAGTTAGTTTTTGTTAAATCAGAATCAAACTTAGAAGGAAATATACATACTTCTATTATTAGTCCTATAACTTTTGCGTACTCTTCCTTTGTGTATAAATCCTTTAATTTATTGAATTCATTTTTAGCTACTTCTAATTCATTATTGTAATTTGATATATTATTTTTTATAGATTGCAATTCAGCTTGTAATTTCCTTTTTTTAAATAGAATAAATATCGGATTTTTTCTAGATTTATATATTTGTTTTTCTATTCTTTCTAATTCATATTCTTCATTTTTAATTATTTTTTCTAACTCTTTTATTTTTTTGCTAAATTTATTTATACTTTCTTCAAAATCAGGATATTTTACTCTATATTCTTCAATTCTATTCTCTGATAAATATTGAGTTATTGTAACCAGCATTGATTTACAAAGATGCAGTATTAATTTATTTTCTCTATCAAAATCTAATGCAAAAGCAATACAATTTATAGCAGTTTCAGTTTCTCCTTCCAATAATTGCTTTAAAGCATATTGGTATATATCCATAGAATTTGCTTTAAGTGTGTTTGAAAAAACAATTTCAGTTCCTTTTAGGTATTTTTGAGCTTTAGTTTTACCTAAAAAACTTTTCAAAACTTTTTTTATAGAAATAATTTTTTTAGGACTAGACATTTTTTTTACTATTTTTTAACCATGCTATAATAACTTCAGCGTTTAATTCTTGAGCTTCTTTTGGTATATTCCATTCTTCCATTTTTTTATTAATTAAATCTACTTCATTTTGATTTAAACTAGGAAATATATTAACAATTTTTTTGTCAAAGATAATTTCTTTATTATTTTCTATATCTTTTAATAATTTATTAACTGTTTCCTTTGGTATTGAACTAGAAATATTACTTAAAAGAGTTTTTACTTCTTGATTAAGATTATTTTTAATATCTTTCAAGTTTATTTCTTTATTATTCTTATTTACATCTTTTTTAGAAACATTTTGCTGATGTTTTTCATCATCTATTAAGTCTAATATTTTGATTTCTTCTTGATTTGAAGAATTAGAATCTAATTTATCATCTTCTTCTTTACTTTTTATTTCAAATTTAAATAACTCAGTTTCTTCTACAATTTCATCATCTTTTTTTACAGAAAGCTTCTTTGCTCTTTGTAAAGGATTTTTATTTTCTTCATTTTTATTATTCATAATAAGCCTTTAAGAAAGTTAATATTAAAATATTAGCATAAAAAGTAAATAAAAAATTGTGATTATAAACAATAAAATAATATTTTTTCTATAAAAAAAGTAATAGTTTTAAAAGTAGTTGAAAAATATACAAACTTAACAATGAACAAAACAAAAATAAAAAAAGAAATATTTATAATAGATTTCATACTTTAAGAGTAGCAAAAAATCAACACAAAACATTTGTCTTAAGATTATACATAAATAAAGCTTTTTTTAAATATGATTGAATAATCATTTATCATGCATGAATAGATTGTTTTTCTAGATTTTTATTTAAAATTATATTTTCAAGAGTTTCTTTTAAAGAATAATGAATAAACTTGTAATTATTTTCTTCTAATTTCTTTGGAAAAACTTTTGTGCTTGAAAAAAGTAACTCATCAGCCATTTTACCAAATATTATTTTTCCAACAAATTTTGGTAATGGAAATATTGCAGGTCTATTTAAAACTTTACCTAATATTTTTGTAAAATCATAATTAGTTACTGGATTAGGTGAAACAGCATTTAAAACACCATTTATATTATTTTTATTTATGCAAAAATTAATTATATTTATTAAATCATCTATAGATATCCAACTCATATATTGTTTTCCATCACCTAAAATTCCTCCTAATCCCATCTTAAAAGGAAGTAGCATTTTTTCTAGTGCTCCTCCATCTTTTGAGAGAACAATACCTATTCTAAGATTTATTGTTCTAATACCATTTTGTTTTGCTATCTCTGTTTCTTTTTCCCATTGATAACAAACATCTGATAAAAAAGAATTTCCTTTTGTAGAATTTTCATCTAAACTTTCATTACCTCTATCACCATAATAACCTATTGCTGATGCTGATATAAAAACCTTAGGTTTTTTTTCTAAATCAGCAAGAGTTTTTGATATTAATCTAGTTCCATAAACTCTACTATCTAATATTTTTTTCTTTTTTTCCTTAGTCCATCTACCACTACTTATATTTTCACCTGCTAAATGAACTACTGCATCTATGTTTGACAATTTATCTTTATCTATATATTCTTCTTCTATATTCCAAAATATATTCTTATTATTAACTTCCGAAGCTTTTCTTACAAGTCTAAAAATATTATGGCCTTCATTTTCAAGAAACTTCATTAAATTTTTTCCTATAAATCCAGATGAGCCAGTTATTAATATATTCATTTTAAAAATCTCCTTTAAAATTTATTTTATCCAAACATAAGTAAAAATTAATTTAAAGTATCAATCATTAATCTAAAATTAATTTGATAAAATTTGTTTATGGAAGAAAAGCTTAAATTTTACAAAACTGATTCTAGAGGAAATATTATAAACAACATAGATGTAACTAATCTAATTAAAGAATATAAACCTTTATTAGATGAAGTTACAAATGTATTGAAAGAGAATTATCCTGATGAATTTTTAAGCTTATTTTTGAATGCTGATTTATTAAAAAAAGATAAAAATAAAATTTTATTGTTAGTAATAACAAATAGTGTGATTGATTTAATATGGTTAGACGAATTTAAAATATACTTATCAAATAAATATTCATGTAATATAAATATTTTGTTTCAAAAATATAGTAAAATAAAAGAAGAGGAAGAATTATTGTTTCAATTAAAACTTAAATATGCTTTTATATCAGGTAAAAATATAACTTCAGATGTTAATTATAAGATTGATGATAGATTACTTTTTTATACAAAAAATTACAAAAAAGTTCTAAAATCTATTATTAAATTTATATCAGATACAAATACAAATTCTGACAATGTAAAATTTTATTGTAAATCTTTTATGGCTCATTTTCTTTTAATGGGTTTTGAGTTGTGTCTTTTAAAAGAAAAAAAATATACAGATGATATATATACTTGTTATAAAGTTTTTTGTAAATATTATCCTGAATATAAAAAATACATAGATGAAATATATAATCTTTTTAAGAATCCAATTGGAGATAAAAATCAATTAATTGAATTTATAAGTAATTTTCCACAATGGATTATTTTAAATTTTAGAATTATTAATTCTGAAAAAAAATTAGAAAGTTTTAAAAAAGAGTTATGCAGGAAGCAATTATAATAACAGGTGGAAGTAGAGGAATAGGAAAAAGTATTTCTGAAAAATTTTTAAAAGAAAATTACAAGGTTATAATAGTATTTAAAAATCGAACAAATTTAGAATATATTTCTAATTACTTCAAAAGTAAAAATTTTTATCCAGAATTTTTTATTTTTGACATTTCGAATTTAGAAGAAGTAAAAAAAAATATGGAAGTAATATTTTATAGATATTCTCCTAGTATTTTAATAAATAATGCTAGTATATCTCATTTTACACCTTTAGAAGATGATAATTATGATTTTTGGAATAATATAATAAATACTAATTTGTCAGGAAATTATTTTATGTCAAAAGAATTTTTAAAAAGACTAATTAAAAGTAGTAAGTCAGGAAATTTGATAAATATAGGTTCTTATTATAGTAGTTATGGCGGCATAGGTTTTAGTGCATATTCAGCTAGTAAGCATGGAATAATAGGGCTCACAAAATCTTTTGCTTTGGAAGTAGCAAAATATAATATAAGAGTTAATGCAATTTGTCCAGCATGGGTAGAAACTGATATGTTTGAAAATGATATAAAAGAAATTTGTAATTACTATGGAATAAATAAAGATGAATTTATAATTAGTGAAAAAAATTCAATTCCTTTAAGGCAATTTACAGATAAAGATGATATAGCAGAGTTATGTTTTTTTCTATGTTCTGATAGTTCAAAAAATATAACAGGACAAGTTTTTAATATAAATGGTGGATTAGGTATTTAATTATCTGAAGTATATTTTTCAAAACT
The DNA here is from genome assembly GCA_026004035.1 of Candidatus Sericytochromatia bacterium. Lineage (GTDB taxonomy): Bacteria > Cyanobacteriota > Sericytochromatia > UBA7694 > JACMQJ01 > BPII01. Next base: position 125,586 of record BPII01000005.1, on the reverse strand, counting down.
TAAATATCTATGGACAGAAAAACTACTACCTACAAATCCAACAATTATACTAAGTAAGAAAACATATATTACTAAATCATACACTAAATTTTTATCTTCTAATATTGGTAAGAATGGAAATAAAACTTTGATTTGAGATATAGAAAAAGTTCTCCATACTATTAGTATTATTGATGTGAATATACCACTGAAAAATCCAAAAATTATTCCTTCTAATAAGAAAGGTAGTCTTATTATCCAATTTGTAGCTCCAACAAGTCTCATTATTTCTATTTCGTTCTTCCTTGAATTAACAGCTAATCTTATTGTATTAACAATAATTGCAATAGTAGCAAAACCTAAAATAGAGGATATTATTATACCAACTAATTTTATAAGTCTCGATAAATTTTCAATATAGTTAGCTAACTCTTGACTATATTTTATTTCTTCAATAGTTTCAATTTCTTTTAACCTTGAAGATACTAATTCTATAGCCTCAGGATTATTAACTGTTATTTGTAAAGAGTCAGGTAAAGGATTTTCGTTACCTATATTTTCTAATTCTAAACTATTTTTTAATTCACTTTTTAGCTCTTTCCAAGCTTTATCTTTTGTTATTATTTCAACATGTTTGATTCCATCTATTTTTGAAACAATTGAATATGTCTTATCTAAATCAGAATTTTGTTTTAAAAAAGCTATTATTTGTAATTTAGAACCAATATTATTTGTTATATATTCAAAATCTTTTAAAATTAACCAAAAGCCACCAAATATACTAATAGCAGAAACCATTGTTGTTATAACAATAACAGACATCCAACCACTTCTTACAAAATTTTTTATACTTTCTTCTATACAAAAATTTATTTGTCTTATAAACTTAATTGTTTGTTCCAATAGAATATTCCCCTTCTTTCTGATCTTGTATTATGCTACCTTTAGACATTGTAATAACTCTTTTTTTCATAGTATCAACAATTGACTTATTATGAGTAGAAACTATAATTGTTGTTCCTTTAGCATTAATCTTTGTTAGTAACCTCATTATTTCCCAAGTATTATCAGGATCTAAATTACCTGTCGGTTCATCAGCTAATAATATTGGAGGTGTATTTATTATAGAACGGGCTATTGCTACTCTTTGTCTTTCACCCCCTGATATATCATTAACATAAAAATCTGAATATTCAGATAATCCTGTAAGTTCTAAAGCTGCTTTTACCTTTTTTGTTTGTTCTTTTTTTCCAACTCCTAATATTCTTAATGTAAATGCTACATTTTCCCAAACTGTCCTATTTGGTAAAAGTTTAAAATCTTGAAAAACCACTCCTATTCTTTGTCTTAAATATGGAACTTTTGATTCTTTTAATTCTGATACATTTATACCAGATATTAAAACTTTTCCTGATGTTGGTATCTCTTCTCTATAAAGTAACTTTATTAAAGTTGATTTTCCTGAACCTGTAGAACCAACTAAAAAAACAAATTCACCTTTTTTTATTTCAAGATTAATATTGCTTAGAGCAATAACACCGCTTTGATATATTTTTTTGACATCTATAAGTTTAATCATAACTTGTCTTCCTTTAAAATTTTAAATACAAACTTAGGAAGTGCCAACATCCTTTTCCATCTCCAAGGTTCCTTATATAATCTGTATAGCCATTCTAAATGTAAATTTATCATAATTTTTGGTGCTCTTTTTATTTTTCCAGAAAAAACATCAAAAGAACCACCAACACCAACAAATACCTTTGCATTTAATTTATTAATATTTTCTTTAATCCATTTTTCTTGTTTTGGAACACCTAAACCTACAAAAATTATATCTACATTTAAACTATTTATTTCTTTTATAATATTTTCTTCATCATCTTTAGAAAAAAAAACCATTTCTATAACCAACCAAGTTATTATTTTTATATTTATCATTTAAATTTTTAAAAGCTCTTGAAATAACATCTTCTTCAGCACCTAATAAGAATATTCTTGCATTTTTTAAATGTTTTATACAATTTTCTACTAATTCAATACCAGCTAATTTATTTATTTTTATATTTTTTCTTCTTAATGCCCATACTATACCAGAACCATCTGCTATATTTAAATCAGAATTAATTAGAATATCTTTAAATTCTTTATCTCTAAGGGATAACATAATTATTTCCGCATTTACAGTTATTATGTGAAGTTTTTTATTAGCATTTATTACATTTTTTACTAGATTTATAGCTTCTGGTAAATTTAATATATTTATAGGTATATCTAAAATTTTAGCTACATTATTCATATATAAAGTATAAAATTTTAATTTTAAGTAAAAAAAATTTTTTTACAATAATTTTTTATTGTTAAAAAATATAATTTAACCTTAAAAATAGACTTCTTGGCACTGGAATTAAGTTATAGAAAAGAAATTTGAGAAAATTTGAGATAGTATTTTACACTTTATTATTTTTTAAGTTATTTTTTGAATCATTAATAATTTTTCGACAGAATAATGGTTATTAATAATACCTAAAGCCAATGCAAGTACTAATTTAGTAGTGAAATTAGGTTTCAAAATAATTATGAACGATAAAATTAACATTTAAAGTTTTCTGTAATTCAAAAGTAGTTTTTACATAAGTATTTGTTTTTCTTATAAAAGCAGAATTTGCATGCCTTAAAGAATTATACTAGAATTTATTTATAAATTAACTTGGTCTAATTTCTAACATAAGATTAGGAATTTGAAGATCACTAAAGCCAAAACTTCTTCTTTGTCTTCCCCAAGCTTTAATAAAGTCATAATAAGATTCTTCCATTATATCTCCTTCTTCTGAATCTATGTAGTAAATTACTTCTCTATAATCATTGTAACCATTTACAACTACAACATGATAATAAGTGTCTTCATCAAAAGATACTATTGTAGGATAACCTTTATCAATAAGAGCTTTTAATTTTGCTAAATTTCCACCATAACTCAATGATTTGAGATTATATCTTCTGAAATACCACATCATCCTTTCTATAGTCATACCTACCATATTATTACCGCAGGTATCAGCTATAATATCTTCGTATCTTACATTATATCCCCAATAATTTAATATGCTTGTAATGCAAGCTTGAGCACATGTATTTGTATTACCTTGATAATATATAGGTATTCCTTCTATAACTTTAGAACCATCTTCATAATCTACTAAAGGCATAATTTAAAACAAAGCTTTATTTTCTGGTAATCCTTTTAATTTTCTCATATAATTAGCTGCATTTCTTTCTTCTGGAAAAATTAGACTCATTTTAGCACCTTGTGATATTGTTTTATCCATATTGTCAGCCATATTTTTTATAAAAGTTGTTGGTAATTGCTTTATTTTGTTATCTCCTTCAGGTGTTCTTAATCCTATTTTTTTTTGTAAATTCTAATGAAATATTATCTGATATATTTTGTTTTTTTACAGAAACATTTTTAGAAATCCACTCTAATCCTTCCTCAAATTCTTTTTTATTTATTGTATTATCAGAAACGTATTTATTTGCTATATCTGTAACAAAAGTACTTGCTTTGTCAATGCTACCTGAATTAGCAAATAATGTATATGCTGTTGATAAACCTTTTCCTGTCATGTGTGAATAATCAGCTGTTTTAAGATAACTTTCTAAACCTTTTAAATCATTATTTTTCGCAAAAGATGATATCTGTTGATCAATACTATTATATTCAAAACCTATTATAAATTTATTATCTTTTAAATTTATTGTATTAAAATTAATTCCTTGAGTTAATTTTAAATCTTTAACAATATCATTTAAATCTATAATCATTTTTTTATTGCTAACTTTAAATATATCTATATCAGTTTTACTTAATACTTTATTTACAAAATTACCTACTGTTCCAGTTCCAATAACTTTCAATACTTTTGCTTTATCCAAATCTAAAACTAATTTGTTATTTTCAACAGACATTTTTATATTAAAATCAGCTAATTGAACAACTCCTGCTCTTGATTTAACTTCTCCTTTTATAGTTAAAACACCATTTTTTAATTCAGGTTTTCCATTTATTTTTATGTTATATTTATCATTTATTTCTTTTTCTATTAATTCATATAGTTTTATACTTGGCATTAGTTCTAAAGAACCATTTTTTATTTCAACAGTAGAATTTGATTTACTTATATCCATACTTAAATCTACTCTTCCCATTTGAGTTCTTATTGTAGATGTTTTTAAATTAGTTTTTACAAATTGAGCATTATTTTTAACTTCAATATCTTTTGTATAAATTGTTATATTATTAGAAATCAAATTTTGTAATATATAATTCAAAGTTTTATCTTGATTATTTGGTAGCTTAAGTGATTTAATATCTTTTAATTCTATATAACCGGGATGAGATATTTTTACATCTACTTCATTATCAACATTTATAGATATAGGCTCTTTATCTGTTCCTTCTATGTTAACATTTGTTCCAACCCCAAACTTAGGAGATTTAACATCTGAATTTAACTTACCAACATTATTTACAGAGACTTTATCACCATCAATATTAACTTTTAAATTACCATTTATATTGTAATTACCTTGTGCTAAATCATTAGCAGATATTTTGCCTGTAATATTATGTTTATTATATTCTATATTAACTTTAGTTTTTTCATTTTGTTTATCATTAACACTAACTCTTAAATCACCACTACCATTAACATCTATATTATTTTTATCTAAGGTAACATTTCCTTTTATATCTAAGCGATCAACTTTAACATCAACTTTTGTAATTTCTGGATCTTCATTTACATTAACAGTAAATCCTTTTTTATTACTGAACTCACTTTGAACATTTTCTTTAACAGAAATATTACCTTTTAATGGTGCTGTTGAATTAACTTTTACTTTTGTTGAATTTGGTTCTTCTGTAACTTTAACAGATAAACCAGATTTAGTTTCTGAATTTATTTCTGTCTTTAAATCTTGGTTAGGTGTTATTGTTGCATTAAAATCAGCTGATTTTAGTTTAACATTTATATCTTGAACTTTACCTTCTGTAACAGTTACTTCAAAATCTTTACCTATTGCAGAAGTCTTTATTTTTTGTTCTTTTGTATCTTTTTGAACAAGTGTAAAATCAGCTGTTGTAATAGATGCATTTCTTGAACTAACTTTAACACTACCATTTCTACTTACATGTATGTTAGCATCAGCTTTTGTTGTAATATCAACATTTAAATTTTCATTTTTATTTTTCACATTTGCTCTAAAATCAACTTTTTTAACACCTATTTTTACATCATCACCTTTATCTGATGTATTAACTTGTATATCTACGTCTCCTGCTTTACCTTCTCCAGAAAATACGCCTTCATTAACATTTATATTAGCTGTTGATTGTGTATTCTTAGATTTTACAGAAATGTTATTACCTTCTTGTGTTACTTTTACCTTTATTTCTTGACCTTTTGAATTTGTTTTTACTAAAACTTTATTTGCTTTTATATCAGTTTTTGCTTCAAAATTATTTAAGTTTATATTTACATCTTCATTTTTAAACACTTTAACTTCTGCTTTTGTACCTTTACCATCAATTTTTATTTTATTATTTGAATTAAATTTTGCATCAAATTTTCCATCTTGATTTACTTTTACATTACCTTCTTTATCTATATTAACATTTGTTTTTCCTTTAACATTTCCAGATATTTTTAATTTACCTTGTTTATTTACAAAGGAACCTTCAGCATTAACATCTTGAGATTTTATATCTATATTACCATTTTTAATATTAACTTCTCCACCTTTAATAGTAGCTTTTGCATTTACCATTTTACCTTCAGCATTAGCATTAATTGTTGATGTTGTATTAACTTTTATATTATCACCATTAACATTTATTTTTACACCGCCATTACTAACATTAGCCTTAATATTTGTTGGTTCAGTTATTATTTCAGCATCTGCATTTATATCTTTTACATTTATATTAATATTTTGATTATTATTTGATGAGTTATTATTATTTCCATTATTACCTTTAATTAAGGTATTAAATTTTCCAGCTATTTTTGCATAATCAATATTTATATCTATATTATTACTACCTATTTTTATAAAATGTTTTCCTTTAGTTTCTAATGTTCCATTAGAATTTTCTTTATTTGTATTAGCATTTATGTTTCCATCAAAATTAATTTCTGTCTTATCATTATTATTTTCTATTAATGTATTTCCTTTTGCGTTTATTTTTACACCATTTAAAGAAATATTTGATTCTAATATATTAAATGATATTTTTCTATTTCCTTGATTATTATCGCTGAATAATATATTTTCAGCAATTATTTTTTGATTATCTTTTAATTTACCATTTAGATAATCAGCTTTTATGTTTATAATTTTATCATCTATACTAGCATTTAATTTAGTGTCTATTTGAGTGTTATTATCACCTGAATTAATTTTTACATCACTTTTTGCATTAACTTTTAAACCATTTGTTAAATCTATATTTCCTGATAATCCTGTTAAACTTAATGTAAAAGCTTTACCTAATTGCTCTCTTAATATTTTAGAATTATCAATTAATTGATTTACTAAATTTTCTCTTAACTCAGCATTAATAGACCCTTCAGAAAATTTACCTTTTAACTTCATATCATTATCAATAGAAAAATCAAATTTAACTTTTGCAATATCAGGATTTTGAAGAGTTTTATTTATTTTATTTACATCAGTGCTTGCTATTATATCAACATTATTTACTTTTATAGTAACATTTCCACTTTTGTCTATATATGCTTTTGTATTATCAAGATTTGTATCTATCCATTCTATCCTACCTATTTGATTTTTTTCTTTTGATATAGGTATATCTATTGTTTGTCCTAATGTTGGTTTTATATATAAGATATTGTCTTTCTCAAATGTATTTATGCCTGCATCTAAAAGCATTTTCTTTAAATCGGAATAAATAGAACCTCTTGTTATAAAACTATCAACTAAAAAGCATAGATTACCATTTTTTTCACCAAGCCTTATTTCAAAATCAACATCAATTGCATTTAGAATTGCATTTTTTGCTGTTCCGGATATTATGTAATGATTTCTTTTTTCATCAAATCTTGGAGGATTAAATTTTTTATCTTTATCATCTTTTAAAGCATTTGCTAATTGTGAAAGCATAAAATCTTTTGTTAGTTTTATATCACCGGTTACTTTTGCTCTTATATCAGCTTTTCCAAAATTATCAAAACCGTCTTTGTCTTTTATTTCTATATTTAAATTAGAAGTTATATAATTCTTTTTTGTATTTGCAATTGAACTTGTTTTTAAAGAATCAGAATTTGTTTTTATATTAATATTCTGTTCATTAGAAACATCTTTTTTATTTTCAATACTATCTTTATTATTTATATAACTTAAGCTTTGAGAATTTCCTATTTGCACTAAAATTTAACTCCAAAATTTAAACCTATTGTATTTTGACTTTCTCCTTTTATACCAAAAACATGACTATAGGAAACTCCTAGATTAACTTGGTCATTAAATTCATATTTAGCACCTAAACCAGTTTTTATACCAAAATTAAATGACTTATCTGATGACATATTACCTAATGATGGTCCAATATCAGCATTAAAAGTTATAGGTACTCCTGTATATTTTAAAGCATTTATTTCTGTTCCTAATGTTGGTGTTACTTGTAATTGTAAATTTGTTGGTAATATATCTAATTGAGTTCCCCAATTTATTTTTGCTAAAGCATAATCTTTGATATCTTTTCTATAACCTATATTTAAAGAAGGAGAAGAGTTATTTCCAATCCATGTGCTACCTATACCAATAGAAACATTATCATCTCTACTTAAATCTTTATATCCTTTTTCTGTATTTATTTTTATAGTATTTTCATCATTTTTATAAATATTAGCTACTTCTTTTAATTTTATTTCCACAGGTTTTATTGGTAGTCCTAAAACTTCAACAAATAGTTCTGGTTTTGGTGATTTATTTATGTCATGAATTATATTTATATTGCCTAAAGGTATAATGGTTTTACCTTCTTTATTTGTAGTTATATTTAATTCTTCTAATTCCTTAGATGTTTTGCCGACTAAAGGAAAATCTGACACTAAACTTATAGTAGTTTTTCCATTTTCTTTTTTATCAAATGAAAATGTTAGTTCTGGAGTTTGACCACTTGTAAATATCTTTTCTAAAGTGTTATCTAAGTAATGACTTATCATATTTTTTATTAATTTCTGATCATCTATATCATCAGAAAAAGAAAAATCTTTAATTGCTTCTTGAATAGAAGATTTAATTTTATTTTTTGTAATATCTAAATTTAGTATATCTGATGTTTTATCTATTTTTATTGATAAAGTTAAATTTTTATCATTATTATTTATTACTTTTATAGTTCCTTTTCCAATTTCACTTGAATTAAAAGCATATACATTTCCTATATTTTTTAATTCTTTAGAGGTTTTTACATCTATTATTTTGTCATCAAAAATTACTTCTATTGCTTTTATACCTTTTTGAGTATTAGAAATATTTTTAGAATCCTTTATAGCTTCATCTAAACTTTTATCTGTAGAATAAACTTCATAAGAAGTTTTTTTTACATAATTAAATAGAGCTTCTTCTTTCTTCTCAACTATTATTTCATTACCCTTGTTATTTAAAGAAAATTTTCTTGCTTCTTCTAAAGAAGAAAAAGAATTTATTTTACTATTATTTACACTCATATAAAAGCCTCTAGAATGTTATAGATAGTTTAAACTAAAAATTGCTAAGATTTAAGTCATAAATTATTAAAATTAAAACTAATTTTAAACTTATCATAAACTTATAATAAGAAAAAAAATAACTATTGCAATCTATAATATGTATATGACAAACATAGCAGTAAATAATACTGTAAATAATAAATCAATAAATGGATTAAGTCCATTAGCACAAAAATTTATTTATGTTGATAGTTCTTATCATAAGAATTATATTAAAAATGATAACTTTAAACAAAATATAAAAGTAGGTGATATACCTTCAAGTATTATTGATAATAAAGATAAGATAAAAAAAACTATATCAACAGCTAAAACAGTTTTAAGTGTTACATCTAGTATAGTAAATGTAACGGATCAAAAAGAAGATTTTAAACCTTTTTTAGAAACAACTAGTGGGACATTATCTGCTACTGAAGGTGTAATTAAATTAACTGAAGTGAAAGAAGAAGAAAATAAAACAAAAAGTGTTTTAAATTCTGTATCTAGTGTGGTAAATGGAATAGCTACCGTTCTAAGTGTAGCTAATATACCAGAAGCAGAATTTATAAGTTTTACAGGTAAAGCTTTTGATGTAGGAGTAGAACAGCAAAATTTAACAGAAAATATAAAAAAAAATAATGCTAGAGGAATTGTAGGTTCTGCTGTTGGAATAGTAAGAGGTGCATGGGGCTTAACTCTTAGTGGAGCAAAAGTTGCTACATTAGGAGCGTCTATTGGTAATAAATTCGGTAAAGTTAGTATAGAAACTGTTCAAAAAGTTTCTTCAAGTGCTACAAAAATAACAAAACTAGCTGACAAAATAGCTATTCCTTTTGCAATAGCTGGTACAGCTTTATCATATTGGGATTGGCAAATAGCAAGAGATAAATATAAATCTAAGGAAGTAGAAAGACTTGAAGAACTTGAAAATAATCCTAATAATTTAGAAAAATTAAATAAATTAGAAAAAGAAGTAAAATCTCTAAAAATAGATTCTACAATAAGAGGCATATCATTTGGATTATCAGCAATATCAAGCACTGCTTTAGCCACTTCTATTATATTTCCTGTTAGTGCTCCTGTTACCGGACCAATAGCTGTTGCTGGATCTTTAGCTTCTTCTTTAACTTCTGCACTTGATAATGAAAATAAAAGAAATAATATCAATAACTTATATAAAACATCTATTAAATATCATGATAAAATAGTATCTATTTTGGACAAAATTATTTTTGCACCTAAATATAAAAAAGAAGCATAATAGACTGGTACTGGGATTTAGTTATAGAAAAAAATACCTTCAAAAGCTTATAAACACTAAATTTAAAGTATATTTTAATATAAATTTTTAAAATACTTATACCAATTTTCATAATAAATGATGCATAATTAATATTTAAAAATAAAGTATAAAAAATTAGAAAAAATATAAGTTATTTAATAAATTACTTTACATATAAGAATTTTAGTACAGTTATACAAAATTGTAACTGTAAAAAACATTAACTTTTAATGCACTATCAATTTAATAAATTAGTATTACTATTAATGGATTTTAAGCTTATAAAGAAATAACATTAGCTCAGTGCATTTTTGATGCCATTTTAATATTTCAAAAAATATCTTATTAATTTTTTTTTATCATTGCTCCTAACACAAAAATAATATAATGGATATTCTTTTGACTAAACTTTATAAATATGTCTATACCTTGTTTCTAAATTTTGGAGTGAGAAAATAAGTTCAAATTATAGTATAATAAATCTATATATACAAAAAACATGAATAAGAGAGTAGTAATAACTGGTTTAGGTGTTGTTTCACCGATAGGTAATAACATAGAGGATTTTATAAACAATTTATTTTTAGGAAAATCGGGTATTGATTATGTAAGCAAATTTGATGCAAAAGATTTTCCTACAAAAGTTTCTGCTGAAGTAAAAAATTTCAAACCTGAAGAATTTATATCAAAAAAAGATTTAAGACATATGGATTTATTTTCTCAATATGCATTAGTAGCTTCTATTGAAGCTATTAAAATGTCAAAAATTGATACAAAACAAATACCTTATGATATTGCTGTTGTTATAGGATGTGGTATTGGTGGCTTTTCTACTATAGAAGAACAATATAAAAATTTATTAGATAAAGGTATTTCAAGAGTTAGTCCTTTTATGATTCCAATGATAATACCTAATATAGCAGGCTCTTATGTTTCAATTTATTTTGGAATTAAAGGACCTAGTTTATGTCCTGTAACAGCTTGTTCTTCTGGTGCTAATGCTATAGGTGAAGCATATAATATGATAAAAAATTCTATTGTAAAAGTAGCAATAGCAGGAGGTACTGAAGCAGCAATTACCCCTTTTAGTTTTGCTGGCTTTTGTTCAGCTAGAGCAATGTCAAGAAATAACAATCCTAGTGAAGCATCAAGACCATTTGATAAACTCAGAGATGGTTTTGTAATGGGTGAAGGTGCCGGAATTTTAGTATTAGAAGAATTAGAACATGCTATAAGTAGAAAAGCAAAAATATATGGTGAAATAGTTTCATATGCTATGACATCTGATGCTTACCATATAACAACTCCTTCACCTATAGGAGAAGGTATTGAAATGTGTATGAAACTAGCACTAAAATATGCTAATATAAGCTCTGATGATATAGATTATATAAATGCTCATGGAACATCAACTCAATTAAATGATAAAATAGAGTCAAAATCAATTAAAAATATATTTGGTAATAAAGTGCCTGTTAGTTCTATAAAATCTATGATAGGACATTTGCTAGGTGCTGCTGGTGCAGTAGAAGCTATATCATGTATTTTATCAATCAATAATAATTTAATACCACCTACTATAAATTATAAAAATTTTGACGAAGAATGTGATTTGGATTATGTTCCAAATAAAAGTAGAGAGAAAGAATTAAAATATATAATGTCTAATAATCTAGGCTTTGGTGGACATAATGTTTCTTTAATATTTAGTAAATATAATCATGGAATCAGTAGTTAAGAATGAAATTTTGCAACAAGAAAAATATTAAGAAAAAAATGCACTGGGATTGAGTTATAGAAAAGAAATTTGAGAGAGTATTTTATACTTTATTATTTTTTTATTTTTTGATTTTTAATGATTTAATAAATTGGTATTAGTATAAGCTATTATTTAATAATATATAATTTGTATTTGAATACATAAATAATTATAAATTTATTTTTTTTCTTTTTGAATTACTATTTAAACTTTTTTCTGTAATTTTTAAATGATTTTCTTTTATTTGATCAGGCCAATCTTTACCTTGTTCCTGAATACTCCAATCAGGATATTTCTTTTCTATTGATAAATAATCGTTTATACAGCATTCTTCTATTAATTTACAACTAATTTTCGCATTTTCTATTTTATGGAAACCAAATAATCCCTTTACATCGTATGAAAAATCATCATGATAAATCATATAAATTTCTATTTTTTGTCCTTTTAACAAAGAAGAATATAAAAAATACCATACTCCAAAACTTCTAATACTAGGCCTACCTTTTATACCTCCATCTTTATATATTGAAAGTGTTCCTTTTATACCTCCTTTATCTTGAGATGATCCTATTTTTTTATATATCCATTTACTACTATTAAATAAACTCTAGAATAATTTTTAGTTAAAATATCTTTGTTTAATTCTTTACCATTTTCATCTTTAATAATTTTTAAATAATTAAACTTCAACTTAGTTGTACCTTGAATAATTTGAACATCAGCAATTTTAAAAGCTGTTTTAACATTTTCTATTTTCATATATTATCCTTTTATAATTAATTCATGAGAAGTTTTAATATTACTATTATCATAATTTCTATTTAATCGATTTTTACCTATTCTTGTTTCACCTTGTCCCATAGTATATTGCCATGAAATTTCAATAATTTCAAAATCTTTATATGTTTCTCTAACCCAGGAGCAATCATTATATGATAAGACAAAACCGCCTTTATGATCTTTTAATAACTCTGCTAGTAAGTTATGATTAAAATTATTATGATGAATAGGAAAGTTTCTCATAGGATAAATACCTTTAAACATTTTACTATCACCATCTAAAAAGTAAGGAGGATCTAAATATAAAAAATCATTTGAATGTTTAGGTATTGATTTTTCAAAACTTAAATTAAAAACTTTCATATTCTTAATATCAAAGTTTTTTACTTTTTCTATCATTGATTTATATTTTTTTTCATTTGTATAAATATTTGACATCCAACCTAAAAAACCTGGACCATAACTCAAATTATGATTAAAAAAATAGTAAGCTGCCATTTCTAAATCTGTTAAATTATTTTGCATTAATCCATTTTCTTTACTCCAAATACTCTTTAGAATATTTTTAATATTTTCATATTCTATTTTTGTATTTTTTAGAGTTTTTAATTTTTCATATAAACCAACTGGATTATTTATTTGAAAATTCCAATAATTTACAAGTAGTTCAAATATATCATAAGCAATAACTTCAATACCTAATTCTTTAGCAACTGCTACTTCAACACTTCCACCACCAATAAAAGGACTTACTAATCTTTGTATATTATCAGGAATATGTTCTATTATTTTACCAACTGCTAATGTTTTTCCACCTGCATATCTTAGTGGTGTTCCAGTATATCTTTTATAACCATTTTTTGACTTTAAATTTTTTAAAAAAAGATCTTTTCTTGATATATTCTCAAATTCTAATTTTAACTGAATTTGATTTTTTGTTTTAAATTTATTTTTTTTTGTTCCCAAAAAAGTATTCTCATTTGAAAAATTATTTGTATTTATAAGGAATTCAAAAGGAACTTCTTTTACTTCATTCATAATTATTTGATAATATAAAAAAATAAGTTAAAGTTTAATACCAAATTATAATATAACTTTTTTACTATTATAGTTATTATAGTTATTTTTAATCTTAATTTATAAAATAACAAAACTTAATTATATAAAACTTAATACTATTCTAGTAGTAATATATTTTTTTAATAAAATATAATCTATAGATATTTTTTGGTGAATTAATGTATCCAATATTATTAATACTTCATAAATTACTAATGTGGGCTGTTATAGCTTTATTTATTTTAAATATTTTTAATTTTATATCAAAGAAATCTTCAAATAAAGAATGGGATAATAAAGATACTATGCTTTCAAAAATATTTATGATTATTTTTGATATACAAATAACTATTGGATTAGTTTTATATTTTCTTTTTAGTCCTATTACAAAAACTGCTCTTTTGGCTGGAAAAGAAATGATGAAAAATTCTGAATTAAGATTTTATACAGTTGAACACATATTTACTATGTTAATAGCTATTGCAATAGCCCATGTTGGTCTTATAAAACTAAAAAATAAAGAAAAATCCGTAGATAAATATAAGACAGGTATAATTTTTTTTATAATTTCTTTTATTTTAGTTTTATCAAGAATACCATGGAACAGAATTTTTTAAATTTTAAGCAAAAAAAATAAATTAAATTCTACAATTGGTATATGACAATAAATAATAATTTTAGAAACTTTGAAAATGTTACTTTAACACCTTTAAATAATGTTAATTATAAAGATAATGTTAGTAATCTAAATATAAGACAAGATTTTATAAAGTTATCATCACCTTTAGAATTATTTGGAAATATAAGAAACAATCAAATTAATTTTTTTAATGTAAATAAAGAAATTATAGAAGGTAATATTTCAAGTAAAACTATACAAGCAGTTAAAAATATACCAGGTGATTTTTGGATAGGTAAATTAAGATCAAATGGTAATAGGGAAGTTGCTATAATAGTTCCTAATAATATTGATAAAAATAAACCTGTAGAAATCTTATACTACTTTCATGGACACAATGGAACAATAGACAAAGCATTATCTAATAATGGTAATGGATTTTCTGAAGAATTAAAAGAAATAGCTCAAAGAAAAAATTTAGTTATTGTAATTCCACAAGGACCACCAAAGCAAATTTCTTACACTTGGATGAGAACTTCAAATGGTGAAGATATAGAACAATTCCAAAATGAAACAATTAATATAATAAAAACAAAATTAACTAATAATATAAATATATCAAAAATATCTGTTTATGGACATAGTGCTGGTGGACAACCAATAATGAATGCTACTTTATCTAATAAATTAAAAGCTGACAAAATAACTTTTTTAGATGCAAGCTATGGAACATGGGCAAGTAAAACTTATCATTACTTTATAAAACAGAATCCTAATGTTATATTTAATATAGTATATATACCTGGAACATCTACAGAAAAGGATGTAAAAAATTTACAAGGAAAAAAAGGAGTAATAACCTATATATCAAAATATAATCATGGATTAGTCCCTAAAAAATTTATAGGTTTATAAAAACTATGATATACTTTTTATTATTAATAAAAGGTATATTTTTATAATGCAAATAGCTAAAGTCGTAGGTAATATTGTTTCTACTGTAAAACATGAATCATACAAAAATTATAAATTAATGATTGTTCAACCTTTAACACCTGATTTAAAACCAAAAGGTAATATAACTATTGCAATAGATAATGTACAAGCAGGAGAAGGAGATTTAGTTTTACTACTAAGTGAAGGAAATTCAGCAAGACAAATACTAAACAAGCAAGAAATTCCTATAAGAGCATTAATTGTGGGTATTATAGATAAAATAAATTGTGAATAATACTTATACTATAGAAGGTATTACTTTAAAAACTTATAATTTTTCTGAATATGACAAAGTATTTGTAATTTTTTCAAAAGAAAATGGATTATTAAGAGCTATTGCAAAAAATATAAGAAAGTCTAAAAATAATTTTGGTGGAATGTTAGAGCCTCTTAATGTTAATAGAATTTTATTAAGAAAAGGTAAAAATTTAGAACAAATATACCAATCAGAGATTGTAAAGTCATTTATAGGTATAAGAAAAGACTACGATAAGTTAATATATACTTTATTTTTATTTGAAATGATAGTAAATTTTCTTCATGATGGTGAAATATCAGAAAATATATATAATTTGTTAATACAAACACTAGATTTTTTGGAAGTTTCAGAAAACATATTACCTATTATAATATTTTTTGAAATTAATTTTTTGAAGTTAATAGGTTATGAAAATGATTATTATAATTGCTATTCTTGTCAAAAAGATTTATTAGAAAACAAACTTGGTTTTGATATATATTCAGGAAACATATTTTGTGATAATTGTATAAAAAAAAACTCAAAAGTTATAGATGCTGAAATATTGAATAGTATAAGAAAAATTAAAAATGGTGAGTTAGAAAATATAAATAATTTTTACCTTGAAGAGATACAGAAATTATTTAAAATTTATATCTCTCACTTATCAGAAAAAAAAATAAAAACTTTAGATATTATAGGATAATCAAATGAATAAATTACTTAATAAAGATAAATTAAAAGAATATTTAGATTTTCTTGTTGATAAATATAAAACACCTGATTTTATAAAAAATGACCCTTTAAGATTTCCTTATAGATATGATGATTATCATAATAGAGAAGTAATGGCTTTTATAGCATCTATGATGGCTCAAGGAAAAAGAACAAATATAGTCTCTAGTATAGAGAAATTAGAAAATTTAATGTACAAAAGACCTTATGATTTTATAACTAATTTTGATTACAATAGAGAAATAGAAAGATTTAAAGATTTTAACCATTTTGCTTATAAAAATATTCCTGGTTTAGATATACTCACTATTTTTTATTTGTTACAACAAGTATTACATAAATATAAAAATTTAAAAGAATTATTTTTGCAAGGTTTAAATATAAATAAACATAAGAATGTAAAAGAAGCTTTAATATTTTTTACCGAAATGTTATTTTCATTTGAAGCACCACCAAATAATGATTATATGCCAATTCCAAATAGAGTAAAATCTTTACTACCAAATCCTAGAAAAGGTAGTGCATGCAAAAGGTTAAATATGTTTTTAAGATGGGTTGTTAGAAAAGATAATGTTGATTTAGGATTATGGACAGAAGTTCCTACTTCTATGTTAATAATACCTTTAGATTTTCATGTATCAAAGTTATCAAGAGAATTAGGATTAACAAAAAGAAATCAAGATAATTGGATTACAGCGGAAGAAATAACGGATAATTTAAAAATTTTTGATAGTAACGATCCTACAAAATATGATTTTGCAATTTTTGGTATAGGAATATCAGGTGATAAAATAAATTTTAATTATTAAATCTAAAATATTGTGATTTATACAAAAGTAATCTATAATATGACTTATGTTATATAATAGACTTATTAAAAATTTCAACAATTAGGAGTTTTATGACAAAAAATTCTAAAGAGAAAAAAATAAAAGAGAATCTTGTATTAGATGAAGATTTAAAAAGATTAGAAAAATCATCAGAAGAAGAAAAATCTATACATGAAGTTTTTGAAAGAGAAGATAAAAAACTTGTTGAGTGGATGTTAGAACATCCAAAAGAAGTTATAAAAGAATGGGAAGAAATGTTAAAAAAAATAAGAAAAAAAAGATGTGGTGCTATGGGAGGAACTTATCCTATAACATTAGCACCACTATTTTTGAAAAAAAAATCATTAGAATTAATATCTTCTGTTGGTGAGCAATTAGATAAAGTAGTTGATAAAGTTATTAATTTGTATTTTGAAGATGAATATGTAAGAGATTATTTTCCTTATACAGATATTCCCAAAGAATGGATTAACTTTGATCCAGGTTATCAAAAACCTACAATATTAAATCGTCATGATTCTTTATTTGATGGTAAGAATTTAAAATTTATAGAATTTAATACTGATAATCCAGGTGGAAGAGGTAGAACTGATATATTAGAAGGTATATATAGAGAGCATCCTATTTACAAAGAACTTATTCAAGGATATGGGAAACCTTGGGAAGGTAAAGTTTTAAAAAAAAGTTTAGAAGCAATGTTATCATGCTATAAAGAATATGGAGGAAAAAAAGAAAAACCAAGAATAGGTATAGTATCTTTTAAAAGATATCTAGAAGGTTCTGATAATGAAATTGTCAGAGATTATTTTATAGAAAATGGTTATGAGTCAAATTTTATAGATGCAAGAGAATTGGAATATAAAAATGGTGGTCTTTATTCTGGTAATGTTCAATTTGATATACTCAATATTGCTTTAAGATTTACATTTTTTAAAAGATTTCCTTCTGAAATGAAAGATTTTCTTAATGCTATAAAAAATAAAGCTGTATGTGCTATTAACCCATTCAGAGCAATAATTGGTGCTCATAAAGAATTGTTGTCATTTATAACAAATGAAAGAAATCATCATTATTTTACAGAGGAAGAAGTAAAGTGTATAAAAAACTATGTATTATGGACAAGAAAAATGGATGAAGTAATCACAATATCTAAAGAAGGAAATGATATATCATTAGAAGAATATGTAATAAGAAAGAAAGATGAACTAGTTTTAAAACCAACTGACCAAGCTGGGGGTTATGGTGTTAAAATAGGTAAAAATACAGATAAAGGAGAATGGAAAGAGTTAGTAGAAGATGTTATAGGTTGTCCTTGGTGGATAGTTCAAGAAGCAATGCCTGTTCCTGAAATAGAATTACCTGTAATAAAAGAAAATAAAGTTGTATTAGAAAAGAAATTTATAAATTTAAATCCTTATATATTTAAAGGTGAATATGTAGGCATGCTTGGTAGAGTTTCAGATACAACAGTTGTAAATGTTTGTGCAGGTGGTGGTATTATACCAATATTTGAACTTAATTCATAGTGTATTACGTAAACTACTCCATGCTATAGATCATGGAGCTTCCTGTTTCAGCGATAGATGACTCGTAGACTGGTATTTCTACCATTTCGCTACCAGAGCTATCTCCACATGCTTGAGTTCGGACAGCTCCTGCCTTTTTTAATAAGTTTATACTTGCATTTTTATATCCACACACTTACAAAGTTTTGATGATGGATAAAACCTATTTACAAATAGTGGTACTGGGATTGAGTTATAGAAAAAAATCACATTGAAACGATGATAAATACTAAATTTAAAGCATTTTTTAATATAAATCTTCTTACTATTAAAGGATTTTTGGCTTATCAAAAAATAACATTAGCCCAGTGCCCCAGTACCCTATTACTATTTAATATTTCTTAATATTTATATTTTCTGAAAATCTTGATATACAATTTTTCTAGTATTTGTTAATAATTTTTTCTAAGTTTTGTATTATTAATGGTAAATCATATAATTTATTATGAAGATAATGATAACAGGAGCTACAGAAGGTTTCGGGCTTCTTTTAGTAAAAAAAACTTAGTAGCATAGACAAAATTGACAAAATAATAGGAGTAAAAAGCTCAGATATTGATTATGCTGAAGAAATAAAAGAAGATAAAAAATTATATTTTGAAACTGCAAAAAACTTGAGACCAAGAGCATTAGAGGACGTATTCAAAAAAAATCATGATATAGATGTTGTAGTTCATTTAGCTTATGCTGATATGCCTCAAGAAAATAGCAAAAGTGAATTTTTACATGAAACAAATGTTTTTGGTACTATGAGATTACTTAATCTTTGTAGAAAATATGGAATTAAAAAATTTATACACAAAAGCCCAAGCTCTATATATGGAGCAAATCCTGATAATCCTGTTTTGATAAAAGAAGATTACCCATTAAGAGGTAATAGGAATTATCAATTAATAAGAGATAAAATAGAAGCTGATATTTTCTGTCAATTATATATGAAAGAAAATGATTTACCTAAAATAGTAATATTAAGATTTTGCGGTATTATTGGAAATCATATAAGAAGTCCTTTAAACACTATTTTTAAAGATAAGTTTGTTCCTATGATAGCTGGTTATGATCCAATGTTTCAAATAATGGATGAAAGAGATGTAATAGATGCTATTACTTTATGCGTTTTAAATGAAAATATACAAGGTATATTTAATATTGCTGGCAAAAAAATACAACATTTGTCAGAAGTTATTCAAAGATTAGGAAAAATAATTATGCCTATACCTGAGTTTTTAATAGATTTAGTATATAAGCCATTATTTAAAATGAATCAAGAACATAGTTTTCCTTTTGATATTAATTACTGGAAATATCCTTTTGTAATTGATACAACTAAAGCTAGAGAAATACTGAAGTTTGAACCTAAATATTTATGAGTAATTAAACAAGTTACAAAAAATTTATACTATAAACTTATTATGTCTGACTTAATTATTAATAAAATAAATAATAATTTTTTTATAGAAGAAAAGAATAAAAAAAATTTTTTTACAAAAAGTTTTTGTATTTTAGACAATAATGCTTTTTTAAAAGATAAAGTTATAATAAATAATTCAAAAAAACTAGCAAATGTTATTGAAATATTTCAAAATGAAGGTAATATAAAAGGAGTATCTAAAAAACTAGATGATTCAATAGGTGAAAAAGGTAATAAATTTAGATTATTCAGAGATGCTGAATCGGTAGCAAAAAATCTACCTTTTTCTACTGCTATAGTAAAAGAAAATAATTATTTTTATCTTTATAAAATTGATAATATTAATGTTAATAGATTTCTTTCAGGTGATAATACATTTCTAGATAATAAAGTTATTGCAGTTGTAAAAAATAAAAATTGTACGTTATACAATTGGTCATACGAAACAGAGACAAAAAAATCAAATAATTTGGATTTTGCATATATAAATAATTCTAAAATAATGATTAATGACAAGGAATATAAAATTTCTGGATTAAATGTATATGATTTAGCAGAAATATCAAAAAAAAGTCAAAGTGATTTAGAAAAAGTTTTAAAAACTATATCTAATAGTGGAGCTAATACCATAAGGTTTTGGGCTTTTAGCAAAAATAGTCCTGAAGACTTTAAAAATATAATAGAGACATCAAGAAATTTAGGATTAAATCTAAAATTTATACCTGTTTTAGGTAACCATTGGCAACATTGCGAATCTGAAAAAAGCTCTAAAGTAAAAGATGATAATTGGTATAAAAATGAATATAAAGAAGAATATTTACCACATGTTTTAAAAACCGTTGATGCTTTAAAAAATTACAAAGAAATCTTAATGATAGAAATAATGAATGAGCCTGAAGCTGAACATTCAATATTAAGAGATTTCGCTGATGATGTATCAACTCAAATTAGAAATATTTACATAAAGAGTAATAATATACCACATTTAATAAGTTTAGGTACTCTTGGAGGAGATAAAAGAAAAGGAATGATTGGATATCAATATAAAGATTTACATGGATTACCTAATATTGATATAGTAACAGCTCATGATTATTCTTTTGATAATGATAGGCCAGATAAAGATAATATTTCAGATATATTTAAAAATTATATAAATTACGCTAAGGATTTGAATAAGCCTTTTTTTATAGGAGAAATTGGTATAAAAACTAAAAACTCAAATTATATGAATATTTTAAATAAAAAAGTAGAGCTATATAAAAATAATAATATAAGTGGTGTTTTACTATGGGGGCCACAACCTTTAGGTTTTGCTAAAGATGGAGACGGTTATGGTTTTGACTTTGATGATAATAATAATTTTAAACTAAAAGAAATTTTTAAAAAATTTTCAAACAATTAAGTTTATAAATTTAAGATTAATTTTATTTTAAAATTCTATTTAAATAAAATTCTATTAAAATAAAAAATTCTAAAATCACTTTTTATAAAAAATTAAGGAGATAGTTATGCTTTCTAAATGTCCTGAGTGTGGGAAATCTTATCCATCTCATCATGGTAAAATATGTAAAGTTTGTGCTAGTAAAAAAAATACTACTGCACAAGTAGAAAACAAACCTATTACTAATCAAGAAGTAAAAAAAGTTGAAGAAAAATCTATTGAAAAAGTAGAAAATAAAACTAAAGAAAAAACATTTAAGACAAAAATATGTCTTCATTGCCAATACGAAAATGTTCCAACAGATGTTTTTTGTGTTTCTTGTAAAAAAATGCTTGTAATATCAGGTAATCAAAAAATCCAAGATTACCCTTTAAGTAATATAAAAAATGTAATTCCTGACCATGTAAATAAATTGAAAAAAATCGGTATAGATTCTACTTTAAAGTTATTAGATAAAGGATGCACACCAATAAAAAGAAAAACTTTACTTATAAAAACAGGTATTAGTGAATCTTTACTAATGAGACTTATAAATATATCAGATTTACTTAGAATAGATACTCTAGAACCTGAAAATGCTTTTTTACTTGAAAACATAGGTATCAATTCAATTAAATTACTTGAAAAAAAAACAACTCCAGAATTACTATCCTTAATAAATAAAAATAAGGATTTATTGAAAGCTAAAAATATATTTGTTTTACCGAGTGAAAATCAAATTAATAAATGGATAGAAGAAGCTAAAAGTATTGAGAAACTAGTATCATAGATTACTTTATACCATATTTTTCTTGTAATCTTTTATTTTCTAATTCTTTATTTATTTCTCTTCTTCTTTCATATATTTTATTAATTTCTTTTAAATGATATTTTTCCTCTTCCTCTTTTTTTTCTAAACTTTTTTGTAAAAAACTTTGTTCGACAATTTTTGAGTCATTTTTATTATTTTGAGATGTAAAAATGCTAATTTCTTTTTGTTCTTTGTCATTTTTAGAAGAAGATTGAGTATCATTATTATTTTTTAAATCTTTTAATTTACTATCTATAATTTCATTATTTTCAGATTTATTTTCATTTGAAAAGAATTCTGTTTTGTTGTCATCTCTACTATAAGCTAAAGATATTTGGCCTGTTGCTCTTGCTAATGTAAATAATTCTGGTGATGTAACAATATTATTTAAATCTGTTTTCATTTGTCTTAAATCATCTTTACTAACTTTTGTTTCTTTTCCATCTTTATTACCTACATAATATAAGGCAATCTTATTACCTTCTTGAACAACTTTTATTTTAAATTTTTTCATTATTTCGTCTAATTCACTATTATTAAAGTCAGAAATATTGTTTGCATTCATTAATTTATCAAGAAGTTTATTATTACTAGCTAACATTTTAACTCTTAATTCTTGATTAGTCATTACATCTTTTAGCTGTTCTTCTGACATTCCAGATGTTAATTTATAAATTTCTTCTGATATACCTGCTAAGAAGTTTTCTCTAACAGTTAATGCTTGTCCTGAAATCTTTTTTTCTAATGCTGATTTCATAGATAACATTGTATTTTTTTCTGATTCATTTAATTTACTTTCAAATGATGAAAAAACATTATTTATATCATTTATAAGATTTTGAGATAATTCTGAATCTTTTATAAGTTGTTGTTGTTTAATAATTATAGATTGTTCTATGCTTTTTAATTGTTTCTTTTCCGTTTCTGTCAAAGCTCTACTTACTGAATTATCTATTATAGAAGTTGCTTGTTGTTTTAAAGCCAAAATTTCAGATATCCCCTTATCAACTTTTTCAGATAATTGTTTAGCTTGTTTTGAAAGAGTTTCAAATTTTTCTATATTCTTTTTTAATTCATCATTTAAAGGTTCTACAACTTTTTCATTATAATCCATAGCTTTTTTATGTTCATTTACAGTATTTATTAAAGCATTTACTAGATCTTTATCAATATTAGAAGAGATATTATCAAATCCTTTTTTACTTACAGAACTTGTTTCTAAGTTTGAATTTGTAGAAATAGCTCTTTGCAAAGTTGCTCTAAGAGAAGATAATAATTCATTAAATTTATCTGCATTAATTACATTACCATTTGCATCTGTTATTGTAACAATTCCTCTTTTAGAAGTTAAATCCAGATTTAATTGAGCTAAAGCTAAAAGAGCTTTATCATCTATATTCTCTAAGCCCTTTGAAAAATCAAGATTTTCAAGACTTCTTAATATGTGCTCAATATCAGACTTACTATATCCTTGTAATAGGTCACTTATATATGTTATAGTAGATTGAATAGAATTATCAGATTTTCCAAATGATAACCCAGAAGCAGGAACATTACCCTTAGTTGTAATAGCTGAAGAAGAAGTATCTTTTGTTATATCCAAATTATTTAAATTATTTCTAATACTTACAACAGTATTATTTGAATTATTTTTATTATCTACTACTTCTATTTTATTTAAATTTATATTATCTAAATTAACATTTGTCATATTATTAAACTCTCATACTGAATTAATAATTAAATGGATTAGCATAATCTAATAGAATATTGAAACCTTCTTTTAGAAACTTTTTAACTTTATCCATAGTTGTTTGATCTTCTTGTTTAACCTGTTGAAATTTAGTTTCCATGATATTATATTTTTGCCTATACAAACTAGATTTTGATGAGCTATAGTTTCCTATCTCCATCATTTCTTTCAAAGCATTTTGATAAGCAATAATAGCTTCCTGTCTTGCAATAATAGCTTCTTGTCTTGCTTTATTTAATTTATCAGCATTTGATATTATTGAATTTTTATATGCTACACCAACTTGACCACTTGCATTAGTTACAAGAGAGTTAAGGGTATTAACTTTTCTTTCCCAATTGTCTATTGCTTCAATAGCTAACTCTAATTTTTCGCTAGTATAATCAGTATCTATAAAATTATATGTTGTAGATACAAAAACCTGTGTATTTGTAGTAATATTATTTGAAGTGTTTCTATTAGTATTTGTAACATCATTTAAACCTTGTAATAATTCTTGCTTTGTTACTTTACTTTGCTGATTATTATTTGTCTTTAAGTTATTTGGATCTAATAGACTAACTGGTGCAGTACCTTTTTTAGTATTATTACTAGTAATAAGATAATCTAGTCTTGATAATGTAGTAGCTCCTTGATTATATGTTTCGTTTGTAGTATTTTTTACTAATCCTCTTAAATTAGATGGTAAAGTTGTTACAGTTTTACTAGAATCTAATGCTAAACCTCTAAGAATTATGTCTGACATTAAAAAACCTCATTATAGCATATATATAAATTTTATCGTAATTCAAAATTAAAACTTGCTATTTATATTACATACTAGTTATTACTATTAAAAAAATATTAGACTTATCATACCTTAGCCAAATTTTAAAGTAAAAATTATTTATTGTCAAAAAAAATGTTTTGAGAAGATATAGGCATTGAGCTAATATTATTTTTTGATAAGATCAAAATCCTTTAATAGTAAGCATTTTAGAGATTTATATTAAAAATACTTTACATTTAGTATTTATCAGCATTTAAAGGTGATTTTTTCTATAACTCAATCCCAGTACCTTATTATTTTATTAACAACAAATTACCCTTTTAAAAATCGCGGCAAAGCTAAGGTGTGACGGTGTATTTAAGGAATACCATATATATTTAGTGTAATAAGTTTATTAAAGTTTAGACTGATAAAAAATTTAATTTTTACAAAAAAGTAAATAATATACTTGACAAATTTTACTGTTAAGTTAATAATATAATATGTAATATTTATTTTTTGTATGGAGGTAAAAAAATGCAAAATGTTTTAGAAAAAAATTCTTTAAGAAAATCAGTTAAAATATTTCATTTTAAAGATAAAAATGAAAAATATATAAAAATATTTTTCAAATATGATGCTGATTTAGTAAATTCTGTAAAAAAGATATCAGGTGTTAAGTGGAATAAAGAAAAAAAATTTTGGTATATTTCAAATACTTTGGAAAATTTAAGAAGTATTTATAAGAATTTAAAAGAAGAAAATATTTATATTGATTCAACTATGTTTTTTAACAGGTTTAATGAATATAAAAAAAGTATTTTGAAAAAATATGCTCTTAAATTAGATGAATTGAATATTAAAGAAAAAGATGAATATATAAATAATTTTACAAGTTTTATTAATTGCTTTAAAGATGAAGATGTATCATATTTATCACCTGAAGAAGTAGATAACTACATATTAACTTTTAATAATAAAAAAGAATTGTCTTCTGATAATAATAATAATAATAATAATATTAGCTCTATAGCTAATAGTATAAATTTTTACTATGAAAATGTTTTAAATAAAGAAGAAAAATTTATTAATAATGAAGAGTTTGAGATAATTATTAACAATATAGATAATATTAAACATAAAATTATTTTTTATTTATTATTTTATACTTCTTTTACTAAAGAAGAGTTATCTAATTTATCTGTATTTGATTATGTTGAAGAGGAAAAAGCTATTTATTCTGAAATCAACAAAACTAAAAAATTTTTTATACCTGAAAAAGTTTGTATTTTGATAAATCAATATATAAAAGATTACAGAATTCAAACCTATTTATTTCAAGGAAAAAATAATAATCACTTAAAACCTGAAAGTATAGAAATTCTTGTTAATAAAAAGGTAAAGAAAATATTTCCTAAAAAAAATATTTCTTATAAAGCTTTTAATACATTGTTCAAAAATAACCTAATTCAAAATTTAGGTGAAGATATAGTAAAAAAATATTATGAAAATATAGATTCCTTAAATAAACAACAAAAACAAAAAATTATAAAGTTTATTAATAGCTAAATTTCTAATTTTTAATGATTATTGGAACCATCATTATGAACATGTCCATGCTCTATTTCTTCTTGTGAAGCGTCTCTTACATTTAATAAATTTAAATCAAATTTTAATGTTTTTCCTGCTAAAGGATGATTAAAATCTATTAAAACTGATTCTGGTTTTATATCATGTATAATTCCAAATACTCTATCACCTTCAGGACTTACTAAATTAACGACCATTCCAACTTCTAGATTATCATTTGAAAAAACTTTTTTAGAAAACTCTTGCATTTTTTCATAATCAACATATCCAAAACCTAATTCTGGAGTAACTACAACTGTTTTCTTAGAACCAATATCCATATTTTTTAAAGTATCTTCAAGAATTGGTAAAACATGTCCAAATCCAGTAAGTATATTTACAGGTTCTTGTCCTAATGATGTATCATTTATGCTACCATCTTCATTGTAAGCTGTAAAATGAAAAGTTAAAACTTTTGTACTCATAAAAATTCCTTTGTAAAAAAATATTAAATTAATTATACAACTTAAAATGATAATGTAAATAACTTAAAATTAAATTTTTGAAATTAATCAAATTATTATAAAATATAATAGATTTTATAAATTAAAAAGTAAGTAATTTATGAATAATTTTTCACTTATAGAAACTATTGTTGTTGGAGCTTTTCAATGTAACTGCACAATTATAGCTGATAATGACACAAAAGAAGCTATAATAATAGATCCTGGTGATGAAGCTAATAAAATACTTGAAATAGTAAAATATTATAATCTGAATGTTAAATATTTAATGCACACACATGCACATTTAGATCATATAATGGCTACAAGAGAAATAAAAGAAAAAACAAATGCTAAAATTGTTTTACATAAAGATGATAATGAAATTTATAATAATTTAAAATTTCAAGCACAAATGTTTGGGTTTAATGCTGAAGTGCCTTTACCTGTTGATATATTTGTAAAAGAAAATGATGAAATAAAAATTGGTAATAAAATAATAAGTAAAATAATTCATACTCCCGGACATTCTCCTGGTAGTATATGTTTTTATTTTGATAAAGAAAATAATCCTGTAATTTTTTCTGGTGATACATTATTTTCTAGAAGTATAGGTAGAACTGATTTATGGGGTGGTTCTTATTCTACAATTATAAATTCAATAAAAAATAAAATATTCAATTTAAGAGAAGATACAATAGTTTATCCTGGTCATGGACCAAAAACAACTATATGGTCAGAAAAAAAATATAATCCTTTTTTTTAGAAACCACTAGCAAAAAGTTTCTCTATTTCTATAAGTGGGGGATGAATTACTCTTTTTTATTAGTTTCCTCTTGATATTCAAACTTCAGAAGTTTGCATTTTTTTTAAAACTGAAATATTGAATAGTAGAGCTTTATAGAAATTAAAAAAGTGCAAAATAAAAACGATTTTCTAATACTAGTTTATTAAATTGATAGTGTATTAAAAATTAATTTTTCTATAGTTAGAATTTTGTATAATTATCTAAAATTCTTATATGTCAAGTGATTTATTAAAAACTTATAGTTTTTTTTAATTTTTTATTTATTATAAAAATTGGTATTACTAATGGCATTGTTGGAAATATCTGAACTAAATTCTGTGAAGATAGCTTTGGTAATAATAGAATGCTAGAAATACGAGTCTACGAATCATTTGTTGTTGAAGCAGGAAATTACACTTTCTATAAGGTTGTTGAGTAGTTCACAGAAGAATTTTTTTGGCTATTGGATATAAAATTCTTCTTTTTAGATTAAATTTATATCTTTTTCTAAGAAAATGAATTAAGTCTTTTTGATAACTTAATTTATTTATTAAAAATTCATATTTACTATTATCTAATCTCTCATATAAAAATCTATTTACTAAGCTAGCTTTTATACTATTAGAAAACATTTTTTTTGCTAAATTTGTATAACTAGTATTTTCACAAATACTTCTTGCTGCTAAATATCCTGACAATATAGCATAACGTAATCCAAAACCAAATAAAAAATCTTGGAGTCCTGCTGCTTCACCAATATATAACTTATTGTCTTTCTCAAAAATATTCTCATCTGAAAAGCTACCAAATGAACCAAATTTTACTTGATTGTATATTTTTAAATTAAAAAGTGATTTGCACAATTCTATAGAATTTTCTAAATATACATTTGGATTATTATTATTTTTTTTAAAAGCTGTTGCAATAGTTCCTTTACCATTAACTATTAGTAAATAAGCATAACCTTTAGGTGCTATATTATTGTCACAAATCATTAAATTAATATCTTTATAATCAGTATCAAAGTTAATACCTAATATTATTGCACTTGCTTTATTAGGACCAGTTGCAAATATTTTTATATCTTTTGGTAAATTTTTACAATTAAAATAAACTGGTATGTTTAAATTTTCAACTTGTTTATATAATGAATAATCCAAATAACCTTCTTTAAATCCTCTTTGAATAAGATAATAAAAAGGTCTTTCTTTTGATTCAAAAGTTTTTAAATTTCTTTTTGGACTACAAACTTTAAAAGTATAAGATGGTATAAAATTAAAATTAATATCTAGTTCTAAATCTTTTAAAATATCAATAATATCTTTATCAGAGGACCAATTTTCAAATCCTTGAAAATCACCTTTAAATCTATATCCTACTGAAGATTTTATTTCATATATTTCTGGTAAAAAACCAAACTTTTTTAAAAATATGGCTGAACTTAAACCTGATATTCCTGCACCTGCTATTTTTATAACTTTATTCATTTTTAGTCTTCTGGAGTACCACTTACAACCCAACCAGCAAATGATTCTGTAATTCTGTAATTTTTTCCTACATATCCCCTAGGATAATTTCTTACATATTCTAAAAATTCCATAATATCTTCTTCTGTAACATTTTGCATTACTTGATCCATAGGAATACCTGCATATTTTCCTGTTTCAGGAGTAGGTATTGATTTTGCTTTTGGTGCTACTTCAATAAAAGCATTCAAAATATTTTCCATAATTAAAGGATTAACTATTGCTTCGCTAGCTGTATAACCGCTTTTATCTTTTAGCTGTTCTAAAGTATATAATGGTCTTTTTCTATTATCTGTAAATATAATATTTTTTTTCTGCCAATTCAAGAAATGTTACAGGTTTTTTAGGTTCAATATTTCTTTCTTTTTTTTTCTTCTTCATCATCTTCTTCTTCATATTCTACTGTTTTATTAAACCATTTCTCATTAATTTTCTGTATTATTATAAACAATGGTAATAATGGCTTAAGAAACTTTAATTTACCTTTTGATGCTAGAAAGTTTATTCTTTCTATTACCAAAGGATACTTCCTTTCGAAAAAAGAAATTATTATAAGCCTTATATTTTCTATCTTATCTAAAAAATTTGCTACATTTTCAGCGAATTCTTCTATTTTTTCTTCTTCAGTTTTATTTTTTTTAGTATTTTTTAAATCATTTTTCTCATCTATACTATCATTTTTTTTAACAGTTAAAAAACTGCTACCACCTTTTTGACGTTATATTTTTGTTTTTTTTAATAGACATCCTAATTAATTATACATCAAAAAAGTATTGAATTATAAATTATTGACACTGAGTAATGTTATTTTTTGATAAGCTTAAAATTCCTTAATATTAAGCATTTTAAAGATTTATATAAATATGCTTTAAATTTAGTATTTATAATACCAATTTATTAAATTGATAATGCATTAAAAGTTAATGTTTTTTATAATTACAATTTTGTTTAATTATACTAAAATTCTTATGTATCAAATAATTTATTAAAAACTTATAGTTTTTTTAATTTTTTGTACTTTATTTTTAACTATTAATTTATTATAAAAATTGGTATTATAACAAATTATTTAATATTTTTTTATTTACAATATTAGGTAAAGTAACTTTTAAATTTTTTTCTTTTTTCATTTCTTCTTGAATTGTAAAAATTGCATTTTCATTTCTAGCCCAACTTCTTCTTGCTATACCATTATTAACATCCCAAAATAGCATTGATTCAATATTTTTTTCAGCTTCTTCTGAACCATCTATAAAAAGTCCAAATCCACCATTTATAACTTCACCCCAACCTACACCACCACCATTGTGTATAGATACCCAAGTAGCACCTCTAAAACTATCACCTATTACGTTATGTATAGCCATATCAGCTGTAAAAGCTGAACCATCATAAATATTTGCTGTTTCTCTATATGGTGAATCTGTTCCTGAAACATCATGATGATCTCGCCCTAAAACAATAGGAGCTGATATTATACCTTTTTTTATAGCTTTATTAAATTCTTTTGCGATTTCTATTCTAGCTTGACAGTTAGCATATAGTATTCTAGCTTGTGAGCCAACAACTAAGTTATTTTCTTTTGCTGATTTTATCCAATGTAAATTATCTTTTAATTGTTGTTGTATTCTTTCAGGTGATTCCTTTAATATTTTTTCTAAAACATTAGCTGCTATCCTATCTGTGATTTCTAAATCTTTTGGATCACAAGATGTACAAATCCATCTAAAAGGTCCAAATCCATAATCAAAACATAGTGGTCCCATAATATTTTCTACATAACTAGGATATTTAAATTTTCCATCTTCATTTAAAATATCAGCATTAGCTCTTTTAGCTTCAAGCATAAAAGCATTACCATAATCCCAAAAGAACATTCCTCTTTCAGATAATTTATTTATAGCATTAACTTGTCTTATTAAAGATTCCTTTACCAGTTTTCTGAATTCTTCTTGATTAGAACTCATTAACTCATTTGCTTTTTCAAAGCTTATACTTACAGGATAATATCCTCCCATAAAAGGATTATGTAATGATGTTTGATCTGAACCTAATTCAACATCTATATCACTATTTACTAAAGCTTCCCATAAATCAACTATATTACCATAATAAGCAATAGATATTGCTAAACCTTCAGATTTTGCTTGTTTTATTCTTTTTAACAAATCATCTAAATTTGAATAAATTTCTTGTACCCATCCTTGAGAGTGTCTTAATTCTATTGCTTTATAATTAACTTCAGCTATAACAGTAACAGCACCAGCTATTTTACCAGCTTTAGCTTGTGCACCACTCATTCCACCTAATCCTGAACTTACAAATAACTTACCTTTTAAAGATGGATTATTGGGAAATCTTAATCTAGCAGCATTCATTATAGTTATAGTAGTTCCATGAACTATACCTTGAGGGCCTATATACATAAAACTACCAGCTGTCATTTGTCCATATTGAGAAACTCCTAAAGCATAAAATTTTTCCCAATCTTCTTGTTTAGAATAATTAGGTATAACCATACCATTTGTTATAACAACTCTTGGTGAATTATTACTAGATGGAAATAATCCTAAAGGATGACCAGAATAAAGGACTAAAGTTTGTTCGTCAGTCATTTCAGCTAAATATTTCATTGTTAATCTATATTGTGCCCAATTCTGAAAAACAGATCCATTACTACCGTAAGTAATTAATTCATCAGGATGTTGTGCTACAATATTGTCTAAATTGTTTGAAATCATCAACATTATAGCTGCTGCTTTTTTAGATTTATGTGGGAATTCATCTATATGTCTAGCTTTTATTTCATAATCTGGTTTGTATCTGTACATGTATATATGTCCATATTCTTTTAATTCTTCCAAAAATTCCTTAGCTAATATTTCATGAAATTCTGGCTTAAAGTATCTTAAGGCATTAGATACAGCCAATATTTTTTCATCTTTTGATAAAATATCTCTTCTTTTTGGAGCATGATTTAATTTATCATTTCTTTTATACGGATTTGGTAAATAATCTGGTATTCCTTCCAATATCTTTTCTTTAAAATTCATAATAATAAACTCCTAAATAATATTTTTTAGTATAACAATAAAATTTTATATAGTATATTTCTTTAAATTAAGAAATTTTAGAATTTAAAATGTAACTGGACTCAAGTTATGAATAATATAAGAATTATTTATAAAGTTTAGAGATTGTAGTAATACCAATTTATTAAATTGATAGTGCATTAAAAATCAATGTTTTTTATAGTTACAATTTTGTTTAATTATACTAAAATTCTTATATATCAAGTAATTTATTAAAAACTTATAGTTTTTTTTAATTTTTTATACTTTATTTTTAACTATTAATTATGCACTATTTATTATAAAAATTAGTATGAGAACAAAAGTAGAGCATAATATTTGTGGAGTAAAAAAATATAAAATAATGTCTGAAAAATTAAAAATAACTGATATTAATCTCTATAACAGGATTATAGGTGTATGTTGTGGATTTAACATTTACATTTTCTATCTTATAGATTACAATTTAATTAGTTACATTAATTATTAGTATTATTAACTAAATAAATATGATGAAAAATGAAATTATTACTATTAATAAAACTCCTAATGGAAGTATATTTTCTTATGTTGATTCCCAAATAATACAAATAGAATATAAAAACATATTTTTGTGTTTTCATAAAGATGATTTTAAAAATTTTAGAAATTTCATAAATAATTTAGATATAGATTACATGGAAAAAGTAAATGTTAATCTTTATAATAAAAGAAAAATTATTATACAGATGAAAAATAGTAAAATAAAAATAGTTTTTAATAAATCCGAGTTTCAAGAGTTTTACGAGTTAATAAATTTTAAAAAATATTATGAAAAAAAACAGGAATTTGAGAAATTTTATCTTGATTTAAAAATTTTTTCTGATAATTAAAAAATTATAATTTTAAACTATAATAGTAATAAGAACTTAGGATTTTGCAAAAGTTCTATTAACTTATTTAAAAATAATGATGCTATAGCACCATCTACAATTCTATGATCGCAAGACATTGATAAACATAAAGTATCTCTTATTTTTATTTCATTGTTAATAACAACAGGTTTTTTAACTATTTTATTTACAGCCAATATTGCAACTTCAGGATAATTTACTATTGGTGCTGATACAATACCACCAATAGAACCTATATTTGTTATCGTAAAAGTTCCTCCTTTCAAATTTTCTAATGAAACTTTACCTGTTCTAGTTTCTTGTGATAAAACTTGAATCTCTTTAGCTAATTCTAAAATACTTTTCTTATCAGCATCTTTTATTACAGGAACTATAAGTCCTTCTGTTGTAGCAACTGCAAAACCTATATTATAATATTTTTTTAAAATTAATTGATTATTTTCTTCATCTAAAGTAGAGTTTAAAACAGGAAATTCTTTTAAAGAATAAATTACTGCTTTTATTATGAAAGGTAAATATGTTAATTTTATATCTTGCTTTAATGCTATTTCTTTTAATTCATTTCTTAAATTAACAAGCTCTGTTACATCTAATTCATCAGCTATCATAAAATGAGGTACATTTTTTACAGAGTTTGATAGATTTTGAGCTATCTTTTTTCTTAAACCTTTAAATGGTATTCTTTCTTCATTTTGATTATATTCGTAATAATATTTTTCTTCTTTGCTTTTAGCTGAACTTTCAGAAACAATTAAACTTTTCATAAGTGGTATTTCTTCTTTTTTATAAGATTTTAAATAATTGTCTATATCTTCTTTGGTAACTCTACCATTGTTTCCTGTCCCTTTTATTTTTGAAATATCTACTCCTTTTTCTCTTGCATATTTTCTTGTAGCTGGTGTTGCTAAAACTTTTATTTTTTCATTATCTTGATTATTTTTTTTATCATCAATAATAATAAAATTGGTAGTAATTTCTTTATTTATTTCTTTTAATAGTTCATCTTTTTTTGAATTATCATCAATAACAATAACAACTTTACCAACAGGTACAATATCACCTTCTTTAGCTAGTATTTTTGATACTATACCATTTGTAGGAGAAGGTATTTCTACAGTTGCTTTGTCTGTCATTACTTCAAATATAGGTTGATCTTCTTTTACAATATCACCTTCTTTTACAAGCCATTTGACAATTTCACCTTCTGCTATTCCTTCTCCTATATCAGGTAATTTAAAATCCATAATAGCCTCCTAGAAATTATAAACTTTTTTAATTGCTTCATACACTCTTCTTGGGTCCGGAGAGTATATATGTTCTAATGTATAAGGATACGGTGTATCAAGTCCTGCTATTCTTAAAATTGGTGCTTCTAAATACTCTATTGCTTCTTCAGCAATGATTGCTGATAATTCACTACCAAAACCACCTGTTTTTGGTGCTTCATATACTATTACTACTTTACCAGTCTTTTTTACAGAGTTTAAAATTGTTTCTTTATCAAGTGGTATTAAAGTTCTTAAGTCAATTACTTCTGTGCTTATACCTTCTTCGTTAGCTTTTTTAGCTGCTGAAATACAAATAGGTATCATAGCTCCATAAGCTATAACTGTAACATCATCACCTTGTAATGGAATACTTGCTTTTCCTAATGGAATTATATATTCATTTTCAGGAACTTCACCTTTTATTGTTCTATAGAGTTTTTTGGGTTCTAAAAATAATACAGGATCATTATCCCTTATAGAAGAAATTAGTAAGCCTTTTGCATCATAAGGATTAGAAGGAACTACAACTTTTAGTCCTGGTGTATGAGTAAAATATGCTTCACTACTTTGTGAATGGTAGTGTCCTCCTCTTATTCCTCCTCCATAAGGTGTTCTTAAAACTAATGGAACATTGTATTGACCACCTGATCTATATCTCATTTTTGCCATCTCATTAACTATTTGCTCAAAAGCAGGATATATAAAATCCATAAATTGAATTTCTGGTATAGGTCTTAATCCATACATAGCCATACCTATTGCCATACCTATAATACCTGATTCAGCTAATGGAGTATCTATTACTCTTTCTTCACCAAATTCTTGAAAAAGTCCTTCAGTTGCTCTAAAAACACCACCATTTAATCCTACATCTTCACCAAGAATAATTACTTTATTATCTCTTCTCATTTCTTCTTTTAGAGCTTGATTAATTGCTTGTAATAAAGTTAATTGTGCCATAATACCCTCTCTTTTTTACTTATAAAGGAAAAGCTAAACTATTATCTTCAGATTCACCAAGTCTTTTTTGCTCATCTATAAGATTTTTCATTTGCTCTTTTAAATTAGAAGGAATATCTTCATAAACATCTGTAAATAACGTTTCTAAAGATGGATTTTTTAATTTTTCAGCTTGTTTTATAGCATTATTTATTTCTTCTTCAGCAAATTTTTTTTGTGAATCTATATAATCTTTATTTATTATACCTTCACTTAATAAATACTTTTCAAACCTTATAATAGGATCTTTTTTTAGCCATAATTCATACTCTTGATTACTTCTATATCTAGTTGCATCATCAGAAGATGAATGAGAACCTAATCTATATGTATAATTCTCTATTAATGTTGGTCCACCTCCATCTCTAGCTTTTTCAATTGCTTTCTTTGTAACTTCATAAACAGCGAATACATCGTTACCATCTACCTTAAAGCTTTCTATTCCATAAGCTAATCCTTTTATTGCTATACTTTCAGAAGCAGTTTGTTTTGTTATAGGAACGGATATTGCCCATTGATTATTTTCACAAATAAAAATTGTTGGAGTTTTATAAACACCAGCAAAATTTAGAGCAACATGAAAATCACCTTCTGAAGTTGAACCATCACCAAAGTAAGTAACTGCAACTTTTTTTTCTTTATTATACTTCATTGCATAGGATGCACCAACAGCATGTGGTATTTGTGTAGCTAAAGGACTTGATATTGAAACAAAATTTACTTCTCTATGTGAATAATGACATGGCATTTGACGACCATGACAAGGATCACCTTCATTTCCTATCATTTGACAAAATAATTTATATAATGGAACTTTTCTCATAATTAATATTCCTGGTTCTCTATATGAAGGAAAAATCCAATCATCATCATTTAAAGCAAAAGCAGAAGCAATATGAGAAGCTTCTTGTCCTTTACAACCAATATAAAAACCTATTCGTCCTTGTCTTTGCAGTTTTAGTCCTCTATCATCAAATTCTCTTGTTAATATCATTAAATCATATAAATATCTTAACTTTTTTTCATCTAAAGAAGGTTTATAGTTATTAATCAAATTACCTTCTTCATCTAAGTATTTTATTAATTCTGTACTCATACATCTCCTTTTTTATTCAAAAACTTTAATAAAGTATTTTTAGTTTCTATGTTTTTTAAACATTCCGATAAATATTTTTTTTCTAAATTTAATATATCTTGATAATAAGACTTATTAATTAATTCTTTTGAAAATTTTATTGCATAATGTTTATTCTTGACTATTCTTTTTGAATAATTTAATGTTTCCTCAAGTAATTTTTCTGGTGGGAAAACTTTATTAGCTAAGCCAATTTTTAGTGCTTCTTCAGCTGTTATTTTAATGGAACCAAAAATAAATTCTTTTGCTATTCCAATACCTACAATTTTTGGTAATCTTGTAGTTCCACCAAAAGGAGGAATTAACCCTAAACTATTAGCTGGCTGTCCTACTATAGAATTTGAAGAAAGAAATCTAATATCACAAGTTAAAGCTAATTCAAAACCAGCACCTAAAGCATAACCATTTATACAAGCAATTACAGGTATGTTTAAATTTTCTATTTCTAAATAAGTTTCAGTTCCTAACTCTACATATTCATCTATTTCATTTGATTTAAATTTTGAAAATTCTTCTATATTAGCACCTGAACTAAAGGATTTATCACCATAACCTTTTATAATTAAAACTCTTACATCTTTATTTATTTTTACTTTTTTTATTATTTTATTAAGTTCTTTTATAGCATTGTAGTCTATTATGTTAAGACTATTATTGCCTTTAATTGTTATTATACTTATGATATCTTCATCTAAAAGAATACTACTTTTTTTCAAAATACTACCTATAATTAATAAATTGTAAATCTATATCAAGATCTTGATTTTTAAGTAGTTTAATAACATCTTGTAAATCATCTTTATTTTTTACCACTTACCCTAATTTGATCATCTTGTATTTGAGAATTAACCTTTATTTTTACTTGACTTAATTATATTATTTATCTTTTTAGCCAATCCCATCTTATCAATACCTTGTCTTATTTTTATTTCTTGTTTTACATTTTCCACCTAAAAGCATTTTCAATTTTTCCAGCATCCAAAGATTTTAAGGATATACCTCTTTTTTATAAACTTTTCCTGTAAAATAGCATAAATATTTTTTAACTTAGTGTTCATCTGGGAGCATTAATTTTTACTAATCCTTCTCCATCCCAATCAACAGTTGAATTTGTACCTTTTAAGTCAAACCTTTGAGAAATTTCTTTTTATAGTTTGATTTACAGCATTATTAACTTCTTGTAAATCAACTTTAGAAACAATATCAAATGAAAATTCTTTTGCCATAAATTTAAACTCCTAATGAATTATAGACTTAATAATTATATTTTTATAAAAAATTTTCAAAATTTTATGTTTTATTAATTTAAACAAAATTTAATTATTTATTAATTTTAATTGTATAGTAAATTTAACTAATATATTTAGAAAGTTTTTTTTTTATAAAACTATTAATAATATATATAGTATTTTTTATAGGAGGAAAAAAATGACAATATCAGGTAAAAATTCAAACATTAAAGAACCAAAAATGTTTGATAAAGTTGAAGATAAAAAAAATGAAGCTAAAGTTTCAGATATAGTAAAAGAAATATTAAAAGAACCAAAAGAGCAAATAATAAAAGATAAAATAGAAAATCATTCAAAATATGGTAAAGCTGAAAAATTTGTAGATATTTTCTCAGAACCAATTAAACAATTCCCAGCAGGATTTATTGAATCTATAAGAAATGCTGAAGGTGTTGAAAGAGATGAAAAATTATTAAACTTTAAACAAAAGATAGACAATATGTCAGAAAAAGATTTAAAAGCTGTTAGAGATTACTTAGTAAAAGAAATGGCTAATCCTAAAAATAATGATGATCCATTATTAGGAGCACTATTAAATCAAGTTAATATGGAATTAGATTCTAGACGTAGTTTAAATATAGTAAAACCAATTCCAAATCATTTCCCACCTGGAATAGAAATTATTAAAAATAAAACTTATAATTAAAGTATTATATCTTTTCTGTGAAATACTCCATGCTATAGAGTATGGAGCTTCCTGTTTTAACGATAGTTAACTCATAGACTGGTATTTCTACCATCCCGTTACCAGAGTTATCCCTACAGGCTTGAGTTTGTACAGTTCCTTTCCTACTGCTCTTAA
This sequence comes from Candidatus Sericytochromatia bacterium, assembly GCA_026004035.1. GTDB lineage: Bacteria > Cyanobacteriota > Sericytochromatia > UBA7694 > JACMQJ01 > BPII01. Next base: position 86,979 of record BPII01000005.1, on the reverse strand, counting down.
GCTGAGCAAACCCATATTTTAATAAGTTTATACTAGCATTGCATTATTTTTGTTAGTGTCTAATTGTATTGTCATAATACTAATAATATATGCAGAGTAGAAGTGATGGACTTCTTGCTAGGTAGTGTTAAAAACAATTTATGTCTTATTTCTAAAATAATTATTTGTATATGTTATAATTCTATAGTTTTATTTTTTTAAAGGAGACAAAGATGTCATATTTTGAAGATGAAATTTTTAGTAAAAAGGATAATTTTGGATTATTTGAAGTAATGAATGTAGCAAAACATGAACAAATTGTTTATTGTTGTGATCCAAGTGTCGGCTTAAAAGCTATAATAGCAATACATAGTACAGCATTAGGACCTTCGTTAGGTGGTTGTAGAATGTGGAACTATGAATCAGAGAAAGAAGCATTAATTGATGTTTTAAGACTATCAAAAGGAATGACATATAAAGCTGCTGTTGCTGGACTTAATTTAGGTGGTGGTAAATCAGTTATAATAGGTGATCCTAAAAAAGATAAGTCTGAAGCATTATTTAGAAGTTTTGGTAGATTTGTAGAAAGTTTAGGTGGTAGATATATAACTGCTGAAGATGTTGGAACAAATACTAATGACATGGAATATGTTAGGATGGAAACAAAACATGTTACTGGTATATCAAGAGCTTTAGGGGGAAGTGGTGATCCATCTCCTATGACTGCCTATGGTGTATTTCAAGGTATGAAAGCTTGTGTAGAAGAATTATATAATACTAATTCTTTAAAAGGTAAAAAAATAACTATTCAAGGTTTAGGACAGGTTGGACAAGCACTTTTAGAATTATTATATAAAGAAGGGGCTGAATTATACATTACAGACTTAGATAGTAATTTAACAGAAAGGTTAGCACAGAAATATAATGCTAAAGCTATATCTGTAAATGATATATTCAAAATAGAAGGTGATATATATGCTCCTTGTGCATTAGGTGGAACAATAAATGATAATTCATTAAAAAATTTTGGCTATAAAATAGTAGCAGGTTCAGCTAATAACCAATTAGAAGACGAAATAAAACATGGTAATATCTTAAAAGAAATGAATATATTATATGCTCCTGATTATGTAATAAATGCAGGTGGTTTAATAAATGTTTGGAATGAATTACAAGGTTATAATAAAGCAAAAGCAATGAAGGAAGTAGAAAATATATATAATATATTAAAAAATATCTTTAAAATTGCTAAAAATGAAAACATCCCTACTAATTTAGCATCTAATAGACTAGCAGAAAAAAGAATTGAATTATTATCAAATTTAAGAAGATTTTATCTAAAAAATAGTTAATGAAAAAAAGTTATTTATTTATTTGTTTACTTTTAAATTTATTCTTTATATTAGCTGTTCAATATTTTTTATCAAATAAAATACTATCTTCAGTATTAATTTTTTTATCTAATATTGTTATTTTATTTTTTATTCAAAAACAAATATTAGAAACTATTAATAATATTTCTGATACGTTTTTTTCTAAAATTGAAAAAGATAATGATGTAGAAATACCATACTTTAATGATTTAACTTTTGAAACACAGAAATTATGTAAGAAATTTTCATTTTTAAGAGAAAATATTTTAAAAAACTATAATAAATCTCAAACAACTTTAACTAGTTCTTTAGAAGCAATTCTAAATAGCACTTTAGATGGTGTTATTGTTATAAATAATGATAGGGACATTGTCATAGCTAATGAATCTTTTTTTAGACTTTGTGGTTATGAAGCATTTGAAATAAGCGGAAAAGATAGTACAGCTCTTGTATCACCAAAAAATTTGTTATCAAGAAGTCTTATAAGATTTATAAAATATGCATTTGAGAACACAGAAAAAAATAAAGAAAGTATTTCTACTGGTTTTATAGAAATAAATAATCCAAATAATAAAAAGACTCTAAGAGCAACAGCTACTCCTCTAAAATATTCAAAAAATACTCTAGATGGCATGGTTATTAATCTTAGAGATATAACTAAAGAATTAGAAAGTGAGCAAGAAAAAAATAAATTTATTACAGGTATGTCTCATGAATTTAAAACTCCTTTATTTTCAATTATAGGTTATTCAGAAGTTATATTAAATGATGATGAACTAGATAGAGAAACTATAAAAGAGTTTTGTAAAACTATATATGAAAAATCATTACAGTTATCTGAATTAATAGAAAATTTATTAAATGTAATTCTTGTTTCTAAAGAAGAAGTATTTATAACTCTTGAAAAACTAAAACTAAAAGAAATTTTAGATGATGCTTTATTAGCATTTAAACATATGATTGAAGCAAAAAACTTAAGCCTCTTAATAGATATGGATAATAAAATAGAATTTATAACAAATAATAAAGAAAATTTATTGATAATATTCAAAAATTTATTAAGCAATTGTATAAAATTCTCACCTAATTCATCTGAAGTAAAAATAAAAATTAAAAAAGAAGATAAGAATATAAGAATGTTTTTTATAAATAAAAGCGAACCTTTATCTGAACAAGTAAAAGAAAATTTATTTAATAAATTCTTTAGAGATGATCAAGGTGTAAGAACAACTCCTGGAGCAGGTTTAGGTCTTTTTATAGTATCAAGAATTTTAAAAATACATGGTGGAAAAATAAATTTTAATTATGATTCTGATAATAAAGAGATTATTTTTATTATAGAGTTACCTCAAATTTCAGAATTTGATAAAGAACATTTCAATTTGTTAAAAAATTGATTATAATTGGAACTTTTATAAATATTAATCGTCTTATTTATTGTAAGTATCTATTTTATGGATTATGAAGAAGAAGAGTTAATAAAACTAGCTAAAGAAGGTGATAAAGTAGCTTTTTCAAAACTAATAAGAAAATATCAAAGCTTAGTTTTCAACCTTCTTTATAGATTAATACCTGATGAATTTGATATAAATGACATAGCACAAGATATATGGATAAAGGTATATCAATCTATAGCAAATTTTAAAATTAACTCTTCTTTTAAAACTTGGCTTAATAAAATAGCTATAAATACTTACTATGATAAATTGAGAAAAAAACGATATAAAGAAGAAGTATCCATTGACGAAGAAGATGAAGAAGGAAATAAAATATTTGATATACCAGATTCAAGGCTTATACCTGAAGATATTATTTTAGATAATGAATGGCAAAATTTTTTAGAGGATAAAATAAAGAGTTTGCCAGAAATATATAAGGTTATAATTATAATGAGAGAATTTCAAAATTTGAGCTATGAAGAAATAAGTAATGTTATGAATATATCCATTGGTACCGTTAAATCTAGACTTGCGAGAGCAAGGGAAATGTTAATTAAAGAATTATCAGAATATTTTAAAGAGTTAAAAAAATAGATTATGTGTTATGATATTAATATTTTAAGTCTATATATTGATGATGAGCTTGACTTTGAATCTAGAGCTGATGTAGATAAACATATTGAATCTTGTTCTTATTGTAAAAATAAACTTAATTTTTTAATTATAACATCCAGAAGTTTAAAAAATAATGTTTTTAACAACATTATAGATGAGAACTATATAAATAATATTTTACAAAATATTCATCCAACATTTGAGCAAATATCAGCTTATAGTGATAATGAGATTTCAATATCTGCTTATGAATCAATAGATAAACATATAAATTCTTGTAATAGCTGTAATAATATTTTGAAAAATATTAAGATTATTTCTAAATCTATAAATACTTTAAGTTTTGAAAATGATATTTTTATTCAAAATGTTTTAGATAACTTAGATTGTTTATCATTAGAAGATATTTCAGCTTATGCTGATAATGAAGAAACTACTATTAATTATTCTAAAATAGAAAATCATTTAAAACACTGTGAAATATGTAATAATAAATACAACTTAATTAAGCTTCAATCTAATACAATATCTAAATTAAGTAATCATGTTTTAGAAATAGATTTTGCTGATAAAGTTTTAGATAAAATAAATGAAAATAAAATTATTGATATATCTAAATATTTTAAATCTTATGCTCATAGAGTTGCTATGATTGTAGGAATAGTATTTTCAGGAATTATTTTAACTATGTCAAATCCAATTTTTAATAACAAAATTCAGATAAGTTTTAATTCAGAAGATTTATTATTTTCAAATAAAATAGATTCTTTAACAATACTATCTGATAACAATATCAATGACGATATTTTAATACAGGACATAGGTTTATGATAATAAAAAAAATATTATTATCATTTACTTTAATATTACTACTAAATAATAATTCTTTTGCTAATGATGATGATAGAAAATTACCAAGACCTCCTTTAGAATCTTCTGGAACAATGATAATAAATTGGCAATTATTGAATTTAACTCCTGAACAAAAAGAAAGAATAAGAACTTTGAGAATAGAATTTCAAAAATTAAGTATAAAATTAAAATCTGAAATAGATTTAAAACAATTAGAAATAGAGAAACTTTTACTTTCTCCTAATTCTGATCCAAATGAAATAAGAAAATTGTTAAGAGAAAAAATTTTAATAGAATCAAAATTAAAAATGGAAGCGTTAGAAAATTTTTTATCTATAAAATTTTTACTTAATTCTGAACAATTAGCAAAATTGCCAAAAGCTGTAAATTTAAAATAATTTAGATATTAGTATTTTCATAATGATATAATACTATATATTTTATTATCCTATAGTTTTTTATGATTATAAGTGAATTTGCAAAGGAAAATAAAACATTATATTTAAAGGATCCTGAATCTACAAAATTAGGTAAAAGAATACTAAGTCATAGTATAATTCTTATAGATAAATATGGTTTTGAAAATTTTAATTTTAAAAAACTAGCTGTAGCTATAAACTCTACAGAAGCATCAATTTATAGATATTTTGAAAATAAATACAAATTATTATTCTATTTGATTTCGTGGTATTGGAGCTGGATTAAATCAAATATAGAAAATAGAATATTAAATATAAATGATTCAATTGAAAAATTAAAAATAGTAATACATGTTATAGCAAATTCTGGAATAGATGATCCTAAAACACCTTATATAAATGAAGGAATTTTAAGTAAAATAGTAATAGCTGAAGGAATTAAATCTTATATTACTAAAAATGTTGAAAAAGATTATAAAGAAGGTTTATTCTTTGCTTACAAAAAACTTTGTGAATTGATAGCATCTATAATATTAGAAGTTAATCCAGAATACAAATATCCAAAAGCTTTAACTATAACATTGATTAGAGCTGCTCATAAGCAATTATTTTTTGCAGAACATTTACCAGATTTTACAGATATAAAAATAAATGAAGATAATGTAACTGAATTGGAAAATTTTTTAAATGAACTTATTTTTTCTTTACTTAAAAAATAAATTTAATATTTTATGTAAGTGTTAAATATTCAATAATTAGTTTTTATAATACTTGAATTATTGATTTCATTATTATATATTTAAATTATAAAGATTTTTTTAAGGTAACTATATATGACTTATAGTATTAGTGCTTGGAATTTAATAAATTCTATGAAGCAAGTTGATAAATGGACAAGAACTATACAAGCAAATATAAATGGTGCTACACGTGTTGGTTATAAGCAGTTTGATATATTTTATGGTGGTGGTCCAACTACAACATTAGAACAACCAAGTCTAGTAGCAAATGGTAAAGCAATAGCTGAAACATTTTATAATGTAGGTAATACACAAATAGATTTTTCTCAAGGTGGATTAATACCTTCTGATAAATGGTACCATGTTGCTATAGATGGTGAAGGCTTTTTTATGACAACTGCTAAAATATCTAATCCATCACCTGAAGATATTCAATATACTAGAGATGGTGAGTTTTATATAGATGGTGATGGATTATTAAGAACTAAAGAGGGGTTATATGTATTAGATGGAACATCAATACCTGGTGATCCTAATCCATCTGTGACATCTGTGCCACCTTGGGCTGGAGATCCAATATTTGGAAATTACAATTATAGAGAAAGGTTAAAAGTAGAAAATAAGAAATCATATAATCTTACTGATGAAACTGTTTTTGAGTTAAAAGTTAATACTCTTGACTTATTTAATTCTGGTAAAGTTCAAAGTGATCTAAATGATTTAAGAATAGGATATTGGAATGGTTCTAGTTGGCAAGCAGTTGATATGGTTATAGAAAATCCTAATGCTCCAGCACCAATAACTCCTGATACTAATACAGTAATAAGGTTTAGAGTTAAAGATAGTATTGCTGCTGGTCAATCTATAGTTGATAAATATTATTTATTTTATGGTAATCCATCTGAAACAGGATATAATGTACCAGCTAATGTAATAGGAACAAAAGATTCTGATGCTGTAATAGATGATTATAATGGTAGTAGTTATAATCCTATGTTAGATAATGTATCCAATACTACAACATCTGTTGAAGATTGGCTTAATGCTCCTGGTTTTGTATCTACTCAAAAGTGGAGTATAGGTATTCCACCAAGTCCCTCAGACACATGGACAGGAATAGCAGCTGGTCATATAACTTATGAAAAAGGTGTTGGTTATAAAGTAAATGGTAAAATAATAAATCAAACAGAATATCCTACTATAGTAAAATCTCAAGTATATCGTTTAGCTGATCCTTTAGCACCTGGAGGTTACAAGTTTGTAGATGAAAATGGTGATGAAATAATGATGACAGTTATAGATGGTACAACATTTAGTAGTTTTGCTGCATCACCATTTAATAAGAATCCAAATTATGATTTTACCTTAAGTGCATCTGATTTAAATGCATTAAGAAATTCATTAGATAGTTCTTTAACTAAATGGGAAAAATTTACTCCTTCACAGATTAACGGATCTTTACCTGACCTTACTAATGGTTCAGTTACTTTGTCTTATAATTCAAGTCCAGCAACAGAAGGTAGATGGGGTGATGTTCCTTTTACAGGAAATTCAACTAATGTAACAGATGGAGCACCATTTATTCCTGTTGGTGGTGGTTGGAGAACAGGAGTTCAGTCGTTTACAGATGGTACTATTAATCAGATGTGGTATCCTGGTGGAACCCATACAGATCATGTTATAAGTTCTGATATGGATGGACTTACAGGTCCAGATCAATCAAATACTCCAGGTAGTCTTACTAGTGGTGATCATCTTTTATTTAGAAAAATTATTAATAATCCTACATCTAATCCTATAACTTTAACTATAAGCACAGGAGTAAATGCTTTCTCAAGATGGTATTTGAATGGAGTTAGATTTAATACCGGTAATTATGCTGGTCAAGGTTGGGATTATGTTACAAGTAATCAGCAGTATACTATAACTTTAAATCCTGGAGATAATGAGCTATTAATTGAAGCATTTGATGATAATTGGGATCATTCTACAATTGAGTTAAATACAGTAGGTTCAAGCTACACAAACACCATTAATGATAATTTTAGTAATAATTCAAACTGGACAACTGTATTTGGAAGTTTAACTATTAGTGGTGGTGTATATTCAAATTTAGGTCCAAATGGTAGTAGTGTAAATGATAGTATGGCGTACTTAAATACTCCAATAAATAACGATTTTACTTTACAAACTGAATTTTCTCTTTTAGATGCATCAGGACCTCCTCAAGACTGTGTAGCATTTCAATTTAGAAAAACTAATAGTAGTGATGACATAAATGACAGTGGTTATGCAGTTATATGTCAAGAAAATGGTAGAGTTGAACTTGTTAAGGCTAATGGATTAGGTGGTGTAACTGTTCTTGATTCAATAACAGGTTTTAACTTTGTTGCAGGAAACCATACTGTAAAAATAGAAACTATAGGAACAACTATAAATGTTTATATAGACGGTGCTTCAACCCCAACTTTGAGTGCTAATGATTCTTCTTATACATCAGGTTACATAGGTTTTAGAACAACAAATAATAACTCTCCTTTTTCAGGAGGAGTTGATAAATGGCAAATAGATAATTTTTCATTAACAAACACAGTTACAACAACATCTTCTCCTATAAATATAAAAGCTGATTCAACTTGGGAAGTAATGGATGCAAGAGGTAAAAATACACTTTGGTCAGGAACACCAACAGCGCTTGATTCAAATTACACATTATTTAGACAAAGAATAGATGTTGCACCTGAAGGCTTAATAAGAGATACTTTAAACATAGCTTTAGAAGGATTTACATCAGAAAATGTTTCTGTATTTTTAAGAACTACATCAGGAGCATTAATACCTATTTATGAAGATGATACAGTTGGAAATAATTTTTGGACAGGTACTTTAGACACAAGTTTATTAGAACCTAGTGATCCAGTTACTGGTGCTACAAATTGGATAGAAGTATATGCATCAACTGGTATAACAGACGATATTTCAGATTGGATAAAACTTGACATGAGTAAATTTGAAGGATATCAAGCTGGTGATATAACATATTCAAATGGAACAGGTTATCAGTTTATACCTCAACAACTTTATCTAAAACCAGATGGTTTTGATCCTATAACTGGAAAAAGAAAATACAAAGTTGTTAAAGCTGATGGTACTGAACCAACTATGGAAGTTTTAACAGGAATAACGAAAGAAACCATTACGCTAGATCAATTCGGATTAGTAGATATGGGAACAGTTCCTAATAATAGTCAATATGGAACTACAGGTTGGTATAATCGTACAGGAACGGATATAGCAAATTATCCTGATAAGCCTAATACTTATTGGCATACTTTAACAGATGTTCAAAAAAGTCCTGGTGATCCAATGACAACAGGTGGTTTAGGAGGTGGATCTGTTCATATATCTCATTCTGTCAATTTTTCAGGAAATTTACTTCAAAATCCAGGCGAAACAATTTCTTTTCAAGGAACTATATTTGCTGATGATGGTTGGACACTAAATATTAAGCCTGGTGCTTATACTGATTTACCGGCATCATGGAGAAGTACCTGGACAGCACCTGCTTATGGAGATGGTAGATTGGCATTTACTCCATCTCTAGAAGGCGGATTACCAACAAGTGAAGCAGATCTAGCATCACTTATAAATGCTGCAATGGCTGATGGAATAGATACAGATGGAGAATGGATTAGATTATATTCTGCTGGAAATTTTTTACCGAATACATCAACAACAAGAAAAATAGGAGTTACATCTGTTCCATTTAACTTATCATTACCATCTTCACATTTTTCACAAAATAATACTATATTGCTAACTTCATTAGATGGTGATGTAGGTAAATATCCGAATAGACCAAATACTCCGTATGATACAGGTTCAACTGATCAAGCTTGGAGTGGTGGATGGGTTGGAGTTTCTGGTTTTTCAGTTGGTGATGGTGCTGCAAATAATATAAAAATATCATCAAGAATAATAAATGGAACTACAACTGTCAATCGTTATCAGTATGATACAGCTACAGGTAGAATAATAGACTTATTTGGTAAAAATGGTTATAATGCTCATAATCCATCTTATGGTCATAGTGGTTCTTCATCACAAATTAGTAATGGTGATCATGTAATGGATTTACCAAATGATGGAACAGGAGATGATGATTCAAGATTATTTGATTATGTTCCTGACTACAATTATTATTCATCAAACCCTTCTGTTGCAACTGTTTATACATTAAGTGGTAATGATATTAAAGCTGGAATTAGAATAGATGGTGGTTTATCTTCTACTGATTTAATAAGTGATTCAGGAACAATAGGTATTCAAAGTATTGATAAATTAACAACAATTCCACGTTATTATACAGATGGCGTAAGAGTATATGACAGAATGGGATCAGGTAAACAAAATGCACCCGCTGATTCAAATTCAAATACAAGTGCTTCTGGAACTAATACAGACAATATTTACATGGTATCTAATGCTGATGGGATATTTGGAACAGCAGATGATGAAGGTTTAATTGATTACGATCCTGGATCTCCATTAGACGTAGATAGTTTAAATAATGTCCCAAATTATACAAAAGGTAGGCTAACACAATTTGATAATAATCCAGGTGGAGAGAGTAGAATAATGGTTGATTCTAATGGAACAAATAGTGGAGGTCCTATTCCTCCAGAAGGTCCTGATGGAGATGGTATTCAATATAAATCTTCTGATACGTGGAATGATTATAATGTAACTTTTGATTTTGGTTTTAATGATTTTACTTCTGGAGAAAGTTATACTTATCTAAGATATCAAAATCAAAACAATTGGATAAGACTTAAGTATAATCCAACTTCTGGTTTATCTTTAGAAAAAAATGTTGGTGGATCTATAACTAATCTTGCTACTAGTTCTTCATTTAGTATTTCAGATCCTATAAATTTAGGTTCTAAAATAAAAATAGAAGTAGAAGGTAGAAGATATTCTGTTTACGATTCAAATGGAAATTTACTAATAAATTATATAGATAATTCATCTAACCCCATATTATATGGAAGATTAGCTGTTGGAGCAAATAAATCAGCTTGGTGGGATAATATGCAAGTTACAACTCTTGCTAGAAATCTTGCTATATCTCTTGGTGATGGAGTTATAGCTCCAAATGGCCCACAAGACATACTAGACCAAATGTATTTGATAGTGTTTAGAGATAAACAAGGACAAAATGGTTTAAGATATGATAAAGAATTTGGTGGAACATATTTTGAGGAAACAGTTGCTTCAGGAAGACCAAGAGCACTAAGACCTGGGGTTGATGGTGCTGGAATATTACATACTTCTATGTTAGAGACTTCTAATGTTGATATGAATAAACAAATAACACATTTAGCTGCTCACTCTGATGTATATGATACATTAACAAAACAATTAATGGTATATCTTGATACAATTCAATCCTCTTTAAGTTTATTTAGATAATTTTTAAATAACTTTAAAAAAACTATTTCTAACTTTCTGTAAATGATAAACTTTCTTATTTCAAGAAAGGAATAAAATGTATAATACTGTTTTACTATCTGTAACAGGAAAAGACAAACCAGGTATAACTTCCTCTTTAACAGAAATATTATCAGAAAGTAATATAAAAATCTTAGATATAGAGCAGGTAGTTATACATGATATTTTAAGTTTATCTTTAATAATAAAATTAGAAAAAACTAATAAAGATGTTTTGAAAGATTTATTATTTAAAGCAAAAGAAATAGGTATAAATCTTGATTTTGAAGTTATTGAAGAAAATTTTATAAGTAGAACATCAAAAAATACTTATGTTATTACATGTTTAGGTAATGAAATAAGTGCTTTATTAATATTTGAATTATCAAAAATATTGTCAAGTTTTAATGTAAATATAGAAAAAATATATAAGTTAAATGAAGGGATTTTGAATTGTCTAGAAATGGTTGTAAATACTGAAAATAATATAAATTTGAAATTACTAAAACAAGAACTTCTATCTTTAGTAAATAAGCATAATACAGATATAGCTTTTCAAAAAGAAAATTTATACAGAAAATCAAAAAGATTATTAGTTTTAGATATGGATATGACTTTAATACAAATTGAAGTTATAGATCAAATTGCTTCTTTATGTGGTAAAGATAAAGAAGTTCATGAAATAACTGAATTAGCTATGAATGGTATTATTGATTTTGATACATCTTTAATAAAAAGAGTCTCCTTACTTGAAGGTTTGGAAGAAAAAAAATTAGAATTAGTGTATAAAAATATAAAATATACAGAAGGTGCAAAAGAATTGATAAAAATATCAAAAGAATTAGGCTATAAAGTAGCTGTTATAAGTGGGGGATTTACATATTTTACAGAAAGAATAAAAAAAGATTTAGGACTTGATTATGCTTATGCAAATACTTTAGAAATAAAAAATGGAAAATTAACAGGTGAAATAAAAGGTCAAATAATAAATGCTGAAAAGAAAGCCGAAATACTTTGTAAAATTGCAAAAGATAATAATATATCTTTAGATCAAGTAATAGCTGTTGGTGATGGTGCTAATGATATTCCTATGTTACAAAAAGCAGGTCTTGGTATAGCTTTTAATGCAAAACCAAAAGTTAAAGAAAAAGCTAAATTTTCTTTATCTAAAAGACCTTTAAGCACAATATTTTATTTATTAGGTATAAATGAAAAAGATATGAAAAATTTATTATAATATTTTTTATAGAATTAATATATCATAAAAAATACCTTTTTGGTTAAGGTTATAGCATTATATTAATAAATGTAAATAAGTATTGATTTATTGTTATAATATAGTTTAAGATTAGATTAATAATAGTTAAAGGTAAAATAAATGAAAAAGTTAATAAAATTTGGAATTTTAAGTTTTTTATTAACTCAATCATTATCAGCTTGTAATTCATCAAGTATTAATGATTTAACAAATAGTATTGATATAGTATCTACACAATCTAATAGCATAGAAGAAGCAAAATCTAATAAGTTTAATACAGCAAAAGAACAATTATGGAGAGTTGAATCAGTAGCTAAAAGATGGGATATATCAGCTGAATTAGTTAAAGTAGAAGGTAGAGATGTAACAGAAGATGGAAGCTCAAGATGGGTGTTTTATTTTAAATCTCCTTTTAAAAGAAATGCCTTAATGATTGATTCATTTTATAACTCAAGAGAAGTATTAAACAATTTTTTTGGTAGAGAAATAAGAGAATATGACTGGAGAATTGATAGTAATGAAGCTATAAAATTAGCTCAAAAACAAGGATTAAAAAAATTACCTGTTTTGGAAATGAAATTAGAAAGTAGATTTGACCTTGAATGGGAATTAAGAACTTTTAATGGAATATTTACTATAAACGCAAATACAGGAAAACTTTCAAAAAAATAAAAATCGGTGAAAGAAAAAGAAAATATAATATTTGGTAAGCATTCTTTAAACTCTGCTTTAAGAAATCAAGTAACAATCAATAAAGTTTGGTTATCAGAATCTTTAAAAGGAATTGATAACTTAATTAATGAATTGAAAAATAATCAAATACCATATAAATTTATAAAAAAAAGTAAATTAGATGAAATAGCAGGTAATACAAATCATCAAGGATATGTTGCCGAAATAACAAATAAAAAATTTACAGATATACAAGATATAATAGAAAAATCTAAATATAAAGATATTTTTATTGTTATTTTAGATGGAATAAAAGATCCTCATAATCTAGGTGCTATTATAAGAACTTCAGTTTGTGCTGGTGTAGATGCAATAATAATACCTAAATATAGGGCAGTAGGAATTACTGGAACTGTAGCAAAAACATCAGCTGGAACATTAAACGATATTGATATATGTAGAGTAACAAATATTTCACAAACTATAAATTTATTAAAAAAAAATAATATATGGGTTGTTGGTTTAGATATAAATTCTAAATTTATTTATACTGAAGCAAACTTAAAAGGAAATATAGCTTTAGTAATAGGTAGTGAAGGAGAAGGTATATCAAAGATAGTAAAAGAAAGTTGTGATTTTACAATAAAAATACCTATGAAAAATAATGTTAATTCTTTAAATGCTTCAGTAGCTTCTGCTATTATTGTATATGAAGTTTTTAAGCAAAGAAATTTTAAGTAAATTTAAGATATTTTGAAATTATATTTAATAAAAACAATCTAATGTTATACTGTATAAACTATATTTTAGTTCTTTCTTGTAAAATAAGAGGTTTAAATGGTTAAAATAAGATTAAAAAGATTAGGTGCAAAAAAGCAACCTTTTTATAGAATAGTTGTTATGGATTCTAGAAGTAAAAGAGATGGGAAAGCTATAGATGAGTTAGGTTATTATAATCCTCTTTTAGAAGGAGAAAATTTTAAAGTTGATGTAGAGGGAGCTAAAAGATGGCTTAAAAATGGAGCTCAACCTACAGATACAGTAAAAAATATTTTATCAAAAGCTGGTGTTTATAATTAATTAAATTGTTAGTTATACAAGGAGGTAAAATAAAAAATGGCAATTCAAGATGCAGTTAAAACAATAGTAGAATCTTTAGTTACTCATCCTGAAGAGGTGGTAATAACCTCAGATAAAATAGATGATTCTAGAGTTAGAATAAACATTATTGTTAATCCTGAAGATAGAGGTAGAGTAATAGGACGACAAGGAAAAACGATAAATGCTTTAAGAACAGTCATAAAAGCTGCTGCTGTTAAAACAAATCAAAAAGTTAATATAAAAGTTGTTGAAGATGATAAAGAAAATGATAAAAATGAAGTAGATGAAGCTTAATTTTATCAGTTTCTAATTTTATAGCTTTTTAAGTTACCAATAGATTTCAATTTTATAAATTGACCATTATTTAAGAAAAGTGTTATCTCTTCGTACATTTTCACAGTTCCAATATTTTTTGAATACCAATAATATAAATTATCTTCCATTGAATTATCATATTTTATCTTATGATTTACTTTTAAAGCATCAAATCTACCTGCTGGAACTTCTATTATTTCATTTCCTTCTATTGTTATTATTTCTTTACCACCTGTAAATATTCTACCTTCCCATGTATTACCTTTTTTCAAAGGAGTTTTTAATATATCTATTGAATTTAAAGCTAAATTACCTATCATAGATTTAATATCATTTATTAATAAATTTATTAATAATTCATATCTAGATAGCTCTATTCTATTATCATATAATAAAGCTTTAGTTAAATAAGGTTGAACTGTAGAATCAGGATAAAACCTCTTTATTATTGCATAATTATCCTTACTTTCTAAAACACTGATAGTCATTTCTTTAAATTTTGTATTTGGTTTATCATCTTGAAATTGTTCCAAAGAATAAGTCCATGTATTATTTTTATTTAATGGATAGTAGTTTCTTATATCTTCAAGATTTTTAGAAAATGATATTATATCGGTATTAATAAAATTACTACCGTTATTTGAACAAGATAATAAAAGAATAGAAATAGTAAATAATAATAATTTTTTCAAGATATCCTCCATAAAAGTCTATTTTATTATAGCATTACTGAAATATCTTTTATACAAAAGTAATCATAAATCTAAAATTAATAAAACTTAAACTTTACTTGACAAATTTTATTTTATTTAATACTATTTATGCAGTGTGTTAATGCAATGTGTAATAAGAGAAAATATGAGATTAATAAAAAAATATGATAATAGAAAGTTATATGATACTGAAAATAGTAAAACAGTAACATTAAAAGATATAGCACAAATGATAAGAGATGGTATAGAGATAAAAGTTGTTGATAATGTAAATAAAGATATAACAAACAAAGTATTAGCTCAAATATTTCTTCAAGAGAATTTAGAAACAAAACAATTAATGTTAAGTAAATTTTTATTAGAATTTTTAATAAAAGAAAGTTCAAAAATTGAATCTCTGATAAAAAAAGTTCTTTTAAGTGGTGTTGGTTTAGCTAGCTTAACACAAGAAAAAGTTGAACAAATTGTCAATGAATTAGTGAAAAGAGGCGAGCTTGATGAAAGTGAGAAAGCTAAATTTGTTAAAGATTTGATAAGTAAAATTGAAAAAAACACTCAAAATATAAAAAATGCAGTAGAAGAATTTGTTCAAGATATTTCTTTAAAAAATAAAAAAGATAAAAGAAATGAGACATCTCAAAAAGAAGAAGAAATACAAATATCAAAAGAACAAATCAAAGATATAGAAAATAAAGAAGAAGAAAAATTAAATAAAAAAAATAAAGTAAGCTAGTATTAAAATTTTTTTGTTTCGTAGCATATGAGTACCATTCTATATATGGTACTTTTTTAATATATTTTTTTTAATTAGTTTAAATTTTGTTAAAAGAATAATTTTATTATTTAAAATAGTTTATATTATTATCTCTTGCATTTATTTAAATATAAAACTTTGTAAAAGTTTTCTCTGTGTTAACTTGACATATTCTTACATTCAAGTTAACCTTATTTTTAATATATTATTATTTTTAATATTTTTGTTATTTTAAGGAGAAAATAATTTGCCTACAATAAATCAACTAGTTAGGAAAGAAAGAGTAAAAGTTGAGAGTAAAACAAAATCTCCAGCTTTAAAAGGATGTCCCTCAAAAAAGGGGAGTATGCATAAGAGTTTATACACAAACTCCTAAAAAGCCTAATTCTGCTTTAAGAAAAGTAGCAAGGGTTAGACTATCAAATCAAATGGAGGTTAATGCTTATATTCCAGGTATTGGACATAATTTGCAAGAACACTCTGTTGTTTTGATAAGGGGTGGAAGAGTTAAAGATTTACCAGGTGTAAGATACCATATTATAAGAGGTACTCTTGATACACAAGGTGTTAAAAATAGATTACAAGGAAGATCTAAATATGGAGCTAAGAGACCTAAACCAGGTGCTCCAGCCCAAGCAACAGGTAAGAAAAAATAAGGGGAAAATATATGCCAAGAAGAGCTAAAGTTTTAAAGAGAATACCAAAACCAGATCCTATATATAAAGATGTAACATTAGCTAAGTTTATAAATAACGTAATGACGAGAGGAAAAAAAAGCTTAGCTGAATCAATAGTATATAAAGCATTAGATGTAGCTTCAGAAAAATTAAAAAAGAATCAATTAGATATTTTTAATACTGCTTTAAAAAATGCTACACCTCTAGTTGAAGTTAAAGCTAGAAGAGTTGGGGGAGCAACTTATCAAGTTCCTAGCGAGGTAAAACCAGAAAGAGGTGTTTCATTAGCTATGAGATGGATTATATCTAATGCTAGAAAAAGAAATGGTAAATCTATGATAGAAAAATTATCAGCTGAATTTGTAGATGCTTTTAATGGTGTTGGTGCATCTGTTAAAAAGAAAGAAGATACTCATAAAATGGCAGAAGCTAATAGAGCTTTTTCGCATTATAGTTATTAAAGGTTTTGGTGTAACATGGCTAGAAAATATGAATTAAGTAAGGTAAGAAATATAGGTATCGCTGCACATATAGATGCAGGAAAAACTACCACAACAGAAAGAATATTATACTATACTGGAACTATTCACAAGATAGGTGAAGTTCATGAAGGTACCGCTACAACAGACTACATGGTTCAAGAACAAGAAAGAGGTATTACTATTACTTCTGCTGCTATATCTTGTGAATGGAAAGGACATAGAATAAATATAATAGATACACCAGGACACGTGGATTTTACTATTGAAGTAGAAAGATCATTAAGAGTATTAGATAGTGTTGTTGCTGTTTTTTGTGCTGTTGGTGGTGTTCAACCACAATCAGAAACAGTTTGGAGACAAGCTAATAGATATAGAGTTCCTAGAATGGCTTTTGTTAATAAGATGGATAGAATAGGAGCAAATTTCTTTAGAGTTGTAGAGCAAGTTAAAACAAAACTAGGAGCTTATCCAGTAGTAATACAGTTACCTATTGGTGTTGAAGATTCATTTAAGGGAATAGTTGATTTAATATCAATGAAAGCTTATATATATCAAAATGATTTAGGTACCGATATATTGATACAAGATATACCTGAAGACATGAGAGCTCAAGCTGAAGAATATAGAGAAAAATTAATGGAGGCTGCTGCTGAAATCGGTGGTGATGAATTGATGGAAAAATACCTTGAGGAAGGTTCACTAACAAATGAAGAAATTATACAGGCAATTAGAAAAGGAACAATAGATTGCAAAATAATTCCTATGACTTGTGGAACTGCCTTTAAAAATAAAGGAGTTCAATTGTTATTAGATAATATAGTTACATTATTACCATCTCCTATAGATATACCACCTATAAAAGGTATTAACCCACAAACTCAAGAAGAAGATGAAAGAAAATCTGATGACGATGAAGCTTTTTCTGCTTTAGCTTTTAAAATATTAAGTGATCCTTTTATAGGTAGATTAACATTTGTGAGAGTTTATTCAGGTGTTCTAACCGCTGGTTCTTATGTTTATAATTCAACAAAAAATAAAAAAGAAAGAATATCAAGATTAGTTCAAATGAGAGCTGATAGTAGAATAGAAATAGACGAAGCTAGAGCTGGAGATATTGTAGCAGTTATAGGTTTGAAAGAAGCTAAAACTGGTGATACCTTATGTGATGAAAATAAACCTATTATATTAGAATCAATAGTAATACCTGAACCTGTTATAAGTGTTGCAATTGAACCAAAAACAAAGGCTGACCAAGATAAACTAGGTATATCTTTATCAAAATTAGCTGATGAAGATCCATCTTTTGTTGTTTCTCAAAATCATGAAACAAATCAAACAATCATAGCTGGCATGGGAGAATTACATTTAGAAATAATTGTTGATAGATTACTAAGAGAGTTTAAAGTAGAAGCTAATGTTGGAAAACCTCAAGTGTCTTACTAGAGAAACAATTACAAAAACTGTTGATAATGTAGAAGGTAAATTTGTAAGACAAAGTGGTGGTAGAGGTCAATATGGTCATGTTGTTATAAAAGTAGAGCCTAATGAACGAGGGAAAGGCTATGAATTTATAAATAAAATAGTTGGGGGGTATAATTCCCAAAGAATATATACCTGCTGTTGATAAAGGTATAAGAGATGCAGCAGCTGGTGGAATATTAGCAGGATATCCTGTAATAGATTTTAAAGTAACATTATTCCATGGTTCATTCCATGATGTTGATTCTTCAGATATGGCTTTCCAAATTGCAGGTTCTATGGCAATAAAAGAAGCTGTTATGAAAGCAGGTCCAATTTTACTAGAACCTGTTATGAAAGTAGAAGTAGTAGTTCCAGAAGCTAATATGGGAGATGTTTATTGGTGATTTACAAGGAAGGCGAAGAGGAATACTTGAAGGTATGAGCCACGATCCAACAGGATTACAAGTAATAAATTGCTTAGTTCCTTTATCTGAAATGTTTGGTTATGCAACTGACTTAAGGTCTATGACTCAAGGTAGAGGAACATTTACAATGGAATTTGCTAAATATATGGAAGTTCCTAAAAATATAGCTGAAGGTATTATTCAAAATTATAAACAATCAAATAAGGAAAGTAAGTAAAATGGCTGAACAAAAAATTAGAATAAAATTAAAATCTTATGATCATAGAGCTTTAGATGAAGCTGCTAAAAAGATAGTAGATACTGCTACAAGAGCAGGTGCTACTGTATCAGGTCCTATACCTCTTCCTATAAAAAGAAATTTATATACTATATTAAAATCACCTCATACTGATAAAAAATCAAGAGAGCAGTTTGAGTTTAAGACATATAAAAAGATTAATAGATCTTAGTGATATTTCACAAAAAAACTATAGAAGCACTAGGAAAAAATTGATTTAGCAGCTGGTGTTGATATACAAATAAAAGTTTAGTATTTATTTTTAAAATATAGTACATGCAGATGCTTCCCTATCTGCCTCTGTATTGGTATAAGAAAGGGTTTAAAGTATGTTAGGATTATTAGGTAAGAAAGTGGGAATGACACAAGTTTATGACTCAAAAGGTGTTTTGCAACCTGGTTACTGTTATACAAGCTGGACCTTGTGTTGTCTCTCAGGTAAAAACAGAAACTTCAGATGGTTATACTGCTATTCAATTAGCTTATGATGAAGTTAAAGATAAAAAATTAAACAAGCCTCTTTTAGGACATTTTAAAAAGAATAATTTAAAATCTTTTAGATACTTGAAGGAATTTAGAGTTAATTCTTCAGAGTTTAAAATCATTAGGTGAAAAAGTAGATGTTTCTTTATTTAATGAAAATGATAAAGTAGATGTTTCAGGACAATCAATAGGTAAAGGTTTTCAAGGTAACGTTAAAAAGACATCATTTCGGAAGAGGGTCCAATGACTCATGGTTCAAAAAATCACAGATTACCTGGATCTATAGGTGCTGGTACAAACACCTTCAAGAGTTTATAAAGGAAAAAGAATGGCAGGAAGAATGGGTAATAAAAAGGTAACTATTAAAAATTTAACTATTGTAAAAGTAGATAAAGAAAATAATCTTTTACTTGTTAAAGGCTCTGTTCCTGGTGCTGAAGGTGGTCTTTTAGTTATTAAACCTGCTGTTAAAGTAGGTAAAAAATAAGGAGTATTTGATATGGTTACATTAAAAAAATATATTATTTCAGAAAATAAATTAGAAGATATAAATGTAAGTGATGATTTATTTGGTAGAGAACCTAATTTACATGTTATGCATTTAGCAGTTGTTAGACAATTAGCTAATGCAAGAATTGGAACAGCTTCTACCTTAACCAAGGGCAGAAGTTAGAGGGCGGTGGTAAAAAACCTTGGAAACAAAAAGGAACTGGTAGAGCAAGAGCTGGAAGTATAAGATCACCTTTATGGAGAGGCGGTGGTGTTATATTTGGACCTAAACCAAGAAGCTATGAAAAAGATATGCCTAAAAAAACTAAGAAAATTAGCATTAGCTTCAGCTCTATCAAGTGAAAAAGATAAAATAACTATAATAAGTGGTGATTTATTGTTACCACCAAAAACAAAAGAATTTGTTAATTTATTAAAGAAATTAGATTTAGAAAAAGTTTAAGAAAGTTTTACTTGTTCTTAACGATAATATAAATGTTAGATTAGCGACAAGAAATTTACCTAATGTTAAAGTTGTTTATCCTGAACATGTAGGTGTTTATGATTTAGTTAATGCTGAAAAGGTTCTTATTAGTGAAGATTCATTACCTAAATTAGAGTTAAGATTAAAAGAACCTAATAGAAAAGGAGAATAGTATGTTGAAAGATCAATATGACATAGTAAAAAAAATGCTTGTTACTGAAAAAAAATGTTCAGATGAGTCAGTATAATAAGTATGTTTTTAAAGTTGATAAAAACGCAAATAAAATAGAGATTGCTAAAGCTATTGAAAAAATATTCAATGTAAAAGTTAAAGATGTAAATACTTTAAGGACTAAAAATGAAAATAAAAGATTTGGAGTAAGAAGTGCAAGAAAAAAAGCTTTTAAGAAAGCTATAGTTACACTTGAAAGCGGTTATTCTATAAATCTTCTTGATTAATATGTAAGGAGTTGTAAAGTGGGAATAAAGTTATTAAGACCGATAACCCCTGGTACAAGAGGGATGTCAAAATTAACAAAAGAAGAGATAACTAAAGACAAACCAGAAAAGTCTTTAACTGTTATTAAAAAAGCTAAATCAGGTAGAAATAATACAGGAAAAATAACAGTTAGACATAGAGGTGGAGGACATAAGAAAAGATTAAGATTAATAGATTTTAAAAGAAATAAAGATGGAATACCAGCTAAAGTGGTTTCAATAGAATATGATCCAAATAGAAGTGCTAACATAGCTTTACTACATTATGCTGATGGAGAAAAAAGATATATATTAGCTCCTGAAAAATTAGAAGTTGGAATGACTGTTATGTCAGGTTCAACAGCTGAAATAAAAGTTGGTAATTGCTTACCATTAGAAAATATACCTCTAGGTACTTCTATACATAATATAGAAATGCTACCAGGTAAAGGTGCTCAAATGGTAAGAAGTGCTGGTGCTGTAGCACAATTATTAGCTAGAGAAGGTGACTATGCTCAAGTTAGATTACCTTCAGGTGAAGTAAGGATGGTACATAAAAGATGTAGAGCTACAATAGGACAAATTGGTAATTTGGATCATAAAAATGTTAGTATTGGTAAAGCTGGAAGAAAAAGACATATTGGTATAAGACCTACTGTTAGAGGAAGTGTTATGAATCCTTGTGATCACCCTCATGGAGGAGGTGAAGGTAAATGTCCTATTGGTGGTCAACCTAAAACACCTTGGGGAAAACCTGCTCTAGGATATAAAACAAGAAAAAGAAAACCTAGTGATAAGTTAATTGTTAAGAGGAGAAAATAATTATGAGTAGGTCAGTCAAAAAAGGTCCTTTTATTGCAAAATCCTTAAAAGATAAAATAGATGCACTAAATAGTAGAAATGAGAAAAAAGTAATAAAAACATGGTCTAGAGCATCTACTATTCTACCTGATATGATAGGACATACTATAGCTGTACATAATGGAAAAAAGCATGTTCCTGTTTATATAACTGAAAATATGGTTGGTCATAAACTAGGTGAATTTGCACTTACAAGATTATTTAAAGGTCATGCTGGTTCTGAAAAATCAGCTAAGAAAAAATAGGAGTTTTGTATTATGACATATAATTTAGATTCTGGACACGCTGTTATTAAATATATAAGAATGAGCCCTAGAAAGCTAAGGCGAGTAGCTAATGAAATAAGAGGAAAAGGGGCAATCGATGCTATTACTAAATTAAAGTTTATGCCTTATAGTGCTGCTTCTGTTATAAGAAAAGCTGTACAATCAGCAATTTCTAATGCAGGTGAAAAAGGACTAGATATTGATTCTTTAACTATATTAGAAATATTTGTTGATGGTGGAGTTACTTTAAAAAGAATAAGACCAAGAGCACAAGGTAGAGCATATCCTATAAAAAAACGTACAAGTAATGTAACAGTTGTAGTTGGTTAAAGAGGAGTAAAAAATGGGTCAAAAAACACATCCTTATGGTTTTAGATTGGGAATTACAAAACCTTGGGTAAGTAGATGGTTTACTGCTAATAAAGATTATTCTAACTTATTGGTGGAAGATAGATATATAAGAAAAACTATAAAGGAAAAATTATACAAATCTGGAATATCAAAAATTGATATAGAAAGAAAAGCTAATAGTGTTTTAGTTACAATATACACAGCTAAACCTGGTATGGTTGTAGGTAAGCAAGGAAAAGATATAGAAGAGTTAAAAGAACATTTGTCCAAAAAATTTGGTAAAAAAACTCAAATGGATGTTCAAGAAATAAAAAATATAGATTTAGAAGCTCAATTAGTAGCAGAAAGCATTGCACAACAGCTAGAAAAAAGAGTTGCTTTCAGAAGAGCAATGAAGCAAGCTATTTCAAAAACAATGAAAGCTGGTGCAAAAGGTATTAAAGTAATGTGTGCTGGTAGATTAGGAGGAGTTGAAATAGCTAGAACTGAATGGATAAAAGAAGGAAGAATACCTTTACAAACCTTAAGAGCTGATATTGATTATGGTTTTTCTGAAGCTGATACAGTTTTTGGTAAAATAGGAGTTAAAGTTTGGATATGTAAAGGTGAAATTTTTCCTGGACAATTCAATAAAAAATTAGGAGGAAAAGCAAATGTTAATGCCTAAAAAAACAAAATACAGAAAACATCATAGAGGAAGAATGAAAGGCACTGAAACAAGAGGTAATAAAGTTGATTTTGGTGATTTTGGTCTTCAAGCTCTTGAACCTGCATGGATAACATCAAGACAAATAGAAGCAGCTAGAAGAGCAATGACACGATACACGAGAAGAGGTGGAAAGATTTTTATAAGAATATTTCCTGATAAAGCTGTAACAGCAAAACCAGCTGAAACAAGAATGGGGTCAGGTAAAGGTTCTCCTGAATATTGGGTAGCAGTTGTTAAACCAGGTAGAATTTTGTTTGAAATAAAAGGTACAACAGAAGAAGTAGCAAAAGAAGCTATGAGATTAGCAGCAGCAAAATTACCTATAAAAACAAAGTTTTTGACAAAAGAAATGGCAGAAAAAGAATTTGAAAAAAAGATTGGACCTAAAAAGATAAAAGTTGAAAACTCTTCTGAAAATAATTCTACTGATAAGGAGATTTGATATGAATAAAGCATTGGAAGAATTACGAGCATTAAGTGATACAGAATTAGAAGACGAATTAAAAAAAGCTAAAGAAGAACTTTTTCAATTAAAATTTAAGCATGCACTTAAGCAATTAGAAAATACTGCTAAACTTGGGCAACTAAAACATCGTATAGCACAAATAAAAACAGTTAATCAAGAAAGATTATTAAATTTGAGAGGTGCTAAAAATGCCTAAAAGAGTGTTATTAGGAAAAGTAGTTAGTAATAAAATGCAAAAAACAGGTGTTTTATCTGTTGTTTCGCTAAAACCACACCCTTTATATGGTAAAGTAATAAAGAAAACTAAAAAATATAAATTTCATGATGAAAATAATGATTGTAATATTGGTGATTTAGTTGAAATAATTGAGTCTAAGCCATATAGTAAGCATAAAACTTGGAGATTATTACGTATAGTTGAAAAAGCAGGAGAATAATTATGATTCAACAAGAGACAAGGTTAGTTGTAGCTGATAATACAGGTGCTAAAGAACTTTTGTGTATAAAAGTTCTTGGTGGAACAAGAAGAAGATATGCCAATATAGGAGATATTATTGTTGCTGTTGTTAAAGACGCAACTCCTAATATGCCTGTTAAAAAAAGTGATATTGTAAAAGCTGTTATTGTTAGATCCAAAAAAGGATTAAGAAGAGAAGATGGTTCTTACATAAAATTTGATGAAAACGCAGCTGTTATTATAAATCCAAAAGATAACAGTCCAAGAGGAACTAGAGTTTTTGGACCAGTAGCAAGAGAATTAAGAGATAAGAACTTTATGAAAATAATATCCTTAGCACCGGAGGTTTTATAATGAAATTAAATTCTAAATTAAAATCTTTACCTAAAAAAATACATGTCAAAAAAGGTGATAAAGTTGTAGTTATATCAGGTAAAGATAAAGGAAAAATAGGTGAAGTAAAAAAGGTTTTTCGTAAAGAAGGAAAGGTATTAGTAGAATCTTTAGATCCAAAGGAAGAAGCAAAAATAAATCTAATAACAAAAGCTACAAAGCCTTCACCTGAAAATCCAAGAGGTGGGCTTATAAAAAAGGAAGCTCCTATACCTAGTTGTAAAGTAATGCTTTATGATGAAACTTTAAAAAAAGGTGTTAGAACAAAAAAAGTATTTTTAGAAAATGGTAGAAAAGTTAGAGTATCAAAGAAATCTGATACACAATTTGATTAATAAGAGGAGTAACTAATATATGACAGAAGTTAAAGAAAAAACTATTCCAAGGTTAAAAGATAAATATGAGAACGTAGTTATACCTGCTCTAATGAAAGATTTTAATTATAAAAATAAAATGCAGGTTCCTAAAATAGAAAAAATTGTTGTTAATATAGGTATTGGTGAATACGTACAAAATACTAAAATATTAGAGAATGTTTTAAGAGATATATCATTAATAACAGGACAAAAGCCTATAGTTACAAAAGCTAAAAAGTCTATAGCAGGTTTTAAACTTAGAGCAGGTATGCCAAATGGTGTTAAAGTTACTTTAAGAGCTTCAAGAATGTATGAGTTTTTGGATAAACTTATAACTTTAAATTTACCTAGAATAAGAGACTTTAGAGGTATATCACCTAGAGGTTTTGATGGCAAAGGTAATTTTTCTTTAGGTTTAAAAGAACAATTAATATTTCCTGAAATAGATTATGATAAAATTGATAAAATAAGAGGATTACAAATAAGTATTGTAACTACAGCTAAAACAGATAAAGAAGCTAAAGCTTTATTAACTTATATAGGATTTCCATTTAAAAAGTAAAGGAGAAATAATTTGGCTAAGAAATCTTTAATAGCAAAATGTAAAAGAAAACCTAAATTTTCTACAAGAGCATATACTAGATGTACTAGATGTGGAAGACCACATGCTGTTTATAAAAGATTTGGTATATGTAGAATATGTTTTAGAGAATTAGCTCACAGAGGTGAGCTTCCTGGTGTTATGAAAGCAAGTTGGTAAAAGGAGAAAATTATGCACACAGATCCAATAGCAGATATGCTAACACGTATAAGAAATGCTTGTATGGCTTCTCACTTATTTGTAGAAGTTCCTTTTTCTAAACTAAAAAAAGAGTTACTAACCTTATTAAAAAATGAAGGTTATATATCTGAATTTGAAGAATTAGAAAATGATAAAAAGAAAACTTTGAAAGTTAAACTAAAATATGTAAATGGACAACAGGTTATTAGTGGTATAAAAAGAATAAGCAAGCCAGGATTACGTATATATTCAGGTTATAAAGATATTCCAAGAGTTCTTGGAGGATTTGGAATAGCTATTCTATCAACATCTAAAGGAATTATGACTGATAGAAAAGCAAGATTCCATAAAGTCGGTGGTGAAATTATTTGTTATGTTTGGTAATTTCCATAAAAAATATTAGGAGGATTTTTTACAATGTCGCGTATTGGCAATAAACCTATAGATGTACCAAATGGTACTAAAGTAGAAATAAAAGGAAATGAAGTTATAATTTCAGGACCTAAAGGAACTTTAAAAAGAACTATTAGAAACGAAATTTCTTTAAGCATTGAAAATAATAAAATAATAGTAAGTAGAAACGGTAATGATAAGATACATAAATCATTACATGGTTTAACAAGGACTTTAGTATCAAATATGATAGAAGGAGTAAGTAAAGGATTTGTTAAATCACTTGATTTAGTAGGTGTTGGTTATAGATGTCAATTACAAGGTAAAAAACTTGTTTTACAAGTTGGTTATTCTCATTCAGTAGAAATAGAAGCACCTGAAGGAATTGAGTTTTCTGTAGAAGGTGTTAATAAAATTAATGTTAAAGGTATTGATAAACAATTAGTTGGAGATGTTGCTGCAAAAATTAGAGCAGTTCGTAAACCTGAACCTTATAAAGGTAAAGGTATAAAATATTCTACAGA
This sequence comes from Candidatus Sericytochromatia bacterium, assembly GCA_026004035.1. Taxonomy (GTDB): domain Bacteria; phylum Cyanobacteriota; class Sericytochromatia; order UBA7694; family JACMQJ01; genus BPII01. The sequence continues at coordinate 60,447 of BPII01000005.1, read as the reverse complement.
AGTAGTTCGTAGAAAAGCTGGTAAATCTGGTAAAAAATAGGAGTATTTTATGAGAGAAACAAGACAAGAAGCTAGAAAAAGAATACATAAAAGAATACGTAAAAAAGTTCATGGTTCAGCTGAAAGACCAAGATTATGTATTTTTAAAAGCAATAAGCATATATATGCACAAATTATTAATGATGAAACAGGTAATACATTAGTGGCATCTTCAACATTGGATCCTGAATTAAGAAAATCTTTAGAAAGTAGTAACACTGTAGAAGCAGCTTTTAAAGTAGGTGAAGATATAGCTAAAAAAGCTAAAGCTAAAGGTATAAATTCTGTTGTTTATGATAGAGGCGGTTATATTTATCATGGAAAAGTAAAATCTTTAGCTGATGCAGCTAGACAAAATGGTTTAGAGTTTTAAGGAGTAAATATGGCAAAAAGTAAAAAAAAAATCAGCAGAAGAGTTAGAAATAGATACTATTGAAAAAGTTATTCAAATAAGAAGAGTAACTAAAGTTGTAAAAGGTGGAAAAAAATTAAGCTTTAGAGCTGTTGTTATTGTTGGTAATGGTAAAGGTAATGTCGGAGTTGGAGTAGGTAAGTCTAATGAAGTTATAGGTGCTATACAAAAAGCAATAGCTGATGCTAAAAAACATCAAATTGAAGTTCCTATTGACAGAACAACTATACCACATATATCAGTTGCTAAAAATGGTGCTAGTAAAGTTTTAATAAAACCAGCTCCTGAAGGTAGCGGTATTATTGCTGGTGGAGCAGTAAGAGCTGTATTAGAAGCAGCAGGATTAAGAGATGTGGTAGGAAAATCATTAGGTTCTGACTCACCAATAAATAATGCTAGAGCTACAATTGATGCTTTATCAAAATTAAGAACTCTTAAAGATATAGCTTACTTAAGAGGTTTAAAACCTTTTGAAATTATAAATCATGTAGAAAAACAAGAGGTATAAAAATATGAAACTATCAGATTTAAAACCGGCTAAAGGTTCAAATAAAAAATCAAAAAGAAAAGCTAGAGGTTGGGGCTCAGGTAAAGGTAAAACTGCTGGTAGAGGTTATAATGGTCAAGGACAAAGATCAGGTTCAGAAGTAAGACCAGGATTTGAAGGTGGTCAAATGCCTCTATTCAGAAGATTACCAAAAAAGAAATATTTTCATGTTGTAAAAAAAGTTAATTATGGTGTTGTAAATGTTAAAGATTTGAATAGGTATCCTGAAGGAACATTAGTTAATCTCGATCTATTACTAAAAGATAAATTAGTTGATAAACATAGTCAAGCTTTAAGAGTTTTAGGTAATGGAGAATTATCTGTTAAATTAAAAGTAGAAGCACATCATTTTAGTCAATCAGCTAAAGAAAAAATAACATCCTTAGGTGGAGAAGCTATTGTTCTTGAAGGTTAAAAATGAAAAATAATGGAATTTTAAGACCTGAAGTTGTAGGCGAAATGCTTAAATCTTCAGGATTAATACAAAAAATACTTTTTACAATAGGAATAATTATTGTATTTAGAATTGGTATTTTTATACCTGTACCTGGATTGGATACATCTATATTACAAAAACTTTTTAATAGCGGAAATTTGTTAGGTCTTATTGATATGTTTTCAGGGGGTGCTCTATCTAGCTTTTCTATTCTTGCTATGGGTATAGTTCCTTATATTAATGCTTCTATAATAATTCAACTAATGACATCTGTGATACCAAAATTAGAAGAGTTACAAAAAGAAGGTGGAGAAGCTGGTAGAAAACAATTAGCACAAATAACTAGATACTTAACAATAGTATTAGGAACTTTACAATCTACAGGTATTGTTATAGCTTTATGGCGAAGTAATGCTATAATAGGACATCCAGCAGCTTCATCACCACCAATATTATTTATTTTGAACACTGTTTTATTACTAGTTGCAGGTACTATATTTATAATGTGGTTAGGTGAGCAAATTACAGAAAAAGGTATTGGAAATGGTGCATCTATATTAATATTCATAGGTATAATATCAAGGTTTCCTAGTTACTTTAAATCTACAATGGAATCAGTAGAAGCAGGAGCTACAAACTGGTTTTCAGTTTCTTTATTACTTTTAATATTCTTATCTTTAATTATTGCAATTGTTTACGCTTCTGAAGGAGCTAGAAAAATACCTGTTCAATCAGCTAAAAGACAAGTTGGTAATAAAATGTATGGCGGTAGAGCAACATATTTACCATTTAGAATTAACCAAGGTGGAGTAATGCCAATAATATTTGCTTCATCTGTGTTATTATTTCCTGCTACTATATCACAATTTGTTAGTGCTGGATGGTTAAAAACTATAACAGATTATTTAAATCCGTCAAAACCATTATATCCAATATTATATTGTGCTTTAATATTTTTCTTTACTTTTTTCTATGCTTCTATAACATTAAATCCAATAGAAATAGCAAATAACCTTAAAAGATACGGTAGTTTTATACCAGGATATAGACCAGGAAGACCAACTGCTGAATATTTAGAAACTATATTAAACAGAATTACATTGTTAGGAGCATTATTTATAAGTAGTATAGCTCTAATACCAATGATAGCTGAAAGAGCTTTAGGTGTTAATACTTTAAGTGGTTTAGGTAGTACAGCTTTACTAATAATGGTAGGAGTAGCAATAGATTTATTTAACCAATTACAAGCTCATTTATTAGCAAGACAATATGAAGGATTTTTAAAATAAATGCATATACTTTTTTTAGGTCCACCTGGTTCAGGTAAAGGTACTCAATCTAAAATACTTGAAAATAAATTTGGTATATTACAAATATCAACAGGTGATATACTTAGAAAAGCTATTGAAAATAAAACAGATTTAGGTAATAAAGCTAAATCTTTTATGGATGAAGGTAAATTGGTACCTGATAATTTAATGATAGAACTAATTAAAGAAGTTTTTTCTCAAGAAAACTTTACAGATAATTGGTTAATGGATGGCTTTCCTAGAACTTTAAATCAAGCAGTAGCATTTGACAATTTATTATCTGAATTAAATAAAAAACTTGATGTAGCTATAGAAGTAGATGTTAATAAAGATTTGCTTATTAAGAGAATAACTGGCAGAAGAATTTGTAGAAACTGTCAAGCACCTTATCATATTGATTTTAAAAAACCTAAAGTAGATGATATATGTGATTATTGTGGTAGTAACGATATATATCAAAGAAACGATGATAAAGAAGAAGTTGTTTTAAATAGACTTAAAGTTTATAAAGAACAAACTTTACCATTGATAGATTATTATAAGAAAAAAAATATTTACTTTAAAGTTGATGGTAGTAAAAATATTGATGAAATAACTTCTGAAATTGTTACTATAATTAATAAAAAACTTAATATTAATTTAAGTTTAAAAATGGACTAAATTTATTTTTTTTGATATAATTATTAATTTGCTATACTTTGTATTTTAAAGGGTGTTTAAGCTTGTCAAAACAAGATGTAATTGAAATGGAAGGAACTATAGAAGAAGCACTTCCAAATGCTATGTTTAGAGTTGAATTAGAAAATGGGCATAAAGTATTAGCTCATATATCTGGTAAAATGAGAAAGCATTTTATAAAAATATTACCAGGTGATAAAGTGAAGGTTGAGCTTTCACCTTATGATTTAACAAGAGGAAGAATAACATTTAGATTAAAGTAATGAAAGGAATAAATATGAAAGTTAGAGCTTCTGTTAAGCCTATTTGCATGAAATGTAGAGTAATTAAAAGGCATGGTAAAGTTATGGTTATATGTGAAAACCCTAAGCACAAACAAAGACAAGGTTAATATTATAAGGAGGTTAATTTAATGGCTCGTATTGCAGGTGTAGACTTGCCACGTAATAAAAGAATAGAAGTAGCTTTAACATATATTTTTGGTATAGGTTTAAAAACTAGTCAAGATATACTAAGAGCTACAAATATAAATCCAGATACTAGAGTTTATAATCTAACTGATGAAGAAATAGCTAGATTAAGAGATGAAATTGATAAAAGGAATGAAAATGGTCATCATGTAGAAGGTGACCTTAGACGAGAAATTTCTATGAATATTAAAAGACTCATAGAAATAGGATGCTATAGAGGTATAAGGCATCGTAAAGGTCTTCCTGTTCGCGGTCAAAGAACTAAAACTAATGCTAGAACAAGAAGAGGTGCTAAAAAGACTGTTGCTGGAAAGAAAAAGTAAGGAGTGTTTAAATGGCTAAAGATACTAAAGTAAAACGTAAAGATAAAAAAAATATTCATCAAGGGCACGTTCATATACAATCAACTTTTAACAATACTATAGTAACTATATCTGATATAAGAGGAAACACTATTTGTTGGGCTAGTGCTGGTAGTTCAGGATTTAAAGGAACAAAAAAAGGAACTCCCTTTGCTGCACAATCAGCAGCAGAACAAGCAGCTAAAATTGCTATTGAGCATGGTATGAAGCAAGTAGAAGTTTTGGTAAATGGTCCCGGAGCAGGTAGAGAAACAGCAATAAGAGCATTACAAACATCGGGATTGGAAGTTACTTTAATAAAAGATATTACGCCAATACCACATAATGGTTGCAGACCACCAAAAAGAAGAAGAGTATAGTTGATTATTAAAATAAGGAGGATACTTTGGGTAGATATACAGGACCAACAGAAAGACTTTCAAGATCTGTTGGTATAGATCTTAATCTTAAAGGAAAAAGAGCTGAAGCAGGTAAAACTTCTTTTAAAAAAGGTAGAACTAGACCTGGTCAGCATGGACAAAATAGACAAAAACTTTCTGAATATGGTATAAGATTAAAAGAAAAACAAAAGTTAAAGTTTATGTATGGCTTATATGAAAGACAACTAAGAAAGTATTATGTAAAAGCAAGCAATTCAAAAGGAGTAACAGGTGAAGTCTTAGTTCAATTACTAGAAAGAAGACTTGATAATGTTGTATATAGAATGAAATTTGCTACAACAAGAGCACAAGCTAGACAGCTAGTTTCACATGGTCACATATTAGTTGATGGTAAAAAAGTTGATATACCATCTTATCAAGTAAAACCAGGACAAGTTATAAGTGTAAAAGAAAAAAGTAGAGATTTTGTAAAAAGAGAATTAGAAGGTTTCTATGGAAGTCCAATTCCTAATTGGATATCTGTTAATGAAGATGCTTTAACGGGACAAGTCCTATCTTTGCCTGTAAGAGATGAAATAGATACTTTTAATTCTATAAAAGAAAATTTTGTTGTTGAGTTTTACTCTAAATAATATTATAAGGAGATTTTAATGGAAAAGACTATAGAGTGTATAAATACTAAAATTACAGATGAAGGTTTACACTATGCAAAGTTTGTAGCAGAACCTTTACAAAAAGGATATGGTATTACTTTAGGTAATTCTTTGAGAAGAATATTATTATCTGATTTAGAAGGTTGTGCTGTTACAGCTATAAAAATACCTGGAATAAGCCATGAATTCTCTTCTTTACCAGGAGTTGTAGAAGATGTTATTGATATTATTCTTAACTTAAAGGGTGTTGTAGTAAATTTACATTCTAGTGAACCAAAAGTAGTAAAATTAATGGCAAATAGAGCAGGTGCTGTAACTTGTTCTGATATAATACAGGATCCTGATTTTGAAATAATAAATCCAGATCATTATATAGCTACTTTAAATGAAGGTTTTTCACTTGAAATTGAAATGATGATAGAAAAATCAAAAGGATTTTTGCCATCAGAAGCACCAAGAAGAACTCAATTACCTTTAGGTTGGATACCAGTAGATGCTAATTTTATGCCTGTAAAAAAAGTAAATTATTTTGTTGAAGATACAAGAGTTGGTCAAGAAAGTGATTATGATAAACTAACTCTAGAAGTTTGGACAAATGGTAGTATTGAACCTGTAAAAGCTGTAAGCTCAGCTGCTATGAATTTAATAAATCAATTAAAAGATTTTGTTTCTTTATCTGGTGAAACTATAGCAATTCAGGAAGAACAAGGTTCTGAAGAAGCTAAATCTAAATCAAAAGGTGATGATTTAACTATTGAAGATTTAGAACTTTCTGTTAGAGCTTATAATTGCTTAAAAAGAGCAAATATCACGTCTCTTAGTGATTTATTGAAGAGAACAGAAAGAGAACTCATGGAAATTAAAAATTTTGGTAGAAAATCAGCTGAAGAAGTAATAGAAAGAATTAAAGCAATGGGCTATCAGTTAAAACCAGGTGGTCCAAGAACTACCTTAAGAGATGATTATGAATAAGGAGTAAATTTATGAGACATAGAAAAAAAGTTGATTTACTAAGCAAACCAGCAGACCAAAGAAAAGCTCTTCTTAAATCTTTGGCAACTGAATTGATAAAGAATGGGAAAATACTTACAACTGAAGCTAGAGCAAAAGCAGTAAGTAAATTAGTTCAGAAATTAATAACCTTTGGTAAAAAAGGTGATTTACATTCAAGAAGAATAGCAAGTAATTACCTATATAGTAAAAGAAGAGGAAAAGTTTTAATTGTTGATGAAAAAGAAAAAATTGATACTGAAAAGTATTCTGAAATAAAAAAGAAAGATAGAAAAGTTCTGATATATGAAAAAACACCTTTACAAAAGCTATTTAATGATATTGCACCTAGATATAAAGAAAGAAATGGTGGATATGTAAGAGTTGTAAAAGCTCCTCCTAGAAAAGGAGATGCTGCACCAATGGCTGTTGTTATGCTTGTTTAATAAATATTTTCTTAATAAATAAATTAAAAAAATAACCTATAATATTATTACCTATAACATATTTCAGTATATTTTCTTTAAATATTTGGTATGATACTAGATTATTTTCAAATCCATAATAAAAAAATCCTATTAATGTAGCATTTATAATTTCTACAAAGAAAGTTGAAAAAGATATTATTATAAATAAATACAGATTTGAAAAAGTTACTTTTTTAGAAAAATTATTAACTATTAATGACATTATAATTAGATTTATAAAATAGAAGGATGTAAAATTATTGAAAATATCTATTAATAGACCATTTACTAAACAAAAAATTAATACCTGGTAAATATTTCTACAATTCAAAGATACTAAAATAGTTAATACTAGAGTATAAGAGAATTTTATTTCTAAAAAAAATATTTCTAATCTATCTAAATTTACTATTTCTAAAAAGAATAATATTAAACTTAATAGTATTAAAAATAAAAAATTTATTTTTTTCAAAAACTTTCAACCTTTTAATTATAATTAAACAAAATTAATAATAGGATTATAGTATAAAACCTAATTTATTGCAGAAACAATTGCAAGATTGCGCTAATGTTATTTTTTGATAAGCTAAAAATCCTTTAATAGTAAGCATTTTAAAGATTTATATTAAAATACATTTTAAATTTAGTATTTATAAAGCTTTTGAAGCTAATTTTTTCTATAACTCAATCCCAGTGCCGAACTAATCTGCTTAAGTTTTATTTAATACCTTTGACAAATTAATTTAATATTGGCATACTCTATATAAATATATTTTTTTATTTAAAATATGACTATATTTGAGTATACAATAGTAATTATTAAAGTTTTATTTGTAGTTATTACCGCATTAACATTCGTTCCACTTATGATATGGCTTGAAAGAAAAGGTGCAGCAATTATACAAGATAGAATAGGTCCAAATAGAGCTTCAATAGGATTTTTAAGATTAGCTGGATTAGTCCATATAGTAGCTGACTCTATTAAAATCTTTTTTAAAGAGGATATTACTCCAAAGTTTGTAAATAAATTTTATTACTATTTAGCACCTTGGATAGCAGGTTTTGTTCCTTTTTTAACTTTTGCTGTAATTCCCTTTGCTGATAAATTAGTAATAGGTGATAAAGAAATAGGAATGCAAGTATTAGATTTAGATATAGGCCTTTTATGGTTTTTTGCTATTGTTTCATTATCTGTTTATTCTATAGTTTTTGCTGGTTGGTCATCAAATAGCAAATATTCTTTGCTTGGTGGTATAAGAGCATCAGCACAAATGCTTAGTTATGAAATACCAATGGGATTATCTGTAATAAGTTTATTAATGGTATTTGGAACAGCTAATTTAAATGAAATAGTTAAAGCACAAGGTAATTTATTATTTGGTATATTACCTAACTGGGGTATATTTTTACAACCAATAAGTGCTTTAATATTTATAGTTTGTGCTTTTGCTGAAACAAATAGAACACCTTTTGATTTAGCTGAAGGTGAGTCAGAAATAGTAGGAGGATTTCATACGGAATATAGTAGTATGAAATTTGGATTATTTTTTATGGGTGAATATATATCAATAGTAGTTTCTTCAGCATTAATTACAACATTGTTTTTAGGCGGTTGGCAAGTTCCTTATTTTAATACTCAAGCACTTATAGATAATTATAAAATATTAATACAATGTTCGCTTATAGTAGCATCTCTTATTTTTATATTAATAGGTTACAAGCTCTATGATCATTATGAATATCATAAAAATAGATGGAAAGATTCTAGAGATAAAGAAGGATTAATATTTAGTATTTTATCATTTATTACAAGTATATTTTTTATCATAATATTGTTCGTATTTTCCAATATTGAACATCCTTATTGGTTACCATCACTTTTTGCAACTATAGCACAAATAGGCATATTTTTATTAAAAGTATCTTTCATTTGTTGGCTTTTTGTATGGGTTAGATGGACATTACCAAGATTTAGATATGATCAATTAATGAATTTAGGTTGGAAAGGTCTTTTACCATTAGCTTTAGCTAATATATTTGTTACAGGTTCTCTTATGTTGTTTTTGGAGTAATTATGATTAAAGTTAAGAGAGATGCAAGATCTTTAAAAGATAACCTTTATATAATAGAAGTCTTAAAAGGACTTGCTATAACATTTAGACACATGTTTTCTAATTTACTTAACCTTAGAAAAATGCCTGTTATTGATTATCCAAATCAAGAAAAAGGAATACCAAAAGGTTATAGAGGAAAACATAGATTAACAAAAAGAGAAAACGGCGAACCAAAATGTGTAGCTTGCATGATGTGTGCAACAGCTTGTCCTGCTAATTGCATACACATAGAAGCTAATGAATCACCTGATCCTACAGTAGAAAAATATCCTGCTAGATTTGATATAGATTTATTAGAGTGTGTTTTTTGTGGCATGTGTGTTGAAGCATGCCCTGTAGATGCAATAAGAATGGATTCAGGAATATATTCTATAGTTGATTTTAATAGAAGTGATTTTGTAGTTACAAAAGAACAATTATTAGCAACAGAACCACAAGATACAAAAAAACAAAAACTAGATATTAAAGATCCTCGCAATCCTTGGAATAGATTATAAAAGAAATAGACAGTTTTTTTAATTTCTCTATATTAAAAATAATTATATCATATTTAAAAATTATATTATAACCTTAGCAATAAGAAATTATTAGTAACTAGCTAAAAATATTTTCTTTACTTAATAAGATTCCAATTAATAAAATGATTAGTATAATTTTTTATAAAAGAATTATAAAAAATAGATTATAACCTATAAAATTACTTAAAAAGTAATAAAACATTTTGTATTTTTTTAACCTATATTATCAATTTTATTGATATAATATCTAATTATGAAAAAAAAGTGTATTTTTTTATTAGTAAGTTTATTTACATTTTCTTGTAATAATAACTCTAATGTAATTTATAACTATTCTAGTACAGATAATATTAATAATAATCAAGGTAATATTGTATCAAAGTTAAATGATTATAATTTATTTAGTAGAACTAACTGACTTTAATAAAAAAACAGGAACTTATCAAAGCTTATTAAATCAATTAGACACAGATAAAACAGATAAAGGAATTATATATGATGAAATTTTAAAAGAAGTAGATAAAAATAATGATAATATAGTTTCAAAGGATGAATTATTAAATTTTGGTTTTGATTCTGAAAGTAGTGAATTAGTTTTAAATAAAATACAAAAAGCTATTAACTCTAATGAAAAACTTGTTTATGAATTAGTAGAATTAGATGAAAAAGTTTTCCCAGGAGGCATTACTAAGATATCTATCAGTGATATTCAACAAGGGAAAAGAAATGTTTGTTACTTTTTAGCATCTTTGGCAGGATTAGCTTTAAATAAAAGAGAAGATGATATTTTAAAAATGATAGATAAAAATAGAGATAATACATTCACTATTACTTTTCCTGGTATAAAAGGAAATAATACTTTTAAAGTAAATTATCCTAGTACTAATGATTTAGAAAAATTAATTTTTCCAGGCAAAAATGGTTCTATTTGGGTTCCTTTAATGGTAAATGCATATACTAAATATGGTGAAAGTGGAGGAAGACCTTTTAAACATATTTTTGCTAAAGACTTTGTATCAGATTATGGTTTGACTTGGGAAGGTATAGAAACACAAACAGGACATAGAGCTGAAAGTTTTTTATTAGATTTTTATGATGAAAAAAAGTTATTAGATAACATAGAAAAATATTTGAATAATAAAAAAGTAATAACAATTTGTACTTTTTTAAAAGGAAATATATCTACAATTTTTAATCCTAAAAAAAATGAATATAAATTGAGTAAAGCTCATATCATGACAATAACAGGTCTTGATAAAGAAAAAGGGATTGTATATATAAGAGATCCATATGGTAAATATGAATTTTATGATGAAAACGGAAAAGTAAAAGAAGTTACTAATACAGATGGACTTATGGCTTTCAATGTAAAAGATTTGAGGAAATACTTTCTAGATATATCTTTTGAAACAGAAGAAGAAGGAAAATTTACAGGTATAAAAAATATATTTAAAAGATTTTTCTAATGCTGTATGAAACTACATATTCAAAAGAAATAATTGATGAAAAAATCTACGAGCTTACTTTATATACAGGAAAAAAGGAAGATGAAATACTAGAGATACTAAAAAATGCTTTAAAAAATAGAAATTTGGAATGGGAAGAATTTTCTAGTATATCTACATTATATTTTCACTGCAATAGTAAATATTCAATGTATTGTCTTGTAAAATGGAATTCTGAAAAAAAATATCAAGATATAATAAATTATATTTCACAAATATGTTCTATAAGAAAAGGAAAAGTTTTAGATTTTGGAGGTGGTATAGGAGAACTAAGTATAAATTTAGCAAGTAAAAACATTGATGTAAGTTTTTTGGAAGTACCAAGTGAAACATTAAATTTTGCAAAATGGAGATTTAAAAGAAAAAATTTGAATATAGATATATACACATCACTAAACCAAATTAAAACTAAATTTGATATAATAATAGCTCTTGATGTAATAGAAGTATTAGAAAAACCGGAGATACATATAAAAAAATTTTATGAATTATTAAATTCTTCAGGATTACTTATATTAAGTAAGGGCAAGGTAGGAGAAAAAGAACATCCAATGAATCTAATAAAAAATAAAAATTTAATTGAAAATTTAACTGATTTTTGTAATAATAATGGATTCAAAGATTCTATTTTTGAAAACAAATATCATTTACTTATAAAAGAAAAATATTAATTTATTTATAAGTTGTAAAAATAATAAAAACTTTTAAAAATATATTGAATTTATATTTTTTAAGTTATATAATTTAAAAATAAATTAATTTATGGTTAAATTATGAATATAAGAGTTCAAAAGTTTGGTGGAACATCACTTGGAAGTCCTGAAAGAATAAGGCATGTTGCTAGATTGATAAAAAATTCTAAAGAAGAAACGAAAGATGCTTTTGTAGTAGTAGTTTCAGCAATGGGACATACTACTGATGAATTGATTAATTTAGCAAAGCAAGTTTCGTCAGTTAGAAATAGTAGAGAAATGGATATGTTACTTGCAACTGGTGAGCAAGTATCTATTGCACTTTTAACAATGGCATTACATGAGTTAGGATTAAAAGCAATTTCTTTAACTGGATTTCAAGCAAAAATAAAAGCAGAACAAGTTTATTCCAAAGCCAGAATACTAGAAATTGAAACAGAAAAAATAAAAGATTATCTGAAAAATGATTATATAGTAATTGTCGCAGGTTTTCAAGGTATAACAGAAAATACAGAAATTGTTACATTAGGTAGAGGTGGTTCAGATACAACAGCAGTAGCTCTTGCATCAGCTTTAAATGCAAAGGTTTGTGATATATATACAGATGTAGATGGAGTTTATACAGCTGACCCTAGAGTAGTACCTAATGCTAGAAAATTAAAAGAAATATCCTATGATGAAATGCTAGAGTTAGCAAGTTTAGGAGCACAAGTTCTACATCCTAGAGCTGTTGAATGTGCTAGTTATTATGATACTATAATACATGTTAGGTCAAGTTTTAAAAATGAAATTGGTACTTTTGTAAAAGGAGTAAATGAATTGGAAGTAAAAAATTCTGTAAGTGGTGTTGCATTAGATAAAAATCAAGTAAAAATAGCTTTGCTTGAAGTTCCTGACATACCTGGTATGGCTGGAAAACTATTTACTTCAATAGCTGACAAAGGTTATGCTGTTGATATGATAATACAATCAGTTCATGGAAAAGAAACTAACGATATAGCTTTTACAGTTTCAAGAGATGACTTTGAAGAAGTGGAAAAAATAGCAAAACAAGTTGCTTTAGAAATAGGAGCTAAAGGAGTAATAATAGATGAAAACGTAGCTAAGGTTTCTATTGTTGGTGCAGGTATGGTAGGACGTCCAGGTGTCGCTGCTACTATGTTTAATGTATTAGGTGAAGCTGGTATAAATATACAAATGATTAGTACTTCTGAAATAAAAATTTCTTGCATAGTTGATTTAGAAAAAAGTGAGTTGGCAACAAGAGTTATACATGAAGCATTTATAGAAGAAAAATCATTGCAAGCTGTTTAATGTGATAATATTCACTGATATTTTTTTTAATTAAAATTAGCTTTTACAATGTTGGATATAGAAAAAAATGCTTTTAATATTTTAAATTCTATACCACCTAATGTTGAGCTAGTTTTAGTAACCAAAACGATAAGTTTAGAAAATATATTAAAAGTATTAAATTGTGGAATAAAAAATATTGGTGAAAATAAAGTGCAAGAAGCATTAATTAAGTATGATGTTTTAAAAAATCATAATATTAAGTTTCACTTAATAGGGCATTTACAAAAAAATAAAGTTAATAAAGCTGTTAGAATTTTTGATTTAATTCAATCTGTTGATAGTTTAGAAATTGCTAGTCTAATAAATGATAAAGCAAAAGAGATTAATAAAGTTCAGGATATTTTAATACAAATAAATATATCGGAAGAAGAAACTAAAAGTGGGTTTCTTAATAACGACAATTTATTAGATGATTTATTTAAAATATCAAAAATGAAAAATATTAATGTAAAAGGTTTAATGACTATTGCAAAAAATACTCAAGATGAGAATATTTTAAGAAATAATTTTTCAAGTTTGAGAAATATAAAAGAAAATATAAATAATAAAAATATTTTTTCTAATCAATTAGAAATATTATCTATGGGAATGTCTAATGATTATAAAATAGCAATAGAAGAAGGTTCTAATATGATAAGATTAGGAAGAGCTATTTTTGGGGAAAGATTATAGTTTAAGAAGGAGATTTTTTTATGAGTAATTTTTTAGAAAAATTTAGAAGCATTTTAGGACTAACAGAAGAAATAGATGATGGTAATAGTTCCAATGATTTAAGTAATTTAAATTCTGTTCAAAATACAGATAATATAGAGAATCAAAATGAAGAAAATTTATATAAAAAAAGAAAGCAATCTCGTAATAATATAATAGATATTTCACCAGTTGCAGTAAGTGAAATGATAATTGTAGAGCCTGAAAGTTATGATGATGCACCTAAAGTTGTTAATTTACTAAGAAGTAAGATAGGTGTTGTTCTTACATTTGTAAATACAAAGTTATCTGAAACTGATAAATTACATATAATTGATTTTATATGTGGTGCTGTTTATGCAATAGATGGAAATCAAAAACAAATAACAAAAGATGTTTATATGTTCACTCCAGGTAACATGAGTATTAACTCTTTAAAGAAAATGAATAATGATGACCTTAGTTTTGATAAGAATATAGATAAATTATTTCTTACGGTTGATGATATAAATGAAAAAAAAAGAATTAAGGCTTAATTATATTTGTCTAAATTTTTAATTAAAAAAAATACAAAATTAATATTTATTAATATATATTCTTGTTTTAAATTCAAAATTTAAGGTAATTTATATATAGTTCCTATTTTTAATTAGGTGTTTTTATGAATGATTTTAGACTAATACAAGAACATTTTTCTAATTTAAATTGTCCTAATTGTGATAGTAACTTTTCACAAGATGGAATTAAATTATTAAAGAAAGAAAATGATTTTTGGATTGTAAAGATATTTTGTAATACTTGTAACACTTTAGCTGGTATAGCAATAGTTGGAATAGAACATTTAGAAATTAACGGTTCTAAAAAAGAAATAAAAAATATTGAATTAACTGATAATGATATCAAGAAATTCAGTGGAAAACCATCAATAACTACAGATGATGTTATAGAAGCTCATAATTTTATAAAAAATCTTGGTAGTGATTGGATGAAATACTTAAAGAATTAGTATTGTTCCAATAAATATTTTATTATATCAGTTGTAGATACTATACCTTTTAACTCATCTCCTTCAACTACAGGTAAGGCATGAAATTCTTTATTTGCTAAAATCTCAGCAACATCTCTTATTGTATCATTAGGTGATACTGTTATTAAATCTGTAGTCATAACATCTTTTATACCTAAAGTGCTAAATATAGCTTGATTTATTTGATCTTTTACTTCTCCTACGTTATATGTTATTCTCATAAAATCAGTTAAACTTATTAATCCTATTAACTTATTACCACTTACAACAGGTATATGTCTTACTTTATGTTCATTAAATATAGCTTTTACATCATTTAAATCATTGGTAAGATTCACTGTTTTTAAATTTGTACTCATTATTTTTGATACTGGTTCCCTCTTTTTCATATTTATTTCTCCTAAAAAATATAAAGATATTATATTATTCCTAAATTAGCTATGTTAATGATATTTTTCAAGTAAAAATTTGATTTATATCAATTTTGTATTTTTAATATGAGAATATTAATTTATAGTATAATGCAGAACATCTTGCAAAAAAGCCACAAAAATTTTATATACCAAAGAGAATAAGAATAACTAACCTTAATGAATTTTAAATAAATACCTAAGTTTTACAATACTCTACTTGTTTCTGCAATAAGTTACTTGAGCATAGTTCTTTTATTTTTTTAGTATAATAAATGAAAATTTTAGTATAATAAATGAAAATATACTTTTTTGATAAATTATGAAGAATTTTTTTACTAGGGCTTTTAGATATATTAAAAAAAAATTTAAAAACAAAGATAAAGAAGAAATTTTTTTAATTAATAAAGAAAATAAAAGCTCTTTAGAATTTGCAGAATCAAAAATAGAAAAATATTATATTATTGAGCAATTTTTATCTGAAATCAAATTTACAGATTGGTCATTGTCAAAATCTTCTATAAGATATTTTTTATCTTATATTTTAGAAAATAATTCTAATAATAAGAAAATAAATATAATAGAGTTTGGTAGTGGAGCTTCTACATTATTTTTTGATAAGATTTATAGCATATATAATTTTAAATATTTTTCGCTTGAACATGATCAACTATGGTTTAATAAGTTAAAAAAAAAATTAAAAAACACTAATATTATTAATTGTGATATTAAATTACTTTCCGATTCAGAATTTAATGATATTTTTAATTTTAAAGATTATGAAGCTATAAATAAATTTGAAAAATATGGAAAATTATGTGATAAAAATGATTATCGTAATACTAGTATTAGAAATACTTTTTATGCTTTAAGTAAAGATTTTATTAATAATTTACCAAATTTTTCTGGAATAATATTAGATGGTCCTCATGGTAACGGAAGAAGCTTAGTATTTCCATTATTTTATAAGCTTATCAATAATGGTACTGTTATTTTGATAGATGACTATACACATTATCCTTATTTAGATTATTTAAAAAAAATATTTGACTTTGATGTTTTAATATCTTCAATTACAAAAAATAAAAAATGGATTATTGTTAAAATAAAAAATAAAAGTTTAAAATAATAAATTTGTTGTAACTTTAAAATCTTAACAATTGAACTATAAGTTTATTGCAAAGTATAATATTGAGAGAATAATATTAATTTAAAAAAATACAAAATGTTTTATTACTTTTTAGGTAATTTTATAGGTTATAATCTAGTTTCTGTAATTCTTTTATAAATTATACTAATCATTTTATTAATATTAATCTTTTATCAAGTGAAAATGTTTTTAACTAGTTTTTAATTTCATTGTTGAGGTATTATACTATAATTTTTTATATTTTGATTAAAAGTATTGAGTTTTTTTTATCTTTTGATTAAATTAATTGACTTTATTTTTTACATAAAATAAAATCATATTATATAGGTTTAATTAAGGAGAATTTTTATGACATCATTTTATGAACCAACATTAAATGAAATCTTTTATCCAGCAAGAGGTGAATGGAAATTTACAAACGATTTTGAGAGTGATTTGCAATTAATGAAATTTAATACAAATCCTTATGCTGTATTTGAAAAGATGTTAGGTTTTGATAAATTGCCTGATTATGTTCAAAAAAAATTAAAAGAAGGACACTCTATATATAGTAGAAGTGAAATTCAAGGTTGGCAAAGAATAGAGTTTCAAAATCAAAGACTTATAGATATGTTTAAAAGTGATGTTATATATGTTTTACCTATTGATGAAGAAATTTTATTTTATAAAGCATTAGAAAATTGGTTTGATGGATTAGCTTATGGTGGTGAAGAATTTTCTTCGGAATCAGATATGTTTAATATGTCTGAAGAACTTTCAAATTATAAATCTTATGGTCTAACAGAAAGCTTATTGTCTCTATTTGAAAAATAAAATAATTTTTTTGTAAAATCATAAAAAAAATTAATCTTTTTAAGATAAAATATTACCTAGTATTATTTATCTTTAATATATATGTTTATTTATAAAATACTTTTATTTCCATTATTTATCATATTAAGTATAACATTGAATTCAAATGCACAATTTATAGGTGGTAGAATAGATATTCCTTTCAAACTAAGCTTATCTCAGGATAATGATAAGATAAAGGTTAATTTTAAATTAAAAGGAGATGCTCATATATATAAAGATTCAATTTCTATAGAGGAAATACCAAATTATAAAATAAAATTTCCATACTCTATAAATAAATTGGATAAATTTTCTAATAAGAGAAGAGATTTATATGATAGAGATTTTTCATTAATTATTAATTTAAAAGATTTGAAAATAAAAAATAATCAAGTAAATTTAACAGTAAAATATCAAGGTTGCACATCAAAGGTTTGTTTTTTACCACAGAGACAAAAATTGACATTAAACTTTAATAAAAGATAATGGAAGATATTTTAATAAATCTGGATAAAAATTTATTTCTAACATTTATATTTGTTTTTATAGCTGGATTACTTACTAGTCTGACTCCATGTATATTTCCAATGTTGCCTATAACAATAACAGTAATAGGTACAAAAAAATCAAATAATACTTTTCATAGTTTTTTTATATCAACTATTTATGTTCTTGGCATATCTATAACCTATTCAATTTTAGGTATTATTTCAGCTCTTAGTGGTTCTTTATTTGGTTCATTACTACAAAATTCATACTTTATAGTAATAATTTCAATCATTTTTTTTCTTATGGGTTTAAGTATGTTTGACTTATTTTTTGTTCAAATACCTATAGAATGGCAGAATAAGTTATCTAAAATTTATAAAAATCAAAATAAGAATAATATTCTAGGTATAGCTATAATGGGTCTTATATCTGGTTTAATAGCTACACCTTGTGTTGGTCCTGTTATAGTAAGCTTATTAACCTATGTAGCTCAAACAAAAAATATATTTTTAGGTTTCTGGTTATTATTTACTTTTGCTATTGGAATGGGTTTAATATTAATAATTTTTGGTACTTTTTCAAATAAATTAATAAATATGCCAAAAGCTGGTCCCTGGATGGAAGAAATAAAAAAAATAATTGGATTTATGATGTTTGGAATATCTGTTTACTATATAAAAAATATACTTCCTGATTATATTTCATATATAATGTTTGGAATGTTATTAATAATAATTGGTTCATTTATAAATCAAGGAGGAAACTTTTTTATTAGAAAGTCAATATCAATAATAATTATTTCACTAGGAATATATATATTTATCGGTAGTATTAATACAAAATTATCTTTTTTTAAATCTGAAAGTAAAAATTTAAGTGAAATTAAAAAAGAAAAAATAAATTGGATTTATGATGAAGAAGAAGGAATTAAAATTTCAAAAAAAGAAAATAAATACTTAATGATAGATTTTTACGCTGATTGGTGCCCATCTTGTTTAGAATTAGAGAAATTTACTTATAATAATAGTGAAGTGATAAATAAATTAAATAAAAATTTTATAAGTGTAAAAATAGACTTAACAAAAATAGATGAAAAAAAGGAAAAATTAATAGAAAAGTACAATATAGTTGGCTTACCATTAATAATTTTTATTTCTCCAGAAGGTAAAGTACTAGAAAAAAGTACCTTAACAGGTTTTGAAAATCCTAAAGAATTTATGGAAAGATTAGATAATATTAAAAAGTAATTAAAATTTAGAGTTGTTGTACGCTTATAATTAATTCATTTGTTAATCCAGATTTTAAACTAAACAGTACTAATAATAAGTCTTCTTCTTTTTCTATAATTGATTTATTCTTCACTAACAAATTCTTATTATCTATCTTCTAATCT
The DNA here is from genome assembly GCA_026004035.1 of Candidatus Sericytochromatia bacterium. Taxonomy (GTDB): domain Bacteria; phylum Cyanobacteriota; class Sericytochromatia; order UBA7694; family JACMQJ01; genus BPII01. The sequence goes on along the minus strand of BPII01000005.1, from coordinate 41,525 downwards.
CTTACCACATATGCTTATATACTCTTCTTTGAATAAATCTAATAACTTTAAAAATTGCTTCTGAGATAATCCAGTAGATACTCTCCATTTTCTATCTGTTGTTAATTTTTTTATACTTATTTTCATAAATTTTTATTAAAAAAAACACTATATTGCTAAACTATTGTAAATATTATACTATAACCATTTTCTATTTTTGTAAAAAACTTTATTTTAAAGATATAAGAATTTTAGTATAATTAAACAAAGTTATAACTATAAAAAACATTAACTTTTAATATTTTGTATGTTAAATTATGGTAAATAAGAATTTTAGTATAATTAAACAAAATTGTCAAAATTGTACTATCTACATAGCTAAAAAATATTTTAGAATGTAAGTTTATATTTTATTATGGAGAAAACTTTGAAAAAAACTTTGTTAAATGAATTTCATAAAAATAATGGTGCTAAACTTATTGAATTTGCAGGTTGGGAGATGCCAATTCAATATACTTCTATAATAGAAGAACATAATTCTGTCAGAAATAATGTAGGACTTTTTGATGTTTCACATATGGGAACTTTTTTAGTAAATGGTAAAAATTCTCTTGAGTTTTTACAAAAAGTAACTACAAGCAATATTGGAAAAATAAAAAAAGGAAAAGCAATATATACACAATTTTGTAATTATGAAGGTGGAATAATAGATGATTTAATAATTTATCAGGTAGATAATAATGATTATTATTTAGTTGTAAATGCTTCTAATGTTGAAAAAGATTTTAATTGGTTAAAGAATAATTTAATTGATAATGTTTCTTTATTAAATATTTCTGATAATACTTCAATATTTGCTTTACAGGGGCCAAATTCTTTTAAAATTATTGAAGAATACACAAATTTAGATTTAAGTAATATAAAAAAATTTAATTTATTTGTTCATAACTATAATAATGTTGATTACATAATTTCAAGGACGGGATATACAGGTGAAGATGGTTTTGAAATAATAGTCAATAATTCTATAGCAATAGATGTATGGAATAAGATTATAGCTATTGGTAAAAAATTTGATTTGAAGCTTATAGGTCTTGGTGCAAGAGATACTTTAAGATTAGAAGCTGCTCTTCCTTTGTATTCCAATGAGCTAGATGAAAAAACTAGCCCTATCGAAGCAGGTTTGAGTTGGTGTATAGATTTTTCAAAAAACTTTATTGGAAAAGATGTATTATTAAAACAAAAAGAAAATGGGACTAATAAAAAACTTATAGGTATAAAAGCTTTATCTAAAGTAATTTTAAGAAATACTTATGAATTATTTCAGGAGGGAAATTATATAGGTAGAATAACAAGTGGGATTTATTCACCTACTTTAAATTATTCTATTGCTTTAGCATATATTAATGTAAATAATAGTAAAAAATGTGAAAATACTTATAAACTTAGTGTAAAAATAAGAAATAATTTTTATGATGTAGAAGTAGTTAATTTACCATTTTATAGTAGGAATAGGAGAGTGTAATATGGAAAATTTTCCAGAAGAGTTTCTTTATAGTGAATCTCATGAGTATGTTTCTGTTGATGGAAATGTTGCAACAATAGGAATAACTGATTATGCAGCTGAGCAATTAGGAGATATAGTTTATGTAGAGTTACCTAAAGTAGGCTCTCTATATACAGTTGGAGATTCATTTGGAGTTATTGAATCTGTTAAATCAGTATCTGATTTATATTCACCTATAACAGGTAAAATATTAGAAGTTAATGAAGCTCTTCAAGATCACCCTGAAATGATAACAGAAAGTCCTTATGAAAGAGGTTGGATAGTAAAAATTGAAATTGATGATAAGTCAGAGTTAGAAAATCTTATGAAAGCTGAAGATTATGCATCTTTTGTAAGCACTTTAAAATAAATTATTTATATGAGGCTTATATGAAATTAGAAGAATTAAAATTAATACCAAGAGAAGTATTATTTGGTAATCCTGTAAAAACAAACCCTCAAATATCTCCAAATGGAAAAATGATGTCTTATTTAGCACCTGTTGATAATGTTTTAAACTTATGGGTTTCAACAATAGGACAAAATGATGATAGACCTATAACTTTTGATAAAAATAGAGGAGTTCTAAATTATTTTTGGGCACAAGATAATAAACATATATTCTATTTGCAAGATTTAAATGGAAATGAAAATTGGCGATTGTATTTAGTCAATATAGATACAAAGGAAGTTAAAGACTTAACACCTTTTGAAAATGTTCAAGTTCAAATTATTGATCATAATAAAAGGTTTCCTAATGATATTATCATAGCGATGAACAAAGATAATGAAATGTTGCATGATATTTATCATTTTAATATAGAAACTCATGAATTAAAAAAAGTAGCTGAAAATCCAGGAAATATTATAAGTTGGACCACTGATTATAACTTGAAAGTAAGAGGTGCTATGGCATCTAATTTAGAAGGTGGTTTTGATTTACTTATAAGAGATACAGAAGAGTCTGAATGGAAAACAATTTTAAGTTGGTCAATAGAGGATAGTTTAAATAGTCATTTATTAGGATTCACAAAAGATGGAAATAGTATTTATTTAATAGATTCTAGAAATGCTAACACTTCAAGATTAGTAAAAATGAATTTAAAAACTTTGGAAATAGAAGTGATAGCTGAAGACAAAATTTATGATGTTAGTAATGTTTTGATAAATCCTGATACATATGAAGTTCAAATGGTAACCTTTAATAAAGAAAGACAAGAAAATTTAGTATTAGATGAAAGTATAAAAGAAGATATTAATATAATTAGTAAATTAACAAGAGGAGATTTTTTAATATATGATAGAGATAATGATGATAAACATTGGCTTGTAGGTTTTACTACCGATAATGCTCCATATTCATTTTATTCTTATGATAGAGAAAATAAAAAAGCAACATTTCTTTTCTATAATAAGCCTGCTTTGTTGGAATATAAACTTGCTGAAATGATACCAATATCATTCAAAGCAAGAGATGGATTAACTATACATGGATATTTAACATTACCACCTATTGAAAATCAAAAAAACTTACCTATGGTTTTAAATGTTCACGGTGGTCCTTGGTATAGAGATACTTGGGGCTACAATCCTGAAGCTCAATGGTTTGCTAATAGAGGTTATGCTTGCTTACAAGTCAATTTTAGAGGTTCTACCGGATACGGAAAAGATTTTTTAAATGCAGGTGATAAAGAATGGGGAAGAAAAATGCACTACGATTTAATAGATGCTGTTAATTGGGCTATTGAACAAGGTTATGCTGATAAAGAAAGAATAGCTATATATGGTGGTTCTTATGGTGGATATGCTGCACTCGTGGGTGCAACATTTACTCCTGATGTTTTTAAATGTGCTATTGATATAGTAGGACCTAGTAACATTATTACTTTAATAAAAAATATTCCTCCATACTGGGTAAATTTTTTATATAACTTTAAAAAAAGAGTTGGTGATCCTGATACAGAAGAAGAATTTTTAAAAGAAATATCACCTTTATTTAAAGTTGATAATATAAAAATACCAATACTTATAGCACAGGGTGCAAATGATCCTAGAGTTAAACAATCTGAATCTGAACAAATAGTTGAAGCTATGAAAAGAAAAGGTATAGATTATACATATATGTTGTTTGAAAATGAAGGACACGGCTTTGTAAAACCTGAAAATAAAATAAAATTTTATAAAGAAGCTGAAAAATTTCTTGCTAAAAATTTGGGTGGACGATACGAAGAATAAATAATTAAACTTAGAGTAAAAATTCTAATACGTCTGTACCTTGTTTCTAAGTTTTTTATTTGCAGTAAGCTATTAAATATAAATTTTTGTAAAACATATTGACATAGTAAAATATTCAGTTAAGATCAAGATTTGATTAATATTTTCATATTACTTCTTAAAATTATGGAAAATTTGATTGAAAAAACTAAGAAAGAATTATTAGATATTGCAAAAGAACTTGGACTAAAACGTCTTTCTAAATTGTCTAAAGTTGAATTAATAGCTTTAATAGAAAAACATAATAGTTCTAGTTCCATTGAAAAAAACTTTGATGAAGAAAAAACTTCAGAAGAAACAAATAAATTAAGCCTAGTTTCTGAAGGACATTATGAAAAAGGAAATTCTTATGCTGAAATGTAAGTCTAAAGAAAGAAAAGAAATTAATAATATAAGTGGTATTTTATATCCCAAAGAAGATTGGGAAGCATATTTAGATTGGTTAAAATATTTTGAGACAGTAATTTAATGCCGATGGTCGGATTTGAACCGACACGGATGTAAAATCCGGTTGATTTTGAGTCAACTGCGTCTGCCGTTTCGCCACATCGGCTTAAAAATTTTAATTTATTATAACATTTTATTACTATAATAGTAAATAGTAATTATAGTTAAGTCTAAGTTAAAAACATTTATTTTTATTTACAAGTTTGAGCAATGAGATAATGTTATTTTTTGATAAGCTAAAAATCTTTTAATAGTAAGCATTTTAAAGCTTTATATTAAAAAATACTTTAAATTTAGTATTTATCAGCATTTAAAGGTAATTTTTTCTATAACTCCATCCCAGTGCTTAATATTATTCTCTAAATATTATAAATATTATACTCTAAATATTATAAATATTACTTTACACTAAATTTATAATTTCATTCTTAATGATTTTATACTATAACTTTTATAAATTAGTGCAAGAAGTCTATTGTTGAGGTTATGTAAATTTCTTTATTTTAAAAACCCTAATATAAAACAAGTAATCAGTATTATAAACTATAATTATAGTATATTTTTTGGTGTTTTTATGATTGTAAATAATAATAATGCTTCTAACAAGAATATAAAGAATATAAATGTTCCTTATTATCTAAATAATACAATAAATAATCAAAAAGCAAATAATAAAGAAGAAAAAAATGGTATTATTAATAATGATAAAAACGATATAAAAATAAATGGAAAAAATGATGTGCCTATAATTAATATTATAGACAATAAAACTAACTCTAAATCAATAAAAGATTATAAAAAAGAAATTTTTAACATAATAGATAAAAAAGTTTATTTAGAACTTGAAGATAAAAATAAAATTATAGATATTTTTAGTGATGCTGAAAAAAATAATGTTTTTAGTGATTTGATAATGGATTTACATAAAAATAAAAAACTTGAACAAGTTTATAAATCACTTGGAACATTGGTAAATCAAAGTGAAGCTGGAACTATAACATCAGTATTTCTAGCTTTATTTACTCTAGGTATATCCTCTATATCAGAAGCAAAGATGAATAGAGCTTATGATTTAAAAAATATGATGGAAAAAAATAATATTCCTAAAGAAATAATAAATAATTTAAAATAATCTTAAATTAAAATTAACTAAATCTAAGTTAATACTTAAGTAAGTAATAATAAATTATAACTATAATTTTACTAGATTAATTTATAGAGATAGAGAAATGAAATTAAAAAATGTTTTTAAGTTAAACATCTTATCATCACTTATTTTATCATCATTAGCTTTTTCTGGTTGTGGATCTATAATGAGAAATCCAACTGATAATTTCGCTGCTTTAAATTTATCTAAAACAGATATAAGAATAGCTGATAAAGTGCCTATAAGAGTAATGGTTAGTAATCCTTGGAACCATCAATTAGAATATAGATATACAGCTGATAGAGGACAAGTAATAGCTAATAGCACAGGTTCTACAGCTATATATTATGCGCCTTTTACAGGTGGTCCTGATACAATAAGAGTTTCTATATTTAATAAAACAGATAATATTAATTTACCTGTTATAACGCAACAAGTTTTTGTTCAAGGTGAGAGTATGGCTTATGTTGAATTACCAAATACAGGTACTCAATTAGGTGATTATGAAAATGGATTAATAAAAATAGCTTCTGTTAGAGGTTCTACACAAGTAAAAGAAATAGGTTGGGGAAGAACACCTGTAATATCTCCAGATGGTAGATATGTGGCATATGTTTATTATCCCGGTGATGGAACTAGTCAAATAATAGTTAAGGATCCTGTAGGAAATGAGACAAATATAACAAATCATATGTCTTTTAATATAGATCCTTCTTGGTCTCCTATAGGAAATGATGGTAATTTATATTTGGTATTTTCTTCTGATAGAATAAGTTCTAACTCTGGAAATATAGATATTGGGACAGGTGGTGTTGGTAATGTTGTTTCAGGGCATGGTGAAAAATATCATTTATGGAGAGTTCATGTAAATGGTTATGATTTAAAACAAATAACAAACACAGCTGGAAATGACTTTCAACCTAGTTGGTCCCCAGATGGTAAAAGCATAGCATTTAGTAGCACATTTGATAGTAATAATAGACAATCAAATCAGTATAGAAATTTATGGGTATTAGATGTTCAAACAGGAAAACAAACACAATATACCTTTGAAACTGTTCCAAATAAAGGTGCATTTAATCCTCAATGGTCACCTGATGGACAGAAAATAGTATATACAAGAAAATATCAATTTAGACAATTAGCAAATTTAGAAAATTTTCAAAAGATATGGATGATAAATTTTGGACTAAATAGTTCAGGTTTTGGTCAAATTGTATCAAGAGCTTTTGATGCAAATATTGTTGAAGACTATCCTAGCTGGACACCTGATGGAAGAACTATAACTTATGTTAGAGCAAGAGGAACTGAACGTTCCGTTGTTTCAATAGATGTTGGAACTGTTAGCAATATAAGAGGTTCATTTTCTGAACCAATAGAAGAAGGTGGAATTACAAATGTAACAGAAGCTAGATGGGCAAGACAAAGACCTTATAATTTCTTTGGAACACCAATAGGAAATAATCCTTTTGTACCAAATCCAACTGTACCAACACAGCCTAATATTCCTAATATTCCTAATGTTCCTATTAACTAGAAATTTATTAGTTTGACCCCAGACTAATGTTATTTTTTGATAAGCTTAAAATCCCTTAATAGTAAGCATTTTAAAGATTTATATTAAAATATACTTTAAATTTAGTATTTATAAGCTTTTGGAGATAATTTTTTCTATAACTCAATCCCAATGTCAAAATTATTTGATGATTTAAAAGAAAAATACGGAAGAGACATTTTCGGTCAAGGTTGGCTTTATAGAATTGTAAGTCAAAATGAAATAGCTAATGTAGATGAACTTACAGAAGAAGAAAAAACTAATGGTATAAAAGGAAATAAAACTTTTGTCCCTTATGATAAAGGTGATAAAGATGGTAATCGTTGGTATTCTCCTACTCCTTATTATATAGATTGGTCTGTTGATAATGTCAGATTTTTGAAAAATGATAAAAAAGCAAGATGGCAAGGATATAATTTCTATTTTAAAGAAGGGTTTTGTTGGAACTTAATAAATGGAACTAGAAGTACTAACGATTTAAAATTTAGGTTAGTTGAAAAAAGCGTTTATGATGTTGGTAGTATGAGATTAATCTCTTTGTTAGAAAAAATTGATAATAAAATAATTGTATCATTAATCAATTCCAAAATTAATAATAACTTTTCTGAACAATTTATGAATTTTAGTGTTAATTTTCAAATAAACGATGCTAGACAACTACCAATTATAATTCCAAATCAGGAGCAAAAAGAAAAACTAGAGAATATTTTTAATAGAGCTTACAATATTCAGAAAAAAAAATTTAGTGGTGAGATGACAGAGAAAAATGCAAAAGAAGAATTAGATAAAATACAGAATGAATTAGACATATTTGTTGAAAGAATGTATTTAGGAGATTGAATTATAAGTATTTATTAACTTCATCTAAAGAAGAAATATCAAAAATATTGTCAATAATTAAGTCTAATTTATTTAAATCATTACAATTATTTATTTTTTCTTCTATTTCCTTTGGTAATTCTTTAAACTTTTTCTTTAGTAAATATTTTAATGTCTCAATTTTACCCTTTTCAATACCTCTTAATTCAGCTTCTCTTTCAAATTCAAGAACATTTTCAACTAACATAGAGCCACTCCTAAATTTACTATTTAAATCTTCCTGTAATTTATTATAGTCTATTTCTTCATCTTTCTTGTAAATATTTAGAATAAATTTTATTAGCTGTTTAATATTTTCTTTATTATTTTCATTTTCTATCAATTTATCAATTTGATTTCCTAATTCTTGAATATCTTTCAGCTTTTATTATTTCAGCTAGAAATAATGTTGATATTATATTTCCTATTTCTTGTAATTGTTTTTTTGTATATTTATTTACATCTAAAAGAAAATATTTAAATTTAAGTCCATAATCTTTTAGTAATTCATTACCTTTTACTATTTGATTTAAGTCATTAGGAACATTCCATTTTTTACTACCTGTGTATAAAACTATTGGAAAAACAGGGGGTAACTTTTTATTTGTTTTTTCTAATTCTTTGTATAATAACAATGTATATTCTATCATTCTATAAAGCATATTTTTATCTACACTTGATTGAAATTCTAGTAATATAACTATATATAGTGATATATCAGAATATTGTTCTTTTAGTTTTATTTTATAAATAATATCAGATTCTTTTTCTTTATTACTATCAAGAATAAATGATTTGTTTATTATCTCTACACTATTAAAGTCTATATATTTGACTAAATCTACATTTACAAATGTTTCTAATAATTCTTTTATTGCAAATTTATTTGAAAAAAACTCTCTATAATTTCTGTCATAGATTTTATATAACTCTTTATTTTCCATAAAAATTATTTTAACAGATTTGTTTATTATATAAGTCATTTTAAAAAGTTATTTATTTCATCTAAATAGAAATATCAAAAATATTGTCAATAATTAAGTCTAATTTATTTAAGTCATTACAATTTTGTATCTTTTCTTCTACATCCTTTGGTAACTTTCTGAATTTTTTTAATAATAATTTTAATGTTTTTGTTTTTAACGTCTTCAATTTTACCTTCAATTCTTACCTTCTTTCAATACCTTCAATTTTACCTTTTTCAATACCTTTTTCAATACCTCTTTAATTCAGCTTTTTTTTCAAATTTAAGAATATTTTCAACTAACATAGAGCCACTCCTAAATTTACTATTTAACTCTTCCTGTAATTTATTATAGTCTATTTCTTTATCTTTCTTGTAAATCTTCAGATACAAATTTTATTAGCTGTTTAATACTTTCTTTATTATCTTGTATTTTCTATCAATTTATCAATTTGATTTCCTAATTCATGAATATTTTCAGCTTCTATTATTTCAGCTAAAAATAAAGTAGATATTATATTTCCTATTTCTTGTAATTGTTTTTTTGTATATTTATTTACATCTAATAAGAAAATATTTAAATTTAAGTCCATAATCTTTTAATAATTCATTACCTTTTACTATTTGATTTATATCATTAGGAACATTCCATTTTTTACTACCTGTGTATAAAACTATTGGAAAAACAGGGGGTAATTTTTATTTGTTTTTTCTAATTCTTTGTATAATAAGCAATGTATATTCTATCATTCTATAAAGCATATTTTTATCTACACTTGATTGAAATTCTAGTAATATAACTATATATAGTGATATATCAGAATATTGTTCTTTTAGTTTTATTTTATAAATAATATCAGATTCTTTTTCTTTATTATTATCAAGAATAAATGATTTATTTATTATTCTATACTATTAAAGTCTATATATTTGACTAAATCTACATTTACAAATGTTTCTAATAATTCTTTTATTGCAAATTTATTTGAAAAAAACTCTCTATAATTTCTGTCATAGATTTTATATAGCTCTTTATTTTCCATAAAAATTATTTTAATAGATTTGATTATTAAATAATCATTTTAAAAAGTTATTTATTTCATCTAAAGAAGAAATATCAAAAATATTGTCAATAATTAAGTCTAATTTATTTAAGTCATTACAATTATTTATCTTTTCTTCTATATCCTTTGGTAACTTCTGAATTTTTTTAATAATAATTTTAATGTTTTTGTTTTAATGTTTCAATTTTACCTTCAATTTTACCTTCAATTTTACCTTCAATTTTACCTTTTTCGATACCTTTTTCAATACCTCTTAATTCAGCTTCTCTTTCAAATTCAAGAACATTTTCAACTAACATAGAGCCACTCCTAAATTTACTATTTAACTCTTCCTGTAATTTATTATAGTCTATTTCTTTATCTTTCTTATAAATATTTAGAATAAATTTTATTAGCTGTTTAATATTTTCTTTATTATTTTCATTTTCTATCAATTTATCAATTTGATTTCCTAATTCTTGAATATTTTCAGCTTTCTATTATTTCAGCTAAAAATAATGTTGATATTATATTTCCTATTTCTTGTAATTGTTTTTTTGTATATTTATTTACATCTAAAAGAAAATATTTAAATTTAAGTCCATATTCTTTTAGTAATTCATTACCTTTTACTATTTGATTTATATCATTAGGAACATTCCATTTTTTACTACCTGTGTATAAAACTATTGGAAAAACAGGGGGTAACTTTTTATTTGTTTTTTCTAATTCTTTGTATAATAACAATGTATATTCTATCATTCTATAAAGCATATTTTTATCTACACTTGATTGAAATTCTAGTAATATAACTATATATAGTGATATATCAGAATATTGTTCTTTTAGTTTTATTTTATAAATAATATCAGATTCTTTTTCTTTATTATTATCAAGAATAAATGATTTATTTATTATTCTATACTATTAAAGTCTATATATTTGACTAAATCTACATTTACAAATGTTTCTAATAATTCTTTTATTGCAAATTTATTTGAAAAAAACTCTCTATAATTTCTGTCATAGATTTTATATAGCTCTTTATTTTCCATAAAAATTATTTTAATAGAGTTGTTTATTAAATAAGTCATTTTAAAAAGTTATTTATTTCATCTAAAGAAGAAATATCAAAAATATTGTCAATAATTAAGTCTAATTTATTTAAGTCATTACAATTATTTATCTTTTCTTCTATATCCTTTGGTAATTCTGAATTTTTTTAATAATAATTTTAATGTTTTTGTTTTAATGTTTCAATTTTACCTTCAATTTTACCTTCAATTTCATACCTTTTTCAATGCCTTTTTCAATACCTTTTTCAATACCTTCTTTAAAACCTTTCATTCTAGCTTTTTTTTCAAATTCAAGAACATTTTCAACTAACATAGAGCCACTCCTAAATTTACTATTTAAGTCTTCCTGTAATTTATTATAGTCTATTTCTTCATCTTTCTTGTAAATATTTAGAATAAATTTTATTAGCTGTTTAATATTTTCTGTATTATTTTCATTTTCTATCAATTTATCAATTTGATTTCCTAATTCTTGAATATTTTCAGCTTCTATTATTTCAGCTAAAAATAATGTTGATATTATATTTCCTATTTCTTGTAATTGTTTTTTTGTATATTTATTTACATCTAAAAGAAAATATTTAAATTTAAGTCCATAATCTTTTAGTAATTCATTACCTTTTACTATTTGATTTATATCATTAGGAACATTCCATTTATTACTACCTGTGTATAAAACTATTGGAAAAACAGGGGGTAACTTTTTATTTGTTTTCTCTAGTTCTTTGTATAATAACAATGTATATTCTATCATTCTATAAAGCATATTTTTATCTGCATTTGATTGAAATTCTAGTAATATGACTATATATAATGATATATCAGAATATTGTTCTTTTAGCTTTATTTTATAGATAATATCAGATTCTTTTTCTTTATTACTATCAAGAATAAATGATTTGTTTATTATCTCTACACTATTAAAGTCTATATATTTGACTAAATCTACATTTACAAATGTTTCTAATAATTCTCTTATTGCAAATTTATTTGAAAAAAACTCTCTATAATTTCTGTCATAGATTTTATATAGCTCTTTATTTTCCATAAAAATTATTTTAATAGGTTGAACTATTAAATAGTTATTCTAAAAATTTATTTATTTCGTCTAAAGAAGAAATATCAAAAATATTGTCAATGATTAGGTCTAATTTATTTAAATCATTACAATTATTTATTTTTTCTTCTATTTCCTTTGGTAATTCTCTGAATTTTTTTAATAATAATTTTATTAACTTATTCCTTGTAGCTATTAACTCACCTTCTTTTAAACCTTCAATTTTACCTTTTTCAATACCTTCTTTAAAACCTTTCATTCTAGCTTTTTTTTCAAATTTAAGAACATTTTCAACTAACATAGAACCACTCCTAAACTTACTATTTAAGTCTTCCTGTAATTTATTATAGTCTATTTCTTCATCTTTCTTGTAAATATTTAGAATAAACTTTATTAGCTGTTTAATGTTTTCTTTATTATTTTCATTTTCTATCAATTTATCAATTTGATTTCCTAATTCTTGAATATTTTCAGTTTCTATTATTTCAGCTAAAAATAATGTTGATATTATATTTCCTATTTCTTGTAATTGTTCTTTTGTATATTTATTTACATCCAAAAGAAAATATTTAAATTTAAGTCCATAGTCTTTTAGTAATTCATTACCTTTTACTATTTGATTTAAATCATTAGGAACATTCCATTTTTTACTACCTGTGTATAAAACTATTGGAAAAACAGGGGGTAACTTTTTATTTGTTTTCTCTAATTCTTTGTACAATAACAAAGTATATTCTATCATTCTATAAAGCATATTTTTATCTACACTTGATTGAAATTCTAGTAATATGACTATATATAGTGATATATCAGAATATTGTTCTTTTAACTTTATTTTATAGATAATATCAGATTCTTTCTCTTTATTACTATCAAGAATAAATGATTTGTTTATTATCTCTACACTATTAAAGTCTATATATTTGACTAAATCTACATTTACAAATGTTTCTAATAATTCTCTTATTGCAAATGTGTTGGAAAAGAACTCCTTATAATTTCTGTCATAAATTTTATATAGTTCTTTCTTTTTCATGGATAAATTATAATATAAAAAAATTCTTGAATACAAAAACCATTAATGTTAAAATTTAAGCATTATTTTTTTGAAAATTATTTATGTCATTAGAAAAAGTAATAAATAATTGTTCTATAGAAAACTTACAAGATTTTTTTTCTTATAGAAATTCCAATTTCAGAAGAATACAAGAAGATTATTCTAATTATGGAAATGAAAATTTTTCTGAAATAAAAAGTATAGGTCAATTAGAATTTGATGAAATTACTAAAATAAAGTTTTTTTATATAGAAACAAGTAAAGAACTAAATCATAGAAGTAGTAAAAAGTTACAATATGATTTAGGAAAAAAAATAATAAAAGATAATAATATAGATGCAGGAATATTTATTTTTTATGACAAATCTACTGGAAACTTTCGTTTTTCATTTATATATGTTGAATATTTAGGAATAAGAAGAGAATTCTCTTACTATAAGAGATTTACATTTTTTGTTAGTCCAAGCTTAACAAATAAAACATTTATAGAGCAAATATCAAAATGTAATTTTTCAAGTATAAATGAAATAAAAGAAGCTTTTTCTGTTGAACCTGTAACAAAACAATTTTATAAAGAATTACAAAATTGGTATTTTTATTCTTTAGACAAAGTTTATTTTCCAAGTAATGAAAATGAAATTAATCTTATAAGACTAATAACAAGAATAATTTTTATTTGGTTTATAAAAGAAAAAGGACTTATAAATCCCGATTTATTTGATAAAAATAAAATAAAAGATATAGTAAAAGATTTTTACGAGGATAAAGAAGCACATAATTATTACAATGCAATATTACAAAATTTATTTTTTGCTACATTAAATCAGAAAATAGAGGAAAGAAGATTTGTAAAAGAAGGAAATTTTAATGAAAATAAAAAAGAATATGGAATAAAGAATTTATTTAGATATAAAGATAAGTTTTTAATAGAAAAAGAAGAAGATATATTAAAATTATTTGAGAATATACCATTTTTAAATGGTGGATTATTTGATTGTTTAGATAAAGAAGATGAAAGTAATAAAATAGTTTATATAGATGGATTTTCAAGAAATGAAAGCAAGAAAGCAAAAATACCTGATTATTTATTTTTTGAAGAAAAAGAAATAAATTGTGATTTATCTAAATATGGACTTGAAAAAAATGCAAAAGTAAGAGGTCTTATAGATATTTTACAAAGTTATAATTTTACTATAGATGAAGCATCAGAAATAGACCAAGAAGTAGCTTTAGACCCTGAATTATTAGGAAAAGTTTTTGAAAACTCACTTGCATCTTATAATGAAGAAACAAAAGAAAATGCTAGAAAACAAACAGGTTCTTTTTATACTCCTAGAGAAATTGTAAATTTTATGGTAACTCAAAGTTTAAGTAAATATTTTGAAAATAAATTTATTCAAAAGTTTAATATAAATGATGAGAAAAAAATAAAAGAAATACAAGAAAAATTAAATGATTTATTATCTTATAATGAAGAAAAACATAAATTTAATGATGAAGAAGTAAATTTATTAATAAATTCAATAGATAACATAAAAATATTAGATCCTGCTTGTGGTTCTGGTGCTTTTCCTATGGGAATATTACACAAAATCGTTTTTATTTTAAGCAAACTTGATCCTAATAATGAAAAATGGAAAAATAAACAAATAGAAAAAGCTAATAATATTGATGATTATGTAATAAGAGAAAAAACTATAGATGATATAGAAAAATCTTTTGAAAATAATGAATTGGATTATGGACGTAAATTATATATCGTTCAAAATTGTATATTCGGAGTTGATATACAAAATATAGCTATTCAAATAATTAAATTAAGATTTTTTATTTCTCTTGTTATAGACCAAGATATAAAAAGAAATGATTATAATTTTGGAATAATACCTCTTCCAAATCTAGAAACTAAATTTGTTTGTGCTAATGCTCTTATAGATATAAAAAGAAATGAAAATGAAGTTTTGACTTTCTTATCTAATTCTTTAAATGTTATTGATACTAATATACATAGTCAAATTAAAGAAAAAGAAGAAAAATTAAAGAAAGTTAGAGAAAATTATTTTAATGCTAAAACTTTTCAACAAAAAAAGAAATGTATAGAAAAAGATAATCAAATAAGAAATGAAATAATTAATTTGTTAATAGAAAATAAATTTGATGAAAATGAAGCTAAAAAATTAGCAAAATGGAATCCTTATGATCCAAATTCTAGTGCTGATTTTTTTAATTCTGAATGGATGTTTGGAATTGCTGATGGCTTTGACATTGTTATTGGTAATCCTCCTTATGGTAATATTTTAAATAAAGATAATAAAAAATATATTGAGGAAAATTATAAATATTCAAAAACAACAGATATTTCAAATCCTTTTATAGAAAAAGCTATTAATTTAGTTAAAGATAAAGGTAATTTACTATATATAATAACTTTTGCAATCACTTTCAGTAAAGATTTTTCAAAAGTAAGACTTTTATTATATAATTCTTTTGAAAAAACTTATATTTCAACTTTTGATAGAGATAGATGTAGAATATTTGAGAGTATGAGTCAATCTATATCGATTATAGAAGCTTATAATAAAAATTCAAGTAAAAAGTTAGGGATATATACAAGTCGTTTTTTTAGGGAAACTCCTAGCATAAATAATATAGAGTTTAGTAATTCAGATTCTTTTTTACTACCAATCGGTTCTACTTATGCTGATACACACAGATTACCTAAAATAGGAGAAAAATTTAATATACAAATACTAAATAAATTATTATCTAATAGAGATAAATCCAAAAATTACATTAATAATTGTAATTCTGAAAAAATTTGGATAAGAACAAGTGGTAATTATTGGTATAACGCTTTTGATAGACAACCTTATCAAGGAACAGCTATAAAAAATATGAATGTAGATATTTTGTATTCAGATTTTTTTATTTTGTTAATAAATTCTACAATATTCTATTTCTGGTTTAGAATTTATGGTGACGGAAGAGACATGAACAAAGATATTCTTTGCGAAATACCAGTTCCTGATAAGTCATTAATTACTCAATATAAGGATAAACTAAAAAAGTTAAGAGAAAGTTTTATGAAAAAATTGTTCTCTGTTTTTGATCTTCAGAAAAATAGATTTAATACAAGTAAAATAAGAGATGATATAAATTCGATTGATATTATATTAGGTAAATACTTTTATAATTTTTCATACGAAGAAGTATTATATATTATAAACTACGATTATCAAATAAGAGGTGGGAAAAAAAGTAGTTTAAGTAAAGAAGATTATGAGAGTTTTACTTTTTGACCTTTTAAACAGACTTATCTAAAAGTTTTTTAATAGATAGAATTATAAAAAAAATACTTGTGATTGATAGTAAAGAAGTTATAGACAACATACTATTTTTTGTATATATAGCTTTTTGAATAATTTCGTTTATTTCATAATTACTTATAATAAATGGTGATAGGTTAAATATTTTCTCAAAAAAAGATTTTTCAATATTAGGATTAACTATAGAGAGAATACCAGCCTTGTTTTCTAATTTACCAAATATGTATATAATGTCATTAGATTTAAATTTCCAATATTTTTCACTTATCAATTTATTGTCTTTTTTGTATTCTTTTTTTTCTATTATATTACCAATATAAGTTAAATCAAGTTCATAAGGTTCTACAATAATATTTATGTTATTAAAGTTTATTTTAAATGGTATATATCTTAAATAAGATAAATCACTTATTTTTTTTGTTCTTGAATTTTTATTCTCTTCCACAAGAAAATATTCTAAAACTACTTTATCACCATTTTTTTTTGATATAAAGAATTGTTCATCTTTAATTTTAGCTCTTAATATAATGTTTTTACCAATAAATGTTGTTATATCAGAATTTGAAATATCTACATAGTTTTTAAAAGAATTTTCTACTAATAAAGAGTATGAATATTTTTTAAATGTCCAAAAAGCTATAACAGCAATTATTAAACTAAGTATTAAAGTAAATATGTTTATTATTTTCAAATTCATCTAGTATTTATTAGTCATTTAATTTTTAAAAAATTATAACTTAAGTTAATCTAATATATATTATTGAAATAAATAAAAAATAACATATAGAAGTATTAAATTATGTTACTCTTTATAAGAATTTTTATTCTTAAATTAAAAGATGATAATTAATTTTATAAAAGAAAAACTAGAATTGTTATTAACACTATTAAAATCAAAAATCTATATTGTAGGTGGTTTTGTAAGAGAAAATTTACTAGGTAAATTTTCAAAGGATATAGATTTTATAATGCTTGATAATGATTTAGAAATATTAAATAATTTTTCTAAACTTTCTAGAGGGGTATTAATTAATTTGGATATTGAAAGAGAAATATTTAGGGTTACTTGGAAAAGTAATGGTGTTTGTTTTGATTTTTCTTTTTTGAAAACTTCTTTAAAAGAAGACTTATTAAGTAGAGATTTAACAATTAATTCTATTGCTATTGAGTTAAATATAGAATTAATAAATAAAATAGATAGAAAATTCTCAGAAGAGTTATTAATAGATTATTCAAACGGAATTAGTCATATAAAAGAGAAAACTATTAAATTAAATTCTTATGATGTAATAATAAATGATCCTTTGAGATTACTTAGAGTTTTTAGATTTTCATCAAAATTAAAATTTAATATTGATAAAGAGACATTAGAATATATTTCTGATTTATCTTATCTCATAAAAAAAGTTTCAAAAGAAAGAGTAATAAAAGAAATAACAGAAATTTTTTCTTTTCAAAAAACATATAAATATATAAATTTAATGTTTGAAACAAAGTTATATCAGAATATATTTGAAAGTTTTTCAGAAAATATAAACAAAGTTATAAAAACATTAAGAAACATTGAAATAATAATAAAAAAATTTAAATTAGAAGTTGAAAACATATATCTTATAAAACTATCTATATTATTTATTTTTAAAAAGATTTCTCAAAAAGAACTTGAAATATTTTTAAGAAATTTAAAAATAAGTTATAAAGAATTATTGTTTATAATAAATCAGAAGAAATACTTTGATTTAATAGATATAAATAAAATTGATATTAATAATAAAGTTTTCTTATTTTACTTTTTTAAGGAAAGAAAAAAAATTTTAAAAGAATCACTAATAATTTATTTATCAATTTTTTATAACACAAAAAAATATGATACATTTCAAAAATTATTTGATATTTACAATAAAGAAAAAATATTATATGAACAAGATAAGATAATAGATGGAAATATAATAAAATCAAATTTTCCATATATACCTAATAATAAAATAGGATTAGTTTTGGAAAAAATAAATTTATTTCAAGCATTAAAAGAAGTAAATAATTTAAATGATGCTATGAACAAGATAAAAGTTATACTAGCGCACCCGGAGGGACTTGAACCCCCGACCAACTGATTCGTAGTCAGATGCTCTATCCACTGAGCTACGGGTGCATAATTTTGAAGCGGAGAGGGTGGGATTTGAACCCACGGTACAGGTTTTAGCCCGTACAACTTCTTAGCAGGAAGCCGCTTTCGACCACTCAGCCACCTCTCCAGTAGAAAGAACACTTGAGTATATTAATTATATAATTTTTTATATATTTGTCAATTATTTAAACTTTTATAAATACATTAAATCAATTTATTTTTGTGATTTAATTATCAAAAATGTATTTTTCCATTTCATTATAAAAATTCAAATTAACTTTTAGTTTAAAAAGAAGCATTCCAAGACCAAATAGTGTTCTATTTAAATAAACAAAATCTTTTGGTAGTCTAAAACCAACTTTATCAGCCATTTTTTTAAACTCTTTTTGTCCTTCTTTTAACTTATCTAAATTTTTTGATAAATCAAAAAAATCTTTTCCTGTATAAGGTAATGATGTAAATTCTGAAAAATTATGTATAGCATCTAGTTTTTCTTCTTCATTTTCATTTGCAAAACCTAATAAAACATAACATTGTTTTTCAGTAGAAATATCTTTTTCTAAAATAGCTCTTATTAATCTTTTATATGTCTCTACAAAATCATTAGAAAAAACTTTCACACATCCAAAATCTAAAAGACATAATTTATTTCTATTTACAATAAGAAAATTACCAGGATGAGGATCAGCATGTATTGTTTTATTTTTAAATAATTGATTCCATAATGAATGAAGTAGTAATTTACCAATATTATTACACTCTTCTTGACTTAAATTGTCTTCTTTTAATGCAACTTCAAAAGGTCTTCCTTCTATAAAATTCATAGTCAAAACTTTTTGTGTTGATAATTCTGGTATATAGTCAGGTATTATTATATTCTCATAATTTTTGAAAAAATTTGAAAATTTTTTAATATTATCAGCTTCATTTTTATAATTAAGTTCGTTTGTTAGTATTCCTTCAATTTCATTTATTATAGGTTCTAAATTTGTACTATATATATATTTTAAAGGAGTTAGTCCAATTTTTAAAGTGGTTAAATCACTCTTTATTATTTTTTCCATATCAGGATATTGAACTTTTACAGCTACTTTTCTACCATCTTTTAAAAATGCTTCATGAACTTGTCCTATTGATGCTGAACCTATTGGTTTTCTACTAAATGATTTAAATAAATAATCAGGTGATTTACCTAATTCTTTTTCTATTTGCATTTTTGTAAAATAAAAACTCATGCTTGGAGCTTGGTAATGTAGAGTATTAAATTTTTGAAAAAAGTCATCTTCTGTATTAAATACATCATGAAGACTTAAATATTGTCCTAATTTCATTAAAGGTCCTTTTAACTCACCTAATACTTTAGCTATTTTTTCAGCTACTTGATTATTTATAATAGAACTTGAATTATCTTTTTTTACAAAGTCTTTTATCTTATTTAAAACAATATTAGCAGAAATTTCTGTTGTCAAAGTACCTAGTTTCCATATTCTAGATGTTAAGTTTGAATTTATAGGTTTTTCTTTTTCTTCTTCCATATTAAATTAAAGTAATCATAACTATAAAATTTTTCACTCCTTTATCTATATACTTTAAAGTTTCTTCTTTACCTGGGGAATTATCTTTTTCCCAGAAAGAAAAAATTGTTATATTAAATATAATAAATGAATTAATTAGAGTTGATATTAAAATATCCTTAAAAAAAGTTTTTTTATTTTCTATAATTAAATCCTTCATAAAATTAAAATATTTTTTTCTTAGATGAGAATAATAATCATGAACTTTAGAAAAAGGATTTACTATATCTAAAGTCATATCTTTTACTAGAGGGTATATATCACTTATAAATTCTAATTGAAGACTTATAAAGGTTTTTAACTTCTCTGCTAAAGTCATTGTATTATCAACCTCTTCATCAAAGGTTATAAATATATCTTCTATTCTTTTACTAATAAGATGTAAAGCTATATCTTCTTTACTTTCAAATAATGAATATATTTTTCCCATACTAACACCTGATGAACTGACTATGTCATTCATTGTAATTTTGTCTAAACTTTTTTTGTCTTGATAAAGCTCTTTGAATGAATAAATTATTTTATCTATTTCTTCTTTTTCCATAAAAACCTTTCTATAATAGAGATTATATATAGTATATTTTATTTTAAAAATATGAAAAAAATAATATTGTCATTATTAATTGTATTTATTTTTTGTAGTAAAACTTATTCATCTAATTTAATAGCAGTTAGTTCTGAATTAATGTTATTTCCCCTATTAAAAAATAGTAATGTGACATTTTTATATGGGGTTAAAGGATTTTCTGAAATTAATCAAAATATAAGATTAGATTATTCTTTCTATTTTAATATTCTAAATGATCTTATTTTGTCAGTGCCAATAACATTATCTTATATACCAGATGGAAATTATAAATTTAATATAAGACCTCAAATGTTTATAGGAATAAATCCTTTTTTTTCTAATATACAAGATTTTTCAGGAATAAAATTTTATGGAATATTAGGTTTTGGAATAGATTATATTTTTGAGAATAAACATGTCATAAATTTTTCAACAAAGGTCTATATAAATGACTCATTTATTAAATCAGAAGTGAATAATTATGCTTTTAATACAGGTGTAATTGGATTAAATTTATCTTATGGCATGAAATATTAATGAAAACTTTATTAATAATATTCTTTTTATTACTTTTAATACAAAATTCTAGTGCTGAAAATAATAAATTCAATATATATTCAAATAAATTGAATTTAGAGCAAAATATAAGTTATTTTGAAAATAATGTTGTTCTTATTTATGAAGATTTTACATTAGAAGCTGATAAAATAATTTTTGACAAAAATAATGACTATATATATGCAAAAGGAAATATTAGAGGAATTTATAATGATATTGAAGTATTATGTAATGAAATAGAAATTGATTTAAAGAGTAAATCTTTATTGATAAAAGACAATGAAGTTAAAATAAATAATATAATTGAATTTAAATCTAAAGAAATATTTGTAAATAATGATTTTATAGATATAAAGCAACTAAAATTTGAAGATAATGATGATAAATTATTTTTTCTTAAGTATAAGATTATACTTGAAAATTTAAAGGTTTTACCTATCTATAAAGGAAAATTTTTTTTCTTACAAATAAACGGAATTAACTTTAGTGCATTTGATTTTGACAAAATATTACCTATTTCTATACCTCAAATTTCTACATTTGTAAGAAATCCTAATTTACCAAGAAACTATATAAATCAAAGAAGAATAAGAGGTTTTTTTGAAATTGGTTCTTTTTTTTCAAGAATTGGTTCTGATAGTATAAGGGGACCATGGGCAAGTATTACAGTACCATATTTTAGTAATGATTACAGCAATGGCTTTATAACTACTGAATATAGCTTATTATCTCAACTTGATATTGATATATATCATGATTTTACTGATAACAAAGGAACTTTACTTCAATTTTCGGGTAATTATCAACAAAATAATAGATTTATCAAGAGTTCTTTATTTACAACAGCTTTAAATATTATAAGAGATTTTGACGATTTAGCTATTAATTTTGGTTTTAATATAAATCAAAATATCGGTAATAATATAATAAGTAGGTTACCTGATATTTCTATTAATTCAATATACAGAAAAGAAAAAATTACAAATATTAGTTATAGATATGATTTAGCAATGTCTCATTTTATTGTAAATAATAAAGAACAATTTAGTAGAATAAGAGGATCTGTAGATTTATTATCACCAAGAATTAATATATCAAATAACAAATATTTTTTATTACTATCTCAATTATTTGCTTCAAATTATATTTTAAATTCAATTCAATATGGCCTAAACTATCAAATTCAATTTACACACGAAATATTTAAGAATTTTGAATATACATTAAGATATAGACAAAGATTAGTAAATGGTAAAAGTCCTTTATCTTTTGAAAATACACTTGCTAATCAATTTTTAGGATTAATTTTAAATTGGTGGATTATAGATAACATAGAACTAGCAATTTTATTTGAATATAGTATTTATGAAAATAAACCTTACATGTATTTATTTAGTAAATACAATACGGATTATTATTCTTTTAGTATTATTGCAAGTATATTTGAACCAAATATTAATGCTAATGTTAGATTATTAAAATTTTAATAGTTATAGTAATTTGCATAAAAAATTATATGAAAATTTTATTTTTTATATTTTTGTTTATATATAATTTAATTATAATTATTTTCAATTTTTTTATATAATAGAATTAATATGGAATATTATCAAAATGCTTTGAATCTTTTTAAAGCTAAAAAATATGATAAAGCAGCTAAAGCTTTTCAAAAAGCAATTGATAGAAAAAATGAAACTTTTAAGTCATTAGCTGGATTATCTGAATCTTTAGGAATAATAGGTGAAAAAGAAAAACAAGCTGAAGTAAATAAAATAGCTGAATCAATTTCTATAACAACAAATAGAATTGATATTTTTTATAAAAGTTATGGAGATTTTTATAGTGAAATAAAAGACTATGATAAAGCTATCTTATTTTATGAAACAGCTATACACATAAATAGGAATTATAGTAATGCTTATCATAATTTAGCTTTAGTTTATTATGAAAAAAAAGAATATGATAAAGCTATTGAATATTGTAATATGAGTGCAAGATTAAATCCAAGAGATGATACTATTTATAATACATTAGGAATAATATATACAGACATGAAAGAATATGATAAAGCTATTGAATCATATAGAAAAATGATATTAATAAATCCAAAAGATGAGTACCCTTATAATGGTCTTGGAAATGTTTATACTTTACTAGGTGATTATGATACAGCTGTTCAATATTATAAAAAAGCTATTGAAATAAACCCAAGGTTTGAGTATCCTTATAATGGTATTGGTATTATATATAAAGACTTTTTAAAAGATTATGTAAAAGCTATTGAATATTTTAAAAAATCTATAAAAGTTAAACCATATTTTGATTTACCATACTTAAACTTAGCGGATATATATAAAGAGAAATCAGAGTTTAAAAATGCAATAAGTAATTATAAAAAATATTTAGATATTAATAATAATAGTAATAATAATGAATCAGTTTTATTTAAACTAGCTGAATGTTATAAAAACATCAAAGATTATGATAACGCTATAGAATGTTATAAAAAACTATTAAAAATAAATCCTAAAAATGAAAATGCTTTTGATAGTCTTGGAAAAATATATAATATAATTGGAAGGAAAGATAAATCTATTCAAACTTTTAAAAAAGCTATTAAATTAGCTCCAGATAATCCGTATTTATACAATAATATTGCAAACGTCTATGTAGAACTATCAAATTATAAAGAAGCTGTTAATTATTATAAAAAGTCTATTGAGTTATTTTCAAATAAATTTAATTTAGAGTCAAAATTATGAATAAAACAATTATAAAAATAAAAGATAATTTAAGAAAATATAAAGATAAATTGATTATTTCTGATGAAACAGATAATTGTATAAAGATAATACAAAAAGGACAAAAAACCTTACCAATTATTTTTCATGCTAAAGAAAATGGTTTTGTTATTTATTTAAAAGGTTGGCACAGAAATTTTTTATCTGAAGATGATGCTTTAGATTTTCTTGCTTATTCTCTTTCTGAAAATATTAGATTAAAAGTTATAAAGATAGCAAATATTGAATATAAATGGATATTAGAATTTAAAAACGATAATAATCAATGGGAAGAGGAAAGTTTCGCACAGATTCCATTATTTCCTTTTTGGTTAAAAAGTGAAATAGAATATTATCAAAATAACTTACTAAGTTGAAATAGTTAGTAGTATTTTTCAAAGTACTTTTGAAATAATATACCTTTTGCACTAATTTATAAAAATAATACTATAAAACCTTGTTAAGGTTAAAAAGAATTAGAAAGAAATTGTTTTAGGTAAATAACCTTAACAACCAAGTCAGTAACTAAATAAAAATATTTTTTTACTTGATAAGAAGTTAATATTAATAAAATGATTATTATTATTTATGAAATAATTACCAGGAATTAGATTATAACCTATAAAATTACTTAAAAAGTAATAAAACATTTTGTATTTTTTCAACTTAATATTGCTCTACAAATATTATGAATACTACTTTACACTAAATTTATAATTTCATTGTTAAAGTGTAAATATATTTACATAAATGAAATTTAGCATTATAATAGTCTATTATGAAAGAAATAAATTTATCTTCTGAAGATATAAATTTCTTAAGAGAACTTCAAATAAATCAAAAATATAAGAGAGATTATGTAAAAATAGCAACAATAACTTTACTTACCTTAAACTTTCACTTGAAAAACATAAGTTAAACTTAAAATATGCAAACCAATTTTAGTTTATTATAGTATATTATGAAAATTTTAGATTATGAAATAGTATATAAGTTATTTGATAACAACTATTTTTCAGTTATTAGATTATATGATAATAGCAAAAATAGATATTTTATTTTAAAAACAATAAAAGATGAAAAAAAATTTTATAAATTAGAAAATGAAAATTTAATATTGAAATCAATAAACTCAGATTTTTTTCTAAAACCAGTATTTTTAAATAAAAATTACTTGTTATTTCAAGATTTTAATGGAATTACTCTAAAAGAATATATAAATAAAAATAATATAGCTTTAGAAGATTTTTTGATAATATCTATAAAAATAGTAAATGCAATATCTGATTTACATAAAAATAATATAGCTCATTATAATCTAAATCCATACAATATTCTTATAAATAACAATAAAGATATTAAAGTATTTGGATTAGAAAATTCTAATAAAACAAATGTAAATGATTTATCTATAACAATAAGTTCCATTGATTTAAAATATGTATCACCTGAACAAACAGGAAGGTTTAATTATCCTATTGATTATAAGTCTGATTTTTATTCATTAGGAATAATTTTTTATGAAATGATTACAGGTAAATTGCCTTTTTACTCTAATGACCAAATGGAATTAATACACTACCATATAGCACAAAATCCTGATATTACAAGCAATATACCAAAAACATTATCTAAAATAATAAATAAACTATTGAGTAAATATCCAAATGATAGATATAAAAATTGTTATGGTATAGAATATGATCTAAAAAAATCTTTAGAATCTATTAAAAATAAAGGTTTTATAGAAGAATTTGAAATAGCAAAATATGATATAAATCCAAAAATACAATTTCCTGAAAAAATTTATGGAAGGGATGAAGAATTACTACTAATTACAAAATCATTAGAAAAATTTAAAAAAGGTAATTTAGAAATAGTTCTTGTATCAGGTGATTCTGGTATGGGAAAGTCTAGTTTAATTGATAAAGTATCGGAAGAAATAAAAAAGCAAAATATATATTATATATACTCAAAATTTGACAATCTTACGCAAAATAAACCATACTCATCATTTATAGATGGAATAAGAATATTAATAAAAAGAATACTATCAGAAAGTAATGAAAAATTAAATCAATTTAAATATAATCTTATAAATAAACTTGGTTCAAGTTTAAATATACTAATAGATTTAATACCTGAAATAAAGTTAATCGTAGGTAAAAATTTTATATCTATTGTAAAAAATGAAGAAACGGAAATATATGACAATTTGAATAATATTTTAATTAAATTTATTTTTTTATTTATAGAAGATAATAACCTTTTAACAATTAGATTTGATGATTTACAATGGATAGATCAAGCAACTTTTAATTTTATAAAAACTTTAATATTTACAAATAACATAAAAAACTTATTTTTAATTTGCACATATAGAGAAAATGAAATTTCTGAAGCTGTAAAAGATTTTATAAATGAAATTAAAAATGCTCATTTAAGTTTAAGAGAAATAAAATTAAATCCTATAAATGTATATAGTTTATGTGAAATACTATCTGACATTTTTTCATTACCAATAGAAAAAGTTTCTAATCTTGCTAATGTTTTAATTAATAAAACAGGAGGAAATCCTTTTTTTATACAACACTTTATTAATAGCTTAAGTGAAAATCAAATTATAAAATTTGATAAAAACAATCAATGGACATGGGACATAGATAAAATTAACGAGCTAGAAGGAACTGAAAATTTAATAAGTATTGTTATGAATAGAATACATTCTTTAAATAAAGAAACTTTTGAAATATTAAAAACTGCTGCATTTATAGGAAATAATTTTAATCTTGATTTACTTTCTTTTATTTTTAATAAAAATAATAATGAAATCAAAAATATTATTTATGAGGCAATAAAACAAAATATAACTATAATATCTGAAAATTACTTTAAATTTATACATGACAAAATACAAGATATTATATACAATAGCTTTTCAGAGCAAGAAAAAAAACTATTACATTATAAAATAGGTAAATTACTTTTAAATAACGTCTCAAAAGAACATTTAGATATATATTTATTTGAAATAGTTAATCAATTGAATCTTTCTTATGAATTAATAAAAGATTATAATGAAAAATATAATTTTGCAATCCTAAATTTTAAGTCAGGGCAAAAAGCAAAAAAAGCATTAGCTTTTTCATTAGCACTAAAATATTTTTCTATGTCTTTAAAGATATTTGAAAAAGAAGATTGGGTAAAAGATTATAATATATTATTTTCATTATATACAGAGTTAGCCCATTGTCATTATTTTCTATCAAATTTTGAAAAATCAGAGAAACTTTTATTAAAAGTATATAAAAAAACAAATAATAATTTAGATAAAGCTATTTTATGTGAAAAACTAGCTTTTTTATATCTATCAATGAATAAATTAAAAACTTCTATTGAATACTCTATTAATGGACTTAGATTTTTAGGAACAAATATATCATTTGGAATAAAAAATTTAGAAACCTATTTATACTATTTCTTTATAAAAAGAAAAATTCAAAAAATAAATTTTCTAGACTTTGAAAAAAATATAAACAATGACTTCAAATATATTCTAAAACTTAGTTTATATTCAGCACTAATAACAGCTTCTTATATGCATGATAGACAATTAATGTTTTTAGCTATTTTAAAAATGTTCAAAAGTGTTTTAAAAAATGGTAGTAATTATTATTCAAGCTTTTCTTTTATAAGTTTAGCTGTTTTATTAGATAGTAAAAATATAAATAATTCTGAAATAATCCATGAAGCTAGAAAATTAGGAGAAACATTTGAAAATAATGTCATGAAAATGAGACTTAATTTTATATATGCTTGTCTAATAAATCCATGGAGAAATCATTTAAAATCAAGTATAGATATTCTATCTATAAACTCAAAATTTAATGTTGATAATTCTGATCCAATATATTATTCATACTCAATAAACTATATTCTATTATATTTATTTCTAATTGGTAACAATATTGACGATATATACAATAAAATAGAAATATATTCTGAAAAAATATACAAAATAAATAATCCTGATTCAATAGATATATTTACACTTACAAAACAATTAATACTCAATTTAAAAGGAATGACATATAATTTTGTATCCTTAAGTGACGATAATTTTAATGAAGAGCTTTTTTTCAAAGATTTAAAAAAGAAAAAAAATTATACTACAATAGCAATAGCACACTTTATTAAAATGTTAATATTTTTCTTATTAGGAAACTATGATAAAGCATTAGAACATGCTGAAGAATTTGAAAAAAATAAAGATTTTTTACTAGGAAATATTTTGATAGCTGAATTTCTTTTTTATTATTCGTTAATACTAATAGCTAAATTTTCCAAATCACCAAATATTATTTTTAAAAGATATTTAAAAATTATTAAAAATAATCAGAAACAATTAAAACAATTTTCAGAAAAATGTGTAAGTAACTTTTTAGCAAAATATTATCTTGTTGATGCTGAATTAAAAAGAATAAAAAAAGATAATGAAGGAGCACTTGCATTATATAAAAAATCTATAGAATTAGCAGATAAATATAATTATATTAACATAAAAGCAATAGCCAATGAACTAGTAGCAAAATTTATGATATATCAAGGTAAAAATCAAGAAGCAAGAGAATATATATCTAACTCTTATAATGATTTTAACTTTCTGGGTGCTAAAAGTAAAGTTTTAGATATTGAAAAAAAATATTCTTATTATTTATATCATATTAATTATAGGTCAACATCGAATACAGGAAATTTACAAATAAATGAAGATATAGAACTTGATTTAAACACAATAATGAAAGCCTATCAAGCTTTATCTGAAGAAGTTTTCTTAGATAAATTAATTTCCAAATATATGAAAATAGTTATAGAAAATGCAGGAGCACAAAAAGGATATTTAATTTTAAATCAAAATAGTAAATTTGTTGTTATATCTGAATACACAATAAATAGTAGGGAAGCAACTATTTTTGAAGGTATTGATTTAAATGAGTTTGATTATTTAGCTAAATCAGTAGTTAATTACGTTCAAAGAACAAATAAAGAAATTATTATTGATGATGCATATAATGATGTAATATTTCTTTCTGATAAATATATATTAGAAAATAAACCTAAATCAATAATTTGTATTCCTATTTTAAAACAACAAGAACTTCTAGGAATTCTTTATTTAGAAAATAATTTAACTTTAGGAGCATTTACATATAATAGAGTTAAGTTATTAAAACTAGTTTCTTCTCAATTAGCAATATCTTTAGAAAATGCAAAACTTTATAATGACATGAGAAACTTAAATATTAAATTAGAAGAAAATAAAACCATACTTGAAGAAACTGTGAATAGAAGAACAAAAGAGTTAAAATTAACACAAAGAAAACTTATAGAAAATGCTTACACGTCTGGAATAGCTGAAATAACTACAGGTTTATTGCACAATATTGGCAATGTTTTAAATAGTATAAATGTATCAAATCAGATAATAAATGATATAATATCTAATTCAAAAATTAATGGTCTAATAAAAGCTAATAATTTATTAAGAGAAAATATTAATAATTTAGAAAATTTTATATTAAATAATGAGAAAGGAAGAAAACTTCTAGAATATTATCTGAAAATAGGTGATTCATTATTAAAAGAAAATGAAGATTTAAAAAAAGAAATAAAATTATTATCAGAAAAAATATTTTTAATAAAAAATATAATAAACACTCAACAGAGTTATGCTAAGAAAGATTTTATGATAGAATCAGTATATATTGAAAATATTATAGAAGATGTATTATCAATGCACTATGAAACATTGACAAAAGAAAATATCAATGTAATAAAGAAATATTCCAAAACTCCAAAAATAAATATACAAAAGTCAAAAGTATTAAGTATTTTATTTAATTTAATAAAAAATGCTAGAGATGCCTTAGTAGATACAAAAGAGAAAATAATAGAAATTAGAACTATTGTTAAAGATAATTATGTTGTATTAAGTTTTACAGATAATGGTATAGGTATAGATAAAGAAAATTTAAATAAAATATTTACTCATGGTTTTACTACAAAAAAAAATGGACATGGTTTTGGACTTCATACATGTGCTAATGCAATGACAGAAATGAATGGAAAAATTGCTGTTGAAAGTGAAGGTAAAAATAAAGGTGCTACTTTTCATTTATATTTTCCTATTTAAGAATAGATTATTTTATATTTAATTTTCATTTAAATTTATTATTTAAATAACAAGTTATAAATTAATATATCCTATAACTTTAGGTAGTAGAGTAGAGGAATATTTATAATGAATAGAAAAATATATAATATTTTAAGTTTAGCTTTAATTACTTTATTTGCTACAAGTTGTGGAAGGGTAAATGGTAATGTTTCACCTCAAATGCCTATAAGGGAGTTTAGCTCACCTACTTATAATTTACCAACAAATGATTTTACACCAAATTTACCAGAAGGAACTAAACCTGTAGATATGAAAATATCTGGTTTGTCTGATAAAGAAAAAGAAACAAATATTGTAACATTACCTGTTGGTCAAGTTAAACAATTTTTTGTTGATATAAAATTAGATAATAATAAAGTTCTAAAAAACTATAATGCTGTTAATTGGTCAGTTTCAAATACTGAAGTTGCTAGTATAAATTTAAGAGGTGTTTTAACTCCATTAAGAGAAGGACAAACAAAGGTGATAGCAACAATTGGTGGAGTTTCCACATCAATTGTGGTAAATATATCAGCTGCAATGAATATATGGGCACAAGTTATAAGTCCTACAAATAAAGATTTATATTCTGTAAAAATGGTAAATGACATGGAAGCTTGGGCTGTTGGACAAGGAGGAACAATATTACATTATATAAATGGTAATTGGATAGATGAAAGTAGAAATGCTAATGTTTCTGAAGACTTACTTTCTGTTGATGTTACTCCTGACGGACAAGCTTGGGCTGTTGGTGGTAGTACTATAATAAGATATAACAATGGTTCTTGGGAAAGATTTCCTATGACTGTTGGTGGTGAATTAAGAGCAATAGATATGGTAAGTACTAATGATGGATGGATAGTTGGAAGTAAAGATAAAGGAGAAGCTCTTATATTAAGATATACAGGAGGTTCATGGCAACCTATAGATAGTAAGATAGATAAAGAATTAAATACAGTTTGTGCTTTAGGTCCAAACGAAGTTTGGGTAGGTGGAAAATCAAGAGTTTTAGGCCCACCTTCAATATTTAAGTTTGATGGTAGTAAATGGACTAGAGCAAGGTTTAATAATACAACATTACTTAGCAGTGTATTAGATAATGTAAAACCTTGGGATGGAACTTATGAAGTTAAAGCTATAAAAATGTTAAATAGTAGTCAAGGTTGGGCTGTTGGTGAATATACACCTATTTTATCTTCCTTAAGAGGAAAAAGAGGATTTATGTTCTATTTTGATCAAGTAAAAGATATATGGGTAAGAGGAACTTTTGATAAATCAACTGCAAATTTGGATCAAGTTCCATTAAGAAATGTAGGTATGATTTCCGCTGGTAAAGGATGGGTATTAGGTAGTAATGTTCTACCAAATCAAATAATAGGTAATGCTGTTAATGAAATACCTGGAGTATTTTTAGCTTCTGATGGTAAAAATTTAAAAGTTGATACTCAATATCAAGCAAACACAGTGGGTACTTCTTTTTATGGTATAGATATCCTACCAAATGGTAATGGAATAGTTGTTGGTGAAAGGGGCTTTATAATGCATCATCAATATGATATAAGTCGTCCTAACTATTTTAACAACTCTGGAAGAAGTAGTGGATATAGTAATTATGGAACACCTAGCTATTATTATGAAAATAGAGATTATAATTATAACTACTAATAAATTAACATTCCAAATTAAAAATCTAAAAACTTAAACATAAACATTTTATTAAAAATAACAATTCAGTAAAAAATGATAGTAATAGAAAAATTAGATAAAAAAGATATAAATAAAGTTCTTGAAATAGAAAAAATCTGTTTTGGTAATAATTGGATACCAACACCTTTTGAGAGAGAAATAGATAAAGAAGAATGTATATATCTTGTAGCTAAAGATAATAACGAAAATAAAATAATTGCATATGGTGGTGCTTGGATAATAATAGATGAAGTTCATATAACAATAATGGGAGTTTTACCTGATTACAGGAAAAATAAAATAGGACAAAAAATATTGTTAAATCTTCTTAGAGAAGGTATAAAAAAAGGTGCTAAATGGGCAACTTTAGAGGTTAAAGAAAGTAATATTCCTGCTCAAAAACTATATCAAAAATTTGGTTTTTCAGTAAAAGGTAGAAGAAAAAAATATTATCACCAAGATGGAGAAGATGCTCTTATTATGTGGACAGAAGAAATAAATACTGAACAATATAAAAATTTTTTAGATACAATAGATTAAATATGGATTTAGAATTTGATATAAAAAAATTAGATAATTTAGTAAATAATTTAAAAGATATTTGTATAGAATGTGATTTATATAATAAATTTTGTCAAAAGTGTTCTATTAATAATTCATTACGAGAAATATCTATTATTATAAATAAAAATATTCACCATTTAGTAGATTACTTTGATAATAATAATTTATCAATACATGATTTAACTTTTGATAAAAATAAAATTTTTTTAATTCAAAATAACTTAGAAGAAATATGTTCAGATTGTAATTACATTGGTATTTATTGTAAAAAATGTAATATTCATAAAATAAAAAGAGAAATAGCATCTTTACCTGTAGAAAATATTAGTATAAAATTTGAAGTTTCTAGTAAAAAAATAAAAAGTTCATGCGGTTCTTCATGTTCAAGCTCATGTTCTACTAAGAAAATAAAGGTATAACAGCTGGTATTTCTGATTTTTTATAATTTATAGAACTTATCATTAATTTATCTTTTGTAAATTCTTGAAATACAGAAAGCCAATCTAAATGTTCATGAATTTTACCTTGAGGATTAGGGCCCCATACTTCAACATAAGCTAAACCAACACCATAACTTGAAACACTTTGTTTTCCCCATGCTTTTTGAAATTCTTCAATAGTCATTTCTTGAACTTCTATTTGTGCAGGATCTATAATTGTGACTTTTTCATTTGATATTCCTATTACCAAAACAGCATGCCTCATATTTCCCATGCCTGGTAATTGAATAGATGCAATAGGAGTTGCACCTATATTCAAAGCTCTTAAAAGTCCTTCAAATTGAACAATAAAATTTTCACCTCTTTGAACTCTTGATTTTAGACCTAACATTTGTGCATAAGATGATATATCTTCTAAAGATAAACCAGTATCATTTAAAACTTTTACATCCTTACCTCTTAAATTTTCAACTTTTTCATATCCTTCTTTTACATCTTTTACAAGTCCATATTTTCTTAAAAGCATTGCTAAACAAGTTGGAGCACAACCATTCTTTCTTGGTTGTGTCATTGTTTCTGAAACAGGACTTGAAATCACATAAGTTTTATTTTCATCAAATTTTTTCTCTTCTTTCTTTTTTTTATTGTTTTGTTCTCTTTTTTTTCTTCCTTCATCTTTATCATTTAATTTTTTTTTAGCAAAATATAGAATAGCTTGTATAGTTTCTTCAGGATCACCTTCACTTCTAAAAACATCAGAATATATTTTCCCTTTTTCAGGGACATCTTGTCTATATTTTTTTCTAGCTTCAACTGTTCTTACTTGTTGAAGTCTATTTATTTTTGATATATCAGACATAATAAAATTATATCTAAATTTAAAAAGATAATTGATTAAGTAATGATAAAATATAATCTTGATAATTTATTTTTAATAAATGTTTAAAATATTAGATAGGTACATATTAAAAGAATTAATAAAGCCTTTTAGTGCTGGTGTTGCATCATTTGTTGTAATAATGCTTTCAAATAATTTATTTCTATTTGCTGATATGATAATAAAAACAGGATTACCAACTAGTGCTGTAATCTCTTTACTTCTGTATAGTTTGCCTGCTATAATAGTATTGACTTTTCCTGTTGGATTTTTATTTGCAACATTACTAGTTTTAGGTCGATTATCAAAAGATAGTGAAATCGTAGCACTTAGAGCTTGTGGTGTAAGTTTTACAAGAGTGATAACTCCAATACTTATTACTTCTTTAATAATAAGTTATTTAGGATTTTTAATAAATGAAAAGGTTGTTCCACATACGAATCATCAAAGTGTAAAAATAATGAAAGATATGATAATTAATCAAAAATTACCTCCTATAAAAGAAAGACTTTTTAATAAAGGTTCTGATGAACGGTATTTTTATGTAGAGAGACTAAATAAAGCAAAAGGAGTTTTTGAAGATGTATTTGTTTTTGACAATACAAAAGTTGGATATCCTCAAATAATTAATGCTAAAACAGCAACAAGAGAAGATAATAAATGGATTTTAAAAAATGGAACTTTAAGAAAATATTCACCTGAAGGTTTTGTTCATTATGAAGCAAATTTTGAAACTATGGAAATAGAATTAGATTTGTCAAATAAAACAATATTTTCAGATCAAAAATCAATTCAAGAGCAAAGTTCAGGTGAAGCTGCAAAACAATTACAAGAATTTAGACAAAGAGGTATAGATACAAGATTAATGGAAGTTGATTATTACTTAAAATTCTCATTACCTTTGGCAACATTCTTTGTAGCTTTAATAGCTGCTCCAATTGGTATAAAATTTGCAAAGATGGGAACATACTTTGGTGTTGCAATTAGTATTGCTCTTGTTTTTGTATGGTATATAACATATAATACTGGTCGTTCATTAGGTGGAACAGGACAGTTAAACCCATTACTTGCAGCATGGATACAAAATATTCTTTTTGGAGTAATTGGTTCTATAATGTTATTTTTTGTAAATAAAAAGTGATATAATTCATAATATTCAGACTTATTATTAAACCTATATAGTTTATTTTATATGCATTAATTATTATCTTCTTGATCTAATTCCAATTTTTTTAGTAAATCTTTTGGTCTAGGTAAGTGTGAAACGTATATTGCAAGATTATTTATTTCTTCTTCTGATAGCTCCCGAGTATCTTTATTTGAAGTTTTATTAATAATTTTTTTTTCTTTCTTTATTTGACTTTTTATGAAGAAATAAAATAATGTGAGTGATGACCATATAAAAAGTAATAGTATAAGTGGTGGAAATGAGTTTATTAAAAAGTCTAACATCATTTAGTAAAAGCAATCAAAAGATTACTTCCGTTTCTATGAATTTTTAATAAAATAGAATCACCACTTTTTATTTCTTTTACAATTTTATTAAAATCTGATATATTATCTATTTTATTTCTATTTATTTCTAATATAACATCTCCTACTAATAATCCAGCTTCTTCAGCTGAACTACCTTCCTCTACTTTACTTACAACTAAACCATTTATTCTTCTATTTATTCCAAGCCTATTTTTTAAAACATCTGTTAGTGGTTCAACTGTGAAACCTAATTTTTCTGTTTGTAATTCCATATTTTCTTCTTCTGTTTCAAAACTTCTTTGATTTAATTCACCCAATTTAACGTTAATAGAAATATTTTTAGAATTCCTTATTATATCAAGTTTAACAGTTTCACCTGGATTTTTATTTGCTATTTCATTCCTAAAAGAATTTACATCCTCTACACTTTGTCCATCTAGTTTTATAATAACATCATTACTTTTTATTCCCGCTTTATCAGCTGGAGAATTTTTATAAACATCGCCTACAACTATACCTGTTGTATTTTGAGGGATTTTAAGTGCTTTAGACAAATTATCATTTAAATTTTGTATTTGTATTCCTAAAAATCCTCTTGTAACTTTTCCTTTTGTTAATATATCATTCATAACTTTTTTTGCCATGTTAATTGGTATAGCAAATCCTATACCCATATAACCACCTGTTTTTGATGCAATAGCTGTATTTATACCTATTACTTCACCTTTTAGATTTACTAAAGCACCTCCACTATTACCAGGATTTATTGCTGCATCGGTTTGTATAAAGTCTTCAAAATCAGCTACTCCAACGTTAGAACGATCTTTTGCACTTATTATACCAGCTGTTACTGTAGAAGATAGACCTAAAGGATTTCCAATAGCTAAGACCCATTCACCAACTTCTAAACTTGAAGAGTCACCAAGTTTAGCTAATGGTAAATCTTTGGGATTTTCAATTTTTATAACCGCTATATCACTTTTAGGATCTGTACCTATTATTTTTGCTTTGAACCTTCTTTTATCTGATAAAACAATACTTATTTCATCAGCACCATCTACAACATGATTATTTGTTAATACTGTTCCATCACTCTTAACTATTACTCCTGAACCAAGCCCTTGTTGTTCTTGATGATTTTCATCATCAGGAAATGGTATATCAGGTCCAAAAAATCTTCTAAAAAATGGATCATCAAAAAATTCTCTATATCTATTTTGTTTAATAATTTTTGTAGAATAAATACTTACAATTGCTGGTGTTACTTCTTTTGATATATTAATAAAACTCTTATTTAAATCATATAAATTATAATTTTCACTTTTAACTTCAGATGATTTTGCTATTGCAGTTGAATAATCCACTTCTGGCTTTTGTTTAGATACTATAAACGATCCTACTAAGATACCAAGCAAGCCTGTTGCAAATAGTGATATGTATAAACTAATTTTTTTACTCATAATGAAGTATTATACCATTTTAAAAATTATTTTTTATAAATTATTATAAATAATTAACTTTAAAATTGAAATGTTTTTATAAAAAAGTTTTTTAGCTTTAGAATATAATCATTGCTTTATAGTATAATATTTTTATTAATTTAGGATTTTTTATGAATAAAAAATTAAATTTATTTTTAACAACTAGTTTTTTATTATTAATATCATTACCTTCATATACTAAAGTAAATAAAAACATTGTAGATATAGAATTCGATAATGTCTACGTTACCAAAAAATGAACGAAGAAAAAAAGTCCATAAGAGTATCAGAATTTGCTAGAATAAAGTTTTCTGATAAAACAGAAAGAACATATAAATTAGAATACAAAAATGTCTTTAGAAGTGGTGATAAAATAGGTAATAATACAGCAGGAATTGATTTACAATCAAAAAAAAGAACCTATATATATTAATGATAAAATGACTAATCTAGCAATGAAACTGATGGACTGTCTATACTAAAGGATAATAATAAACCTTATTTACTTAACACATTTTGAGACAACACCAGGAGCAATATATTATGGAGAATTAGAAAATAAATAATAATTCACTATAAATTAAAAAATTTTGAAAATATTGATTTTTCTACCTGTAAACGGAACAATGCTTAATTGTGCCAGTTCTGTTACAAAATGGAATACACATTTAACAGCTGAAGAAGATTACTTTCTTTGACGGCATAAGATTTGACAAAAATACAGTAAATATAAGCGATTCTCATATTGAAAAATGTGATTCCGAAAATAGCTTAAATGATTATTTCTGTAGTGTTGTTGCTAGAATGCAGAGATAAATACTTAACTGATGAAAATGATTTTACCCCATATAACTATGGTTATATAGTAGAAGTAGGTGTAAGAAATGGAAAATCTTATATAAAAAATAATCTAAAGCACTATGCAATGGGTAAAGGTGCTCCAGAAATGGCCATTGGTAATGCCTGACAATAAAACGGCGTATATTACAGATGATGGGGATTTTAGAGGACTTATATCTTTTCATAGCTGATAAAGAGAAAGAATTTGTCTAAGGGTACTTTATATATTGCCAAATGGGAACAAATATCTTCAGAGAATAATGGAAAAGCAAATTTAAAATGGATAAAATTAGGTCATGGTAGTGATTTAGAAGTAAAAGAGATTATAGATAGAAAAATAAACTTTTTCAGACATATTTGAATTAGGAAATGAAAATGATATTGGTAAAAATGGATTCAAATTAGTAAAAGCAGGAGATATAAAACCGATAGTTATAAGGTTGAGAGATGGAAAAAATGGTTCTACTTTAAGCAATAAGTTTAAAAACTATGATGAATTGATAAAAGCAGCTTCATTTTTAGAAACGAGAAGGTATGGTGCATATCTTGGTGGAACAACAGAGTTTCAAAAAGAAGAAGGAATAACTTATGATAAAGATAAAAATCGTACTTTATTTAGCTATGAGTTCTATAAGTAAAGGAATGCTTAGATAATTACAATAATTTAGAAAATGATAAATCAAAATCATGTTAAAGCTACCTTTAAATGAATGTGGAGTAGTCTATAAAATTAGTCTAGACAAAGACTATAAAGGTAATTATATAGAGGAATTAATATCAGGTAGGAAAACTAGATGAAAAGTAATCCAGATGCTAAGGAAAACTACTGTGATACTAATAGATATAGCTAACCCAGATAATTTAAGATATATTGGAAATAACATATTAATGATAGCAGAGGATACACCATATCATTTTGTGCCTTATGCTTGGGCTTATAATACTAAATAGTAAAAAATTATTCAGAGTTATGACTGGTCCAACAGGTTCAGAATTTTCAGGCATGTTTCAAGAGTCTTGATGATGGAATAAAGAATCACAATATATTTATTAACCATACAACATCCATTAGAAAACTTTATCAATAAATGTTTTTAGAGAAAAAGTCAATAAAGAATTTTATTGAAAATTCTTCCGAAGACGATAGACAATCTTATGCAGGCTATATTAGTGGGTTGCCATCTTTTGAGGAATAGATTATGAAAAAATTGTATGATCCATTCAAAATATCAACTTTTAAATGAAAAGGAGTTTCAAATAATTTGGAAAGATAATAAAACATGTAATTATGATTCTCGTAAATGTTAAGAAAAATGTGTCCTTGTGCTGAATGTAGAGGCGGACATGGAGGTACAAATAGGAGATAATACAAAACATATAAAAGATAATATAACAATAAAAGAGTTTGGAGAAGTAGGAAGATATGCATTATCTTTTGTCTTTAGTGATATGCATAAAGCAGGAATATATACTTGGGAACATTTAAGAAGTTTATGTAATTGTGATTAAATTTTTATAATAATTAATCAATACTTGTGATACATATTTAAGAATAAATAGTACAATAATTAAATGATTCTATATAATTTTTTTGATTTATTGTAAAGTTAGCTTCAAGATCAAACTTGAATAAAAATACTTTAAGCAGTTTTTCATTATGAATTCTAAGTTTATAATTGATAATTGAGAATAGTTTTCTTTGAGTTTTATTTAATTTTTTGTCATCAAAATTGGCAAAATTTAGAGATATCATATATTAATCTTGTTTGTTAAATTATATTAAAATGTGCAAGGTATTGAATAAAGTATTATGTAAAAATAAAAAATGCTAAAAATATCAAGTATAATTATATAAAAGTTTAAAAACTAACTTTTGAATTAAAAATTGAGTTTAAGTTTAATTTATTATTTTTAAGAGGTATGAAAATGGTTAAAGAACAAGATTTAGAAATGTATATGGAGCCTTTAGTAAAAGATAAAAAAGCATCCAAGTAAAATACTAGCAAGTGAAGTAATGAATAAAAATGTCATATCTATATTTAGTAATGCAAAATTAAAGGATGCAATATCATCTAATAATAGAAAAAAATATAAACTCTTTACCTGTTGTAAATCAAAATAATAATTTATTAGGATTAGTCAGTAAGACAGATTTAATAAAACTACTTCATAGTAATACAGAATCTTTGTACCACATAATAAATGCTTATGAAAAAGATTCTAGAAGTCTAGCCTTAAGCGATTTAATGAATGAATTGTCTTTTGTAAAAAATCTTGAGGAAAAAGAAGTAAAAGATATAATGAAAACATTTGTATTTTCAGCAAAAGAAAACTCAACAATAGAAAATGTTTCAAAGGAAATGTATAAAAATAGAATACATCAGGTATATATTGTTAATAATGAAGGTGTATTGGTTGGCTTAATAAGTAGTATGGATTTATTAAAAGTTATATTTGAGTAAATTTAAGTATATATAATATTTTATGGAAAAATTAAATGCTCTTATCTATACTTACTATCATAATATCTGTCATTACTTTCAAGTCTTATGTTTTTACCATATAGCAATAACTACTATTAAATAAAAAAATAATGGTTAAGAGTATTTCAGAAAGTCTTGATTAACTCTAGTGATACAAGTATAGTTATTTTTATTTTGTTTAACTTCTGTTTATGTTAGGAATGGGATTTTTATTTGTTCCAGCAGTTATAATCATATTTGCATATAGTTAAAATCGGAAGGTTTTATAGATGTTTTTTTTTAAAAAAGGAAGAAAATAAAATAACATTACTTCGAATTGTGTAGAATACTGCTAAGTCTATAAATATAGATTTCGATAAACTACCAAAACATGTCGCTTTTATAATGGATGGTAATGGAAGATGGGCAACAAGTCAAGGGAAAAACAAGAGTATTTGGTCATAAAAAAGGTGTTAGTATTGTAAAAGAATTAGTAAAGACATTTAGAGCTATCTAAATTTACCTGTAATGACTATTTATGCTTTTTCAACAGAAAATTGGAATAGAAGTAAGGACTGAAGTAACTTTTTTAATGAATCTTATTTGAAGAATCAATACTAAATGAATGTCAAGAGCTAAAAGAAAATGGGGTCAGAGTCAAATTTATAGGTGATATAAATTAGCATTTAAAGAGAGTTTAAAAGAAAAAATAAATTGGATTGAAAATGAAACTAAAGAACAAGATAAATTAATACTCAATGTAGCAGCAAATTATGGAGGTAGAAGAGAAATAATAAATGCTTGTAAAAATATAGCAAAAGATTTTAAAGATGGTAAGTTTTTATTGGAAGAAATAAATGAGAACTTATTTGAAAGTTATTTATATACAAAGAATTTGCCTGATCCCTGATTTAATAATAAGAACAAGTGGAGAATATAGATTAAGTAATTACTTGCTTATGGCAATCAGCTTATAGTGAGTTATATATTACAAAAACAAAATTGGCCAGATTTTACAATAAAGGAATTTGTAGACATATTACTTGATTTTCAAAAAAGAAATAGAAGATTTGGAAAAGAAAATTGAAGGTAAGAATAGATAAATTACTTGTTGATAGAAATATTTTTGAATCAAAAAAAAAAGCACAAACAGCTATAATTTCAGGACTTGTAAAAGTAGATAATAAAACTATATATAAACCAGGAACATTAATTAATATAAATAAAGAAATATAGTAACTAAAGAGTTAAATAAGTATGTAAGTAAAGGTGGATTAAAGTTAGAAAAAGCTATTGAAGAATTTAAAATAGATGTGCAAAATAAAGTATTCCTTGATATTGGAGCTTCTACTGGTGGTTTTACAGATTGTTTATTAAAAAAAGGTGCAAGATATGTATATGCTATTGATGTAGGTTATGGTCAATTAGATTGGAGTTTAAGAAATAATGAAAAAGTATTTGTTTTAGAAAGAACAAATGCAAGATATTTGAAGACTGAAGATTTATATAAAAATAATAGAGAAAAAGCTAGTGCTTGTGTTATAGATG
>BPII01000004.1 GCA_026004035.1 Candidatus Sericytochromatia bacterium | reverse complement strand
TTTCCGATATGTCTTTAAGTGAAATAAAAAAAATATCTCAATCTTTTAAAAGAGAAGGTAAATTTAAATGTGATAGGTGTGGAAGATGGGTAGAAAAAGTTAAAGAACTAGATGGTAAAATTTATGGAATAGGAAATAAACATAGTTGCTACGATAAAGAAGTTGAAGAAAGAAGATATATAGAGGAAAATTCTATACCAGCAGCTCAATTAGACAATGTTTTAAATCAAATAAAAAACACTTTTGATAATACTAATGAATTAAATAAATCTTTTTCAGAAAGTATATATAAAATTTATGGTCAGTTTATTTATCAACATAAACTTAATTCAGAAGAACTAACAATTGAATCTCTTGAAAAAGAAAAAGATATTATAGAAAAATTTATAAATCTATTAAAGAATAGATTAAAAGATATAAAAAATACCATTAATTTAATTAACTCTGATTTGTAATTTTATGAAATTACAGATAATAAATACAAGAAATAATAAAGTAATTGGTTCTAATATAATACTAGGAAATACTCTTTTATTAAGATTAATAGGTTTAATAGGAAAAAAAGAGTTAAAAGAAGATGAAGGAATTTTACTTACTCCTTGTAACTCTATACATATGATGTTTATGAAAATACCATTAGATATTATTTTTCTTGATAGTGAAAATAAAATTATTAAAGTAATTGAAAATATAAAACCTTGGAAAATAAGTCCAATAGTACTAAAAGCAAAATCCGTTTTAGAATTGCCAATTAATAGTATTAAAAAGAATGATTTGCAAATAAATGATAAACTTGATATTATAAAAATAAATGATAAATAGATTCTTGCACTTAAGTTAAAAATTAAACAGACTGGATGATATTTAAATTACAAAAACAAACATATAGATTTATAGTATTTTATCAATAATAAATTCCTCTTTTAAAAGTGGTGGCAAACTGAAGGTTTGACTAGGGTATATTTAGTAGAATAAGTTTAACATGTTGTTCATCTAATTTTTAATTTTATTTTTAAACTTTTAAAATTAAAAATAATATTATATTAAAATCAAATTTACAAATTCAAAAGTAAGTTATACTATAATATTTAATAATTATTTTAAAGGAATACATATGTTAAAAT
Organism: Candidatus Sericytochromatia bacterium; assembly: GCA_026004035.1. Taxonomy (GTDB): domain Bacteria; phylum Cyanobacteriota; class Sericytochromatia; order UBA7694; family JACMQJ01; genus BPII01. The sequence goes on along the minus strand of BPII01000004.1, from coordinate 159,696 downwards.
TTGAAGCTGTTGATTATTATTTATTAGATGATTTATTTACAGATGAAGAAAAACTTATAAGAGATACAGTTAGAAATTTTGTAGAAGAAGAATTTATACCAATAGTTGAAGATTGCTATATGAAAGGTGAATTTCCAGGTCATTTAATACCTAAATTAGGAGAATTAGGTATATTAGGTTGTACAATACAAGGTTACAATTGTGCAGGTTTAAATAGTATTTCATATGGTCTTATATGTCAAGAGCTAGAGAGAGGTGATAGTGGATTAAGGAGTTTTGCTTCAGTTCAATCATCTTTGGTAATGTATCCTATATATACTTTTGGTACTGAAGAACAGAAACAAAAATGGTTACCAAAATTAGCAAAAGGTGAAGTAATAGGTTGTTTTGGTTTAACTGAGCCTGATTTTGGTTCAAATCCTGCTGGTATGCTTACAAGAGCTAAAAGAAAAGGTGATTATTATATTTTAAATGGTTCTAAAATGTGGATAACAAATGGTTCTATTGCTGATATAGCAGTTGTTTGGGCAAAAAATGATGACGATGTTATATGTGGTTTTCTTGTTGAGAAAGGTACTGAAGGTTTTTCAGCACCTGAAATAAAAAATAAGCACTCTCTAAGAGCTTCTGTAACTTCTGAATTAATACTTCAAGATGTTAAAATACCTGTTGAAAATATGTTACCAAATTCAAAAGGTATAAAACATGCTTTAATGTGTTTAAATCAAGCAAGATATGGTATAACATGGGGTGTTATAGGTGCAGCTATGGCTTGTTATAGTACTGCATTAAATTATGCAAAAACAAGAATACAATTTGGAAAACCTATAGCTTCATTTCAAATGGTTCAAGAAAAATTAGTATATATGCTAAATGAAATAACAAAAGCTCAATTATTATCATTTAGACTAGGACAATTAAAAGATCAAGGAAAAATGAAACCTGAACATGTTTCTTTAGCAAAAATGAATAATGTTAATATGGCTCGTAAAGTAGGTTTATTAGCAAGAGAAATACTAGGTGCTAATGGAGTTGCTGCAGAATATCCTATTATGAGACATATGAATAATATAGAATCTGTATTTACCTACGAAGGAACTCATGATATACACACATTAACAGTTGGTAGATCTATTACAGGAATATCAGCATTTGTTTAGGAGATAAAAATATGTACGCACCATTTTATATTGAATTTACAGCTGATGATAGAATAAAATTTGAACCAAAAGTAAAAAATAATCAATTACAAGGATTAAGAATTAAGTATCAAACAGCTAGAAAAACTGATAAAGTTAATTATTCTGTTAAAGGATTTGAACCTTTTTTTGAATATGAATGGCTTACAGTTGTAAAATATGAAAATTTAAAAGGCATGGCTACAAAAGACTTAATGAGACCTACTCCAGTTACATTTTCACCACATGGTCTACATGTTAAAGAGAGTTGGGGAAATCTAAATAATAAAGATTTTATAAAAAAATTTTTAGATGATATGAAATATTGGGAAGAGAATAGAACAAAATATGGAGAAAATTTATTACCTGTAACATCTGAAAGAAGAGAAATAGCAAATAAAAATTTAGTAAGAACAAGTAAATTTGTTACATTTATTTTTGATGAAAATAATGTTCAATCTAAAATGGCAAATAATTTAATATACCCAAATCAAACTTTAGTACCTATACCAGAACCAGAAGAAGATGATTGGTTATTAGAACAAAATTCAATAGCTTTCAATAGAATAGACAAGAGAGCTCATAAAGGAGATCCTGATATTATAAGTATAGGTCCATTCAAAGTCCTAACTTATCAAAGAAGCGGTGAATGAAAATGAAAAAAATAATAATTTCTCTTCTTTTTACATTTTTTTTATCTTTAAATTCTCTAGCTAATCAAATAAATAGTACCGATTTAGATAATAAAATATTTACAATAGATGTTTCTGTAGATAGAGAACAAAAAAGCTATATAGTTTCTTGTTTAGGAAGTATAAAGAATAAAACTGATAATATTTATAAAAATTTAAAATCTAAAATTGTATTATTAAATACAAATAAAGAGAAAATAGAAGAAATAATTTTAGAAAATATAGATAAATTATTACCTAGAGAAGAAAAATCAATAAAAGTTGAAAAATTTGTAAATTCTAATAAAGTTTCACCTTTTGAAATAAGAGCTATTTTAGAAATTAATAACTATGAAAAAATTAGTTTTATAGATGTAGCTAATTTTTTTATTAATTCTGATAAAAAAAGTCTAGATTATTGGAATATAAACTATAATGATAACGATTTTTCATCAGAAAGTAGTAAAAGAAATGCTGCAATCAATACTTTACTTCTTGTTAAAGAAGATGATAATTTATATAACAATGCTACTGAAATGATTGATAAATTAAAGTTTGAAGAAGCTATTGATAATATAAAATTATTAGATTACAAAACTGCTTTAAAAAACTTATTATCTATATCAAACAAAACAAATTATTATAACATGGCTAATAATGAAATAAATAAAATAAGAAATAAGGTAATTTTTGAAAAAGCAAAAGAAGAAATAAAAAATAAGAATTATTTTAAAGCCTTAAATCTTTTAAGAAGTATATCTACAAATGATAAGGAATATAAAAAAGTTGTTCAAGAAATTAATAAATTAAATTTTATAATAAGAACTTCAAAACTTAGATTAGAAAATATAGATTTTAAATATAAGTCTAAAGATGAAATTTCTGTTTTAAATGGAATGGAGTCTAATCCTGAATTAATTTTGGAAAATACACCAGAAAAAAATTTTTATACTTGGATATTTCCTGATTACTCTACTTTTGTTTTTAAAGATGGTATTTTAGTTAATTATAAACTTTATAAGCTTAATTAGAAATCTTTATTATATTCTCCTTTTCTAAATTTAATAAAAATTCTCTCAAATCATTGATACAAGTTTCTTTATCAATATCATACTCATTAAGTAATATTTCTACTATTTCTAAAAAACTTATAGGCTTTTGTATTATTTCAAAAATTCTTTTTCCTACATCCTCTAAACCATAATATGCATTATTTTCTAAACTCATTAAAAATAGTTCATTATCTACTTCAGAAGATATAAAATTACAATTTACATGTATAATAGAATTATAACTAATCACTTAAAAAATCCTTTTCAATTAAAATGACTAATTCATCTATACAATTATAGTTTTTAGGTCTATAAATTTTTTTAAACTTAATAAAATTAGATATTTTCGTTATTATATCAAATTGTAATTTATTTTTTTTTAAATTATTCATTAAAGTAAGTCTATATGTATTTTTATATAATCTTTTTACTATTTCAAATTTATTTTTAACTTCCTCTATAATAACTTTATCTATATCATAATGTAGTAATTCATAGATAATATAAGGTTTTGTTGTAGAATTAAAAAATAAATTTTTAGGAATTGGATAAGAAAATTTATCTAATCTTTTATAAATCTGCTTTAAATTATCTACTTCTATATCAAGTTTATTAGCTGTATCTTTCCATATCTTACTTCTTGGAAATGAAGGAAAAACAATAATTTCATTGTTTATTTTTTTTAAAGCTATAACATCATCACTTATCATTTTATAATTCTTTTTTATAAATAAATTCAGTATAGTAGATTTGCCATATCCAGAATCTCCTATAAAAAATACTGCTCCTTTATCTGTATATATAGAACTTCCATGTAAAGGTAAATAGTTATTTTTGTATAAAAAATAGCCTATACATGTACCTAAAATATATAAAGATATTTCTTCATTTCTTGTTTCTTTAAAGTAATATATATTTAAGTTATTTTCTACTATATTAAATATACCAATATCTTTTATTACTAATTCAAAAATATCATTTTTAATTATAAAACTATCTTTTACTATTTCTTTGGCGTTATTATATTGATTAGCTATTATTTTTATATCTTCTTTACTATCAAAATTATATTCTTCTATATCACTAAGAGAAATATTACTAATTATTTTTAGATCATAAATTTTATATTTGAACATTTATACTTGCCAATTTCTTTCAATTATTTTTACATTTACCATAGAAAAAACAAATGTTATTACAAATAATACAACACCTAATGCACAAGCATAACCTAATTCTAAAGATTGAAAAGCTTTTTCATATATATATTGAACTAGTGTTGTACTATTATATGCTGGACCACCTCCAGTTAAAACATATATTTCTACAAAAACTTTTAAAGCATTTATAGAAGAAACTACAGCTACAAAGACAATAGATGGTTTAAGTAAAGGAATAGTAATATTTAAATGTTTAGCAAGAAATCCTCCTCCGTCTATTTCGCATGATTCATATAAATCTTTAGGTATTGATTGTAGCCCAGCTAAATATATTATCATATAGTAACCAAGTCCTCGCCATACGGTAACTATTATTACAGAAAACAAAGCTAAATTAGGATTAGAAAGCCATAATAATTTGTCATTAGTTATATGTAATAAATTTAGTATGTAATTTAATGGTCCATTTTCAGAATAAATCCATTTCCAAGCAATACCTATTACAACTATTGATATTATAGAAGGTAAATAAAATAAAGCTCTAAAAAAACTTATTCCTTTTATAGTATTATTTATTAAAACAGCTAGAAATATAGGTATTATAACTAAAGGGGGAACAGCTCCTATAAGAAAAATAATTGAGTTTTTTAGAGCTTTCCAAAATATAGGATCATTGTATAGTTTTTGAAAATTTTTTAAACCTATAAATATAGGTTCATTTACTATACTATATTTTGTTAAGCTTAAATAGAATATATCTATTAAAGGATAGAAAAAAAATACTATTAATATAAGACTTGCCGGTAATAAAAAAAGATATGGTGATAATATTTTTAATGCTTTTTGCATTTTTGCCAAAATATTTCTAATTCCTCTAAAGAAAAGTTTTTAAAGTCTTTTTTTAAATTTTTTATTTCTTTTTCTACTTTATTAAACCTTTCTATAAATTTATTATTAGCTTTACTCAAAGCTAATTCTGGATCTACTTTTAGCCATCTTGAAATATTTACTAAAGTGAAAAATAAGTCTCCTATTTCTTCTTCTATTTTGTTTCTATCATTTTTATCTATTGCTTCTTTTAATTCTTTTTCTTCCTCTTCAAATTTTTTAAAAACATCTTTTATATTTTGCCAATCAAAACCTAAAGATGCCACTTTTCTTTGTATTTTTTCAGCTTTTATTATACTTGGTAATGCTTTAGGAATATCCGATAAATAAGAGTTATTTTTATATTTTTTCTTTTTTTCCTCATTTTTTATTTTTTCCCAAAGTTTTTTTACTTCTTCAGCTGTTAAAGCTTCATATTCATCTTTTTTAAATACATGAGGATGTCTTCTTATTATTTTATTTCCTATTTCTTCAGCTACCTCTTCAAAATCAAATTCATTTGATTCTTCTGCTATTTGCGATTGTAAAACTACTTGTAATAATAAATCTCCTAATTCCTCTTTTAAGAGATTATTATCTTTCTTTTCTATTGCTTCTACCACTTCATAAGCTTCTTCTATTATATTCTTTTTTATACTTTCATGAGTTTGTTCTCTATCCCATGGGCAACCATCAGGACTTCTTAAAAAAGAAACTATATTCAATAATCTTTCAATAGACGTATTTCCATCTATAAAGACTTCATCATCCTTTAATGGAAATTGTCCTGAAGGAATAAATATACTTGTAAGATGATTTATTTCTTCTAATCTATCTAATTTATATAATGGAATATCAAAAATATTTTCTTCATTTTCTATACCTATATTTTGTAAAACTTTTATTGGGTAAGTATCAGGATAAAAATCCATTAAATATAGTTTTAATTCACTTGCAATATGTTTTGCATAGACTTGCAATATTAAAACAGAAGTATTTTTTTTTCAATTTTTTGACTTTTAAATTTGTAGCATCAAGTATAAGTAAGCTATTCAAAGGGTCAAATTCTAATTTTGTAAATATTGAGTCTAGAAAACTTATTGACGGAAATATTTTACACTGTATATTTAATTCTTTTGCCTTATTTAATAATAAAAACACTGATTTTTCAGCAAAAACTGGATTACCAGGAACAGCATAAACTAAATCTTGACTTTTTGATTCTTTTACTAAATTATTAACTATTGAATTATAAATTTCATCAAAGTTCTTACTTTTTTCATATAAATAATCAAAGCTTTTATATTTTATATTATTTTCATCTAAAAATTTAACTGAAGGATGAATTTTTGTTCTTAAAAAAATTTTTTTTTCAGTTTTTAAAATATTTATTGTTTCTAATGTTAAATGTTTTTCTTCTCCTGAACCAAGACCTATTATTTTTATCATAGATTTAAATTATTGAACATATCATCAACTTGATTATTTAATCCTTCTTTTGATAGAGGTTTTCCTTCATGAGAATCAGAATTTTTATTTACAACTGTCCAAGTAGCTGATAACTTATTAAGTTCTTCTGAAAAAGCTTTTACAACTTTTTGAACTTCTTCTAATGTTATTGATTTATCATAATCTATTACTAAAAATGTTTGTTCTGTAGCTCTCATTATAAATAAATTACTTGTAGTTCCTTGATTAAATATATACTTAAATTCTTGTCCCATAACATTAGATAAAGCTTTAGTTGATTCATAAGCAGCAACTGATAAAGCAGCTATTGATGATAAATCATAATTTCTTGTGTTTTTACCATTTGTAGCTATTATTTGACCACTATTTTCTACTAATAAAACTAACATTTCTTTATTGCTACTATGCTTATTTAATTCATGTTCAATATTTTTTACTTGTTCCATTGTTAAAGATAAATCAGATAAAACTGGATTAAGCATAGAAAAACTCCTTAAACTTAAATTAAAACTTTAATTAATTGATTATAACATAAAAAAATATTTTTTAAAATGAATTAGAACATTCCTCAAGAAATTCTATATTAGCATTAAATTTAAAATTATCGGGACTATTTTTGACAATTTCTATATTTCTTTTTATTGATTCTTTTTGAATATCATTTTTTGATTTTTCAAGAGAACAATTTAAATAATTTATATATTGTGATTTTGTTAAGATTTTTTCATTAATATCATTATTAATTTTAGGAACTAGATATTGGCAATATTTTAAAAATTCTTCATCAGGTTTAAACGTTACTTCATTAGGTAAATTTGAAACAATATTTATATTTTTCTTTATATTTTCTTTCTCTTTTTCATCTTTAGAATTTTCTAAAGCACAATTTAAATAATTTATATATTGTTCTTTTTTTAAGAAATTTTGACCTGAAATAGCAATATTTTGGGGAATATTAAATGTAGGTAATACCAGTGGTGTTGATTTAGTTTCAATACTTTTATTTGCAGATTGAAGAGGAACATTATTATTTTTATTTTTTAATAAATCAGACGAACAGCTAATATGTATAAAAAATAATAAAATTAAAAAATTCTTTTTTACCATTAAATAGAATTCAGTTTTCTTTCTAGTATATTTATAAGTCTTTTTGCTAAAGGTGAATCAGAAGGTAATTCTGAAGGATCTAATAATTTATTATTTTTTATCATATCTATTAAAGTTTTTAAATCAACTTTAGCTAGCTTATTTATATCGGATGTAAATTCTTTTATCATAAATTCTTGTTTATTAATATCTTTTTCTTTTGCTATATATACAATACTTGCAGCACTTTTAAGCATTTTTGCTTGTATATCAGATAATCTTGACATAGCAGGATATAATAGTTTGACATTAGGATGATCCATGAAATTTTGATTAGGTTTTAATGTTTTAAAAATTACATCTACATTATATTTTATTAATCCTGTTATAGCATAACGATTTAATGTTTTAAGCTCTCTTTCAAAATCAGATACATATTTGTGATAATCTTTTGGATTTGAGTTTGGCATTGCATCTATTATTGCTCTAGCTGTTACTATATACTTTGAATCTAAATCAGATGAAAGTTGATTGATTTGTTGATTATCAATTAAATTTAAACTATTTTCTTGATTAGAACAAGAAAAAATAAATAAACAAACAATAGTTGATAATAATAATTTTTTCATATAAAACCCTCTAAAGAACTATTCAAGTAAGATATTACCATTAACATAATATTTTTTCAAGTAGTTATTAAGTTTTCATTTTTTCATAAGTAATAAATATGTAATATATGATATTATAAACCCTGTAAACCACGAAGATAAATGTAGTATTTCTAATGTTGGAAATATTTTATAAATATAAGTAGAAATAACACCTATACCAAAAGCAATTAATGCTTTATTATTAAAGCCATTACTATAATAATATTGACCTTTATTGCTATATAAATCTATTAAACTAAGTTGTTTATTTCTTACAGAATAATAATCAGCTAACATAATAGCTACTAAAGGACCTAAAACTGCTGAATAATTTAATAAAAATCCTGAAATTTCATTTATAAGCAACCAAGGACAAATTAATATACCTATAATTCCAGCTATTACTCCTCCTAATCTGAAACTTATATATTTAGGAAATGCATTTGTAAAAGAGTTTGCAGGTGCTATAACATTAGCAACTATATTTGTTGAGAGTGTAGCTAGTAAGAGAGTTAATTGAGCAAATATTATTATAACAGGATTATCAAGTTTTGAAATTAAATTTACAGGATCCCAAGGGGCATCTTCCTTTATAAGGATATCTGGAAATATTAAAATTGCTGTACAAGTTACTGCTATACCAATGAATGAATACAACACCATAGTTGTAGGTAACCCTAAAAATTGTCCTATAAATTGTTCTTTTTGTCCTTTTGCAAATCTTGTTAAATCTGGAATATTTAAAGCTAAAGTAGCCCAAAATCCTACCATGGATGTAAGCCATAATAAATATTTTTTCAGTTTTTTATATAAAGTATCTTTACTACTTTCTTCATCTTGAACAATAACTTTTAGTGTAGAACTTTGATATAATTTATCTTCGTTTCTAAAAGTAAATGTTAGCTCTTGACCTAAATTAAAACCTTCTAATAATACTAAATTATTACTTGGTATTTTTTGCCATTCTTCTTGATTTATTTTAAATTGATTTGCTTTTCTATTACCTTCTTTATCTAAAAGTAAATTAAAAGTTACTTCTGTTTTATTATCTGATTTAATTATAGCTTTAACAGTTGGAATATTTAATCTATCAGATTGAGACAATACATTATTTATGCCACCCCCTTGATTAATTCCCCAATACAAAAGTAATAATCCTATTAATATTAATAAAGGTGCTGATAAAGATTCTAAAAATTTTATACTTTCATTTCCCTTCCATATAAAGTATATATTTATAAACCAAAAAATCATAAAGCAAAAAAATTTTGAAAGAAAATTATCTGATATAGAGAATATTTGTTGAAAAATTGAATGTATAGCAAGTCCTCCAAGCCAAGTTTGAACACCAAACCAACCACATGCAACTAGTGCTCTTAATATAGAAGGAATATGTACTCCTTTTATTCCAAATGCTGCTCTACCTAAAACAGGAAAAGAAATCCCATATTTTGTTCCAGCATGTCCATTAAAAACCATAGGAAATGCTACTATAAAATTACCAAGAAAAATTATAAATAATGCTTCTTTCCAAGTTAAACCGTCTGTAATCATGTATGATGCAAGCATGTATGTAGGTATGCAAACAGCCATACCTACCCATACAGCCGTTATATTCCATATATTCCAATGTCTTTGTTCAAATGATGTAGGAGCTATATCCTTATTGCATAACTCAGCTGATAAATCTTCAGTTTCTATAAGTGTGATTAATCCTGATTCATTAGTTATTTCTTTAGCCATTTATTTATTTTGTTCTTGATACATAGCCCAATTCATGTAAGGTGCTCCAATGTTTCTTTGTTCCATTGTAATACAATCTTGAATTGGACATACCATTTGACATAAATTACAGCCAACACATTCTTTCTCTATAATTTCATATTTTTTAGTGTATTTATCTTTAAAATAACTTATTGCTTGATGTGAAGCATCTTCACAAGCTATATAACAAAGGCCACATTTTATACATTTATCTTGATTTATATTAGCTACTACTTTGTAATTAAGGTCTAAATCTCCCCAATTTTTAACTTTACCAACTGACAAACCTATAAAATCATCTAATTTTTTAAATCCTTTTTGTTCCATCCAATTCTTCAATCCATCAATCATATCTTCAACAATACGAAAACCATAGTTCATAACAGCTGTACAAACTTGGACATTTGAAGCACCAAGTAACATAAATTCAACAGCATCACGCCATGTAGAAATACCACCTATTCCTGATATTGGTAAATCTTTCATATCAGGATGGGATGCAATACTTGCTACCATATTCAGTGCTATTGGTTTTACTGCTGGACCACAGTAACCACCATGAGATGATGCATTACCAACTATAGGTCTAGGAACGAATGAATCTAAATCAACACCTGTAATACTATTTATAGTATTTATAAGAGAAACAGCATGAGCACCTGCTCTTTTTGCAGCTAGTGCTGGATATGTTATATCTGAAATATTAGGAGTTAATTTAACTATTACAGGTATTTCTGAAACTTCAACAACCCATTCAGCTATTTGGCAAACATATTCAGGAACTTGTCCTACAGCTGAGCCCATACCTCTTTCTGACATACCATGAGGACAACCAAAATTTAATTCTATACCATCAGCTCCTGCATCCATAGTTCTTTTTACTATATCATGCCAAGCTTCCTTTTTTGATTCAACCATTAAAGAAGCAACTACAGCACGGTCTGGCCAGTGCTTTTTAACTGATTTTATTTCTTTTAAATTGACTTCTATAGGTCTATCACTTATTAATTCTATATTATTTATTCCTACCATTCTTTTAGAACCAAAATCTATTGAAGAATATCTTGAAGAAACGTTTACTATTGGATTTCCTATTGTTTTCCAAACTGCCCCACCCCAACCAGCTTCAAATCCTCTTTCTACATTATATTGTTTATCTGTTGGAGGTGCAGAAGCTAACCAAAAAGGGTTAGGAGACTTTATACCAACAAAATTACTGCTTATATCAACCATAATAACCCCCTACGAAAAAATCATTTTATGAATACCTAAAGCTGCCAATTTACCATCTTGAACAGCATTTACAGTTTCTTTACCACCATTTATACAGTCTCCACCAGCAAAAAGTTTTGGAATAGATGTTTGCATTGTTTCAGGATTTACTTTTATTCTACCTTTATCTAATTCAAGTCCTTGTATTTTAGTTAAAAAATTAGTATATGAAATTTGACCTAATGCTTTTATAACTGTATCAACTTTTAATAAGAATTCTGAGTTTTTTATAGGTATTGGCATTCTTCTACCTGAAGAATCAGGTTCACCTAGTTCCATTCTTATGCACTCTATAGCTTCCACAAAAGTATCACCTATTATCTTTGTTGGATTAGTTAGCCAAAGAAACTCACACTCATCTTTCAAAGCTAGATTATATTCATAAATATTAGCTGGCATTTCATTTTGAGTTCTTCTATATATTATATAGACTTTTTTAGCACCTAATCTTTTAGCTTGAGTTGCTGCATCTATTGCTGTATTACCAGCTCCTATTACTGCTACAACTTCACCAATAGAAACTTTTTCTAAAGGATTTATTCTTAAATTTTCAATAAATTGAATAGCATCATAAACACCTTCTAATTCTTCACCTGGTATATTTAATTTTGGAGTTTTTCCTAAACCTATACCAATAAAAACAGCATCATAGCTATTTAATAAATCTTGAATATCAACGTTTTTACCTACTTCTTGATTATATTTAATTTCTATGCCACCAATTGATGTAATATATTCAATTTCTTTTTCTACAAATTCATTAGTTATTTTATATGCTGCAAGTCCATAAAGATTTAATCCACCTGCTTTGTCTTTCTTTTCATAAACAGTTACTTGATAACCAAGCATAGAAAGTTTATGAGCACAAGATAAGCCTGCAGGACCTGCACCTATTACAGCAACTTTTTTACCATTATCTTTTTCTCTTTTAAATAATTGAATATTATTTTCAAAAATATAATCAGTAGCATATCTTTGAAGACGTCCAATATCTATTGGTTTTGCTTCTTTAATATTATTATAAACACATGCACCTTCACAAAGTATTTCTACAGGACAGACTCTTGCACAAGTACCACCCATAATATTAGATTCCATTATTACTCTTGCTGAACCTTTTAGATTATTTGTAGCAATTTTCTTTATAAAAGAAGGTATATCTATATGTGTAGGGCAAGCTTCAATACAAGGAGCATCATAACAATAAAGACAACGATTAGCTTCTAATAAAGCAGCATCCTTACTTAAAGGTGGTTTTACATCAGAAAAATTTTTTTCATATTCTTCTTTGGAAAGCTTAGGGACAATTCTTCTAGTCATTCAAGTTTTACCTCTTAATTAAAAAAATTTATTTACTATTCTTTTGAACTTCTGTTAAAGCTTCATCAATTATTTGAACAATTTTTTGACATTCTTCTTTAGTTATATTATATGCTGGTGCCATCCTTAAGATATTTCCTTTTAATCCACCTTTACCAATTAATAGTCCTCTTTTTCTTGTTTCTTCCATCATTTCATTTGCTTCATTTGTAGCGTGTTCCTTTGTTTTTTTATCCTTTACAAGTTCAAGAGCAAACATCATTCCCTTACCTCTTACATCACCTAATATTTCATGTTTTTCTTTTAATTTTTCAAACTCACTTTTAAGATAATTTCCTAGAACTTTAACATTTTCCATAAGATTTTCTTCTTCTATTATTTCTAAGTTTATTTTTGCTTGTAAAGCTTGATAAGGATCAGCACCAAATGTGTTAAAGTGTAATTTTCCTGTTAAAGCTTCTGAACATTCATCTGTCATCATAACAGCTGCTATTGGAGCACCATTACCTAAACTTTTAGCCATTGTAACCATGTCAGGTTTTACTCCAAATTTTTCAATATAGAAAAAAGTTTCTCCTGTTCTACCTATTCCCGTTTGAACTTCATCACTTATATAAAGTCCCCCATATTTTTTACATATTCTATAAGCTTCTTCTATAAATTCAGCTGGTGCTTCTATAAATCCTCCAACTCCCATTATAGGCTCTACAATTAAAGCTGCTATTTTACCTCTAGTAACAGTTAAAATTGTTTCTTCTAAATCTTTAGCACAAGCTAACCCACAAGAATTTCTTTCTTTATCAAATGGGCAACGGTAACAATAAGGAGGGTGAGTATGAACAACAGATGTAAAAGGTTGAGCTCTAAACTTCCAAGTAGAATGCCCACATAAAGTTTGAGCTAGTAATGTTCCTCCATGATATCCATGTTTTAGTGAAACAACAATTTCTTCACCTGTAAAATTTCTAGCTGCCATTATAGCATATTCATTAGCTTCTGAACCAGAGTTTGTAAAAAAAACTCTATTTAATCCTTCTGGTGCTAAACTAACAAGTTTTTCTGCAAGTTCTATTGCTGGCTCTGTCATGTATAGAACACTTGAATGTTGTATTCCGTCATTTTGAAATCTTTCAATTAATTTTTCTTTTATTTTTGGGTGATTATGTCCTACTGAAATTGAAACAATACCACAAATTGCATCAAGGTACTCTTTACCGTCTGAATCCCAAACTTTAGTACCACTTGCTTTTGTTATATAAAGAGGTTCTTTATAGTAATGAATTGCAGTATGTGTGAAATATTTTTTTCTTTTTTCTTTTAAACTTTTATAATCCATAAGAATATTCCTAATTATTATAAATCAACTAATCTTCCATAAGTTTCTGGTCTTCTGTCTCTATAAAATTGCCATAAATCTCTAACTTCTTTTATCATATCCATATCTAAGTCTGCAATAACTAATTCATCTTTGTCTCTGCTTCCTTCAGCGATAATTTGACCACGGGGATTTACAAAATAAGATGTTCCATAAAATTCTCCAATATCCCAAGGTGCTTCTGTTCCGACTCTATTGATTGCACCAACATAGTAACCATTAGCAACAGCATGTGCTGGTTGTTCAATTTTCCATAAATATTCACTTAATCCTGCAACAGTAGCCGATGGATTATAAACAATTTCAGCACCATTTAAACCTAATGCTCTTGCACCTTCAGGAAAATGTCTATCATAGCAAATATACACTCCTATTTTTGCATAAGCTGTATTAAATACAGGATAACCTAGATTTCCCGGTTTAAAAAAGAATTTTTCCCAAAAACCTTTTACTTGTGGTATATGATTTTTACGATATTTTCCTAAGTATTTGCCATCAGCATCTATAACAGCTGCTGTATTATAATATACTCCATCCATTTCTTTTTCGTAAATTGGAACTACAATAACCATATTATATTTTTTTGCATATTCCATCATTATTTGAGTTGTTGGTCCATTTGGTATTTCTTCAGCTAAGTTATACCATTTAGTATCTTGAGATGGACAAAAATAAGGTCCTGTAAAAATTTCCTCAAAGCATAAAATTTGTACTCCTTTTTTAGCTGCTTCTTCTATGTAAGGTATATGAGCTTTTATCATACCTTCTCTATGTTCTTCACAAGATGCATTTGTATCAACTTTACTACTAAGCTGAATTAATCCTGATTTTACAATTCTTGCCATTTTTCCTCCAAAATATAAAAATTTTAAATTAAAACCATCTAGTTATTATTACTTTCCTATCTGTGTAAAATTCTATAGAATGTTTACCATGTGCTTTTAAATCTCCAAAAAATGAACCTTTTGTTCCTCCAAAGTTAAAGAATGACATAGGAGCAGCTACACCTATATTTACTCCCATCATACTAGGTTCTACATTATAAGCAAATTCTCTTGCCCATTTACCACTTGAAGTAAATATTGAAGTAGTATTGGCTAACTCATGATTTTGTATTATTTTAATAGCATCTTCAAGAGTTTCTACTTGCATAATACATAAAACAGGTCCAAAAATTTCTTCCTTACCTATGACCATATCAGGTTTTACTTTATCAAAAACTGTTGGTCCTAAAAAATAGCCTTTTGTATCTTCATAACCAACTCTACCATCTAGCAATAATTCAGCTCCTTCTTCTATACCTTTTTCTATATATCTAATAACTCTTTCCTTATGTGCTTTTGAGATAACAGGACCCATTGTTACACCCTGTTCTAAGCCATTACCAACTTTTATATTTTTAATTCTATTAATTAAAGGCATCTTTAAACTTACTATGTGCTTCACCTACCATAATTAAAGTGCTTCCAGCTAAACACCTTTCACCAGCACAACCAAAACAAGAATCTGTAAGAACATTTTGTTGTTTGTTCTAATTCAGCATCAGGCATTACAACTAAATAAGTTTTTTGCTCCTCCTAATGCTTGTACTCTTTTTACCAGGTTTAGCACTAAGTTCATATACATGTTTAGCAACAAGGTGATGAACCAACAAAAGAAACACCTGTAATATCTGGATGCTCACAAATTCCATTTACTATATCTTTAGCTCCATGAACCATATTTAAAACAAACCTTTTGGTAATCCTGTTTGATGCCATAATTCAAACATTCTTTGTTGTGTTGTAGGTACTTGTTCAGAAGGTTTTAAAACAAAAGTATTACCTGTTTGCTATTGCGTAAGGTATAAACCAAAGAGGCACCATAGATGGAAAATTAAAAGGTGTAATTGCAGCAAAAACTCCCATTGCTCTTCTAAAACTAACACAATCTATATTTCTTCCGACATCTTCAAGACATTCACCTTGCATTAAAGAAGGTATGCCACAAGCTACATCAAGATTATCTATACCTCTTCTAACATCTCCTCTTGCTTCATCAAGAGTTTTACCATGTTCAATAGTAACTAACTTTGCAATTTCTTCAAAATGTTCTTCCATTAAATTTTTAAATTTAAAAATATATTTAACTCTTTCAGTAGGTATTGTTTTTCTCCATGTTTTAAAAGCTTCTTTTGCTGCTAATACAGCATTATCTAAGTCTTTCTTATTAGATAAAGGGACTTTTGCTATTACTTCTTCAGTTGCAGGATTTGTAACATCTAAGTAATCATTTGATAATGAATTAATAAATTCACCGTTAATGTAATTTTTTAAAATAGACATAATTTAACTCCTAATAAAATTTAAAATCCTCTATAAAATCCTCTTTTTAGAAATTTTCCATGACCTTTTTTACCTACGTAGTTATATTTATCTATAACTATTCTACCTCTTGATATAACAGTTTCTGAAACACCTTTTACTTTAAATCCTTCATAAGCATTGTAATCTACATTCATATGATGAGTTATTGGATTGTTAACACTTATTGTTTCTTCTCTTTCTGTATCAAAAATAACAATATCTGCATCACTACCAACTGCAATAGTTCCTTTTTTAGGGAATAAACCAAATATTTTAGCTGCTGCTGTTGAAGTTAGTTCAACAAATTTATTTAGAGAAATACGGTTATGTACAACACCACCATTATAAACTAGACTCATACGATTTTCTACACCAGGAGCATCCATTAGGAATTTTTGCAAAGTCATCTCTACCCAATTCTTTTTGCTCTTTGAAGCAAAATGGGCAGTGATCAGTTGAAATAGCTTGTAAGTCACCAAATTTTAAGTCCTCGCCATAAGTGTTCTTGATTATGTTTTTTCCCTCAAGTGCAGGAGTCATAACATACTTAGCACCTTCAAAATCAGGTTTATCATAATATGATTGATCCAAAAATAAGTATTGAGGGCAAGTTTCAGCAAAAGCATGAATACCTCTATCTCTTGCAAGAACTACCTGTTCCAATGCATCAGCTGAAGATAAATGAACAATATAAACAGGAACTCCTGCTACTTCAGCAATAGAAATAGCTCTATGAACTCCTTCAGCTTCCATACGAGTTGGTCTAGTTAAAGCATGCCATTTTGGTTCTTTCTTACCCTCTCTTTGAGCTCTTTTAACAATTTCATCTATAACAATACCATTTTCAGCATGCATACAAACAACAGTACCATCCTCTCACCAGCTTTTCTCATTGCCCTATATATAGTCCCATCATCTACATAAAGCACACCCGGGTAAGCCATAAATAATTTATAAGAAGTTACACCTTCATTAGCTAGTTTAGTCATCTCAGAAACTCTATTTTCTTCTAAATCTGTAATTATCATATGAAAACCATAATCTATACTAGCTTTACCTTCAGCTTTAGCATGCCAAGTATCTAATGCTTCAAAAGTAGATTTACCTTTAGCTTGAATAGCAAAATCTATTATAGTTGTTGTTCCACCATGCGCTGCTGCTCTTAGTCCCAGTCTCAAAGTCATCAGCAGAAACAGTACCACCAAAGGGCATATCCATGTGAGTATGAGGATCTATACCACCCGGTATCACTAATTTGCCAGTAGCATCTATAACTTTATCAGCTGAAACATTCAAGATTTTTACCAATCAAAGAAATAGTCTCATTTTCTATAAAAATATCAGCATAGTAATCATCAACAGCAGTAACAATTCGTCCACCTTTGATCAGTAATGACATCTTTGTCTCCTTACTTTGTTAAGAAAATTATATTGTAAAGTTTATTATAGTATAGTAATGTTAAATTTTCAATATTTTTTTGAAAATATTTTTTATTTTTCTAAATAAATGTTCCAGTAAGGAATAATAGATAAAAAGCTACTATTGTTTATCATATTAAATAATCTTATAGGTATAAATGTTTGTAATGGTTCATTTATAAATGAAGCAATAGCTTCAAAATCAGAATTAACATTGTATATTTTAAATTTTCCTTTTATATTAGATAAATTTTTAGCTAAATCTATTGCTTTAGTTATACCTCCTATTTCATCTATTAAATTAATTTCTTTTGCTTTTTTTCCAGAATATATCCTACCTTGTGCTATTTCTTCAACTTTTTCTATTGGTATGTTTCTACCTTTTGCTACTTTTTCCAAAAAAAGTCTATATATATTTTCAGCACTTTTTTTTATAATTTTTTTCTCATTATCTTTAAATCGTCTTAAATTAGAATAAACATCAGCGTTATCATTTATTTTAAAAGAATCTGTTGTTATACCTATTTTTTCTAGTAATTTATCATAACTTATTTTTCCTGTAAAAACTCCTATGCTTCCTGTTATGGTAGTTTTATTTGCTAAAATTTTATCTCCAAAAACTGATATCCAATAAGCACCTGAAGCTGCAATATCTCCCATAGAAATTATTATCGGTTTTTTTTCATTTTCTTGTTTAAATAGTTCAATTTCTCTTGAAATAATGTCAGATGCTAAAGAAGAACCACCACCAGAATCAATTCTTAAAATAACAGCTTTTACATCTTGATTCTTTCTTAAAATATTTAAAATTCTAGCTATAGTATCAGAACCAATTATGTTTTCTCCAGATAAAAAATCTCTTGAAGAATAACCTTCTGATATTAAACCACTAGCATTTACAATAGCTATAATATTTTCATCTTTCCAATTATATTGTTTATAATTTATTTTTGAAATATCAACGAGAGGATACTTACCTCTTACATTATTTAGTCTAGATAATATATTTTCAATTTCATCATAATGAGAAATTTCATCTACAATTCTTAAATCTTTTGCTGTTTTAGAGTCTATTATAAATAATTCATTTATTAGTTTATTCAGTTTATCTTTATCTATACTTTTACTTTCTGATATTTGGTTTATTATCTCTTCATATAAATCTTTCAAAAAATCAATATTTTGTTCTCTATCATATTCTGATGCTCTTTTCATTATATATGGTTCTATAGCTGATTTATATTTACCAACACTTTCAAACTCAACAATTATTCCTAGTTTATCAAATAAATTTTTAAAATATAGATTTGTAAATCCTATACCACTTAAATTTATTTCTCCTAAAGGATGCATTACTATATAATCTGATACACTAGCTAAATATAATTGCTTTAAATCTATATTCTTAATAAAAGAAACTACTTTTTTACCACTTTTTTTAAAGTCAATTATTTTATCTTTTAATTCTTCATTTACAGCTAACGAAGAATTGTAATTATCAAAATAAAGGACTATGCCAGATATTTGTTTATCGTTCTTAGCTTTATCAATATCTTCTAAATAATCAAATAAACTATCCCTTTTTTGAGTTCCAAAAATATTTATTCTATTTTCTTTTGTTGATTTTATATTACCACTTAATTTTATTTCAGCAAATTTTGAATTATTAGCTAAAAATATACTTCTATTTTGATTAAGTGTTATTTTAAATTGAAATGCATCTTTAGTTCTTTTATCAAGAGTTCTTCCATAACCTACACTTATATAAGGAAAATTTAATGATAATTCTGTATTAAAAGAAAAATTATCAAATTTTGGAGTAGTTGCTAATCTACCTTTTAAAACTATACCATCTATAAACTCACTTTCAAAACCTAAATTTGTAAAAACTTTTTCAATATTGGAACCTTCAACCCATTCAGTATCTAAATTTATTGATAATCTATCCCATGAAAAAGGTCTAAAACCTAAACCTAATGCGTAAGTTCTATTAATAATAGTTTTGTCAATAATTGGTGTATTTATATTTCTTAAAACAAATCCTATTGATAAAAAATCTGTAGGTCTAGATAATAAACCAAAATCAAAACTTGATGTTGAAAAATTAGTATTATCTGAAGTTTGAATGTGACTATAAGAAATACCGGTGCTTATTCCTTGTATAATTGGAAATGCTGTTCCAAAGATATATTTTCTTAACGGTCTTATATTATTTGAAGGTAAAAATTGTTGATAACCAATATTAAAATTTGAGAATGAAGCAAAAATATTTGTTTGATATAAATCAGAATAAATTGAATTTGAGAAAAATAATTCACCTTCTCTTTTAATTCCAATTCCACCAGGATTAATTGCTAAAGATGTAGAATCATCATTTATAGAAACAGAATTAAATGAACCTGTTATGTACTTATTATTAAAATCTAGACTATCCTGAATTACATCAGCTTTTGCTGAAAAAGAAAATAAGAAATAATATATAAGTAAATATTTTAAACTTTTTTGCATTAACTAACCTCTTGTATAATTATAATATAGGATTATAAATTGATATTGTTATTTTTTTGGTTGTAAAAATATGAACTTAGAAAGTAAAATGGTTGAAATAGAAAGAACATATAAGGAATTAGAAGAATTGTTATCTGATCCAAAAGTTTTATCGGATCAAAAGTTAGTTAAGAAATATAGTAAATCTAGAGCAGATTTAGAGGAACAAGTAAATACATATCACCAACTTTTAGAAATAAGAAAAAATTTAGATGATACTAAAGATATGCTGAAAAATGAAAATGAACCTGAAATGAGAGAATTAATAGAACAAGAAATATTAGAGTTAGAGAAAAAACAAAAAGAATTAGAAGAAAAGTTAGAAATATTATTACTACCAAAAGATCCTAATGATGATAAAAATATAATAATGGAAATAAGAGCAGGAACAGGTGGCGAAGAAGCAAGTTTATTTGCTGGTGATTTAATGAGAATGTATATGAAATATGCTGAAAAAAACGGATGGAAAGTAAAACTTGTCGATGCAAATGATACAGGACTTGGTGGCTATAAAGAAGTAATAATGTCTATATCTGGTGATAAAGTTTATAGTAAATTAAAATATGAAGCTGGTGTTCATAGAGTTCAAAGAGTACCTATTACAGAGTCATCAGGTAGAATACATACAAGCGCTGCTACTGTTGCTGTCATACCTGAAGCTGAAGAAATAGAATTATATATTGATCCTAAAGATTTAGAAATAAGTACTATGCGTTCAGGTGGTGCAGGTGGGCAAAATGTGAATAAAGTAGAAACAGCTGTAAGAATATTTCATAAACCTTCTGGAATTATGGTTGCTTGTTCTGAAGAGAGAAGTCAATTACAAAATAAAGAAAAAGCTATGGAAATATTAAGAGCTAAGCTGTGGAATCAAATTATGCAAGAACAACATCAAGCACAAGCAGAGATGAAAAGCGCAATGGTTGGTTCTGGTGATAGATCAGAAAGAATTAGAACTTTTAATTTTCCTGAAAATAGAGTAACTGACCATAGAATAAAATTAACTTTGTATAAACTTAATGAAATACTTGAAGGTGATTTAGATGAGATTATAGATGCTCTTATAGCTGATGATCAAAAGAAAAAGCTTCAAGAACTTACAGAAATTGGAGTAATAGCTTGAAAATAGTTGTAAGTATATTTTTAATATTTACACTACTTATACAAAATGTTTATTCTCAAGAGAATATAAGCGAATGTATAGAATTTTCAAAAAGAAAAGCTAAAATAAGATATATAAAAATAGGTAATAATACCATTAGAGAAGTTTTTATAAATGGATTTAGAGTTAATGATGAGGTTTATAGCTTCATTATCAAATAATAAAGATTTGTATAATAAAGTAATTTCTGAAATTTATAATAGAAGAATTAGAAATATTCTTTTTTCAACAATAGGATTACCTCTAGCGTCTGTAATGGGCTATTATGCAAATAAAGAAAATAAAATTATTTATACCCAAAATGGAATATTTCAAAATACTACTACATTAGGTTTTTTATTAAATACTTTAAGCGTTTTTATAAGCTTATATTCTATAGTATCTTTAATTGATTTATTGAATGATATAACGGGTATTTTATAGAGAAAACTTACTTACAAATAATGAAGTTGAGAATATAATTAATTTATATAATTTGAAACTAAAAAAAAATCTTCAAGAAAATAAAATAAATTTTTTATATTACCAAGATAACAAACTGATTTTATTGTCTGTAAATAATAGGTTTTAAATTATTTTTATACTTTGCTATAATATTTATTGTTTATACACTAACTAATATTGGTATGATAATAAAAAAGTCTAAAAAAGTAAATATTATTGGAGCACCTATAAGTATAGCTTCACCTTATAAAGGAGCATCTTTAGGTCCTGATGCAATAAGATTATCAGGATTATATGAAACACTTACAAATATGAATATTGAATATATAGATTCTGGCAATATATATTCTCTTGAAGAACCATACCCACCTGTTGAGTTTGAAAAAGGAAAAATAAGATATTTAGATGAAGTTTATAAATTTTGTTTGGAATTAAAAGAAAAAGTATATAACTCAATTAAGAATGATTATTTACCTTTAGTTTTGGGAGGTGATCACTCTCTTGCTATAGGAAGTATAGCTGGTATTTCTAAATATTATAAAGAAAAAAATCAAGAATTTGGTTTGATATGGTTTGATGCTCATGCTGACTTTAACACAGAGGATACTAGCCCATCAGGAAATATTCATGGAATGCCTTTAGCTATTGCAAGTGGTTTAGGAAATGATAAACTTAAATCTATTTTTGAAAATAATTTCTTAGATACTAAGAAAATAGTAATTATTGGAGTAAGAAGTGTTGATCCCCCTGAAGGAAAACTTATTAATCAATATGGTATTAAAGTATTTACAATGAAAGATATTGATGAAAAAGGAATGCTTTATTGTATAAAAGAAGCAATAAAAATAACTTCACCAAATAAAAATCCAATACATTTAAGCTTTGATATAGATGGAATAGATTCTTTGGTAATATTTGGAACAGGAACACCTGTAATGGGCGGAGTTACACTAAGAGAAGCTCATTTAATGCTAGAAGTATTAGCTGAAACAAATTTGATAAATAGTGTAGATATAGTGGAAGTAAATCCTTTATTAGATAATAGAAATCATACAGCTGAAGTAGCAAAATCATTACTTACATCTATATTAGGAAAAGTTATTTTTTAGTTACAAAAATTTTTACTTTATTTTTAAAAATATTTTGTAATATAAATAATTTATGTTAAAATTTGGTTATAAATTAGTTAATTATAATTAATGGAGTAATAATGAATATAGTCATTTCAAATGATGATGGTATATTTGCAAAAGGAATAAAAGTATTATCAGAAACAATTGGAAAAGAACATGATGTTTATGTTTTAGCACCTGATAGAGAAAGAAGTGCTAATGGACATGCTTTAACTTTACATAAACCTTTGAGAGCTGAAGAAGTAAATATTTTCAATAATGTAAAAAAATCATGGCAAATTAACGGCACACCTTCAGATTGTATTAAGTTAGGTGTAGGTGCTATTTTAAATTTTAAACCTGATTTAATAATATCAGGTATAAATAGAGGTCAAAATATGGGAACAGATGTAATATACTCTGGAACAGTTTCAGCAGCTATGGAAGGAACAATACTTGGAATTCCTAGTATTGCTGTTTCATTAGCAAGTTTTGAAGACAACAATTATGAAACAGCTGCTGATTTTATATTAAATTTTATAAGAACATTTAATCCAAAATTGTTACCAGTAAAAACACTATTAAATATAAATGTTCCTGCTGTTGATAAAAAACTATTAAAAGGATATAAAATAACTAAATTAGGAATTCATCGTTATATAGATATTTTTGAAAAAAGAACAGACTTAAGAGGTAAAACATACTATTGGTTAGCTGGTGAGTCATTAGAACATGAAGATGATCCTGATTCTGATTTTTCTGTTGTAAAAAATAACTATGTTTCAATAACTCCAATACATTATGATATGACTAATTATAAGTTTTTAAATGATTTACTTGAAATGAATATTACTATTTAAATAAGGAGATGATGTTATTATGCGTATAGGTGTTCCAAAAGAAATAAAAGATAATGAATACAGAGTTGCTTTAACTCCAGTAGGAGCAAAAGTTCTTGTAAGTTCAGGACATAAAGTATATATAGAAAAAAATGCTGGTGTTGGCAGTAGCTTTTCTGATGAAGAATATATAAAGTCAGGTGCTGAAATATTAGATAAAGCTGAAGATGTTTTTGAAGCCTCTGACATGATAGTAAAAGTAAAAGAACCTTTAAGCTCTGAATATAAATTCTTAAAAAAAGAGCATATACTCTTTACATATTTACACTTAGCAGCATCTAAAGAATTAACAGATACTTTATTAGATATAGGACTTGTTGGTATAGCTTATGAAACAATACAATTACCTAATGGTTCCTTACCATTATTAACTCCAATGAGTGAAATAGCAGGACGAATGGCTGTTCAAATAGGAGCACAATATTTAGAAAAGAATAATGGAGGTAGAGGTGTTCTTCTTGGTGGAATACCAGGTGTAAATCCGGGTAATGTTGTAATAATTGGGGGTGGTGTAACAGGGACACAAGCAGCAAAAATCGCTTTAGGAATGGGTGCACAAGTTACAATATTGGAT
This sequence comes from Candidatus Sericytochromatia bacterium, assembly GCA_026004035.1. Classification (GTDB taxonomy): domain Bacteria; phylum Cyanobacteriota; class Sericytochromatia; order UBA7694; family JACMQJ01; genus BPII01. The sequence continues at coordinate 135,329 of BPII01000004.1, read as the reverse complement.
ACAAACCTTGATAGATTAAGACAATTAGAAGATATTTTATCAGGTAGATTTTTAACATTAGCTTCTAATGTAGAAAATATAGAAAGAGCAGTAGAAGAAGCTGATTTATTAATAGGTGCAGTTTTAATAGCAGGAGCCAAAGCACCAACATTAGTTACAAAAAGTATGGTTTCAAAAATGAAAAAAGGATCTGTTATTGTTGATATATCAGTTGATCAAGGTGGATGTGTTGAAACTATTCACCCTACAACTCATAGTAACCCTGTTTATAATGTTGATGGAGTTATTCATTATGGAGTAGCTAATATTCCAGGAGCTGTTCCTAGAACTTCAACTATTGGTTTGACAAATGCTACCTTGCCTTATATACTTCAAGTTGCTAACCTTGGATATAAAGAAGCAATGTTAAAAAACTCTGTTTTAGCAAAAGGTCTAAATATTGAAAATTCTAAAATAGTTCATCCAGCTGTTGCAGAAGCTTTTAAATGATAATATAATATATTAGGTGGTTTTGTATGGTTGATTATATTGATGATGATAATCTATGGAAAGAAGACTTATTTGCTACTTTAGGAGTTGATAAAGATGCTTCTGATGCTGAAATAAAAAAAGCTTACTTAAAATTAGCTAAAAAATATCATCCTGATAAATTTGTAGAAGATAATGAAGAAAAACTAGAAGCTCAAAGAATATTTGCAAAAATTACAGTAGCTTATAATACTTTATCAAATCCAGAAAAAAAAGCTCATTACTTAGAATTAAGAAGATTACTTGCTAATCATTTACCTGAAAATCAAATAAAACAAGAAGTAAAAACTGATAATAAAACAAATGATGTTAAGCAAGAACAAATAAAACAAGAAAATGTAAAACCTAAAATTGACGAAACACCAATAGCTGATAAAGTAAAAGAAGAACAAGCTAAAAACTTTTATAATATTGGCTTAGAATATATGAAAAAGAAAAATTATGATTTAGCAATAGATTCTTTTAAAAAAGCTATTAGTATTAAAACTGATATAGCTGATTTTCATACTCAATTAGGACTTGCATACGAAGCTAAAAATTGGGAAGGTATGGCTCAAGCTGAATTTAAGCTTGCTTTAAAATATAATCCATCTGATCAAATAGCTAAAAAACATATTAAAAAAGAAAATATATTGAAAAAAGAAGAACAAAAAGAAAGCTTTTTTTCTAAAATATTTAAATTTGGAAAAAAATAACTATTTCTAGCTAAGTTAATATTTAAAACTTTATTTTCAAATAATGAGTAATTTTCAAATAAAATATGCTTCATATAAAGATAATAATCAATTATTAAAAATTCTTCTTGAAGTTCCTATTTTATCTAAAAGTTTAGGTTATACTACAGATAAAAGACCAAATTTTTTTAATTTTATAGAAAGTATATATAATGACTATAAAGTTATTACAATACAAAAAAACTCTGAGATAGTAGGATTTGTAACTGTTAGCTTTTATAATGTTTTTTTTTAACAAAAAGATTGTTAAAATTGCTTACTTATCTGAATTAAGATTAAAAAAAGAATTTAGAAAACTAAAATTAGCAGAAGAATTATTAAAAGAAGCAGTTAAAGTTTCTAGTGATAGTTTGATATTTACATGCATAGCAATTGATAATAAAATAGCAAGGAAAAAATGGATAAATTTAGCTAAAGATAATATTATAACTTTGAATAATATTACAAATATAAATACTTATTTTATCTTTCCTATTAAAACAAAAAACATGAACTGTAAGTATTATATCAGAAATGCTAATGAAAAAGATATAAATGAACTTTTTAATTTATGGAATACAAAAATGATTGATAAAAATTTAGCTCAATGTTTTAATTTAAAAGATTTTAATAAAATTGTAAATTTAATAGGTATAAATAACTTTATAGTATGTATTAAAGATAATAAAATTATTTCTTTTCTTGGACTCTGGAATCAAAATAATATAAGAAGATTTATACTAGCAAATAATATAAAATATTCAAAGATATTTAATTTTATATCAAACTTTTTAAAACTTCCAAAATTACCGACTAAAAATGAAATCATAAAATTTTATTCTATAACAAATTTATGTATTCCTCTTGATTATACAGATACATTTAAGCATCTTATAAATTATAGTATTGATTATGTAAATAATTCTTACTTTCTAGCTTTAGCTCTTGATGAAAAAGATATATTAAATTATGAATTAAATAAATTTTATTATTCAAAAAGTCAATTAGAACTTTTAAGTAATATTAAAGAAAGTAATTTTAAATTTCATCTTGAGATTTCTTATGGTTAAAAATGATTATATTCTAAAAAACTAACTAGAAATTAAAACCTTAACAACGAAATTAGTAAATTAGTATTAGTTTTAAGTTAAAAGTTGTAGTATTACTTATTATAGTATATAAATTCTTTTTTATCTCCAACAGGCTTTAAAGAGTATCTTTGAATATATAACTTATTATTTTTTATTATTATGCCCCAGTAATCATTATGAGTTTCACCTTCACATAATAATCTTGCAACAGTATCTTTATTAAAAAGTGTTACTAATTTTGAAAGAAAAGTTAAAAATCTATTTGTTTCTTCATGACTTTTCCCATTCTTCTTCAAATGACAAAAATTCTTCATTATATATTTCAGCTATTGCATCTGATGAACCATAAAAATCTTCTAACATTTTTTTTATTTGATTTTTCTTATCAGTCGGTAAATTATATATATCTATTTCACCAGATATAAAAGTAGTACTCATAAAGTAAAATTTAACAAAAACGAAATTATAAGTCAATATAAAAGTTGCATAATAATATAATTGTTAAAATGTTACATTTAAATAATATTATAGGTTATATAATAATATTGTTAAATTTAGAGAAAAAATATGCAAACAAAAGAAAAAAAAGTAATAAAAAATAAAAGTAAAATTGGATTAGTTTTAAGTGGTGGTGCTGTAAAAGCAGCCTGTTTTCATATAGGCGTTATGCTTGCAATGCAAAGATTCGGCTTTAAGTTTCATGGTGGATTATTAAAAAATTCTAGAGAAGCAAATGCTTTTAAACGGTGAAGTTGGTGTTTATGTTGGTTCAAGTGCGGGTTCTTTTACTGCAGCTTTAGCAGCAAGTGGTTTTACAGTAGAAGAATTATATAGTTCTTTAAGTGAAAATTATAGTAATAAGCACTCTAATATTTTAAAGCCTATAAGTTATAAAGATGTTTTAGGAAGCAATTTAAAAAGTAATATAAACTCATTTTTTAATTCATTTAAAAGGATTATAAATAATAAAGAGTTTAGTATAGAAAGTATATTACAAACAATTTTTGGTTTTAATGGGTTATTTAGTACAAAGAATGTTGGAAAGTACTTAAAAAATGTTTTACCATCTGATTGTTTTAAAGACTTGGCTTCTGAATTATACATTGTTACTACTGAGCTAAATAATATTAATAGAATTATTTTAGGTCCAAAAGAACTTAAAACTAGAGAACAAGCTACATATGTTACAGATGTTCCAATATCAGAAGCAGCAATTGCTTCTATGTCATTACCTTTTATATTTGGTCCATACAAGCTAAAAATAGATGGTACTTACGTTGATGTATTTGATGGTGAAGTAAGACATACTTTATCTTCTCATATAGCAAAAGATGCTGGCTGTGATTTAATAATATCATCATATACACATCAACCTTATACATATAGTCCTGAATATGGCTCATTGATTAATTATGGCTTACCTATTATTTTAGTTCAAACAATATATTTATTGATAGAAAGTAAAATTAGAGAAGCTAAAATAAGAAGAGAAATAAAAGCTGGTGCTATTGATGAAGTAAGAAAATTCTTTATAGAAAACAACTTACCAAAAAATTTAATGAATGAATTAATAGAAAATATGCAAAAAAGAATGCAGTTTAACGAAAATATTGATTACATATGGATAGCACCTGAACCTCATGATGCTACTATGTTTTTTGAAGATCATTTTAATTTATCTTTAAGGAGTATGGGAAGAATCATAAAGTCTGGTTTTAAAAGTGCATATCATGCTTTGAGTGAATATAAATTTGAGTTTATAGATACAAATAGTCAAGAAGTATTAGCAAAGTAATGTTTAATCCTAAAGAAATAAAATCATTTAAATTCTTATCTTATAGATTTGATAAAAATTCTTATATATTGAATTTAAATTATTCTTTAGATGCTAAATATTACTTTACTGAACAAATAATATTTAACAATGTAAACAATAATTTAACTGAAGAAAAAGAAAAAGCATTAGAGAAAGTTTTTTCAAAATTACATTTAGTAGCAGGTGCAAGTTATTATAAAACAGCTATACCTGAAAATATTTTAATAAATAATCAAGAGATATCTAAATATACAGCTGATTTTATGAAAAAACTTTATATAAAGGGATTAGGTGAATTTGCTTATAAAAATAATCTAAATTTACAAGATAGAATTAATTTTCCTTATGATGAAAATTACATAGATGAACCATCTGATTTTAAATTAGAAGACAAAACTATTGTTCCTGTTGGTGGTGGTAAAGATTCTGTTGTTACAATAGAAGCATTAAAACATAGTAATGAAGAAATTATATTATTTTCGGTAGGAAATTTAAAACCAATAAAGGATGTTTGCAATGTTTCTGGTTATAAACATATACATGTAACAAGAAAAATAGACCCAATACTTTTAGAATTAAATTCACAAGGTGCTTATAATGGTCATGTTCCTATATCAGCAATACTAGCATTTATAATGGCAGCTTCAGCAATAATATATAATTTCAAAAATATTGCAATGTCCTAATGAAAGATCAGCAAATGTAGGAAATTTAATAAAAGATGGTTTAGAAGTAAATCATCAATATAGTAAAAGTTTTGAATTTGAAAAAGATATAAATAACTATTTTAAAAGTGCTGTTTTAGAAGATTTAAATTACTTTTCATTTTTAAGACCATTGTCAGAGTTACATATATCAAAATTGTTTTCAAAAGAAGAAAAATATCATTCTGTTTTTACAAGTTGTAATTCAGCATTTAAAATTCAGGAAGATAAGAGAGTAGAAAGATGGTGTCTTAATTGTGATAAATGTAGATTTGTTTTTTTTAGCATTAGCGCCTTTTATGGATAAAAACAAAATTATAAATATATTTGGAAAAAATCTTTTAAATGATGGAAATCAATTAAAGGGTTATTATCATTTAATAGGTTATGAATCTTATAAACCTTTTTGAATGTGTAGGAGAAATAGAAGAATCAGTTTTAGCATTTTTACTATTAAATGATAATAATGAGTGGAAAAATGATTTTATAGTAAAAGACATTAATGAAAAAATTAAAGATAAATACAATAAAGATATACTTTATAACAAAGTTTTTTCTATTTCTGAAGCTAATCTTTTGAACAAAAAATACAAGGAGATTTTAAATGAATATATCAAATTTAAAAAATAAAAACATTGCAATCTGGGGGCTTGGTTCAGAAGGTTGGAGCACTTTAAAATTTCTAAAAAAAAGATTTCCAGGGAAAGAAGTATATATCTTTAATGATAAAGAATTTCAAACAGAAATGAATGAAATTCTAAAGCAAGACCCTTTTTTAAAAATAGTTTACGGTGATGATATAAAAAAATATTTAAAAAATGTTGATGTGATAATTAGATCACCGGGAGGTTAGTATATATAAAGAAGAAATAAAAGAAGCAAAAAGTAAAGGAATAAAAATAACTTCTTCTACTAATTTATGGTTTTCAGAACATATAAACGATAAAAAAATAGTTGTTACAGGAACTAAAGGAAAAAGTACAACTTCAAGTATAATAACTCATTTACTTAGAAATTCTGGATTAACAGTTACAATTGGGTGGGAATATAGGAACTCCAATGATTGATATGTTATTTGTTGAACCAAAACCTGATATATGGGTAATGGAATTATCAAGCTATCAAATTTCTGATTTAGAATACTCACCTCAAATAGGAATATTATTAAATTTATTTCCTGAACATCTTGATTGGCATTTGAATGTAGATAATTATTATAATGATAAGTTAAATTTATTTAAAAAGCAAACTGATAGTGATATTTGTATTTTAAATAAAACAGACGCGAATACTAAAAAATATATAAAAAATTTGAATTTAAAAAATGTTTATTTTTTTAATGATGAAAACAATTTTTATGTAAAAGACAATTTTATTTATTATAAAAATGAAAAAATATTTGATGGTAAAGATATGCCAATACCAGGTAATCATAATTTATCTAATTTATGTGCTGCATTAACCGTTGTGAAATATTTAAATATTGATTTTAAAAATAATGTAGAAAGTATAAAAACATTTAAAGGATTACCACATAGACTTTATCCTTGTGGTGTAAAAGATGATATTTTATATATAGATGATAGTATTTCAACAACACCTGAATCTTCAATAGCTGCTCTTGAAACATATAAAGATAAAAAAATAACTATATTAATGGGGGGATTTGATAGAGGATTGAATTTTGAAAAATTTGCTGAATATGTTTTAAATAACTCTCATGTTTACTCTGTTATAACTATGCCTGATAATGGTTATCGTATAGCCGATACAATAAGAAACAAATCAAAAAATACAAAATCAAATTTAATTTTAAAAGAAGCAAATAGTTTAGAAGAAGCTGTAAATATAGCAAAAAATATAACACCAAAAAATGGTATAATACTACTATCCCCAGGTTCTCCTAGTTATGGAAAGTTTAAAAACTTTGCTGAAAGAGGCGATACTTTTTCAAGAATTTCAGGTTTTAAGGTTCAAAGTTGAGCATTTTACCACTAAACATATAAGGTAAAAATTCTTTTATTTTTTTAACTATTGGTTCATTATTCTCACCTTCAAGTATTATGTCTAAATCTTGAGAAAATTCTGACATAAATTGTAAGCAACTACCACAAGGAAAGCAATTTTTTATTTTTCCAGAAACTATAGCTATTGCTTCAAATTCTTTATTACCTTCTGATATAGCTTTTACAACAGCTACTCTTTCAGCACATATACCTAAACCATAAGATGCATTTTCTACATTTACACCTGTTATAATATCACCATTTTTTAAAAGTAATGCAGCTCCTACACTAAAATTAGAATAAGGACTATACGAGTATTTAAGAGAATTTTTAGCTATTTCTAATAATTTTTTGTATTTTTCCATATTTTTCCTTTTTATTCTATGCAAGATTTTACTAATCCTATAAATAAAGGATGTGGATTATTTGGTCTTGATTTAAATTCAGGGTGAAATTGACAAGCAACAAAGTATTTTAACTTTGGTATTTCAATAATTTCTACTAAATTGTGATCAGGTGATGTCCCAGAAAATTTTAATCCATATTCAGACAATATATCTTTGTAAGCATTATTTACTTCATACCTATGTCTATGTCTTTCTAAAAACTCTTCTTTATTGTAAAATTTAAAAACTTTTGAATCACTTGAAAGTTTGCATGGCCAATTACCAAGCCTCATTGTACCACCACGATTTATTATATTTTTTTGATATTCAATTAAGTCAATAACAGGATACTTAGTATTTATATCAAATTCTGTACTATTAGCTTCTTTTAAATTACATACATTTCTCGCAAATTCTATTACAGATAATTGTAAGCCTAAACAAAGGCCTAAAAAAGGTATATTATTTTCTCTAGCATATTTTATAGCTAATATTTTTCCTTCTATACCTCTATCACCAAAACCACCAGGAACTAAAATAGCATTTATATTTTCAAAAAATTGAAATATATTATTTTCATTTAATTCTTCAGAATTTATTAAAACAATATTTACATTTACTTGAGAATAAGCAGCAGCATGTTTAATTGCTTCAATAACACTCATATAAGAATCAGGTAATTCAACATATTTACCTACTAAAGCAATATTTATTTTGTGTATTTAAAATCTTTTTTTAATTTGATGTTATTTCTATCCATTCTTGTAAATTAGGTTCAGAGCAATTTATGTTTAATCTTTTTATAATTTCCTTACTTAATCCAGCTTCTTCAAGGACAATTGGAACATCGTAAATAGATTTTACATCTTTACACTCAATAACAGCTTCTTTATCTATATCGCAGAATAAAGATAATTTCTCCTTTATTGAATTAGATATTTCCTTATCAGAACGACATATTAAAATATCAGGTTGAATACCATAACTTCTTAATTCTTTTACACTATGTTGAGTTGGTTTAGTTTTTTGCTCACCATTAGTACTTAAAGAAGGAACTAACGTTACATGTATATAAAGAGTATTTTCTCTACCTACATCTTTTTTAAATTGTCTTATTGCTTCTATAAAAGGTAAGCTTTCTATATCACCTATTGTTCCTCCTATTTCTACTATAACAATATCAAATCCATCTTTAGAAATATCTATTATTTTTGATTTTATTTCATCTGTTATATGTGGTATTACTTGAACAGTTCCACTTAAGTAATCTCCTTTTCTTTCTTTATTTATAACGCTTTGATATATTGCACCCGTTGTTACATTATTTTTTTTTGTCAGATTTATATCAACAAATCTTTCATAATGTCCTAAATCTAAATCTGTTTCAGCACCATCTTCTGTAACAAAAACTTCACCATGTTGATAAGGGCTCATTGTTCCTGCATCTATGTTTATATAAGGATCAAACTTTAAAATAGAAACAGATAAGTTTCTACTTTTTAATACACGACCTATTGATGAAGCAATTATACCTTTACCAATAGACGAAACAACACCACCAGTAATAAATATATATTTAGTCATTCTTGATTATAATATAAAGTTCTTACAAAAGAGATAATAACTATTAATCAAATTCATTCTCATTTATTTTTTAATTTACAATTTAACATTTAGCATAATTTATTTTTATAAAATAATATCTGTAATGTTGCAATATTTTATTTACAAAATATTTTCTTGGCACTGGGATTGAGTTATAGAAAAAAATTACCTTCAAAAGCTTATAAATACTAAATCTAAAGTATATTTTAATATAAATCTTTAAAAATGCTTACTATTAAGGGATTTTAAGTTTATCAAAAAATAACATTAGCTAGTACCTTCATTTAGTTTATTTTTATTTACAAGTTACAAATTGTATAGTGATTATTTCAAATTCATTTATCTCACCTTGTATTTTGTTATCTAACAATTCAATATTTTTTATTATATCTTCATTTAGGTTTACCAAAAAAGCACCATATATGTTTAATTTTTTTTCTAATGAGAGAGTATAAGTTGTTTTATTTTGTGTTGGATTATAAAATCTAATAATAAATCCATTATCACTTTCAGATTTTTTTAGTGCTGTTATTATCAAATTTTCAGGATATAAGTTTATTAATGATTTTAAAATATAGTTATTTTTTGTATTTTTAGGCTTAAACTGTTTTATTAAAATATTATTAGAATATTGCTTTGCTGATTTATTTAGGTTTGAACTGTTAAAATCATTATCAAATAATTCTAAAAAATACTCAAATATATTTATTCCTTTACATTGTGAATCTTGAGTTGGAAATGATGGACCAGCACCTCCTCCTCTTGTTCTCAAATCATCTCTTGATAACCAACCAATAGCTCTTATTAAAGTTGTAGATAAGTAAAATATATCATTTTCTTGATACAATTCACATTCAGGTATCCCTTTTGTAAAAAGAGCAATACCATGATCATTTGAAAATAAAGAAGCATAATTTTGAATAGCGAAAGTTTCTTCTTTTCTTTCTTTATATTTTTCTACATCAAAAGGTTCTTTATTTATTTTCAAGTCTTTTGTTAAAAAACCAAAAGCTGTGTCATAATAAAGAATATTTTCATTTTTATTTATAATATCTTGACTAAAATAAACTCTTAACCTAAAATCTTCGGCTTTGTTATTTACGATAGTTTTAAAATAAATCTTTTTTTCATCTCTATTTAAAGTTAAATATGTTTCTATTTGGTTTATAACTTTATTATTAACATAATATTTTCTATCAGTTTCTATCTTTTCAGGTAGTTCTAAACTATAATTTATTTTCAATACTAATGATAAATAGTTATTTTCAACTATTTCATAATTTTTTATTTTTGCTTTTATTAAATAGTCGTTTATAGGTGGTGAGTAATTATATTCATCTCCTACATCTCCAGTAACAATAAATTTATTTACTATATATTTTCTATCATTGTAATTTAAATATAAAAATTCTTTTTCTACAGAAATAGATAAAATTGAATTGCTTATAAAATTTTCTTTTATTTCAAAAATATTTTTTAACTTAATAGAACTTTTCTTTTCAAGAATTTTTAACAATTTATATGATAAAGGTTCAAAATTTTCTATTCTAGCTAAAATTTCAAATCTTTTTATATTTACCCAATCAGGTAATATGTCTATTTCAGAAACAAATTTTTTAGTATCATATGATTTTTTTATTTCAAAATAAATTTCATTATTATTTTCATCTAATATTGATATATTTTCTAAATTTAAATTATCTGTATCAAAACAAAAATCAATGATAGCATTATATTTCCAGTTACTTAAATTATATAATATAAAGTAATCTTTATTTTTATCTAAATTAAATAAAGAACAAATATATTCTAAACAATCTTTTACTATTTTATTTGCTATTTGATTAGCTTCATCATATCTTACTAACATTTCTTTATGAACTTGGTCAGTACTACATCCACAAATACTATCGTGTGGTTGATTTTGAAGCAATTTTTTCCAAGCTAAATTAATAAATTCTTCCTTATAATCATCACCATGTAACCATGATATAACAGATATAGGTTCTACAATATTTGAAAGTATATTCTGTAACTCAAAGTTTTTTTGTTTTAAGTATATTCTACTAGAATATACACCAGGTAGTATATATGCACTTGAAGGATATTTTAATTCTCCAAATATAGTTTCATTTATGTTATTTTTATCTATTTCACTAAAAAAATCTATCAAGTTTGATTCAATAAAAATATAATCTTTATTTTTAGATGAAATATCATTTAAAATTTCTTTAAAATTACTTATAGGTATTAAATGATCACCTCCATTTGGAAATAAAATATTTTTATTTGCTTTTTCTTTTAATTTGGTTAAATGTTTTTTTAAATCCTTTTCTTGCTCTTTGTAGTTTATAATAAATGTATTATAGTAACCATCAGTTAAGTGAAGAGAAATTATTTTTGTTTTATCTAATCCTTCCCAAAAAAATACATCTTTTGATGGATTTACACCGCGCCATAATATAGCATATTCTAAATTAAAACCTTTTAATATTTGTGGCATTTGTGCTATATGTCCAAACATATCAGGTAAATAACCTATTTTTATATTTGAACCTAATTCATTAGAAATTTTTACTCCAAATAAAAGATTTCTTATTATTGCTTCACCACTTACTAAAAACTCGTCAGGTAATACATACCAAGGACCTATAAGTAATTTACCAGACATTACCCAACTTTTTAGAGTATTATAGAGTTTTGGTCTTACTTCAAGATAATCTTCTACTACTATTGTTTGTCCATCTAGTATAAAATACTTATATTCTTCTGATTGTAGTAAATCAAAAATTTTGTCTATAACTTTTACCAAATCAAATCTAAACTCTTGAAATGTTCTATACCATTCTCTATCCCAATGAACATGAGAAAATATAAAAACCTTAGTTTTCATAATATTTTTTAAAATAAATATTTTTTTATTATAACAAAGTATTTTTTCATATCAAATTTTAACTATTAGACATATTAGAATATAATTCTTTTAATTTTTTAAGTGCATTATTATTTGATAACATTTTAGATACTCTTTTAGAGTTATCAAGATTTCTTCTTATATACTCATTATTTGATATAATATTTATTATTTTATCTGTCATATCTTCTATATCATAAGGATTAAAAACAAATTCATTATTTTGAATTGTTTCTGGTAATGAAGTAACATTTGAGCATATTACAGGAACATTTAATAAAATACTTTCTACTAAAGGAAAGCTTCCAGCTTCGTATAATGTAGGAATAACAACAGCTTTAGCACTCTTATAAAGCTTATATAAATATTCTTCTTCAACTTGTCCTTCAAAATATACGTTTTTTTCTAATCCTAAATTTTTTATTAATGGTTCTAATTCATTATAATAATATTCATTTTTATATCCTGTGCATACTAAATTAATATCAATATTTTTTTTTAAAACGTTACTTAAAGCTATTATTAAATTCTTATGATTTTTATGTTTCCAAGTTATAGCAGGATATAATATATAATCTTTATATTTGTCTAATTTTTCTACTTTTTTATTTATAAACTTTTCAAACCATAAATTTTTCATATCCATTAATATTACCTCTATATCATCAGGATTTTTATCAAAAAATTTAACTAAATCCTTTTTTACATGTTCATAACTCACTATTATTTTATTAGCATTATCTATAGCTTTTTTATAATTAACTGCTCTGTATGCTCTTTGCTCAGATGTAAAAAATTCAGGAAAATAAAGTTCTTGAACATCATGCATAGTAACTATTCTTTTTTTACTAGTATTAGGTAAATACTGATAAGGACAATGAACAATGTCTATTTTATATTTTTTACAAACAAAATCTAATTTGCTTTTTATTTTAATATCTAAATTTAAATTATTTTTTATTATCTCTTTTAATCTTAATATCTTATTATCAAACCTACTTTCTGAATATTTTTTTTGATTTATAATAAAAAAATTTTCTAAATTATTTACTAAACTCTTTATATTTTTATCTTCATTAAAATTATATATGTAATAATTGTTTTCTTTATCTGACAATAAAGTTTTTATTAGGTTAAGAGAATAATTATAAACTCCTCCAATTGACTTGCTTATGTAAGGTATATATATTAATATATTCATAAAATAGTAATTTTAATTTTTTATTAAATTAACACATTTAAAAAATTAGCTCTCATTTGTATACACAAATTTATACCCATTTATGATTATATAAGGTAAAAAGGGAGGATAATATGTACTTCTTATTATTCTCTGAAGTTCTTCTTTTGAAATATTTGTAGATTTAATACAATACAAACTTTCTAAATCTTTTCTAGTATATGGTTTTCTTTTCCATGTTTCATTAGAAAACTCTAATTTATTAGTTTCAAACAATTCATTTAAAATTTCTTCTGCAAGTAAAATCATATTAAAATAAGTTCTATCTATTAAACTTTTAACTGTATCTTCAGGATATATTGGAAATCTTCTTACTTTAATTATTTTTCCAGTATCTACTTTTGTATTCATTAAATGAGCAGTTACTCCAAAAGTATTTTCATTATTATATAAAGCAAAGCTAAAGCATCCAGAACCAGGATACTCAGGAGAACCAGGATGAAAATTTATATTATACGTCTTTGTAAGCTCTAAAATTGAACTTGGTATAATCCAAGGTGAAGAGTAAGAAAATAAAATATCACATTCATTTTCAAAAGCTTTTTTAGGAATTTCTTCTCCAACTTTTCCTATATATAGTTCTATGTTATCTGTTTTTTTTGAAAGCAAGTTTATAAAATCTATTAAGTATGGCCTTTCTTTAGCAAAAATTTTAACTTTCATTACTATCTAATCACATTTAAAAAACATCAATACTATAATTTACATTATTTTATATTTACAAGAGAGCTATTATTTTTTTTATAAACAAAAATTATTATAAATAATCCTATAAGTATCATAGGAAAACACAAAACTTGTCCCATAGAAAAATTCATAAATACAAAGTTTAAATGTGCATCTGGTTGTCTTGTATATTCTATAAAAAATCTAAATAATCCATATAGCATTATAAAAGTTCCAAATAAAGTTCCTTCTTTTAAGTTTTTTCTGCTTAGAAAATATAATATTACAAACATTAAAAAACCTTCAAAAAAAGATTCATAAAGCTGAGACGGATGTCTAGGTTCAGGTCCAGCATTTGGAAAAACCATAGCTAAAGGAAAATCAGGACTTGTAACTCTTCCATAAAGTTCTGCATTTATAAAATTTCCAATCCTACCAAAACCAAGTCCTAATGAACCAGCTAAAACACCCATATCAGCTAATTGAAAAAATGGTATTTTTCTTCTTTTTGTAAATAAATAAGTAGCAATTATTGTTCCTATAAGACCACCATGAAAAGACATTCCACCTTTATTAATCATTATTATTTCAATAGGATTTGAAAAATAATAATTAAAATTATAAAAAAGTACATATCCTAATCTACCACCTAACAAAACACCTATAACTAGATAAAATATGAAATCTGATATATCATCTACTGTATAACTTAATTTTTTTTCTAGTTACTTCTGATTTTATAATAAAATAAGCTATAACAAAGCCTAAAACATACATAAAACCATACCATCTGATTTCTATTGGACCCAGTTTTACAATAGTTGGACTTATTTCTGGATATTTAAGCATTATATTTCTCCAAAAGAATAAACAATTAATTATAAATTAATTAAGTATAGAATATTTTTTTCTTTAAATATTTTCAAAGTATTAATAAAAATTTCAAAAACAGTATTTATATAAGTAGCACTGGGCTAATATTACTTCTTGACAAGCTTAAAATCCATTAGTAGTAAGCATTTTAAAAATTTATATTAAAATATACTTTAAATATTTATAAGCTTTTAAGGTAATTTTTTCTATAACTCAATCTCAGTACCTACTTTTAATTTTCTATAAGTTTTTTAAAAAATTAATTATTCTTTCACTTGCTTTACCATCACCATAAGGATTATGAGCTTTACTCATTTTTTCATAATCATTTTTATTTTCAATAAGATTTAATGTTTCTTTTATAATTAAATCCTTATTTGTTCCTACCAATTTAACTGTTCCTGCTATAACTGCTTCAGGTCTTTCGGTTGTATCTCTCATAACTAATACAGGCTTTCCTAAAGAAGGTGCTTCTTCTTGCACTCCTCCTGAATCTGTAAGTATTAAATATGATTGATTCATTAAATATACAAAAGGTTCATAGTCTAGTGGTTCAATAAGATGTACATTTTCTAAATTACCAATTATTCTCATTACAGGTTCTCTTACATTAGGGTTTAAATGAACAGGATAAATAATTTGAATATTGCTATTTTTTGCAATATCTTTAATTGCATTACATATATTTTCAAATCCTTGTCCAAAATTTTCTCTCCTATGTCCTGTTACAAGAATTATTTTATTCTTATTAACACTAATTTTTTGACACAAATCTTTAACTTCTTTAACTTTTTTACTTAAATTATTTTCTTTTTCATCTTTTTTTAATTTATCTAATGTCATAAATAAAGCATCTATAACTGTATTACCTGTTACTAATATATCTTTTTCATTTATATTTTCTTTTAATAAGTTTTCTTTTGAAGTTTTAGTTGGTGTAAAATGATAATCAGCTAAAGAGGTTGTTAGCTTTCTGTTTATTTCTTCAGGAAAAGGACTATATTTATTAAAAGTTCTTAGTCCAGCTTCAACATGTCCTATTTTTATTTTTAAGTAAAAAGCTGCTAAAGAAGCAACAAATACCGTTGTTGTATCACCTTGAACTAGTATTAAATCAGGATTTTCTTTTTCTAATATAGGTTTTAGCTCAATTAAAACATTAGAAGTTAGTTCAAATAAATTTTGATTTGGTTTCATAATATTTAAGTCATAATCAGGTTTTATATTAAATAGTTCTAAAACTTGATCTAACATTTCTCTATGTTGTGCTGTTACACATATTCTTGAATTAAAATAGTCTTTTTCTTTTTCTAGTTTTTTTATAATTGGTGCAAGCTTAACAGCTTCAGGTCTTGTTCCAAATATAGTCATTACTTTTATCATTTTTTACCTTTCTATTTTATTTCTAAAATATTGTATTGTTTCTATTAATCCTTCATCTAATTTTACTTTAGGTTTCCAATTTAGTCTGTGATTTGCTAAATGTATATCAGGTTTTCTTTTTAGTGGGTCATCTTCTGGTAAATTCTTAAAAATTATTTTAGATTTACTTTTAGATAAATCAATAATTTTTTGTGCTAATTCTATTATTTTATACTCTTCGGGGTTTCCTAAATTAACTGGACCTATAAAATTTGAAGCTTCTGACATTTTTATAATACCATCTATTAAATCAGAAATATAGCAAAAAGACCTTGTTTGTTGTCCATCACCATAAACGGTAATATCATTATTTTTAATGGCTTGAACAATAAAATTACTTACTACTCTACCATCATTTTCAAGCATATTAGGTCCATAAGTATTAAATATTCTTATAACTTTTAATTTAATATTATATTTTCTATAAAAATCAAAACACAAAGTTTCAGCAACTCTTTTACCTTCATCGTAACAAGCTCTAACTCCTATATTATTAACATTTCCAAAATATTTTTCATTTTGTGGATGTTCTAGTGGATTGCCATAAACTTCTGATGTCGAAGCTTGAAAAAAAAGAGAGTTATTTTCTTTTGCTAACTCTAGTAAATTTAATGTTCCAATAAAGTTTGTTTTCAGTGTATATATTGGATCATATTGATAATGAATAGGAGAAGCAGGACAAGCAAAATTATATATTTCATCAACTTTTATTTTAATAGGAATATTAATATCATGCTTAATAAATTCAAAATTATTATTACCAATTAAATCTTTTATATTATCCAAACTTCCTGTAAATAAATTATCTAAGCATATTACTTTGTAGTCTTTATTTAAAAAAGCTTTACATAAATGACTACCTATAAATCCTGCTCCACCTGTTATTAAAACTTTTTTCATTTTTCACACTACTTGATAATAAAAAGTATCAGCTAATCCCCATGAATAAAATAATTTCTTTTGTCCAAGTTTTTTTAGCTCTGGTAAATTTATTTCTATACTTAGAACTATTAATCTTGAACCTTTTGGTAAGGTCTTTATTTTATTAAATAATTTATTTAAATTATCTCTATCAAAACAAGTTGGAGTAATGTAAAAAACTGTTCCATTATTTAAATCAGCATCAAAAATGCTCTTTCTTATGAAAGTTATATTTTTTAAATCAAATTCTTTAACTATATTGTTAGCATTATCTATAAAGGATTTTATTAAATCAATACCAATTGATTTAGCATTATAAACAATGTTAGAAAAAAAAACATTTTTACCAGTTCCACAACCTAAATCATAAAAAACATC
The DNA here is from genome assembly GCA_026004035.1 of Candidatus Sericytochromatia bacterium. Lineage (GTDB taxonomy): Bacteria > Cyanobacteriota > Sericytochromatia > UBA7694 > JACMQJ01 > BPII01. The sequence continues at coordinate 118,066 of BPII01000004.1, read as the reverse complement.
TTGAGAATTTAGTTTTATAAAATCAAGACTATATTTTATAGCTAAATAAGAAGTTTCACCATAAGTTAAATTAGAAATTTTTTCAGTTTTTATACTATAGCCTTCTTTTAAAGAAACCCAAAATTGATTATCATTTTTATAAATATCAGTTATTTTATTATCTATTTCCTTTAACTTTTTATTTTTTAAAATAAAAATATATTCTGCAAAACATAAAAATGAGTAATAACATATATTCATTAAATAATAAAGAATATAGAAAAAAAACTCTTTTGTTTTTTCTTTGCTCCAATTTGAATCTTTAAAATACATTGAAAGGACTTTCAGTTGAAATTTTAATAAAGAAATTACTTTAATCATTTTGTAATTTCAAGAGCATATTTAAACCATCTTTGTAATCCTAAAACATAATCTAATTGTTCTTTACTAATATATTTCAATTCTACTAAAATATTTCCTAAAAGTAGTTTTTGTTTTGGTAAATTAGTATTATTGTTACTAACATTAATTTTTTGCATTACTTGTTGTGCTATATTTAGCATTCCCTTATTTAAATTATCATTTATATTTGTTTCCTTTGGAAAATCAGCTTCTCCTTTTTGTATTTTCAAAGCTAAATCTAATTGTTCCTGATTTATAAAATTTAGTTCCAATAATAAGTCACCTATTCTAGAATTAATTTCTTCGTTTTCATTTAAAGATTTATTTTTTCTATATACAAAATATTTTTCTTTTGACATTTGATAAACTTTTTCTAAAAATTTACCTAATTTATATTTATTCGAAAATTCCATTATATATACTTCTTTTAACGAAATATTATTTTCTGATACTAGTTTTAAAAATTTATAAATATCACTTTCAATCATACGTTTAGGATTTAAAGCTTCTCTTCCTAAATCAGTTATAACAGGACAAATATAATCTAAGGCTTCTAATATACTTAAATATTTCTTTCTATTGGCAATAGAAGTTGATTGTAAAGGTTTATTAAAGGTTAAAGGTCCTGTTGTTATATTCCTAGTTTTTAAAGGATTAAATCCTGTATTGTCAATTGTATTACTCATATTAATAGGAGGTGGTGGCATATTAGGAATTGGTGGAGGTGGTGGTAAAGGTGAGTCGCTTTTCATAAAAGATGATTTTAAAGCTGATAATGAATTATTTTTCTGAATATTGTCAAAAAAATTATTAATTAAAGATAAAAATTTTTGTTTATTTTCATCATCTAATTCATTAAACTTTTGTTCTATGTCTTTAAAATTAATCATAAATGATAAGAAATAAATAACTAAATTATTAAAGCCTATAAAAAAATTAAATCTTTAAATATAAAAATTAACTTAAATTAATCAATTTGTAAATACTTAATCATATTATTTTGTTATTATTTATAATATTATTATTTTTTATATAGAATGAGTGTTTTAAATACATATAAATCTATTGATAGCTTTGTAAAAATAGAAAAAGCATTTAAGCCATATCTTGAAGAGTCAGAAAAATTACTTATCAATTTTGCAAGTGATAAACCTATATGGTTTCAAAATGTTTTAAATCATTTATTATTAGCTGGTGGTAAAAGAATAAGACCAATTATAGTTTTTTTAAGTTATAGTCTTTTAACAAATGAAAATATAAATAGCAATTGTATATTAATGTCTGCTATTGCCGAATATGTCCACACAGCTACATTACTACATGATGATGTTATAGATGAAGGTAAAGAAAGAAGAGGATTACCTACTGTTAATTTAGTTTATGGAAATCATACGGCTGTTTTAGGTGGTGATTTTATATTAAGTAAAGTATTTAGAGAATTAAGAAATTTTAAAAATGAATTATTTGAAATGATTAATACTGTTTCAAAACTTGTAGAAGGTGAAATACATCAAATGGATATGAAAAATAAAGATAGTATTAACCTAGAAGATTATGAAAAATTAATTTATTTAAAAACAGCGAGTTTATTTGAATGGTGCACTGTTGCAGGGACATATTCTTGTAATAAGTTAGAATATACAGAATTATTTAGAAATCTTGGTAATCATATAGGTAGAATTTTTCAAATAGTTGATGACATATTAGATTACACAGGTAATAATATTTTAGGTAAAAAAAGATTGCAAGATTTTTATCAAGGTAAAATAACATTACCTTTAATATTTTTATTTCAAGAAGATAATTATAGTTTTGTTCAATGGAAAACTTTAGTAAAAAATAATGATTTAGAAAAATTAGAAAAATTAGGAAAAGATTTTTCTAATAGAATTAAAGAAGAGGATATACAAATAAAAATGAAAAATTATTTAGAAAAAGATATTATTAGCATAAAAAATGTAGTTTCCCAAATACCAAAAACTAAGTACCATGATTATGTAAACGATTTAATAAGTTTTCTTGTATCGCGGATATATTAGAGTTGTTGTGTGCTTATAATTAGTTCATTGTATAAAAATTAAATAATCCACAACATACACCTATAATCCTGTTATAGAGATTTAATATCAGTTATTTTTAATTTTTCAGACATTATTTTATATTTCTTTACTCCACAAATACTATGCTTTTATTCTCATTTTAGATTTTTTTTTGTTATTTAATTTTTGACTTCTTGTTAATTCTTTTTGCTTTTGTTTTTTATCTTTCATTATTACCTTTTTACATTTATAGTCTTTTTCTATACCCAAATAACCTAAATCAGCTATTACAACTAAATTCTTAAACCAATCTTTATCAGTTGGAAACTCTTTGTTTAAAAGTTTATAATCATGTATTCTTCCTTCATATGCTTTACTTACATACAATATTTCTTTTTTCTCATTTACTATTAACATTGATTTTAGTGTATGACATTTTTTTTACCTGAATATTTCTTTTTCTGATTTTTTTTTTAGGTCTATTAATTCTTTGTTCAGTAGCATCTATTATTGTCTTTTCTTCTTTTTGCTTATTCTTTTATACTTATTTTCATAAATTTTTATTGAAAAAACACTATATTGCTAAACTATTGTAAATTATACTATAATCATTTTCTATTTTTGTTAAAAACTTTATTTTAAAGGTTAAAACAAGTCTATAATTTTAATTACATGTGTTATAAAATTAATTTTAGAGGTAATTAATGAAGTTTGTAACTTTTTTAAATAATGAAAATAAACAAAAATTAGGTGTATTATATAATAACAATGTAATTGACTTGAATAAAAGTGGTAAATTATTAAATTATAATTTTCCAGAAGATATAATTTACTTTCTTAATAACTCTGAAAAACTATTAGAACAAGCTAAAGAATTTCTAAAAAAAATTGATGAGGAAATGTTTGAAAAGGAATATAAATTAATATCACCTATACCTAAACCTACTTCGTGTCGCGATGGATACGCTTTTAGACAACATGTTATGACTGCAAGAAGAAATAGAGGGCTTGAAATGATACCAGAGTTTGACCAATTTCCTGTTTTCTATTTTACAAATCATAATTCAATTTTCGGAGAAGGTGAAATAATTTTAGAAGAAGATCATTTCAAAAACTTAGATTTTGAATTAGAATATGCAGCTATAATTGGAAAAAAAGGTAAAAATATACAATATGATAAAGCTGATGAATATATTTTTGGATATACAATCATGAATGATTTATCAGCAAGAGTTTTACAAATGGAGGAAATGAAATTAAATTTAGGACCGGCAAAAGGTAAAGATTTTGCAACAATTTTAGGACCATATATTGTTACAAAAGATGAATTAGAACAATATAAAATAAATACAGAATTTGGATTAAAATATGATTTAGAAATGAAAGCATATCATAATGGTAAACAAATCTCTTATGGCAATACAAAAGATATGAATTGGACATTTGCAGAGATTATAGAAAGAGTTTCTTATGGAGTTGAAATATACCCAGGTGATGTTATAGGTTCTGGAACTGTAGGAACAGGTTGTTATTTAGAATTAAATGGGACTTGGGCAATAGAAGCAAAAGAAAAAGGAGAAAGTTTCACACCAATATGGTTGAAAGAAAATGATGTTATAGAACTTGAAATAACAGCATTAGGAAAATTAAAAAATACGTTTGTAAAAAATCCGAATACATATTCATTACTATCAAGGAAAAAGAATGTTTAAATCTGTTAATCCCAAAGATATAAGTGTTTTAGAGGTTCAAAAATTACTTTTAGGAGGAGTTTCACCAAGACCCATAGCTTTAGTATCAACAATTTCAGAAAATGGTGAGCCTAATTTGTCTCCATTTTCATTTTTTAATGCTTTTGGTGCTAATCCACCTGTTGTAGCTTTTTCAGCTTCAAGACGAATAAGAGATGCAAGCTTGAAAGATACTTATAATAATATAGTAAGAACAAAAGAGTGTGTTATACAAGCTGTTACTTATGATATGGTTGAACAAGTTAGTCTTTCTTCTACAGAATATGAAACAGGTATTAATGAATTTGTAAAAAGCGGTTTAACACCTATAAAATCTTTAGTAGTTACTCCACCTAGAGTTAAAGAATCACCATTTCAAATGGAGTGTAAATTGTTACAAATGATAAATATAGGAAATGATAAAGGTTCAGCAAATATAGCAATATGTGAGGTTTTATATTTTCATTATTCTGAAGATATTTTTAAGGATGGAATAATATATCCTGATTACATAGATTTAGTAGCAAGAAATAGTGGAGATTTTTATACAAGAGCTTCTGGAAATTCTATATTCAAAGTAGAAAAGCCTATAGGTAAAAAATGTATAGGCTATGATAATTTACCTGAGTTTATAAAAAATTCAAATGTATATACTGCTAATAATTTAGCAAAATTAGCAAATGTTGAAAAAATACCTAATAAAGACGAAGTAAATAATTTTATAAAAAATTTTGAAACAAATAATCAATATGATGAGTCTAATTTTTATAGATTTTTAAAAAGAAAAGAACATAAAAAAATGTTAGAAGTTTGTTTATGCTTGAAAAATTCTAACAAGTATAAATATTTTCTTGAATTAACATCAAAAATAGCTTTAGAAAATGATGATATTGACTTTGCTTGGAAAGTAGCTATTTTTAGTAAATAATTCAAAAAATAAATAATATTATTAATTTATAAAAAACTTTTAATCAATATGATTAATATAAGTTAAAATAAATTTTGAAACTGCTTTTTAATTTAATAGTTTAATTTTTTAAATATGAATAATATAGAAGATAATATAGATGAATTAATAAAAGTTTTACCACCTAGAGTAATAGAAGAATTAAATAAAATACAAAAAAATGATATTTTATTAGAAATAGTCTTGGATTTAGGTAGAGAAGTAGAAATAAGATATGATAAAAGCGTTGTTTATCTAGATAATATACCTTATGTAACTAAAGAAGACATAGACTATGTAATAAAACGTATAGGTAATTTTGGACAAGATAGAAGAGCAGGAATAGAAAAAACTTTGCACAGAATATCAGGTATTCAAAATAGAAAAGGTGAAATAATAGGATTAACATGTAGAGTTGGTAGAGCAATAAAAGGCTCTGTTGATATAATAAAGGATTTAATAAAAACAGGAAAAAACATATTAATAATGGGAGAACCTGGTGTTGGTAAAACTACAAAATTAAGAGAAATAGCTAGAATATTAAGCACTGAAATTGGTAAAAGAGTTATTGTAATAGATACGTCTAATGAAATAGCAGGTGATGGAGATATACCACATTTAGCTATAGGAAGAGCAAGAAGAATGCAAGTAACAAATCCTAAAGAACAACATTCTGTAATGATAGAAGCTGTTGAAAATCATATGCCAGAAGTTATAATAATAGATGAAATAAGCACATCAGAAGAAGCATTAGCAGCAAGGACAATAGCTGAAAGAGGTGTTCAATTAATAGGAACAGCTCATGGTTCTAGTATAGAAAATTTAATTGCTAATCCTACTTTAAATGATTTAATAGGTGGAATACAGAGTGTAACATTAGGTGACGAAGAAGCAAGAAGAAGACAAACTCAAAAAACAATCTTAGAAAGAAAAGCACCACCAACTTTTGATATAATAATAGAATTACAAAGTAGAAATAGATTAGCTATACATAAGGATATAGAAAATGTTGTAGATAACTATCTTAGATTTGGTATATTACCTGATTTTGAAGTAAGAATTTTAGAAGAAGATGGAAAAAATAACAATTCTAAATGAAAGTAAAGAAGTAAAAAAAATAAAAGATGTAAATTTTACTGGCAATGAAGGTTATCAAATAAGAATATATCCTTATGGAGTAAGTAGAACACAATTAGAAAAATTAATAAAAAATTATAACTTACAAGCAATAGTTACAAAATCTTTAGACGATGCTGATATGATTTTTATTTTAAAATCATATTATAAAGCAAATAATAAAATTGTAAAAAATGCTAGTGATAAAACAAATACCTGTATATGTAGTTAAAAGTAACAATATTTATCAATTACAAAAAATCCTAAGAACTGCTTTGCAATTAGATATTGAACAAGAAGAGTCTTTTGAAGAATTTGATGAAGAACTTGAAGAAGCAATTGAAGACGTTAATCAAGCAGTAGAAGGATTATTAAAGCATGTAAATGTTCCAATTGAACTTTTACCAAGAAATGAAGATATATTACAAATTCAACAAAAAATAGCAAAACAAAATAAGTTAAATTTTGAAATAGTCGGAATAGAAAATGAAAAAAGACTAAGAATATATCCTAGAGGAATATAATATGTTTATAACATTTGAAGGAATAGAGGGAGCAGGTAAAACAACTCAAATAAAATTACTTTATGAGTTTCTTAAATCAAGAGGTAATAATGTTGTTATTACAAAAGAACCAGGAGGTACTGAATTAGGTAAGAGAATAAGAGATTTAATACTAAATCCAAATATTGATGATAAACCTATAGGTATGTCAGAAATATTTATGTATTTAGCTGACAGAGCCCATCATGTAGAAACTTTTATTAAGTCATACTTAAAAAAAAATTACTTTGTTATATCTGATAGATATATAGACTCTACTATTGCTTATCAAGGTTATGGTAGATTATTTGATATACAAATATTAGAATATTTAAATAATATAGCTACACAAGGACTAAAACCTGATATAACCTTTATCCTAGATTTAGAAGTGGAAAATGGACTTAATAGAATAAAAAATAGAAATTTATTGGATAGAATAGAACAAGAATCCTTTGAGTTTCACTCAAGAATTAGAAAAGGTTTTTTAGAAATATCAAAAAAAGAAAATAGATTTTGTGTTATAAATTCTAATGACACAATAGAAAATGTTTTTGAAAAAATAAAAAATATTATTGTAGATAAAATCAAAATTGAGATGTAAAGGGTTAAATTACTCTAACCAAGCAGTAGAAGAAATATATGAGAGTATAAAAATAAAGATAAAAGATTTTAAATTAACAGAATTAGAAGATAAATACTTTTTTGTATACATAGATTTTTTATTTGTGATGATTTTAGCGGTATATCAGATGCTATTAAAACATTTTTCCCTGATTGTTATATACAGAAATGTTTTGTTCATTTACAAAGAAGTATTTTCAGAAATACTTCTAAACAAGATTGTAAAAATATTATTGAAATTTTAACTCAAATAAAAACATCTAATTCATTTGAAAAAGCTTTCAATTTATTTAAAGAGGAAATTATCTATAAATATTCAGACAAGTATCCAGACTTTATTAAAAGTTTAGATTCTAAAATAGATGAATATATTTGTTTTTTGAATTTTCCTAAGGAAATACAAAAGCATATATATACAACTAATCCTGTTGAATCTGTCAATTCAGGTTTTGAAAGAATTAGATATAGAAAATCTGGATATTTCCAGAGTGTTGATTGTTTAGAAATTTCTTTCTTTTTATTTATTGAAAAAATGAATAATAAGTGGAAGTTTAATTCTATACCTCATATTAAAAATCATATTTATGAACTTAAGCAAATTTTTAATTTGAGGTTTTACTACTAAACACAACTTTCTTGAGAACTCTCTTTTAATCTGAATTTATAATTTTCTATACTTAAAAATGTCAATAAAAAAGTTACTTAAAATAACATTAAGAAGATATTGACTTTAATTAAAAAAATATGTTAATTTTAATACTATTACTATTTTTAATGTTTAAAGGAAAATATTATGGCAAAAGCAGGTGCGAGAGTTATAATTACTTTACAAAGCACAGAAAGTAAGCATAGATATACAACAGAAAAAAATAAAAGAAACGATCCTGATAGATTAGAAATAAAAAAATATGATCCAACTTTAAATAAACACGTAATATATAAAGAAACTAAAAAATAAAAATTAAAACTTAGCTTTATCATCAGCTTTAATTAACAAAGTTAGCTTTATTAATCTTATCTTTTTATTAAATTCAATTTGTAGAAATTATTTAATCTATTTTTCATTTTAAAAATTACTTTTTATGATAATATTTAGTTTATGGGTATAAAAGTAAAAAAAGATTTTGTAGAAGTTAATAATACTAAAAAAGACAAAAAAGAATATGTATATGAAATGTTTTTCAAGTATAGCATCAAAAATATGATTTTTTTTAATGATGTTATAAGTTTTGGAATGCATAGATATTGGAAAAAATTATCTTGTTGAAAAAGCTAATTTAAAAGATGGTGATATTGCTTTAGATATATGCACTGGAACTGGTGATATAGCTTTTAAAACTTTTAAAAAAAGTAGGAAAAAAATGGAAAAGTTATCGGCTTAGATTTTGTTCAAGACAGTGTTAAATATAGCTAATGAAAAAAGCAAAAAAAATTAAATAGCACTAATATTAATTTTATACAAGGTGATGCTATGAATTTACCTTTTGAAAAATAATACTTTTGATGCTGTTACTGTTAGCTATGGTCTTAGAAATATACCTGATATACCAAAAGCAATTTTCTGAAATGATAAGAGTTGCTAAAAAAGGTGCTAGAATAATATCTCTAGATTTAGGAAAACCTAGAATTCCTGTATATAAAAATATTTTATTACTTTTACTTTTATAAAATAATGCCTTTTATTACAAGTATATTTCAAGGTGATAAATCAGCATATACATATTTACCTAATTCCTTGGAAGAATTCCCAGCACAAGAAGGATTAATAAAAATAATGAAAGATTTAGGTTTGAATGATGTTAAATGTTATGAATTTGCTGGTGGTGCATCAGCTTTACATATAGGTATAAAATGATTAATACGGAAATTTTTACAATAGAAAAAACTTAATCAAATGAATGAGAACACAATAGTTTCTCATTTAGATATAAAAGTAACAAATATAGGAAAAGACTTTTTAGAAGGTATAATGCCTGTTAATAATAAAACTAAACAATTACATGGTATAATTGCATGGTGGTGCTTCTGTTGGTTTTAGCCGAAACTTTAGGTAGTATGGCATCTAATATATGTTTAGATTATAATAAACAATATAGTGTTGGTATAGAAGTAAATGCAAATCACTTAAAAAGTGTTAAAGAAGGTTTTGTTAGAGGTATTGCTAGACCTTTAAGATTAGGAAAAAAAATTCATGTTTGGGAAATACATATATATGATAATGAAAATGATTTAGTTTGTATAAGTAGGCTAACATTAGCTATTATTGATAAAAAGTAGTTTTTTAAAAATAAAAAACCTATTGAAGCATTAACCATATTAAAAAAACTCAAAATTGTTAAAACTAGGATCACTTAATGGTTCATTATTATTATTTGATTTTGTCGGTGATAAGTATATAAATTCAGGATTTAAGATAGAATAAGAAAAACTAGTATAAATTCTTCTATTTATAAAATAATCAAATCCAATGTTTGCAATATATTCCTAATTTAATACTTGTAGAAAGTTTTTTTTTCTTGAAAAGTTCTTCCATTATCATAAAAATTACCTAATAATAATCTTAAATCAATGTTTGGAACAAATGGATAAAAATTATATATTCTAAAATATGATCCAAAATTAATTCCTATGTTTGGACTAGTATCTCCAGAAAATTTTTGTTCTAAGGTTGATAAATTGAGCAATAATTCCACCAAAACCAACCAAATTCAATATTGTTTTCTGATTTAAATGATATAGGTGATTTAAGTGATATAAGTAATAAATTTTTATTTTAATTTACTAGAATTATTAGGTTTTTATTTCATAAAAAATAAGTTTTTACCTACTTCTAAATTTTTTTAAAAACTTTATCATAGTTAAACCATTCTATAATTAATCCTGTTGTTCCATTAAAAAAAACTTTCACCATATATATTTAAGCTTAAAAGGTGGAAATTACAAATTTTATATTTTCATTATTAAAGTGAGGATATGAAATTTTAATTATAGGTCCAAACTTTATATCATCTTTAGATGTAAAATCTTTTTCCAATGCAAAAAGCATTTATAGAGAAAATAAGAAATGAAATTATAAGAAAAAGTATCTTCAAGATTAAATAAAAAATATATTTTTTTATAAAGAGGAATTTTTAATTCCATCTTATTATAGGTGGTAAAGTTTTTTGCTTTATCTATTGCAGATGATAAAGCACCAAAGTTTGGCATATAAAAACCATATTGCATAGCATTAGCACCCATTGCTGCATATAAAGCTCCTTTATCTATTGGATTAGCATACATTGATAAGTGTATAGCATCCTTTACCTCCGCTTATTTGCATTAGTTTTTGCATCATTAACACTTACACCTGTTCTTATTAAATCAGCTTGACCTACCCATTGATCTATTTTTTTGCCTTATATACTTTCTATCATTTCCAAAACCAACTAAAAAATGACATTAATGATCTTTTAAAAAGGACTACTAGCTGCTTTCAAGAATTCTTGAGAATCATTAATACCAAACCAAGCTAATCTATCAGCAAATCTACTTTCTAAAGGATTTGGGCCAATATTGACCATTTTCAGCAAATAGTTTTTTTAACTCAACTTTACCACTTGGATTTGCAACAGTTGAACCAGGTACATATTGGTCTGTTGGCATACCATTAAGAGCATTATTTAAACCATTAAGAGCTTGTTCCTAATTGAACAGCACCTTGAGTAAAATCACCAATTGTATTAACTGCACTGTTAAATACCATTATTTATATTGTTAAATATATTGTTAATGGAATTAATACTCATTTTTAAAATCCTCTCTAGCTTTTTACAAATTTATTATAGAATTTAAAAATATTTACTTTCTTTAATTTAGGTTAAGTTAAATAAAATTTTTGTTTAAGGTTAATTATCTGGAGTTCCACTCAATAAACCCATGCAGCGAATGATTCTGATATTCTATAATTTTTTCCTATATATTTAGATGGAAATTTTTTTAACATAAAAATAAAAATTCATAAATTTCATCATCTTTTATATTTCTCATTATTACATCAAGTGGAATATCTTTATATTTTCCTTTATCAGGAACTGGTATTTTTTTTAATTTATCAGCAGTATCCAAAAAAAACTTCTTTTATTTTTTCGATTGTAGAAGTATTTAAAACTTCCTCATTATATTCATACATACTATTTTTATGTTTTTGGTGGAGAATATAAAGGTTTTCTTTTATTATCTGTAAATATTATATTCATTTCAATAAATGATTTAAAAGAAAAAAACTTCTTCTTTTACTTGTTCTTTATTTTCTTCTGTATTTTTCTGATTCTATAACTTCGGTATCTTTTTTCTTTCTTAAAGAACCAAAAAGTTTTTTATTTATTTTCTCTACAATACTTATACATTTTTTTAAAAATGTAGAAACTTCCATATTTAGAAATTTCTTTATATTCTTTATAGCATTTAATTGTTCTTCAAATTCTAATTTACTTTCTTCCTCTAATACTTTAGTATCAAGTTCATCAGTAGAGAGTTTTTTTTGTTCTAGATTTTTTTTATAATGTTCTTATTTTCATTTTGATTACTATCTTTATCATCATTATTATTAGATGTATTAATCATTAATGATGATGTTTTCTTGTTAATGTCAATATTTTTTTTATTCATATCTATAAAATAATTATATCACTTTACTTTAACAATAAAACTATAAATTTGGCATAAAAAAAACTTATAGACTTATGTATTATAAATTTATTAAATAATATATTTTAAACTTTTTACATTTAAAATTATTGTATGTTAATTTATTATTATGGCTGAATCATCAGATTTTTTAGTTTTTGAAGGAGAATCAGGAGATAACTTTGTAATACCTAGTATTATACAATTTTTATCTTTATTAAATAAATCTGGAAAATTAGATTTTTTATTTATCAAAAGAAGCTAATGCTTCTATGTATATGTATGAAGGTAATTTAACACATACAGAACTTAATAAATTAGGTGGTATAGACGTAATATCTCATATGTTTTGTTGGGGTTATGGTCATGGGAAATTTAAATTTAATAGTAACTATACAGGAGAAAAAATTTTATACAAATCTCTTGGTAAATTAGTTCCTCAGCAAATTTTAATGAGAGTTATGCAGAGAAATGATGAATGCCCTTATAAAAAAGATATTCAAGAGAAATTTAATAAAATAACTGATGTAGTAGCTTTAAATGAAGATAATCTTTTAGAAAGTGATTTGTCAGACACATTAAAGAAAAAAGTTATAGACTATATAAGATCAAAAGACAGAGTTACTTTATCAGAATTACTTACAAATGTTTTTAGTGAAGAAATTCAGTCTTGTAAAGTTTTTCATGAATTATTATCTTCTTCTATAATTGTAAATGCTGAAAATTGGGATAAGGAAATAGAACAAAAACATTTATTAGAACTTGTTAATATAATATCAAAATATACTGATCAAAATGTTGCTATAAAATTTTTAGCTGAAAAAAGAAATGAGGTTGGACTTGCTCCAAACGAGAAAAATAACTATAAGAAAGCTAAAAAAAATCTCAATTTTAGCAAAAGAATGAATTTACTAATCTTTTACCACAGCTAGAAAATAGATGGAAAGAAATGTATAATTCTATGAATGAATATATAAATAAAATAGAGGTTTAAAAATGAGAAAAATTGTTCATAATTCAGAGATATTGAATGGTAAGGCTCATTTTGTAGGAACAACTATAACAGTAGCAACTATATTAAATAAACTAGCTAGTGGAAAATCAATAAAAGAAATAGCTAGAATTTATCCTCAATTAAGTGAAGAAGATATTATTTCTGCTATAAAATATGCTGAAGAAGTTTTTTCAAGACCAATATTGGAGAATTTATAATGAATGATTTTTTAAGAAAATTTCATTCGGAAATAGATAGAGAGAAAAATTTAAATGTTTATAAACATTCAAAAAATATAAAAGGTATAATAAAAAGACATAAGTTCTATTCTAACACTCTAGGTAATAAAAGATATATAGATATTTATTTACCACCAGGTTATTATGAAAAATTATATAAATCTTATCCTGTTCTTTACATGCATGATGGAAATAACTTATTTGATCCGAGAATATCTTTTGGTGGTGTAAGTTGGGATGTTGATTTGACAGTAGAATATTTAACGGAAAATCATTTAATTGAAGAAATAATTGTTGTAGGTATAAGTAATTCTTATGAAAGAGAATATGAATATACTTGGACATCTATGTATTTAGACTATGATGATATAAAACAAGGTGGAGGTGGTAGAAAATATTCAAGATTTTTAGTCAGTGAGTTGAAACCTTTTATTGATAGAAAATATAGAACTTTACCTTATAGAGATACTACAGCTGTAATGGGATCTTCTTTAGGTGGTATTATTTCTTTTTATCTAGGACTTTACTATCCCCATGTTTTTTCAAAAATAGGTATTATGTCTCCTTCTTTATGGTGGGGTAATGGAATAGTTTATAAGCATGCAAGAAACCTAGTTCCTAATTTAAAAATATGGCTTGACATGGGAACAAAAGAATATGAAGGTGATGAAGAAGAAAATGAAGGCATACAGAGTACTAGAAAATTAAGAAATATTCTTCTAGATATAGGTTTTGTAGAAGGTGAAAATTTAGCATATTTTGAGCATGAAGAAGCTGAACATAATGAAAGAGCTTGGGCTGAAAGATTACATTTACCTTTGATATTCTTTTTTTGGTAAGTAGTAAGTAAAAAGTTACAATTATTATCTTTACTAAATTTTAGCTATCAAAATTTAGTAAATTTATTGTAATTCTAAAAAAAAGAAGGCACTGGGCTAATGTTTTTTTAATAAGCTTAAAATCCTTCAATAGTAAGCGTTTTAAAGATTTATATTAGAGTTATTGTATGCTTATAATTATTTTCATTATATAAAAATTAAATAATCCACAACATACATCTATAATCTTGTTATATAGATTAATATCGGTTATTTTTAATCTTTAAAGAATTATTTTATATTTTTTTACTTGACAAATAGTATTTTCTGTTTTTATTCTCTATACTTTATTTTAACTATTAATTATGCATCATTTATTATAAAAATTGCTATTAGAGAAATTTTACATTACAAAATCACTCTAAATACTATATTACAGCAATTTTCTGTTTTTATAAAACCATTTATTTTAAGGTTAAAACGAGTCTATTATTCAACATTTAAGTTTTTTTTTTTAATGCAAACTACAGAATTTGAGTATAAAAATATTCAAATATGAAAAAGTATAATTTAGTAGAAATTTTTTATTCTTTGCAAGGAGAAGGAATAAGAACAGGAACAGCAAATATATTTATTCGTTTTTCTAATTGTAATTTATCTTGTAGTTTCTGTGATACACCTTATAATAATATAAATTTAAGTCTTAATAAAGATGAAATAATTAAATATATTCAAAAATTTAATTGTAAAAACATTATATTTACTGGTGGAGAACCAACATTGCAATTAGATGATGATTTATTAGAAACTTTAAAAGAAAAGAATTATTATTTAGCAATAGAAACTAATGGGATATTAAAAACTCCAAAATTAATAGATTTTATTTGCGTATCTCCAAAATCAAAAAATATTTCTCAAGATTTTGGTGATGAACTAAAATTTGTTATAAAAAAAGGTGATAAAATTCCTAAAAAATTTGGAAATTTTAAACAATATTTAATATCACCACAAATGAATTATGATTCTCCAAATTTTGAAAATATTAATTATTGCATAGATTTAGTAAAAAAATAATCCTGAATGGAGATTAAGCATACAAACTCATAAATTTTTAAATATTAGTTAAGAAATATCTTTACTGTTAAAAATCTCACTGTAAAAAGAAAAATAAAGTTATAAAATTATTTTATAATGATATAATTAATTTGTATTTATGGAATATAAACAGGTAAGATAATGAAAAAAAAAACACTATATTTATTAATACTATTTTTATCTTGCAATAATAAAATAGCAATAGCACAAACTGATAATAAAATAGATTTTAGAATAGAAGGTGATATTGGAGGACAATTTAACTCTAATTTAGCACAGATAAGTAATTTTCCTGGTGATTTTATAAACTCTTATTCTTTAACAGGAACTGCTAGATATTTAGCATCATCTCAAACTCAAGTTTTGTTTAGGTTACAAACTCAATTTAATAACTTTTTAAATCTAAAAGATTTTAACTCATTATTATTTACTGGTTCTTTAAATTTGTCTCAATGGCTTTTCAACTCATTAAATATATATACAGGCTTACAGCCAATACAATTAGTTTCAACTGTTAATAATAGAAGACCTTTTGATATGCTATATTTAGGTGGTATAACTTATTATTATCCTATAAATAATGAATTGTTGTTTGCTGGTTATCAATTAGATAGAATAAATACAGAGCTCAAGGATTTTAGGGCAACAAATCACACATTTTTAATTGGCTTAAGACATGTATTTAACAATAATTTTGTTGGTAACTTTAATGCAAGATTTAGAGTAAGAGATTTGGATAATATAGAAGATGAAAATAGATATTCTGGAAATCTTAATTTTCAATATTATTTTAGTCCCTGGCTTACTTTGCAGTGGTTTGGAGAATATACTCAAATAACATCTAAATCAGTCGATAGAAATTTAGGAATTTTTAATACAGGGTTAAATATAATTGCTGGATATAATAATGTGATTAATTTTTAGGAGGATATTTTATGATAAAAAAAGCTTTTGTAAGTTTTTTGACAATTTTAGTTTGTTCTACATTAGTTTATGCTGAAAACACTGATCCTAAAAAAGCAATTATAAAATCTTTAGAAAATAAAGTTGAACTTAAATATGGAGTAAGTGAATGGAGAGAAGCTAGAATTAATCAATTACTTAGACCAGGCACAAATATAAGAACAGGTGCAATGTCAAAAGTAGAAATAATGTATGGTGATGGTTCATTAGCTAGAATAGGTAGTAGATCAAGTTTTACAGTTTTAGATATGGAAGCAAGATCAGTTGAACTAAATTCTGGTAAAATGTGGTTTAAAGTAGTTAAAAAATCTGTAGGTTTAAATATAAAAACACCTTCAGCTGTTGCAGCTATAACAGGAACAGAAGGATTTGCAAAATTTGAAGATAATGATAAAGAAGGAAGTAATATTAATAATATGATTGCTAGTAATAATATTAATAAGATTGCTCAAGGTATTTCTGGTTCATTTGCTTTTGGTTTGGTAGAAGGTACAGCTAACTTATTTAAATTAGACATTAATGGTAACCCTACTGGAGAAGCACTACAAGTAAGACCAGGTGATATAATAACATTTTCTAATGGCGTCTTTTCAATAAATAATGTTGGTATAGAATCAATTTTAAATCAAAATAGAGATATAGCAACACCTGATTTTAATGCAAATAATAATCAGAATAATAATTTTAACAACAATAATTCAGATAACAATAGTAATAATAACAATACCAATAATAATGTAGCTAATGTTAATAATAATGATAATAATAGTAATTTTCAAAATTATAATAATAATAATAATAGTAACAATTTTTCAAATACTTCTCCAAATCAAGAAAATCTTAGTCCTTCAAATGTCAATACACAACAAATACCAAGTATGCCAAATGTTCAGCAAAATCAAAACTTAAATACTTCACCAACAACAGGTGATTTGCAAATAATAATAAAATAAATTGTTTTTAGATTTTTTATATAAGAAAAAATGTATATCTTGTAATAGAATACAAAATAATTTATTATGTAAACCTTGTGAAAGTCTTATACAAACTTTAGAATATAAATGTTCTAAATGTCAATTCATTCTAAATAGTAATGTTTGCAATCATTGTAATAACAATGAAATATATTTTGAAAAATTGTTTTGTATAGGTGTTTATTCTGGATTACTAAAAACATTGATTTATGAATATAAATATAATAAAAACAAAGATTTATCAATAATATTTTCTAATTTAATAGAAAAAAATATAAATATAAAAGATAAAGTAGATATTATTACTTCTATTCCAATTCATAAAGAAAAAATGAAATCAAGAGGTTTTAATCAGTCAGAGTTATTAGCAAAAGAAATTGCTTATAAAAAAAGGTGGAAATATTTAAATATACTTGATAGAATAAAAAATACTAAAGCCCAATTTTCATTAAATCTTGATGAAAGAAAAGAAAATTTAAAAAATGCCTTTATTATCAATAGTAAAATAAATCTTAAAAATAAGAATATTGTTATTGTTGATGATATATACACAACAGGAACAACTATCAAAGAAGCTTGTAAATTATTGAAAAACAATTGTGTAAATAAAATATTTGTTATAGTTATAGCTAGAGCAATAGAGTAATATTTACCAATCTTTTTCTATACCATAATTTCCTGTTATATTTTTCAATATTTGATTTTTTATAAAATCTTTATTACTTTCTTCTAAATTATTGAGCTGTTTTCTTATATTCTTATCTATATTACTATTATTATTATTATTTCTTTGTGAATTCTTATTTTTATTATCTTTATCTTTTTTTTGTTTTTTATCTTTTTGTTTTCTTAAATCATTATTTTCATTATTTTTATTTTTTAATTCTTGTCTTACTTTTTCCAAATTTTTTTTAGCTTGTATATCATTAGGGTTTATTTGTAAGGCTGATAAATATGCTTTCTCAGCTTCTTCTAATTTTGCTTGTTTATAAAAAGAATTTCCTAAATTATAAAAAGAGTTTGCTCTTAAAATATTATCAATATTAATATTTTCAGCTAATTCTTTGAATTTTTTTTCTGATAAGTCATATTCGCCGTTTTTATAATGTAAATGAGCTAAATTATATTTTATTAGTAAATTATTTGGATATTTTTTTTCTAATTTTGAAAAGTGTTCAAATGAAGTCTTATAATCATTTTTCGAATAAAAATCTTTTGAATTCCTTAAAGTATTATTAAAATCTATGATAATAGCTTTTGCTTTTTCTATATAAAATAAAAAAAATATTATTAATAAACTAAACTGAAGCTTTCGGAGGTGTATCACCATCAAACGCTTTTTTATTTTTTTCTATATATGATTCCCATTTCTCGGGAACTTGGTCATCAGGATATATCGCTGTTACAGGACAAACATCAACACATGCACCACAATCTATACACTCATCAGGATTTATTACTAATTGTTCTCCTATATCATAAAAGCAATCAACAGGGCAAACTCCTACACATGCTTTATCTTTTGTCCCTATACATGGTTCTGTAACTACATGTGGCATTATTTTTTCCTTTCATTAAAAATAATAACAATATAGAATTATACTATAATTTTTTAAAAATCAAAATTGTTAAAGCTAAATTTTTATTATAGAATTTAATTAGAGCAAGGGAGCTTTTATTATGATAATTAATCCTTATATTGTTCAGCTAGATGCTGATCATCCTGGTTTTAGAGATGAGGAATATAGACGAAGAAGAGATTTTATAGCTTTAGAAAGTGAAAAATATAACGGAAGTATAGATAGCATACCTACTATAGAATATACTAATAAAGAATTAGAAACTTGGCAATATGTTTATAGCAAACTTATTGAACTTTCACCTTATTATGCTTTTGATGAACATATAACAGGACTTAATGAACTGGGTATTACAGGTAAAGAAATACCACAATTAAGATATATTACAGAAATAATGCATAAAAAAACAGGTTTTCAAATGGTACCAGTAAAAGGATTAATACCCGGTAAAGAATTTATGCAAAGTTTTGCAGAAGGTTTTTTTTACTCTACTCAATATGTAAGACATCATTCTACACCTGGATTTACACCTGAACCTGATATAATACACGAAATATTAGGACATGCAAGTGGTCTTTACAGTAAAGACGTTAGTAAAATAGCTAAAGAAATAGGAAGTGCTGCATTAAAAACAGATGATAAAGATAAATTAAAAAAATTAGAAAATATTTATTGGTTTGTTATAGAATATGGACTTATAAAAGAAAATGGAAAAATAAAAACGTTTGGAGCTGGAAATTTAAGCTCTTTTATAGATATAAAGAGATGTGTAGAAGAAAAAGAATGTCATAGACCTTTTGATATTGAAGTTATAGCTAATACCTCCTATGATCCAACTATTACTCAAAAAATACTTTTTGTAGCTGAAAGTTTTGATGATTGTTATAGACAAGTTAAAGATTATTGTAATAGTTTATAAAGTTTTTTATAACTTTTATAGTTATTAAAGTTATTGTACTAAATATATATGATATTCACTGAATACTATGCTCAAACCTTCGGTTTGCTATCCCTTTTAAAAGGGGAATTTATTTTTAAATAAAATACTATAAATCTATATGTTTGCTTTTTATGTTAAAGTTATAATTCTTGATATTTTTATAATTTTTCACTCGAAATGCAACACCTAGAAAAAATTATTAACAAATCCTATAATCATAGTATATCAAGATTTTCAGAAAATATAAATATTAAGAAATATTAAATAGTAATAAGTGTTCCATTTTCGACACTGGGATTGAGTTATAGAAAAAATTACCTTGAAATGCTGATAAATACTAAATTTAAAGTATTTTTAATATAAATCTTTAAAATGATTAATATTAAAGGATTTTGATCTTATCGAAAAATAACATTAGCCCAGTGCCGGATTAGATAGAATTTAAGAATTATTACAAGTATTGTCATTTAATCAAAATAATTATATAATTTCTAACAATACATCAGCTAGGGGGGTGTAGCTCAGCTGGTTAGAGTGCCTGCCTGTCACGCAGGAGGTCGCGGGTTCGAGCCCCGTCACCCCCGTTAAATTTTTTTTTACAAATAAAGTTATTTCTAATAAATCTTGTTTTAACCTTAAAATAAATAGTTTTATAAAAACAGAAAATTGAAGAGGAATCTAATTCTTTTAATTCTTTGATTTTTTCTAACCAATTTTCCTCTAATGTCATCGAATTTAATAAAATTTAATAAATTAACAAAAATTAATTTTTAAGTAAATTTTGAAGGTTTTGTTATTTTATAAATTCTTTTGTGATATCTTCTATTATGTTATCAATATCTTGAATTTTTATTTCACTATACCATTTTCCTTCAGGATATATTACTAATACAGGACCAGCAGAACACCAATTCATACATCCTGCTTTATTTATTCTTATCTCATTTTGCAATCCTTTTTCAGCTATTTTATTTTTTAAGATATTAAAAATTTCAAAATGTTCAGGTAGAGTTGAACAAGTTTTTCCAAATGTACAAATAAAAACATGTTTTTTATAAAAATTATCTCTTTTTTTATTCATAAAATTTAAATAATTTATTAAAATAATACTTTTTTTTCAGATATTTAATATAATAGAATTATTATTATATTTAAAGGAAATGAAAAAGAAATTAATAATAACATTATTTTTTCTTACTTTATCTTGTCAGTATCAAGAAGAAATATTATTAAACAATAGTAATAACAATAATTCAAAATCTCAAAGCATAAAGCAAACTCCTAAACCTATTTTATCTCCAACTTCAAAACCTATTAGTGATGATGAAAAAGATATTGATCCAAATGATAAAGAAGTAGTAACAACTGATACAGAAGTTCAAAAAACTAATGTTGATTGGAAAATTTATAATCCTATAATAAAAGATAAAAAATATACATATATATATACAATTAAAAGTCAAGATTCTAATATAAGCACAGAAATATTAAGAGAAATAATATCAGTATCAGAAAAAAGCTATAAAATTAAACAAATAATACTTTCATCATCTAAAGAATCACAACTTAGAGCTACTGAATTAACTATAAATATAAATTCAGATAATTCACCTTCAATAATACCTGTTATATCAGTAAGTGGTGAGAAAATTAGTACTAGTATAAAAACAGAGATTATAGAAAAACCTGAAAAAATAAAAGTTCCATTTAAAGAAATAGAAGCAATAAAAATTATTGCTAAAATAGACGATTCGGAAACTATAAATTGGTATGGTAAGGATATAGGACTTGTTAAATCAATTCAAATAAAAGAAGGAATAACTTATACATTAGAATTAAAAGATTTTAAATGAAAAAAATAATTTTGTCTTTAACAATGCTTATTATAATAACAAATAATTCAAATGCTGAATTAATAGATATATCACAAAATGATAATGTTAATATTCAAAAATATATTCCAACTATAAGTTCTACCTTTATACCGGGTTCTGGTCAAATAATTAATCAAGATTATTTGAAAGGAATATTATTTTTTACATCTTTAGTAACTTTAATTTCAATAGATATTTTTTTACTTAAGTCCAACAATAAAAAATAATGAATTATCTAAAAAACAAAATAGTTTGATAGAAATATTATTTTTTACAAATAGAGTTTTAATTCCTTCTTTATGGCTTTATAATATAAATGATGCTTATAAAAAATCATTTGAAAAAAATATTAATAAAGAAGAAACTGACTTTGAACAATTGTCTTTTAATATAAATTTACTTTCAATAAACTTTTAATTTCATAAATTTATAAAAGAATATTAGTTTAAATATGATAATATTCTTTATTTACTAAAATTTTTAGGAGAATTATGAGAGATATATTAATTAATTACATTACTGACTTGATAAACAAAAATTATAGTTTAAATATCAATAATCTAATTTTAGAAGTCCCAGAAAATATTTCTTTTGGAGATTTTGCTCTTCCTTGTTTTCAATTTTCAAAGATACTAAAAAAATCGCCTAATATAATATCTTTAGATATTAAATCTATTATAGATAATGAAAAAAAAGATTTTATAGATGAAGTAAATAATCTTGGTCCATATTTAAATTTTAAAATAAATAAAGAGTTTTTCTTTAAAAACCTATTTGAAGAAATATCTAATAAAAAAGAAAATTATGGAAGAAAAAAATCAAATGGAAAATCTGTTATGATAGAGTTTTCATCACCAAATACAAATAAACCTCAACATTTAGGGCATATAAGAACAAATCTTTTAGGTGATTCTATAAGTAATATATTTGAAGCAAACGGTTATAAAGCTATCAGAGTTAATTTATTAAACGATAGGGGCATTCATATATGTAAAGCTATGGTTGCATGGTTAAAGTTTGGTAATGGTGAAGAACCTTCAGAAAATTTAAAAGGTGATTATTTAGTTGGTAAATACTATGTTTTATTTGAAAAAGAAGCAAAAAAAGAAAAAGATGAATTTTTGTCTAAACATTTATATGAAAATATATTTATATTAGATGCTAAAAAGTTTGAAAGTAAAAAAAATTACTTAAAAAATAAAGCTTATGCTATTTTTGGTAAAAATGAAGTAACAAAAAGTGATTGCTTGAAAAGAAAAGATTTTAAATATCTACATGATATATTTAACAAAGTAAAAGAAAATTTCTCTGAAAAAGATTTAATTTTAATTGATTTAAACTCTTTTGAAAAATATGAAAAAGAAAAATTTATAGATGAAGAAGTAATGGAGAATTCAAAAATTTTACAAGAAGCTAGAGAAATGCTTGCAAAATGGGAAGAAGGAGACAAAGAAGTAATAGAAGTTTGGAAAAAACTAAATAGTTGGGTAATAGAAGGATTTAATAAAACTTATGAAAGTTTGGGAATAAAATTTGATAAATACTATTATGAAAGCGAAACTTATAAATTAGGTAAAAAGTATGTTGAAGAAGGCTTAAAAAAAGGTATATGTTATAAAAAAGACGATGGTTCAGTTTGGATAAAATTACCAGAAAAAGAATTTGGCGGTGATAAGCTCTTGCTAAGAAAAGATGGCACATCTGTTTACATGACACAAGATATAGGAACATCTTTTCTAAAATATCAAGATTTTAAAATGGATAAATCAATATATGTTGTCGGTTCTGAACAAGATTATCACTTTAAAGTTTTATTCAAAATACTAGAATTATTAGGACTTGAAAATGCTAAAGAGTGTTACCATTTAAGCTATGGAATGATAAGCTTACCTGAAGGAAGAATGAAATCAAGAGAAGGAAAAATTGTTGAAGCAGATGATTTGATAAAAGAAATGCAAGAGAAAGCAAAAGAAGAAATTTTATTAAGAGGTAGAGAATTTAATAATGAAGAATTAGAAAATATATCAAAGACTGTTGGTTTAGGAGCTTTAAAATACTATATTTTGCAATTTAGCCCTAGAACAGAGTTTATTTTTGACCCTAAAGCATCAATAGACTTTAATGGTAAAACAGGACCTTATTTACAATATACACATGCTAGGATATGCACTTTATTAAATACATTGAATATAGAGTTAAAAGATATTGATTTTAAATTACTAAATACTGAAAGTGATTATAAATTATTAAGATTACTAGAACAATACCCTTATATAGTTGAAAAAGCACTATTGCAATATAACACATCATATATTACAGAGTATATTTATAACTTAGCATCTGAATTTAATAGCTTTTATAGTAAAAATGATAATAGAATAAAAGAAATGGAATATGAACAAAAAAAAGCTAAATTAGCATTGTGCTATATGGTAAAAATAATAATTAAAAACTCTTTGTCATTACTTGGCATACAAGCACCAGAAAAAATGTAGATTAATGATTAAAATAATTGATAGATATATTATCAAAGAAATAATAAAGCCATTTTTAATGGTTATAATGGCTTTTATTGTAGTTATGATTTCTGTTAGATTAGGTGATGATATAGAAAGTATAGTAAGAGATAAAATACCTCCTTTAATAGTAATAAAAACTATTATATACAAAATACCTGATTACATTGTTCAATCTTTACCAATTGCTTATTTAATGGCTACACTATTAACCACATCAAGACTTTCAAGAGATCATGAAACTACAGCATTAAGAGCAGCTGGTATTAAATTTAAAAGGTTAATGTTACCAATACTATTTTTATCAGTGTTGATAAGTTATTCTGGTTTTCTTATAAATGAATATATAGTTACTTTTTCTATAAAAGAAAGTCAAAAGGCTGTTGATGAATTTGCAAGATATAAAAAACAAGGACTTATAAATAATAACGTTTATTTTAGAGGACCTGATAATAGATTTTTTCATGTTCATAGAATAGATAGAGATAGACAAGAAATGGAAAATATAGTTATAGCTGATATTGATTTAAATAAAGATAGAACAATTATTTTAGCAAAAAATGGAAACTGGCAAAATACTAATTGGAAATTAAAAGATGGAGTTATTCACTATTATAAAAAAGGATCATCATTTGTTTATAAAGAAGAAAAATTTAATATAAAATTTGTTGATTCTAAAGTAAAAGTAGATGAAATTTTAGAAGAACAAAAAAACCCTGGTGATTTAAGCACAAAAAGATTAAAAGAGTTAATAGATATAAGAAAAACTGCTGGATTTGAAGCAAGAGAATTAGAAGTTGAATACTATTTAAAGTATGCAAGGTCATTCGCTACATTCTTTTCAGCTACAATATCAGCACCATTAGGATTTATTTTTGCTAGATTAGGTAATTATATAGGAGTAGCTTTAAGTATAATTTTAATATTTATATATTATGTTGCAGAATCTATTGGAAGGTCAATTGGTTTAAATGGACTTGTTTCACCTTTAATAGCTGCTTGGTCCTCCAATATAGTTTTCGCTATAAACGGTTTAATTCTTTTATGGCAAGTAGACAAAAGATAATTATATTATCAATTTTATTTACATTAATCACTTATAACTCCTATGCTGATGAAATAAAAGCTAAAATAAAAGGAAATAAATTAACCTATCAAAAAAAAGGTAAAATTGCAATCTTAAAAGGAAATGCAGAAGTTATAATACAAGATACTATAATAAATAGTGAAGAAATTATATTAGACCAAGAGAAAAAACTTGTTTATACAGATAAAGATTTTACTATAAAAACAAAAAAAGATGGTAAAGATACTGAAATAAAAGGAAAATCATTTGAATTTCACACAGAAAATAAAAAACTGATAACTAGATTTGCTAAGTTAAAAACTGATGCAGAAGCAGCTGATAAAAAAGTATATATTCAAGGTGAAGAGATAACTATATATAATGAAGGTGAAAGAATTAGTGTTATAAATGGAGACTTTACTACTTGCGATTATGAAGAAGAGAAAGACTCTGAAGCTCACTACAAAATAAAAGCTAAAAATATTGATTTTATAAATAATGACAGGATTATAACTTGGAATTCTGAAATATTTTTTGGTAAAAGCAAAGCTTATTGGTTTCCATTTTTGTATATACCATTAAAAGGTTTAGAAAACTTTGAAATAAGACTTGATGCTGGAAGAAATGAAGCAGAAGGATTTTTTTTAAACTTAAAAAATTACTACAAAATAAATGACTCTCATGATGGAAATATTTTTTTAAGATTGATGGAAAAAAAACTATTAGGTGCAGGATTTGAACATCTATGGTTAAATTATCCGTACTCAGCAAGTTATGGATATTTTTTTGGTAACCCTATAAATATGAGATATTTTACAGAAACAAATGAAAACCTAAAAAAAAATATAAGACCTTTTTTTGAAGATTTAGAAACTTATTTTAGACATGAGCAATGGTTACCATTCTTACCTTATGCACAAGCAAATTTTTCTTTTCATAAAAGAGACTTTTACAATATTAATTCTGTTTTTTCACCTAGAGATAATTACATAGAATATAAACTTGATTTTAAAGATAAAGAAATATTTCAACCATTTAAAGATACTAGAATAGATTTTAATAATGATTTTAATGTTTCTTATAGACAACAAATTGATTCAAATATTAATCAAGAAACACAAAAAATAATACAAACAGGTAGAAACAACGTTTTTCAGCTAAACTTTAATCCTTCAATCAAATTAAATGATATAAATATAAATTTTACAAATAGTTATAAAAATACTATAAGAGAAACAATTTTTCCAAATACAGAAAGCTTTTTCAAAAGTAATGATACAATAGACTTAAATAGTAATTTATCAATTAATTATAATATTTTACCTGATTTAGTTTTAAATGGAAATATAAATTTTATAAATAATGATAATATGATATTTAGACAACCAAATAATGTAAATGATGCACCTATACAAACTTCTGATGATGGTTTAAATCAACAATTAAATACGAAATTAACTTTAAATCAAAATCTTGATTGGGGTAGTTTAAATTTAAATATAGAACATAGAAACGATTTTCTTGAAGATAAAATTTTTCCAAGAGATAGTAATGGAAATATTATACAAAACCTTTCTCAAGAACAAATTTTAAAAAGAGATAATGCAATTAATAAAAGAAAATCAGGTAATTACATAAATAAACTCCCAGAACTAGAATTAAAATTTAATGACTTTTTTAAAGATACTTTTCCTATAAGTATATCTAGTAAAGTAGGAAGATATTTTGAAGCTAATTCATTTTCTAATGCTTCATTATCTAAAACTATAAATGATTTGATAAGAACAGAATTTAATATTGATTTAGGACAAAAAGAATTTGATTTGGGTTTTGGAAATAAAATAAATTTTGGTGGAAGTGGTTATAAACAATTATTTTATCAAACTCAAGATGCACAATTTCAAGTAATAGGACAAGTTAATTATAAAAATGATTTATTAAAATACTTTATTCCTAGTTTCTCCTATAAAAAAGTAATTTTAGATGAGAAAAATAACACTCCATTTTTATTTGATAAATTATCAAGAAATAAACAAGATATTTTGTTAGGTAGCATAGGTATTTGGAATACTGAAGAATTTACATTAAATATAACTAATTTAGGTTATGATTTTGGAGATCCTTATACTCCAAATGATCCAAACTTAACTTATCAAGGTTATGATAGAGGTTTTTTATCACCTATAACATTAAGTTTAAATTCAAAATTCTTGGCAGGTGCTTTATTTAACATTAGTGCTAATACATCATATAGATTAAATACAATAAAATTATCTGATTTAAATAGACCAAATCCTAATTGGGTAGATAAAAATAAACTAATACAAGATATTGATAATTTATCAGATGAGAATTTTTCAAAGAACTATTTAGGTATAAGCAAAGATGATGCTAGAAAAGACATTCAGAGTTTAAGTGATAATGATTTAAAAAAAAAATATGGTATAGATAATAGATTATATGATTCAATGGATAAAGAAGTTATAGATAATACAAGATTAACAGAAAATGATATTGGTAGATTAGAATTTAGAGGATCAAAATTTGAACCACTAAATCTTAATTTAACAATCAGTACTCCTTGGGAATTTAACTTTGAAAAAAATGTTGGTAAAGAAAAAGATATACCTTGGGGAATAGCAGGTTCATTAAAAACAAATATTGATTTTCAAGGTGAAGATTTTTATAAGACAAATCTTGATTTTAATAAAAGTTTTACTAATTTCATAAATAAGTTTCAAAATACAAGTTTAGATTTACTTGTTGAAATAGGTGGTGATTGGCGCTCTCATACAAAAATACAAGCACAATTAACATTAATTCCTCCTGAACTAGTACCAGAAGGACAACAACCTAAACAAACTAATAGACCATTTTTACCTTTTAATACATATCTATCAGTAAAAAAAGATTTACACGATTTTATTTTATCTTTTGATATTTTTAGTCAATATGTACCAAACTTTAATAAAAATGATTTTATGTTTTCTATAAATCTTGAAATGACAGCATTTCCATTTAACTTAAAAGAAACAACATCAGGATTAACAAGAAATATTTCTAATATAGGTAATTCTTTATAATTTAACTAAGAACTAACTAAATTTTCTATAGAAATAATTATTTCCTTTTCTATATTTATATTTTTTTCTTTTTCTAGATAATTAAATTTAATATATTTTGACAATTCATTCATTGTATTTATAATACTTTCCTGATCATTATGTTTTATTTTAGATATTTTTTTTAATGTATGATATTTTAAAGTTCCGTAAGATTCTATATCTTTTATTAAATTTTTAATAAAATCAAAAAATTTTAGTACTTCATTACTATTATTAGACCTAATAATTGTTTTTAAATTATTTAGTGCTTGTTGTTCTATACTATTTGAATTTTGATATCTTCTTTGACTTTCGTTATATTCTTTTAATTGTTTATAAGTATCCCAAAATTTATCACTTAAATTACAGCTTTCAGTATCTTTATCACAACAAATACTATCAAATATGTCTTGAAAATACTTTATAGAAAATTTATTATTTTCATAATCATAATAATATATATATAAGTTTATTTTTTTAGCTATAACTATTAATTCACTTTTATTATATTTTTTTGCTACTTTTATTCTTTTTGGAAAATTTGATATAGTATTTATTATATCTGGATTTTCTTTTTGAATTTTATTATAAAGAGATATCATTTTAGTATAAAAACTTTCTTCTTCTAAATCATCAGGGTTTTGTTGTAATTTACTGTAAAGAGCTGATGCTTCAGGTTTTTCATCTATTGAAAATATTTTTGAATCTTCACCTAGTATATTGTGTATCATAAACATTTTATTAGATGCTATTTCTCTTGATTTAACTATATCCTCACCTTTTTTAGTTGGAAAAAAATTAATTATATAGAGTTTATCAAAAACTTTTTTACTTATACGATTTATTCTACCTACTCTTTGTATAACTCTAACAGGATTCCAAGGTATATCATAGTTTATAACTACTCCAGCTCTATTTAAATTAAAACCTTCAGATATTCTATCTGTCCCAAGTAAAATATCATAATCATTTTTCTTTTCTTTAAATGAAGCATCAAAATTTTCATTTATTTTTTTAACATCTTCACGACTTATACTTTTTTCTATAATTAGTACTCTTTGATTAAATCTTTCTAATAATAATGGTTTAAGATGTTTAACAGTGTCTAAATATTCTGAAAAAATTACTATTTTTCTGTTTGGTTCTTTTTTTTGTAATTTTTTAATTTTATTACACAAAGCTTCAAATTTAGGATCATTTCTAACTAAATTTAACTTATCTATTTTACTAATAATATTTTCAAATATATTCAAATCACTTTTTATATCCTTTATAAAATCGTTTTTTTTCTGCATTTTATTTATTTCATAAACTTTATGATAAGTTGCTTTATTTTCTTCTTGTAATTTTTCAGAATATTTTTTTAATTCTTCTTCTATTTCTTCAGGTTCTAATTCAGAAAGATTTTCTATTAATTTTTTATCTAAAAGATATTTATTAGTTTTTTCTATAAAATTAAGTATTTTTTGCGTAATATTCTTAAAATTTTCTATGGTATTTCTAAAAGCTCCAAATGAACTTTCAAATCTTTTTACTATTAATCTTTTTATTAGTAAAAATAAACTATCTTGTTGTATATATTCAAAATTTTCTTCCTCATTTAAGTTTATATTTTGAATATCTTCAATATTTTTTTCATAGTGGAAAGGTCTATAAATAGCTCCTTTAAATTTATCTTCTGTAAAAATATTTAATACCTCTTCATAGAAATTTAGTTGATCTTCATTTAATTCAAAAAATACTTCAATAGGATTTTCTATTTCAGAAAGATTTTTTACTTCTTCTGAATATAGAGGATTATTCTTTATATCTAATCTATTTCTTCTTATAACTACAGGTTCAATTATATTTTTAATTTTTTTTGAAATTTCTATAGCTTTTTCTTTTAATTTATTTAAGTCTATATTTTGGTTATTTTCATTTTCAAAAACTTTTGAATAATAATCTCTAACTTTATCAATTTTTCTATCATCATTGTAGTATTTATTTATATAATTAATTTTTTCAAATATTTGTCTGTAATATATAAATTCATCTCTTAAATAACCATCTATAGTCAAATTAGAATTCTTAGGAAAAGTAAATAAGCTTAAAAGAGACAATATATCATTTGGATTATTATTAAATGGTGTTGCACTTAACAAAATTACTATTTTATTTCTACAAATATTACTAAGCAAATCATAAGATTTTGTTTTATCATTCCTAAATCTATGTGCTTCATCTATTATAATAGCTTCAATATCATTATTATTACTTATAAATTTTAATGCTCTTTCTAAATCACCTAAAGAAAAAATTTCCCAATCATATAATTTAAAATCTTGAACATATTTTTTCCATCCTGAATCATAATCACCTATAAGTCCAGGAGGACATATAATTATGCCTCTTTTTTTTAAAGCTTTTGCTATACAAGATGCTATTATACTTTTTCCTAATCCTACAACATCAGCTATTATTACACCATTATTTTTTTTTATTATTGATAATCCTTGTTTTATTGCATCTATTTGATAATTGTATAATTTATAATATTTTTCATTTAAAATGTTTTTTATAGTATTTATTGTATTACTAATATTTTCATCATCACTTTTGTAAGTATCTATATATATTTTTAATGAAAAAACAAATGCTTCGTAAGGAGTTATTTTTCTTAAATGAGTTTCACTATTTATTATTTTTAAAAGATTTTGTTTTAATTCATTATTTTCAGTTATTTTTATAGATTTTTCCCATAATTTGTCAAAATATTCTTTTGCTTCATCAAATCCATAATCTTTTATCTCAACATTAAATTCATTTTGATTTACTAATCCTGCTCTTGTTAAATTACTACTACCCGTTATAAATGTTTTTTCTAAAAGTTCCCTATAATTTTGTGAAATATTAAATAAATATAGTTTTGCATGATTAGGTTCACGAGTTTTTCTTATAATTAATTTACCACTATTTATAAGAGAAATAAAAAATTTTATTTCTTCAATAAATTTATTATTATCATATTCATCAGAATTTATAAATTTTTTTAATGAAGTCATAAATTCATTTACTAAATCAGAATTTGAATTATTATTTTTTGTTTTTACAAGTTCAATAATATTATTATTAATAAAATCAATATCTAATCCAACAAGAATTTTCAATAGAAAGTTCTCATTACTTTCATTTTTGTTTTTTAAACTTTCGTATAATTCTTGAATACCAGAAAAATAAAAATATCCTACAAGAAAGCTTAGCTCATTAGAATATTTCACTAAATCTCTAATTCTTTCTGATAATGTTATATTTCCTTGATTTGTTATAAAATTCCCCATAGCTAAAGATTTTAATAAGAAAATCCAAATTAAAACAATTATAATACAAAAAAAAAATTAATGTTAAAATTAATAGGTATTATTTTTTTTGAAAATTATTTATGTCATTAGAAAAAGTAATAAATAATTGTTCTATAGAAAACTTACAAGATTTTTTTTCTTATAGAAATTCCAATTTCAGAAGAATACAAGAAGATTATTCTAATTATAGAGATGAAAATTTTTCTGAAATAAAAAGTATAGGTCAATTAGAATTTGATGAAATTACTAAAATAAAGTTTTTTTATATAGAAACAAGTAAAGAACTAAATCATAGAAGTATTAAAAAGTTACAATATGATTTAGGAAAGAAAATAATAAGAGATAATAGTATAGATGCAGGAATATTTATTTTTTATGATAAAGTAACTAAAAACTTTCGTTTTTCATTTATATATGTTGAATATTTAGGAATAAGAAGAGAATTCTCTTACTATAAGAGATTTACATTTTTTGTTAGTCCAAGCTTAACAAATAAAACATTTATAGATCAAATATCAAAATGTAATTTTTCAAGTATAAATGAAATAAAAGAAGCCTTTTCTGTTGAACCTGTAACAAAACAATTTTATAAAGAATTACAAAATTGGTATTTTTATTCTTTAGACAAAGTTTATTTTCCAAGTAATGAAAATGAAATTAATCTTATAAGACTAATAACAAGAATAATTTTTATTTGGTTTATAAAAGAAAAAGGACTTATAAATCCTAATTTATTTGATAAAAATAAAATAAAAGATATAGTAAAAGATTTTTACGAGGATAAAGAAGCACATAATTATTACAATGCAATATTACAAAATTTATTTTTTGCTACATTAAATCAGAAAATAGAAGAAAGAAGATTTGTAAAAGAAGGAAATTTTAATGAAAATAAAAAAGAATATGGAATAAAGAATTTATTTAGATATAAAGATAAGTTTTTAATAGAAAAAGAAGAAGATATATTAAAATTATTTGAGAATATACCATTTTTAAATGGTGGATTATTTGATTGTTTAGATAAGGAGGATGAAAGTAATAAAATAGTTTATATAGATGGATTTTCAAGAAATGAAAGTAAGAAAGCAAAAATACCTGATTATTTATTTTTTGAAGAAAAAGAAATAAATTGTGATTTATCTAAATATGGACTTGAAAAAAATGCAAAAGTAAGAGGTCTTATAGATATTTTGCAAAGTTATAATTTTACTATAGATGAAGCATCAGAAATAGACCAAGAAGTAGCTTTAGACCCTGAATTATTAGGAAAAGTTTTTGAAAACTTACTTGCATCTTATAATGAAGAAACAAAAGAAAATGCTAGAAAACAAACAGGTTCTTTTTATACTCCTAGAGAAATTGTAAATTTTATGGTAACTCAAAGTTTAAGTAAATATTTTGAAAATAAATTTATTGAAAAGTTTAATATAAATGATGAGAAAAAAATAAAAGAAATACAAGAAAAATTAAATGATTTACTTTCTTATAATGAAGAGAAACATAAATTTGATGATGAAGAAGTAAATTTATTAATAAATTCAATAGATAACATAAAAATATTAGATCCTGCTTGTGGTTCTGGTGCTTTTCCTATGGGAATATTACACAAAATCGTTTTTATTTTAAGCAAACTTGATCCTAATAATGAAAAATGGAAAAATAAACAAATAGAAAAAGCTAATAATATTGATGATTATGTAATAAGAGAAAAAACTATAGATGATATAGAAAAATCTTTTGAAAATAATGAATTGGATTATGGACGTAAATTATATATCGTTCAAAATTGTATATTCGGAGTTGATATACAAAATATAGCTATTCAAATAAGTAAATTAAGGTTTTTTATTTCTCTTGTTATAGACCAAGATATAAAAAGAAATGATTATAATTTTGGAATAATTCCTCTTCCAAATCTAGAAACTAAATTTGTTTGTGCTAATGCTCTTATAGATATAAAAAGAAATGAAAATGAAGTTTTGACTTTCTTATCTAATTCTTTAAATGTTATTGATACTAATATACATAGTCAAATTAAAGAAAAAGAAGAAAAATTAAAGAAAGTTAGAGAAAATTATTTTAATGCTAAAACTTTTCAACAAAAAAAGAAATGTATAGAAAAAGATAATCAAATAAGAAATGAAATAATTAATTTGTTAATAGAAAATAAATTTGATGAAAATGAAGCTAAAAAATTAGCAAAATGGAATCCTTATGATCCAAATTCTAGTGCTGATTTTTTTAATTCTGAATGGATGTTTGGAATTACTGATGGCTTCGACATTGTTATTGGTAATCCGCCTTATATTCAATTACAAAAAAATAGTGGTAAATTAGCTAATTTATACTCTGAATATAACTATCAAACTCTAGAAAGAACAGGTGATATTTATTGCTTATTTTATGAAAAAGGTATTAATTTATTAAAAGACAAAGGTATTCTTGTTTATATTACTTCTAATAAATGGATGAGAGCAGGTTATGGTAAAAAATTAAGAAGTTTTTTCTTAAAATATAATCCTAAGTTACTTATTGATTTGGGACCAAACGTATTTGAAAATGCAACAGTTGATACAAATATTTTATTCATAGAAAAATCTAAATACAATAATGAAATGTTAGGATTAACTCTTTTGAAAAAAGAAAATAAAAATATTAACATTGCACAAGAAGTAAAAAATAATGCTGTTTTAATTAAAAATCTATCATCTCAACAATGGTATATTGGTAATGAAAAAGAACAAAAATTAAAAGAAAAAATAGAAAAAATTGGAAAACCTCTTAAAGATTGGGATGTTAAAATAAATTGTGGTATAAAAACAGGACTAAACGAAGCTTTCATAATTGATACTAACAAGAAGAATGAAATTCTTAATAATTGCAAAACTACAGAAGAAAGACAAAAAACTGAACAAATTATTAAACCTATTCTAAGAGGTAGAGATATTAAAAGATATTCTTATCAATGGGCTGATTTGTGGATTATATTTATACCTTGGCATTTTCCTTTGCATGAAGATAAAAATATTCAAGGTAGTAGTATAAAAGCAGAAGAAGAATTTAAAAAACAATATCCATGTTTGTATAATTATTTATTAAATTATAAAGATAAATTATTTCAAAGAAATAAGGATGAAACAGGAATAAGATATGAATGGTATGCTTTACAAAGATGTGCTAATACTTATTATCAAGAGTTTGAAAAAGAAAAAGTTATTTGGAATATAGTAACAAATACAATAAGTTACTCATTTGTTCCTAAAGATTATTTTCTTCTTAATAGCACATTTTTTATAACAGGTGATTATAGTAAGTATTTCTTAGGATTATTAAACTCTAAATTATTAAGATATTGGACTAAAAATTCAGTTGCAACACTAGGAAAAGGTGGTTGTGGAGCAAAAATATACATTGAAAATTCACCTTTAGTTCAAAATAAAAACATAGAATATACAAAACAAATTGAAAATTTAGTTAATAAAATATTAGAAATCAAAGAAAAGAATAATCAAGCTGACACAACTGATTTAGAAAAAGAAATTGATAGATTAGTTTATCAATTGTATGATTTGACAAATGAAGAGATTAGTATTATTGAGAATAATTAATTTAAAATTTTGTTAATTTCATCTAAGTTAGAAATAACAAAAATATTGTCAATAATTAAGTCTAATTTATTTAAATCATTACAATTATTTATTTTTTCTTCTATTTCCTTTGGTAATTCTTTAAACTTTTTCTTTAGTAAATATTTTAATGTCCCAATTTTACCTTTCAATTCACCTTCTTTCAAACCTTCAATTTTACCTTTTTCAATACCTTTTTCAATACCTTTTTCAATACCTTTTTCAATACCTTCTTTAAAACCTTTCATTCTAGCTTTTTTTTCAAATTTAAGAACATTTTCAACTAACATAGAACCACTCCTAAACTTACTATTTAAGTCTTCCTGTAATTTATTATAGTCTATTTCTTCATCTTTCTTGTAAATATTTAGAATAAATTTTATTAGCTGTTTAATATTTTCTGTATTATTTTCATTTTCTATCAATTTATCAATTTGATTTCCTAATTCTTGAATGTTTTCAGCTTCTATTATTTCAGCTAAAAATAATGTTGATATTATATTTCCTATTTCTTGTAATTGTTCTTTTGTATATTTATTTACATCTAAAAGAAAATATTTAAATTTAAGTCCATAGTCTTTTAGCAATTCATTACCTTTTACTATTTGATTTAAATCATTAGGAACATTCCATTTTTTACTACCTGTGTATAAAACTATTGGAAAAACAGGGGGTAACTTTTTATTTGTTTTTTCTAATTCTTTGTATAATAACAATGTATATTCTATCATTCTATAAAGCATCTTTTTATCTACACTTGATTGAAATTCTAGTAATATGACTATATATAGTGAGATATCAGAATATTGTTCTTTTAATTTTATCTTATAAATAATATCAGATTCTTTTTCTTTATTACTATCAAGAATAAATGATTTGTTTATTATCTCTATACTATTAAAATCTATATACTTGACTAAATCTACATTTACAAATGTTTCTAATAATTCTTTTATTGCAAATGTATTTGAAAAAAACTCTCTATAATTTCTGTCATAGATTTTATATAACTCTTTATTTTTCATAAAAATTATTTTAACAGATTTGTTTATTAATTAATCATTTTAAAAAGTTATTTATTTCATCTAAACTAGAAATATCAAAAATATTGTCAATAATTAAGTCTAATTTATTTAAATCATTACAATTATTTATTTTTTCTTCTATTTCCTTTGGTAACTCTCTGAATTTTTTTAATAATAATTTTAATGTTTTTGTTTTTAATGTTTCAATTTTACCTTCAATCTTACCTTCAATTTTACCTTTTTCAATACCTTCTTAATTCAGCTTTTCTTTCAAATTCAAGAACATTTTCAACTAACATAGAACCACTCCTAAACTTACTATTTAAGTCTTCCTGTAATTTATTATAGTCTATTTCTTCATCTTTCTTGTAAATATTTAGAATAAATTTTATTAGCTGTTTAATGTTTTCTTTATTATTTTCATTTTCTATCAATTTATCAATTTGATTTCCTAATTCTTGAATATTTTCAGTTTCTATTATTTCAGCTAAAAATAATGTTGATATTATATTTCCTATTTCTTGTAATTGTTCTTTTGTATATTTATTTACATCTAAAAGAAAATATTTAAATTTAAGTCCATAGTCTTTTAGTAATTCATTACCTTTTACTATTTGATTTAAGTCATTAGGAACATTCCATTTTTTACTACCTGTGTATAATACTATTGGAAAAACAGGGGGTAACTTTTTATTTGTTTTTTCTAATTCTTTGTATAATAACAATGTATATTCTATCATTCTATAAAGCATTTTTTTATCTACACTTGATTGAAATTCTAGTAATATGACTATATATAGTGATATGTCAGAATATTGTTCTTTTAGCTTTATTTTATAGATAATATCAGATTCTTTTTCTTTATTACTATCAAGAATAAATGATTTGTTTATTATTTCTACACTATTAAAATCTATATATTTGACTAAATCTACATTTACAAATGTTTCTAATAATTCTCTTATTGCAAATTTGTTTGAAAAGAACTCCTTATAATTTCTGTCATAAATTTTATATAGTTCTTTCTTTTTCATAGATAAATTATAATATAAAAAAATTCTTGAATAAAAAAACCATTAATGTTAAAATTTAAGCATTATTTTTTTGAAAATTATTTATGTTATTAGAAGAAGTAATAAATAATTGTTTTATAGAAAACTTACAAGATTTTTTTTCTTATAGAAATTCCAATTTCAGAAGAATACAAGAAGATTATTCTAATTATAGAGATGAAAATTTTTTTGAAATAAAAAGTATAGGTGAATTAGAATTTGATGAAATTACTAAAATAAAGTTTTTTTATATAGAAACAAGTAAAGAACTAAATCATAGAAGTATTAAAAAGTTACAATATGATTTAGGAAAGAAAATAATAAGAGATAATAGTATAGATGCAGGAATATTTATTTTTTATGACAAATCTACTGGAAACTTTCGTTTTTCATTTATATATGTTGAATATTTAGGAATAAGAAGAGAATTTTCTTATTATAAGAGATTTACATTTTTTGTTAGTCCAAGCTTAACAAATAAAACATTTATAGATCAAATATCAAAATGTAATTTTTCAAGTATAAATGAAATAAAAGAAGCCTTTTCTGTTGAACCTGTAACAAAACAATTTTATAAAGAATTACAAAATTGGTATTTTTATTCTTTAGACAAAGTTTATTTTCCAAGTAATGAAAATGAAATTAATCTTATAAGACTAATAACAAGAATAATTTTTATTTGGTTTATAAAAGAAAAAGGACTTATAAATCCTGATTTATTTGATAAAAATAAAATAAAAGATATAGTAAAAGATTTTTACGAGGATAAAGAAGCACATAATTATTACAATGCAATATTACAAAATTTATTTTTTGCTACATTAAATCAGAAAATAGAGGAAAGAAGATTTGTAAAAGAAGGAAATTTTAATGAAAATAAAAAAGAATATGGAATAAAGAATTTATTTAGATATAAAGATAAGTTTTTAATAGAAAAAGAAGAAGATATATTAAAATTATTTGAGAATATACCATTTTTAAATGGTGGATTATTTGATTGTTTAGATAAAGAGGATGAAAGTAATAAAATAGTTTATATAGAGGGATTTTCAAGAAATGAAAGCAAGAAAGCAAAAATACCTGATTATTTATTTTTTGAAGAAAAAGAAATAAATTGTGATTTATCTAAATATGGACTTGAAAAAAATGCAAAAGTAAGAGGTCTTATAGATATTTTACAAAGTTATAATTTTACTATAGATGAAGCATCAGAAATAGACCAAGAAGTAGCTTTAGACCCTGAATTATTAGGAAAAGTTTTTGAAAATTTACTTGCATCTTATAATGAAGAAACAAAAGAAAATGCTAGAAAACAAACAGGTTCTTTTTATACTCCTAGAGAAATTGTAAATTTTATGGTAACTCAAAGTTTAAGTAAATATTTTGAAAATAAATTTATTGAAAAGTTTAATATAAATGATGAGAAAAAAATAAAAGAAATACAAGAAAAATTAAATGATTTACTTTCTTATAATGAAGAGAAACATAAATTTGATGATGAAGAAGTAAATTTATTAATAAATTCAATAGATAACATAAAAATATTAGATCCTGCTTGTGGTTCTGGTGCTTTTCCTATGGGAATATTACACAAAATCGTTTTTATTTTAAGCAAACTTGATCCTAATAATGAAAAATGGAAAAATAAACAAATAGAAAAAGCTAATAATATTGATGATTATGTAATAAGAGAAAAAACTATAGATGATATAGAAAAATCTTTTGAAAATAATGAATTGGATTATGGACGTAAATTATATATCGTTCAAAATTGTATATTCGGAGTTGATATACAAAATATAGCTATTCAAATAAGTAAATTAAGGTTTTTTATTTCTCTTGTTATAGACCAAGATATAAAAAGAAATGATTATAATTTTGGAATAATTCCTCTTCCAAATCTAGAAACTAAATTTGTTTGTGCTAATGCTCTTATAGATATAAAAAGAAATGAAAATGAAGTTTTGACTTTCTTATCTAATTCTTTAAATGTTATTGATACTAATATACATAGTCAAATTAAAGAAAAAGAAGAAAAATTAAAGAAAGTTAGAGAAAATTATTTTAATGCTAAAACTTTTCAACAAAAAAAGAAATGTATAGAAAAAGATAATCAAATAAGAAATGAAATAATTAATTTGTTAATAGAAAATAAATTTGATGAAAATGAAGCTAAAAAATTAGCAAAATGGAATCCTTATGATCCAAATTCTAGTGCTGATTTTTTTAATTCTGAATGGATGTTTGGAATTACTGATGGCTTCGACATTGTTATTGGTAATCCGCCTTATATTCAATTACAAAAAAATAGTGGTAAATTAGCTAATTTATACTCTGAATATAACTATCAAACTCTAGAAAGAACAGGTGATATTTATTGCTTATTTTATGAAAAAGGTATTAATTTATTAAAAGACAAAGGTATTCTTGTTTATATTACTTCTAATAAATGGATGAGAGCAGGTTATGGTAAAAAATTAAGAAGTTTTTTCTTAAAATATAATCCTAAGTTACTTATTGATTTGGGACCAAACGTATTTGAAAATGCAACAGTTGATACAAATATTTTATTCATAGAAAAATCTAAATACAATAATGAAATGTTAGGATTAACTCTTTTGAAAAAAGAAAATAAAAATATTGACATTGCACAAGAAGTAAAAAATAATGCTGTTTTAATTAAAAATCTATCATCTCAACAATGGTATATTGGTAATGAAAAAGAACAAAAATTAAAAGAAAAAATAGAAAAAATTGGAAAACCTCTTAAAGATTGGGATGTTAAAATAAATCGTGGTGTAAAAACAGGACTAAACGAAGCTTTCATAATTGATACTAACAAGAAGAATGAAATTCTTAATAATTGCAAAACTACAGAAGAAAGACAAAAAACTGAACAAATTATTAAACCTATTCTAAGAGGTAGAGATATTAAAAGATATTCTTATCAATGGGCTGGTTTGTGGATTATATTTATACCTTGGCATTTTCCTTTGCATGAAGATAAAAATATTCAAGGTAGTAGTATAAAAGCAGAAGAAGAATTTAAAAAACAATATCCATGTTTGTATAATTATTTATTAAATTATAAAGATAAATTATTTCAAAGAAATAAGGATGAAACAGGAATAAGATATGAATGGTATGCTTTACAAAGATGTGCTAATACTTATTATCAAGAGTTTGAAAAAGAAAAAGTTGTTTGGAATAGATAACAAATACAATAAGTTACTCATTTGTTCCTAAAAATTATTTTCTTCTTAGATAGCACATTTTTTATAACAGGTGATTATAGTAAGTATTTCTTAGGATTATTAAACTCTAAATTATTAAGATATTGGACTAAAAATTCAGTTGCTACATTAGGAGAAAGGTAGTTATGGAGCAAAGATATACATTGAAAATTCACCTTTAGTTCAAAATAAAAACATAGAATATACAAAACAAATTGAAAATTTAGTTAATAAAATATTAGAAATCAAAGAAAAAAATAATCAAGCTGACACAACTGATTTAGAAAAAGAAATTGATAGATTAGTTTATCAGTTGTATGATTTGACAAATGAAGAGATTAGTATTATTGAGAATAATTAATTTAAAATTTTGTTAATTTCATCTAAGTTAGAAATATCAAAAATATTGTCAATAATTAAGTCTAATTTATTTAAATCATTACAATTATTTATTTTTTCTTCTATTTCCTTTGGTAATTCTTTAAACTTTTTCTTTAGTAAATATTTTAATGTCAATTTTACCTTTCAATTACTCTCACCTTCTATTTCAATACCTTCAATTTTACCTTCAATACCTTCTTTAAAACCTTTCATTCTAGCTTTTTTTTCAAATTTAAGAACATTTTCAACTAACATAGAACCACTCCTAAACTTACTATTTAAGTCTTCCTGTAATTTATTATAGTCTATTTCTTCATCTTTCTTGTAAATATTTAGAATAAATTTTATTAGCTGTTTAATATTTTCTTTATTATTTTCATTTTCTATCAATTTATCAATTTGATTTCCTAATTCTTGAATGTTTTCAGCTTCTATTATTTCAGCTAAAAATAATGTTGATATTATATTTCCTATTTCTTGTAATTGTTCTTTTGTATATTTATTTACATCTAAAAGAAAATATTTAAATTTAAGTCCATAGTCTTTTAGTAATTCATTACCTTTTACTATTTGATTTAAATCATTAGGAACATTCCATTTTTTACTACCTGTGTATAAAACTATTGGAAAAACAGGGGGTAATTTCTTATTTGTTTTTTCTAATTCTTTGTATAATAACAATGTATATTCTATCATTCTATAAAGCATCTTTTTATCTACACTTGATTGAAATTCTAGTAATATAACTATATATAGTGATATATCAGAATATTGTTCTTTTAATTTTATCTTATAAATAATATCAGATTCTTTTTCTTTATTACTATCAAGAATAAATGATTTGTTTATTATCTCTATACTATTAAAATCTATATATTTGACTAAATCTACATTTACAAATGTTTCTAATAATTCTTTTATTGCAAATGTATTTGAAAAAAACTCTCTATAATTTCTGTCATAGATTTTATATAACTCTTTATTTTTCATAAAATTATTTTAACAGATTTGTTTATTATTAATAATATTTAAAAAGTTATTTATTTCATCTAAACTAGAAATATCAAAAATATTGTCAATAATTAAGTCTAATTTATTTAAATCATTACAATTTTTATTTTTTCTTCTATTTCCTTTGGTAATCCCTGAATTTTTTTAATAATAATTTTAACTTATTCCTTGTACTTTTAACTCTACCTTCAATTTTACCTTCAATTTTACCTTCAATTTACCTTTTTCAATACCTTCTTTAAAACCTTTCATTCTAGCTTTTTTTTCAAATTTAAGAACATTTTCAACTAACATAGAACCACTCCTAAACTTACTATTTAAGTCTTCCTGTAATTTATTATAGTCTATTTCTTCATCTTTCTTGTAAATATTTAGAATAAATTTTATTAGCTGTTTAATATTTTCTTTATTATTTTCATTTTCTATCAATTTATCAATTTGATTTCCTAATTCTTGAATATTTTCAGTTTCTATTATTTCAGCTAAAAATAATGTTGATATTATATTTCCTATTTCTTGTAATTGTTCTTTTGTATATTTATTTACATCCAAAAGAAAATATTTAAATTTAAGTCCATAGTCTTTTAGTAATTCATTACCTTTTACTATTTGATTTAAGTCATTAGGAACATTCCATTTTTTACTACCTGTGTATAATACTATTGGAAAAACAGGGGGTAACTTTTTATTTGTTTTTTCTAATTCTTTGTATAATAACAATGTATATTCTATCATTCTATAAAGCATTTTTTTATCTACACTTGATTGAAATTCTAGTAATATGACTATATATAGTGATATGTCAGAATATTGTTCTTTTAGCTTTATTTTATAGATAATATCAGATTCTTTTTCTTTATTACTATCAAGAATAAATGATTTGTTTATTATTTCTACACTATTAAAATCTATATATTTGACTAAATCTACATTTACAAATGTTTCTAATAATTCTCTTATTGCAAATTTGTTTGAAAAGAACTCCTTATAATTTCTGTCATAAATTTTATATAGTTCTTTCTTTTTCATAGATAAATTATAATATAAAAAAATTCTTGAATAAAAAAACCATTAATGTTAAAATTTAAGCATTATTTTTTTGAAAATTATTTATGTTATTAGAAGAAGTAATAAATAATTGTTTTAT
This sequence comes from Candidatus Sericytochromatia bacterium, assembly GCA_026004035.1. Classification (GTDB taxonomy): domain Bacteria; phylum Cyanobacteriota; class Sericytochromatia; order UBA7694; family JACMQJ01; genus BPII01. The sequence goes on along the minus strand of BPII01000004.1, from coordinate 75,041 downwards.
AGAAAACTTACAAGATTTTTTTTCTTATAGAAATTCCAATTTCAGAAGAATACAAGAAGATTATTCTAATTATAGAGATGAAAATTTTTTTGAAATAAAAAGTATAGGTGAATTAGAATTTGATGAAATTACTAAAATAAAGTTTTTTTATATAGAAACAAGTAAAGAACTAAATCATAGAAGTATTAAAAAGTTACAATATGATTTAGGAAAGAAAATAATAAGAGATAATAGTATAGATGCAGGAATATTTATTTTTTATGACAAATCTACTGGAAACTTTCGTTTTTCATTTATATATGTTGAATATTTAGGAATAAGAAGAGAATTTTCTTATTATAAGAGATTTACATTTTTTGTTAGTCCAAGCTTAACAAATAAAACATTTATAGATCAAATATCAAAATGTAATTTTTCAAGTATAAATGAAATAAAAGAAGCCTTTTCTGTTGAACCTGTAACAAAACAATTTTATAAAGAATTACAAAATTGGTATTTTTATTCTTTAGACAAAGTTTATTTTCCAAGTAATGAAAATGAAATTAATCTTATAAGACTAATAACAAGAATAATTTTTATTTGGTTTATAAAAGAAAAAGGACTTATAAATCCTGATTTATTTGATAAAAATAAAATAAAAGATATAGTAAAAGATTTTTACGAGGATAAAGAAGCACATAATTATTACAATGCAATATTACAAAATTTATTTTTTGCTACATTAAATCAGAAAATAGAGGAAAGAAGATTTGTAAAAGAAGGAAATTTTAATGAAAATAAAAAAGAATATGGAATAAAGAATTTATTTAGATATAAAGATAAGTTTTTAATAGAAAAAGAAGAAGATATATTAAAATTATTTGAGAATATACCATTTTTAAATGGTGGATTATTTGATTGTTTAGATAAAGAGGATGAAAGTAATAAAATAGTTTATATAGAGGGATTTTCAAGAAATGAAAGCAAGAAAGCAAAAATACCTGATTATTTATTTTTTGAAGAAAAAGAAATAAATTGTGATTTATCTAAATATGGACTTGAAAAAAATGCAAAAGTAAGAGGTCTTATAGATATTTTACAAAGTTATAATTTTACTATAGATGAAGCATCAGAAATAGACCAAGAAGTAGCTTTAGACCCTGAATTATTAGGAAAAGTTTTTGAAAATTTACTTGCATCTTATAATGAAGAAACAAAAGAAAATGCTAGAAAACAAACAGGTTCTTTTTATACTCCTAGAGAAATTGTAAATTTTATGGTAACTCAAAGTTTAAGTAAATATTTTGAAAATAAATTTATTGAAAAGTTTAATATAAATGATGAGAAAAAAATAAAAGAAATACAAGAAAAATTAAATGATTTACTTTCTTATAATGAAGAGAAACATAAATTTGATGATGAAGAAGTAAATTTATTAATAAATTCAATAGATAACATAAAAATATTAGATCCTGCTTGTGGTTCTGGTGCTTTTCCTATGGGAATATTACACAAAATCGTTTTTATTTTAAGCAAACTTGATCCTAATAATGAAAAATGGAAAAATAAACAAATAGAAAAAGCTAATAATATTGATGATTATGTAATAAGAGAAAAAACTATAGATGATATAGAAAAATCTTTTGAAAATAATGAATTGGATTATGGACGTAAATTATATATTGTTCAAAATTGTATATTCGGAGTTGATATACAAAATATAGCTATTCAAATAAGTAAATTAAGGTTTTTTATTTCTCTTGTTATAGACCAAGATATAAAAAGAAATGATTATAATTTTGGAATAATTCCTCTTCCAAATCTAGAAACTAAATTTGTTTGTGCTAATGCTCTTATAGATATAAAAAGAAATGAAAATGAAGTTTTGACTTTCTTATCTAATTCTTTAAATGTTATTGATACTAATATACATAGTCAAATTAAAGAAAAAGAAGAAAAATTAAAGAAAGTTAGAGAAAATTATTTTAATGCTAAAACTTTTCAACAAAAAAAGAAATGTATAGAAAAAGATAATCAAATAAGAAATGAAATAATTAATTTGTTAATAGAAAATAAATTTGATGAAAATGAAGCTAAAAAATTAGCAAAATGGAATCCTTATGATCCAAATTCTAGTGCTGATTTTTTTAATTCTGAATGGATGTTTGGAATTACTGATGGCTTTGACATTGTTATTGGTAATCCACCTTATGGAGCATCATATTCAAATCAAGAGAAGGAATACTTTAAAAGTAATTATCAAAGTGCAAAAACAATTAAAAATATACAAAAAGGTTCTCTTGATACTTTTACTTTATTCATAGAGAAAGGATTTAATTTACTTAAAAAAAATGGTTGCTTATCATATATTATTCCTCTTTCATTTACTTCAAGTGATTCCATGGTTGGCATACATAAATTGCTTGAAAACAATTGCAAAGAAATAGAAATTTCATCTTTTGCAGTTAGACCACAACCAATATTTAAAAATGCTGTTATAAATACATCTATTTTGATATTTGTAAAAACATTGACAAAATGTGAGAAAATTTTTTCTACAAAAATGTATAGAAAGAATAAAAAAAATAGTCTAGAAAATTTATTAAAAAAACTTGAGTTTATTGATGTTTTTAACTATAAATTAAAAGGTAGATACCCTAAAATAAGCTATGAAATTGAGAAACAAATTCTTGATAAAATTTTTTCTAAAAAAAATACTCCTATTAAGGAACTTATAAGTAATTCACCAACTTCAAAAAAAATTTATTATAGAGCCTCTGGTGGAAGATATTTTAAAGTAATAACGAATTTTTCCACAGGATCTTCTACTGAAAAATATATTCAATTTGAAGAGAAAATTGCAAATCTAATAGGAGCGATTTTAAGCAGTAACTTATATTTTTGGTTTTATCAAATTTATTCAGATAATCTAAGCTTGAAAATGTATGAAATTGAAAATTTTAGAATTCCTTTATATAATTTAACAGATTATAAGGTACAAACTATTAATTCTTTATATGAAAACTATCTCAATGATATACAAAAAAATTCTATTTTACATGAAAAAACTAACTATTCAGGAATTGATTCATTTAGAGAATATAAAATTGGAAAATCTAAAGCTATAATTGATAAAATTGATGATTTTATATGTCCTTTATATTATATGAATAATAAAGAAATTGAATTTATTAAAAATTATGAAATTGAATTTAGATATAATTATGGTAATTAATTTTTTATTTTCTTAAAATAAAATCAATAACTTGAATTAGTAAATATAAATAGATATAAAATTTAACAATATATATATTATAATAGACTTGTTTTAACCTTTAAAATAAAGTTTTTTAGAAAAATAGAAAATAGTTTATAGTATAATATTTACAATAGTTCAGCAATATAGTGTTTTTTCAATAAAAATTTATGAGAATAAGTATAAAAGAATTAACAACAGATATAAAATGGAGAGTATCTATTGGATTATCTCAAAAGCAATTTTTAAAGTTATTAGATTTATTTAAAGAAGAGTATATAAACATATATGGTGGGAGATTAGAAGATAGAAATAAAAAGAATTTGTCAGTGAAGAATATATTAATTATAGAAAAAGAATAAGACTTATTATTATTAGTATTGTTTAGTTTAAAAATTCTCATCAATATGAATTTTCTTTTTATCTATATCATGATTTAACTGTTCTTTTATTGCTTATGCTACTTCTTTATTAGTAACAGTTCCATATAACTTAGCATTTTCACCACATTTACTTTTTCAATATTTCCTTCAGTCGTGGTTATTAATTTACAATTTATGTATAAGGTATTGATTTTTATTTAAAATTTTATAAGTTCCATATAACTTAATAGTTTTTAAGTTTATAACTTAAATGAAGTTACAAAATTTATTATTAAAATTATTCATAGTAATTTTATAATATTATTAATATTTTTTGGTGTATAAATTGGAAATTGATACTAATAAATTAAGAAAATATATTCCAATATTATTTTTACTAATTATTTTATACATAATATATAAAATATATCATTATATAACGCCTTTTATAATATCATCTGTTCTAATATATCTTTTTGCACCTATTGTTAATTATATTTCTAATATAAAAATAAAAGGTAAAAATATTTCAAGAGCTTTTAGTGTAATTATTTTATATACTTTTATAATTGTAATTTTGACACTTTCAAGTATGATTCTATTTCCAATGCTATATGCAGAAGGACAAAAAATAGCAACAGAATTACCAAAACAAATAAATAATTTTAAAGATAATACATTGCCAGTATTTTTAGAAAGTTTTCAAAAGCAAATAGATAAATACGGAGTTGATGTTAATTTAAAAGATTATTTAGATAAAAGTTTAGCATCTTATATAGAAGAGAGTAAAAAGTCTGTAGAAGCTCTACCTAATTTTATTCAAAAACTAATAGGAGGCATTTTATCAACAATAACATCTTTTGTAGCAATTTTAATTTTCACTGCTTTTGTATTAATAGATTTACCTAAATTAAAAAAATTTATACTTGATGTTATTCCTAAAAAATATCATGAATCTTTGATAGATTTAGCAACATATATAAATAGAGATTTAAGTGGTTCTATAAGAGGACAACTATTAATATGCTTACTAAATGGATTTTTAACAACAATTGCTTTACTAATTTTAAAAGTTAATTTTGCTATAACTTTAGGAATAATAGCAGCAGTCTTTAGTCTTATTCCTGTTTTTGGAACAATATTTAGTACTATTCCAGCAATGATAATAGCAGCTACTCAAAGTTTATTTACTTCTATTCAAGTTTTGATAGTAATTCTGATAATACATTTTATAGAAGCTAATTTTTTTAATCCAAAAATAATGGGAACAAGTGTTGAGTTACATCCTGCGATAATCATTTTTTCAATATTTGTAGGTGAACATTTATTTGGAATAGCAGGATTATTACTTGCTGTTCCTGTAATAGCTATAATAAGATCGTTAATTATTTATACATATAAAAAATTGTTTTTGGAAGAGTAGCAAGAATTTACAATAAAAAAACTATAAAAAAATATATATTTATTATTTTGTAAGGTAATAATATGGGAAATATTGGAGAATTTAGAAACTTAAGTACAGCTTTTGCTGAAAAATTTAAAAATGCTAGCTCTGATAAAATTATAACAAAACAAGAATTAGCAGAACTTGAAGCTATTCAAAATCAAACAAATGATGATAAAAAACTTTTAGAGCTTTTAAAAAGTAAAACTGATGAATCTAACTTTAAAATAAATATTAAGGAAGGTTCAGCTACGGTAGAATATAATTTATCTATAGACATAGACGATAACTCTAATAATAATTCTACTGAAGGTGTTTCTACTCAAAATCAGCCAACAACTCATGAAATCATACCTGGAATTATTACAGTTAAAGATAATAATTCATACATAACTGATGGATTTGAAAAATTAGATGTTAAAGCTGCTGGTTTACAAGAAGAAGAAATGAATAATGTTAAGTTTCAAGGATACAAGCAAAATACTGAGTTTTATAGCGTAACAAAATCTTTTTATCTTAAACAATCTGATTTACCACCTGGTACTGATGTTAAAAAACTACAAAATTATCTTACTGTTAAATTAGGTGTTACTAATCCTCCAATTCAATTAAAAGATGGTAAATTTGGTCCTCAAACATTAGAAGCTTTTGCAAAAGTCTATAATCAAGCTCTTAAAGAAGGAGATACTGAAACTATAGAAGCATTGTCACCTTTAATGAATACTTTAGCTACAAAATTTAAAGGAACAAAAATTGGTGAAACTTTAAGCAAACTATCTCAGCAAGGAGCTAGTTTAATAGATGCAAAAGCAAAAATAGAAAGTGATTTAAATAAAGCTGTTGAGATAACATCAAAATCCAAAGATATGACTTTTGAAGAAGCAGCTACACAAATAAATAACTTACAAAATATCCCTGATAATACTAAGTTAGACTTCATGAAAAAAATTGCTGATAATAAAGCACAAGAATATATAAATAAAGATACTTTAAGTAATAAAACAGATGCTGAAAAATTATTAAAAGCTTGTTCTACTGATGATGGAAAATCAAATGGAATATTAGATGAAGCAACTTTTTACAAAGCTAAAAGAAAAAGTGGAAGGTAAAAAAGAAGATCCAAAAACTAATGAAACACCAAAAACTGATGATAAATATAACGTTACTGAACAGGAAAAACCTCATGTTTATGCATTATCATCATTAGTAACAAGTCCAGTTAAAAAACGAGAATTAAAAGGTAGAGATCATGTTGATGCTATAAATAATGATAGTTCTCCAAGATCTAGAGCTGTTGAGGCAGCTTTTAGGTCTTTATATCATACTATAAATGGGAGTGATGAAAAATGGAAATATTCACCAAGTAAAGAATCAGTTGGAGATGTATTAAAAAATAAAGATATTATTCAACATTTAACTGCTGATGAATTAAAAACATTGGTAAATGTCTACATAGATAAAGGTGCAAAATCTTCTGATTTAAAACAAGTTTTTTCTTCATTAGATCCAAGAGTAGCAGCTAAAGTAATGGAAGGTCTAAAGGATAGTGATAACAAAGATATATTATTATCAATGAGACCAGAAGATGCAGTAAAAATATTAGACAATATGATTGATGATAAAGTATTAAAAACTTTTAATGAAATTGGTAGTGGTGATTGGTTCTTTAATGTTGGTGATAAAACTAAAGAAATGGGCAAAATTTTATCAAATATGTCAACTGAAAAAGTTGTGAAATTACTACCAAAAATAAAAGAAGAAGATCCTGATGATGTTTTAAGAGCTATGGATAAAAGTAAAGCTTGTGAAGTTTTAAAAGCAATGGATTTAAAAGATTCTGGAAAAATATTAAGCAATATAGGTAAAGATGCTAAAGCAGGTGAATTTATAGCAGAAATTGCAAAATCTGATCCTCAAAAAGCAGCACAAATACTTAATAGTATGGATAAACAAAAAGCTGAAGATGTTTTTGAAGAAGTTGCTGGTTCTAATCCTAAAATTTGGGGAAGTGTCTTAGCTGAATTAGAAAAATTAGATAATCAAAAAGCTAAAAAGTTCTTTAATGAAATAGATAGTGGTAATAATAAGTCTTCTGATTTAATTAAAGCTCAAGTACATATATCTAAACTTATATATTTAGCTGAAAAAGGAGAATATAAAGAAGGTTTAAAAGGAACTTCTTATCTTGATAAACTAAGAAATAGTGGAAGTGAGTCTGATAAAGAATTAGTAAGAGAATTCGAAAAACACTATGAAGGTAAAGTTGTAGATGGTGTTGTAACTTGGAGTAAAAAATCTTAATTATACATAACTTGTCTTATAGCTTCATATAAAACAATTGAAACAGAATTTGATAAGTTTAAGCATCTTACATTTTCATTAAATTGTGGTATTGTATAAAAGTTTTCAGAATATTTCTCATGTACTTCTTGAGGTAGTCCAGAAGTTTCACTACCAAAAATTAAAAAATCTCCATTTTGAAACTTATAGTTATAATATATTTTTTTAACCTTTGAACTAAGAAAAATCATTCTTTTATTTGAATATTTTTCAAAAAAAGTTTTTAAAGATGAATGTCTTTCTATATCTAAAAAATCCCAATAATCTAAACCAGCTCTTTTCAAGAGTTTATCAGTAATATGAAATCCCATTGGTTCTACTAAGTGTAATTTACTATTTGTAACAGCACATAATCTTGCTATATTACCTGTATTTTGTGGTATTTGAGGATAAACAAGAACTATATTAAACTTCATCATATATTTGTATAAAAGCAATATTTATGTTTGGAATATTTATTATTAGCTCTTTGTTAGAAATGCTTATACTTTTTCCAAATAGTTCTTTTGTATTTGTTTTTTCTTGTCTTATAAATTTATAATCATCATTATTTTTTTTTAAGTCACCTAAAACCATAGAAACTTTTTTTAAATCATTTTCAAATATATTAAGTAAAAAAGGTATTATTTTATTTTTGAAAATATATCTTAAATTTTCAAAGCTTGGATTTTCTATTAATTTATTAAAATAACCTTGACCAATTTGATAATTTTCTCCTAGTAAATAACTTATTCTTTTATTTATAGACTTAAGTAACTTAGAGATATTTATGTTATCTATTGAAAAATCTAAAAGTTTATAATTTATTTCTGTTTTTATAAAGTCAAATTTTCTCATTAAATTTATATCTATATTATCAAAAGAATTTATAGAAGCTATTATATGAAGATTTTTTGGTATTCCAAATTCTTCTCCTGAATAAGGAAGTTTAATTTTTAACTCTTCAGAATTTCCTAATCTTTTCTCTTCATCAATTATTGTTATAACTTCTCCAAAAATATCATATATATCACTATTATTTATTTCATCAATAATTAGAACATAATTTTTTATAGTTTTTACCATTTATAAAGTCATATAGATTTTCAAAATTAAATATACTTTTATCAAGTTCATAAATATTATGAGATGAAAACTTTCTTTTATAAAATAATTCTACAGGTATGCTACAAGACTTCACTAACCAATCAACTTTTCTGAAATGATTAAATCTAATTCCTACAACATCTTTAAACTCATACCAACCATTTACTTTTGCTATACCAATAATTTTTTCATTATCATTAGATACTAAGACAATATCATCTGATTTCATATAATTTTTAAAAAAGTATATAGATTGTATTTCTAATCTTTTTTTATCTTCATCAACATTTTCTTCATATTGGTAAAATCTAGATAATTCCTCTCTAGCTTTATCCCAATCTTCAGTATTTTCTATTATTGAATAATCTATATTACTTAATAAATCAAGTGCTATATAATTTTTCTCAAAACAATATGATAATGTTAAATCATCTTTTTCTAATGATTTAGTGCCAATAGACATCTTAAATATTTTATTTTTTGTCTTATCAAAATTTAATTTATAGTTAGAATCTCTTTTTTGAAGTTCTGAATATGCTAATTTTGATAAATCTTTTAATATACCATTTCTTACAATATTTACTAAATTTCCAGTTTCTTTATCCAAAATAGTTTTTATACCTTCTATAAAATCATCATATTTAAAATTTTTATGAAAAGTTACGAAAACAATTTGATTATTATCAATATAGTGTTTTAACATTTTTTTTACATCACTTTTATTTTCACTGTAAAAACCATTTACTATTTGTAAAGCTGTTATTATTGAATTGTAAGTTTTGCCAGAGCCTGAAGGACCAAAGAATATTTGATTTAGAGGAAAATTAGATTTATTATTTTCATAAATTTCTTCTAATGTTTTTATATTATTTGGTATGTTCTTATTTGGATAAAATATTTTTAAAATTTTTTCTATATCATTAATTTTAATGATATTTTCATTTTCTAAATCAACATTTATATCATAAAAATTTTCTTGATTATTCCATCTTATTTCTAAAAATCTACCATCTTTAAAGTTTCTTACGACTGTTCCTATTGCTTTTATTCTATTTATAGTATTATAATTATTATCTCCATTTTTTACAACAATTTTTGAAACTATTGCTATTATATCATCTGAATTTACTTCATTTTTTACTAAATTAGAATACTTATCAAAGAATATATTAACAAATATTCCTTCAGAAACAAATCTTTTTATTAAGCTATCTTGTCTATTATTAGGTATTTCAATTACCCAATAATTTCTTTTTTTTTATATCTTCAATACTTTCAATCATCTATTATACTTCAGGTTCTAAAGCCCATTTTTCAGGAGAACGCCATAATGAAGATAACAATAACTCTCTCATGTTAATAAATTCTTTTGGTAATCTATCATATAATTTGTCAAATAATAATTCATGGGAAGTTACTTCATTTTTCCATTCTTCCATGTCCATGCACATTAATTCATTAAATTGTTCTTGTGAAAAATCTAATCCTTCCCATTTTAAATCAGAATATCTAGGCATCCATCCGATAGGACTTTCTATTGCATTAGCTTCACCATGTACTTTATCTATAATCCATTTTAAAACTCTCATATTTTCTCCAAAGCCTGGCCATAAAAATTTACCATCTTTATTTTTTCTAAACCAATTTACACCAAATATTCTTGGGGGCTCAGAAATAACTCTACCCATTTGTAACCAATGATTAAAATAATCTCCCATATGATAGCCACAAAATGGAAGCATTGCCATTGGATCTCTCCTTACTTGACCAATATTTCCAAATGCTGCTGCTGTCATTTCACTTCCCATAGTAGCAGCTAAATATACTCCAAAGTACCAGTTAGAAGCTTGATAAACTAAAGGAACAACACTAGCTCTTCTTCCGCCAAATATAAATGCACTTATTGGAACTCCTTCAGGATTTTCCCAATTCTCGTCTATAACAGGACATTGACTTGCTGGAGCTGTGAATCTAGCATTAGGATGTGCTGCTTTTCTTCCACAATCTGGATTCCATTTTTGACCTTGCCAATCTATAAGTTCTTGTGGTGGTTCATCAGTCATACCTTCCCACCATACATCACCATCAGGTGTTAGAGCTACATTAGTAAATATACAATTTTCTTTTAAAGTTAACATTGCATTTGGATTTGTTTTCATAGAAGTCCCAGGAGCAACTCCAAAAAATCCTGCTTCAGGATTTATTGCATATAATTTTCCATCTTTACCAGGTTTTATCCATGCTATATCATCACCAACAGTTGTAACTTCATATCCTTCAAATCCTTTTGGGGGTATTAACATTGCTAGATTAGTTTTACCACAGGCACTAGGAAAAGCTGCAGCTATGTAAGTTTTTCTTCCTTTAGGTTCTTTTACTCCTAAAATAAGCATATGTTCAGCTAACCAACCTTCATCTCTTGCCATTACAGAAGCTATACGTAAAGCTAAACATTTTTTACCAAGTAAAGCATTTCCTCCATATCCACTTCCAAAAGACCATATACTCCTTTCTTCTGGAAAATGAACTATGTATTTTTCTTTATTGCAAGGCCATGGAACATCTTTTTGTCCATCTTTTAATGGGTAACCTACTGAATGTAAGCAAGGGACAAAATCATCATCTAAATATTTATGAACTTCTTTTCCCATTCTAGTCATAATTTTCATATTTACTACTACATAAGGAGAGTCAGTAATTTCTACACCTATTTTTGATATATTAGATCCTAAAGGACCCATACTAAAAGGTATTACATACATAGTTCTACCTTCCATGCAATTTGTGAATAACTTAATCAATTTTTCTTTCATTTCTTTTGGTTCAACCCAATTATTGGTAGGACCTGCATCTTGTTTTCTTTTACTACAAATAAATGTTCTTTCTTCTACTCTTGCTACATCACTTGGATCAGATAAAGCCAAAAAACTATTTGGTCTTTTTTCAGGATTTAATCTTTTAAATGTTCCACTTTCAACCATTTGATTACATAATTTTGTATATTCTTCCTGGGAACCATTACACCAATAAACTTCTTTTGGATTACATAAATTTGCAATCTCTTTTACCCAATTTATTAATTTTTTATTTTTAACATATTCAGGAATGTTTAAATTTTCTTCATTAAACATAAATTACCTCTTTTTTAAAATATAGCTAGTTAATTATAATATATTTTAGATTAGTGTAATTTTACTTTTTTAAAAAATATGGCTAAAAATTCAAAGTAAATAATAGATTTTTTACACTTAAATTAATATCAAATATAATTTACATATTTACACTCTTAATAATTTTATAACATAAATTATATAAAATTACTACTTTTAAACACTCTCTAATAAATTAAAAAGTGGTACTATATTTAACTTGAACCCGGTTCCTTTGTTGCTATTATATAATGTTAATAAATTTTAAATTTTAGCACTCATATATTAAGAGTGCTAACAATTGATGTAAAATATATATTGATGGTATTTATTTTATTATGATTTTTAATTTAACTCCTAGACAAAAGGCTATTTTAATGGCAGTTATTGAAGATTATATAATGACAGGTGAGCCTGTTGGATCTAGGACAATTGCTAAAAAATACCAACTAGGTCTAAGTCCTGCTACTATAAGGAATGAAATGTCTGAATTAGAAGAGTTAGGGCTTTTAGAACAGCCTCATTTATCAGCAGGACGTATTCCATCAGAAAAAGGTTATAGAAGTTTTGTAGATTATTTGATGGATAATAAAACTTTAGATGAATCAGAACTTGAAATGATAAGAAATATAAATACTAAAATAGTTAATTTAGAGAATATATTAGAACAAAGTAGTAGAATACTATCAGCAATATTAGACTCTGTTTCTTTCATTCAATTTCCTGAAATAAATAAGGAATATGTTAAACATTTCCAAGTTTTACCAGTAAGTAGCTATACATTTTTAATTATAATCGTTTCTAGCACTGGTAAAGTTTCTGATTATATGATTAAAACTTCTTTTCAAATAGATGAAGAACACTTTGAAAGAATTTCTAATTATCTAAATAAAAATTTAAAAGATACTCCATTATCAGAAGTATCTAAAAAATTAAAAAAATTAATTAATAATGATTTAAATGATGATAATATACTTAAGAATATATATGAAGGTATTTCTAGTATTGTTAATAATAGTAAACTATTCTAAAATAAAAATAACAGGTGCTTCTAATTTACTAAAAGCACCAGAATTTAATGAAAAGAGAAAAAGTTCAAAGTTTAATGACTCTTTTTGAAAATAACGATATCTCTTTAAAATTATCAGAAATTTTTGAAAAAATAGAAAGTAATGAACCTATAGTTTTAATAGGTAATGAAATAAAAATTTCTGAATTAAAAGATTGTAGTTTAGTTTTTGGAACATATAATTTGAATGGAGAACTTTACGGAAGCATAGGTTTATTAGGTCCACTAAGAATGAACTATGCAAAATCTATAGCTGTAGTAAGAGAAATGAGTAACTACTTAAATAATTTGTTATCAAAATTATACAAAATAGAATAAGGAGGATAAATGGTAGAAAAATTAAAAGAAGAAGACATATGGAAAGATGCTTTTGAAGCAGCTGAAGAAATTAAATCTTCAAAAAAGAAAAAAGATAATAAAAAAGAAAATGTAAAAGAAACTGATAAAGAAGAAGATGATAATAAAGATATCAAAAATGAAAATTTAAAAACATCTGATAAAGAAAAAGAAGAAGATACCATTAATAATGGTGAATTAGTAGCTAAATATGATGAACTAGAAAAGAAATACCAAATTCTTAAACAAGAATTTGATAATAAGGATTCACAATTAAAAAGATTAGCAGCTGATTTTGATAATTTTAGAAGAAGACAAAATCAAGAAAAAGAAGATTTAATTAAATATGCTTATGAAAAATTATTTGGTGATTTATTACCTGTTTTAGATAATTTTGAAAGAGCAATAAACTCTTCTAAAGATGCAAAAGATATTTCTAGCATTGTTTCAGGAGTTGAAATGATACAAAAGCAACTCTTAGATATAATGTCTAGAAATGGTCTTGAAGTTATAAAAGCATTAGGTAATTCTTTTGATCCTAATTTTCATGAAGCAGTTCAACAAATAGTTGATGATGAAAAAGAATCTGATACTGTTGTTAATGAATTGCAAAAAGGTTATTTATTAAATGGAAGAGTTATAAGACCTTCTATGGTCGTTGTTTCAAAAAAAAGTAATGAATAGTATATTATTATAGTTATTATAAGAAAGGAAGAAAGTGTATGAGTAAAATAATTGGTATTGACTTAGGAACTACAAACTCTGTAGTCGCAGTTTTAGAAGGTGGAAAACCTACAGTAATTACTAGTGCAGAAGGTAGTAGATTAGTCCCTTCTGTTGTTGGATTTACAAAAACAGGTGAAAGATTAGTTGGGCAAGTAGCTAAAAGGCAAGCTATAACTAATCCAGAAAACACTGTTTTTTCAATAAAAAGATTTATAGGTAGAAGATGGGATGATACAGAAGACGAAAGAAAAAGAGTTCCATACAAAACAGTAAAAGGTAAAGATAATACTGTAGCAGTAGAAATAATGGGAAAAGTTTATACACCTCAAGAAATATCAGCTATGGTATTATCAAAATTAAAGCAGGATGCTGAAGCTTATTTAGGTGAAAAAGTAACAAAAGCTGTTATTACAGTTCCAGCTTATTTTAATGATGCTCAAAGACAAGCTACAAAAGATGCAGGACAAATAGCAGGATTAGAAGTATTAAGAATAATAAACGAACCTACAGCAAGTGCTTTAGCTTATGGTCTAGATAAAGGACATGATCATACAATATTAGTTTTCGATTTAGGAGGAGGTACTTTTGACGTATCTATATTAGAATTAGGTGATGGGGTTTTTGAAGTTAAAGCAACAAATGGTAATAATCATTTAGGAGGAGATGATTTTGATCAAAGAATAATAGATTATTTAATTTCTGAATTTAAAAAAGAACAGGGTATAGATTTAAGTCAAGACAAAATGGCATTGCAAAGATTAAAAGAAGCAGCAGAAAAAGCAAAAATAGAGTTATCAAGCACTTTACAAACTAATATTAACCTACCATTTATAACTGCTGATGCAACAGGTGCTAAACATTTAGATATAACTTTAACTAGACAAAAATTTAATGAATTAACAGAAGATTTAGTTGAAGCAACAATGGGGCCAACAAGACAAGCAATGGCTGATGCTGGACTTCAACCAAAAGATATTGATAAAGTAATATTAGTTGGTGGTTCTACAAGAATACCAGCTGTTCAAGAAGCTATTAAAAAGTATCTTGGAAAAGAACCAGATAAAAGTGTTAACCCTGATGAAGCAGTAGCTGTAGGTGCAGCTATACAAGCAGGTGTCCTTGGTGGAGAAGTAAAAGATGTCTTATTATTAGATGTTACTCCTTTAAGTTTAGGTATAGAAACATTAGGTGGTGTATTCTCAAAAATAATAGAAAAAAATACTACTATACCTACTAGTAAGAGTCAAATATTCTCAACGGCTGCTGATGGTCAAACAAGTGTAGAAATACACGTTTTGCAAGGTGAAAGAGAAATGGCTGCTGATAACAAAACATTAGGTAGATTTACATTATCAGGAATACCACCAGCACCTAGAGGAATACCTCAAATAGAAGTTACATTTGATATTGATGCTAATGGTATAGTTCATGTATCAGCTAAAGATAAAGGTACAGGTAATGAACAAAAAATTACTATTACAAATGCAGGTGGTTTAACAAAAGAAGAAATAGAAAGAATGAAAAGAGATGCAGAATTGCATGCTGAAGAAGATAGAAAAAGAAAAGAAAAGATTGAAGCTAAAAACGAAGCTGATGCAGCAATATATAATGCAGAAAAAACCATTAGGGACTTAGGTACTAAATTAAATGATTCTGATAAAAGTAGAATTGAATCAGCTATATCCAATTTAAAAGAAGCTATAAAATTAGATGATTTAAATAATATAAAAGAGAAATCATCTAAACTTACACAAGTTTTATATGAAGTAAGCTCTAAAATTTATAGTAATGAGAATGTTAATGCTAGTCAAAATACAAAGGCTAATACCAATACTTCTTCAGGCTCATCTGGGGACGATAATGTTGTAGATGCAGAATATGAAGAAGTATAAAATTTAATTTTAAATTTATTATTAATGAACGTCATAGACGTTCATTTTTTATTGTATATAGGAATATAATTGACTATGGCAAAAAGGGATTATTACGAAATTTTAGGTGTATCAAAAAATGCTACAGAAAGTGAAATAAAAAAAGCTTACAGGACATTAGCTAGACAATATCATCCTGATGTAAATAAATCTCCTGAAGCTGAAAAAATTTTTAAAGAATTGTCAGAAGCTTATGAAGTCTTAAGTGATAAAGAAAAAAGAGAAAGATATGATAGATTTGGTCATGAAGGAGTTAATTATCAAGGTGGAGGTTTTGGTGGATTTGGATTTGAAGATTTTGAAGACATAGGAGATATATTTGAAGCATTTTTTTGGTGGTGCTTCAAGAAGAAGAAAGAGAGAAAATCCAAACAGACCACAAAGAGGAGCTGATTTAAGATTAGATATAGAAGTAGAGTTTAGAGAAGCTATATTTGGTGCTGAAAAAGAAGTAGAAGTTAATCATCTTGAAAATTGTTTAGATTGTAATGGCACTGGTGCTAAAAAAGGTTCTAAAATGATAACTTGTAATACTTGTGGTGGAATTGGACAAGTTCAACAAACACAAAGAACATTATTTGGAAGTTTTACACAAGTAACAATTTGTCCAAGATGTAATGGAGAAGGAAAGTGGCCTGAAGAAAAATGTAAAACTTGCAGAGGTAATGGAAAAGTTAATAAAACAAAGAAAATAAAAATTAAAATTCCAGCAGGAGTTGATACAGGGGCTAAATTGAGAGTACCTAATGAAGGAGATGCAGGTTTAAATGGTGGTCCAAATGGTGATTTATATGTAGTTTTACATGTATTAAATGATAAAGAAGGAATATACGAAAGAAAAGGAAATGATATATATATGGAATTACCACTTTCATATTATCAAGTTGCACTCGGAGATGAAGTAGAAGTACAATTATTAGATGAAAAAACTAAAATTAATATACCACCAGGAACACAACCAGGAAAAATAATTACTTTAAAGGGTAAAGGTGTTCCTATTTTAGGAACTGATGGTATTAGAAGAGGAGATTTTCATATAGTAATTAATATAATTGTTCCTAAAAAAGTTTCATCTGAAGAAGAAAAATTGTTAAGAGAATTAGCATCAATTAGTAAAGGTTCAATACCAAAAAGAAAGGAAGAAAATAGTTTTTTAAATATTTTAAAGCATGCTTTACATATGGATAAATAGTAATGAAAGTCAAAGACAAAGTTATATCTGTTGTAGGTGGTGGTAGTTGGGGCACTACTATAGCTAATATAATAGGTGAAAATGGTTACAAAGTCTTTCTTTGGTTAAGAAATCAGGATTTGGTAAATGAAATAAACTTAAATCATACAAACTCTAAATATTTAGAAGGTTTTAAACTATCAGAAAATATAGAGGCTACAAATGATTTAAAAAAAATAGCTGAATCAAAAATAATATTTTTTGTAGTACCTTCGAAAGGATTTAGAGAGGTAGCTTCAAAATTAGGTGATTATTTAGATGGAGAACATATTATAATTCATGGAACAAAAGGATTAGAGTCTGACACATTTAAAAGAATGTCTCAAATATTAAAAGAAGAAACACCTACAAAAAGAATAGGTGTTTTATCTGGTCCAAATCTTGCAAAAGAATTAATGAAAAAACATCCTTCAGGTTCCGTTATAGCTTCAAATTTTCAAGAAGTAATAGATGAAGGTATAAAAATACTTAATAATAGATATTTTACCGTTTATGGAAATAATGATATAATAGGCTCTGAATTAGGAGGAGTTTTTAAAAATATAATAGCAATTGCTGCTGGTATATCAGCTGGCTTAGGCTTAGGTGATAACACTAAATCTATGCTTATAACAAGAGGTAATATAGAATTAACAAGATTAGGCTTAAGATTAGGAGCACAAATAAATACTTTTAATGGTTTATCTGGAATAGGTGATTTAATAGCAACTTGTATGAGTCCTTTAAGTAGAAATTTTCAAGTTGGTTATAGACTAGCACAAGGAGAAACATTAGAAGATATTCTGAAAAGCACTGTTTATGTTGCTGAAGGAATACAAACAACAAAAATAATTAATGATTATAGTGTAAAAAATAAAATACCAATGCCTATCGTTAGAGGAGTTTATAAAATTTTATATGAGAAAAAGGATATAAGAAAAATAATAAATGCATTAATGCTTCTTAAAGCAGAAACAGAAATGGATTTTATTTAATATTTAAATTATTGTGGAAAACTTTATAGAATTAAATGAAAATACAATATTTTATTTTGATAATTGGATTTATGATGCAATAATTAATAAGTTAATTAAATACATGGAAGACAAAGAAGATTTTAAATTTTATGATATTGTTTTTAATGCAAAAAGAGAGAACAATTCTTTTTTATCCTTAAAAGATTTAAATATTTCAGAATTTCACTACTTTTTTAATTTATTAAGAAGTGCAATAAATAAAAAAGAAAAAAGTTTTTTTGTCAAAGAAAAGAAAAAAGAATTTTTTAATAAATTTGATGAATTATTAGAAGCTTTTTATAAAGATGATAGATTTTATCAAAAATATTGAGGTTTAAATATATGAATATTACTTTAGAAAAAATAAAGGAAATAGATAAATCAGACATGTTTTCTGATATAAAGAGCTTACATTTACAAATAAAACAAGAAATAGAAAACTCTAAATCTTTTAATTTAAGCTCTCAAAAAAATATAAACAAAATTATTTTACTTGGAACAGGTGGTGGTTCATCTATTGCTTCAAAAATAGTTAAATCACTATTAGATAAAAGAATAAATATACCTATATTTATAAATCAAGGATATAATATTCCTAAATGGGTTGATAATAACACATTAGCAATAGCAATAACTGCTTCTGGAAATACTGAAGAAACTCTAAATGCTTATAACTTATGTATAGAAAAAAATTCTTTATGTGTATCAATTACCTGTGGAGGAAAATTAAAAGATTTATCTAATAAATTAAATTTACCAATTTATTTATTACCTAAAACTAAAATGCAAGCAAGAGCACTTATCGGATGTTTATTTATAGGCTTAATGAAAATATTAGAAACTCTTAATATTTTAGATAAAAATTATTATGACGAATATAATAGTTTAATAGATATGTTAAATAAATATTCTTTAGAATTTTCTAATATTGAAAATTCTAAGCCACTGGAAGTAGCTAGAAAATTAGTAGGTTATACTCCTGTAATATATTCATCTGATGAATTATTAGAAGTTTGTTCTACACGATGGAAAAATCAATTTGGAGAAAATAGCAAAATAATATCACATTATTATACATTTCCAGAAATGAATCATGATGAAATAGTGGGTTGGGAACAAGAGGAAATTTTAAGAAAAAATTTTAAAGTAATTTTTCTTAGAGATAAAGATGAAGATGTAAGAAATATAAAAAGAATGGATATTACAAAACAATTACTTGAAGAAAGAAATATTGAAGTTATAGAAGTTTATTCTAAAGGTAATTCTGATTTAGAAAAAATATTTTACTTAATATATTTTGGTGATTGGGTTAGTATATATTTAGCATTTTTAAGAAATATAGATCCTACACCTGTTGATTTAATAGTAGAAATGAAAAAGAGATTATGAGAATATTTAATGAAATACCTAATTTAGATAAAAACACAACTATAGCAATAGGAACATTTGATGGAGTTCATTATGGTCATAGACAAGTTTTAAGTAAAGCTAAACAAGTAGCAAAAGAAAATAATCAAGAATTTGTTATATTTACATTTACCGATCATCCAGCTATTGTAACAGGTTCAAAAGAGGTTCCAAAATTAATAACAGTTTATGAAGAAAAGTTAGAATTACTAAAATCTTTTGATGCTGATATTTGTATTATTTATCAATTTGATAAAAAATTTTCTAATCTATCCCCAGAAGATTTTATAGAAAATATTCTAATAGAAAAATTAAAAGCAAAAAATATTTGTGTTGGTTTTAACTTTTTCTTTGGATATCAAGCAAGCGGTAATATATATACTTTGAAAAATTTACAAAATAAATATAATTATAATTCTTATATTATTGAACAATTTAAAATTGATAATACAATTGTAAGTAGTTCTGAGATAAGAAAATTAATTTTAGATGGAAATTTTGAAAAAGCAAATAAATTACTTGGATATGAGTATAGCATTTCAGGGCGAGTTATAAAAGGTAAAGGTATAGGTAAATCTGTTTTAGGAATACCTACAGCTAATTTAGATGTAAATCAAAGAAAAATACTACCAAAAAACGGAGTTTATTCCTGTTTTGTAAAAATAAATAATGATATTTTCAAAGGTGTTATGAATATAGGAAATAGACCAACATTAGATAATGGAAATAAGAGTATAGAAGTTCATATAATAAATTTTGATAAAAATATTTATGACCATTATATTACAATTACTTTTAAATCATTCATAAGAGATGAAAAAAAATTCAATTCTTTAGAAGAATTAAAGGAACAAATATTAAAAGATATAGAATCAATTATTTAATGAAAATAGTTTTAGTTTTAGAAGATATATATCAAACTCAAAATGCTAGTAATATAGTAAGAACTGCTGAATTGTTAGGTATAAAAGAAATAAACGTGATAGAGAATAGAAACAAGTTTATCATAGATAGTAATATTTCATTAGGAGCTGAAAAATATTTAAATATAAATAAATTTAAAAATGCTGAAAATTGTGTAAATTATTTAAAAGAAAATAATTTTAAATTAGTTGCTACTATTCCTAAAAATATTAATTCTTATACACTTGATAATTTTCCTTATTTTGAAAAAATAGCTTTACTAATGGGAACTGAAAAATTAGGATTATCCGAATATTTAATAAAAAATTCTGATATTTTTTTAACAATAGAAACTTATGGTTTTACTCAAAGCTTAAATGTAGGAGTTTCAACAGCCATTATTATTTATGAATTAGTTCATAAGTTTAAATCTAAATAATAAAATAAATTTCTAATTTGGATTTATTAATGGATCCAAAGGATTTATTTGATTATTATTTGGGGTTGTAACTGGATTTGATGAAGACATTGGATTCTGTGTATTTTCTGATAAATTTAAACCAGTTGAGTCTTTTATCCAAGATATACTTATACCACCTTCTGATGTTATTTTTTTGGGATTTGTTCCATCAGAATCTATAAGCCATATATTATAATCTTCTGAAAAACCTATACCTCTTGATATAGCAATTTTTTTTCCATCAGGTGAAAAAAAAGGTGTTCCTCTTATATTTTTAAAAGAATTAATAGATTTATTAGATGTTCCATCAATATTTATTTCAAAAATACCATTGTTAGATGTCCAATATATGATTTTTTTACTATCAGGTGACCAACTACCATTTATTGGATTATTTTCAGATGATAATAATTCTCTTTCAGTTTTCTGAACATTGTCATAAATTTTTAATGATATTTTACCTTCTTCATTTAATTCAGAATAAAGAACATAAGCACCATTTGGAGAATAAACAGGATGTAATAATGATAAAAAATTATCACTAATAAATTTACTAAAATTATTTATAGCAGATGGGGGATAATTCATTTTTAGAATTTCATACTTATTTTTATCAAAATAGTTTGAATGAAATATTATATTACTACTATCACTACTCCAAGAAGGGTTACCTTCATCTGCTTCTGTTTCTGTCATTTGAGTAACTTTACCTGATAACAAATCTTTAACATATAATTCTGAATTTCCTGTTTTATCAGATATATAAGCTAATTTTTTACTATCTGGTGATACAGAAAAAGCAAAAGGACTTTTCATATTATCATTCGTTATTCTAGTTTGATTACTTCCATCAGAATTCATAACATACAAATCCCAAAAACCATTTCTATTTGACATAAATACAATTTTTTCTTTGGTGTCTTTAATATTGTTTAAGTTAGAAGGGGTAGGTGAAGGAGTATTTGAAAGATTTGGAGAAATACTTGGTGAATTATTACTAACTAATTTAGGTGATATGTTTGTATTATCTCTACAAGAATAGAAATTTATAAGTATCAATGTCAAAAGTAAAATTTTTTTCATTTATTTTTTAGATTTCATAGGTAAATACTTGAACTCTATTATTTCCTTTATCCAATACAAATATGTATGGATCAGATATACTTATAGCTTCTGGTCCTGTAAATTGTCCTTGTCCATTTCCTTTTGCACCAAAAGTATATAACCATTTTCCATTTTTATTAAAAACTTGAACTCTATGATTTAAAGTATCAGCTACAAATATTCTACCATACTTATCAACTGCTATACCTTTAGGAATACTAAATTCTCCTTTTCCTGTTCCTCTTTGTCCAAATACTAATCTTGATATACCGTTTTTATCTAATACCTGCACTCTTGGAAAACCATAATCTAGTATATAAATTCTGTCTTCATCAACTGCTACTGAATAAGGAGACTTAAACTCACCTGGTTTTGTTCCATATTTTCCAAAAACAGTAATTAAATTTCCATTTGTATTAAAAACTTGTATTTTATAATTATCTGTATCTACTATATATATTTTATCATCATAAATAGCTATACCATTAGCTGATTTTAATTTTCCTGTACCTTCACCTTTTCCACCGAAAGCTCTTAAGAATTTTCCTGAATTATCAAAGACTCTTATTTTAGCATCAATATCACTTACATATATATTACCATTTTTATCCATAGCAACATCATTAGGTGATTGCATATCACTAACTTGTATTAAGAATTTCCATTCACCAAGATAGTCGAAAGCTTGAACTCTTCTATTTTGATTATCAACTATTAACAATATTCCATTACTAGAACATATCCCTTTCGGAGAATTTAATTGTCCTTTTGCTGTTCCAGCTTTTGCTATTTGTCTTATAAAAGATACTTTTATTTCAGAAGGTTCTAGTGAATCATCTGTCTTTTTTGAGAGATGTATAGCTGTTCCTGGAATACTTGTATCAATAGGTGATGTATCAATAGGTCTTTGAGGAGGTATAGCTGTTCCTGGAATACTTGTATTAATAGGTGATGTATCAATAGGTCTTTGAGGAGGTATAGCTGTTCCTGGAATACTTGTATTAATAGGTGGTGTATCAATAGGTCTTTGAGGAGGCATAGAAAACATATTAATATTTGCTTCTGGAGGTCTTGATACTGTCATCATATTAGGATTAGAAAGAATAAACTTAAAAGTATTAAATTCATTTATTATTTCTTTAAACTTTTGATATCTTTTATCAGGATCCTTTATTAAACATTTCATTATTATTTTTTCTATTATTTCTGGTATATCTGGATTTATTTTTCTTGGTGGAATAGGATCTTCAGTCATTATTTTTAATATTGTTGCACCTACAGTTCCACCATCAAAAGGTAATTTTTTTGTAAATATCTCATACATCATTGCACCATAAGAGAAAATATCAGCTCTTGAATCAACACCTTTAGAATTATGTAATTGTTCTGGTGATATATAACCTAATGTTCCTAACATTGTGCCATCTTGTGTTAAAGATGAAGTGTTACCTTCTATTCTTGCTATACCAAAGTCCATAATTTTTACAACATTATCTTCTATTATTTTCATATTATCAGGCTTTACATCTCTATGAACTACACCTTTTGAATGTGCATGTTCTAAACCTGTAGCTATTTGACTTAATATATCTACTATTTCATCTAATGAAAATTTATATTCTTCATCAAGATAATCTTTTAAACTTTTGCCAGGTAAATATTCCATTGCTATAAAGTGTCTATTATTTTCTTCACCTACATCAAAAATAGTAACAATATTAGGATGACTTAATTGTGCAGCTGTCTGTGCTTCTCTTTGAAATCTTGCTATTATCTCTTCTCTTTCTTGTCCTATTATAGCTTGACTTACAACTAATTCTTTAAGAGCAACTATTCTACCAAGGCGGGTATCTTTTGCTTTATAAACAATACCCATTCCACCTCTTCCTATTTCTTCTATTATTTCATATTTTCCTAAAATTAACATTTAAGTTCCTTTTAATTATTATGTATAATAACAACTGTTATATTATCGTGTCCTCCTCTTTCATTAGCTAAATTAACAAGTTTTTTTACTACATTATTTAAATCGTTATTCGAATTTACAATATTTTTTATTTCTTCATCAGTTACTAATCCAGTAAGTCCATCAGTACAAAGTAATAATTTATCATCTTTTTCTAAATTTATCTCTTTAGTATCTATTTCTATTTCTGCTTGCATACCAAGACATTTAGTAATAACATTTTTATAAGGATGAACTTTTGCTTCTTCACTAGTTATAAGTCCTTGATCCATTAAATCTTGAACAACAGAATGATCTCTTGTAAGTTGTTCTATACTACTAGAAGTTATTTTATATATTCTACTATCACCTATACTTCCTAAATAAGCTTTATTATTGTATATGATAGACATAACTTGAGTGGTGCCCATTCCTTGAAGATGAACACTACTTATAGATTCTTTTATTATTCTATTATTTGCTTCTTTAAAAGATATTCTAATCATATCAATTATAGAAAGAGTTTCATCGCTACCAACAATTTTTTGATTTTCAAAATCATAAGAAGAAAATATATCAAGTGCTGTACCAATTGCTGTTATACTTGCTTTTTCACCAGCTGCATGTCCACCCATACCATCAGCAACGATATATAGACCTAGTAAATCAACTACAATAAAACTATCTTGATTAACTTCTCTAACTCTACCTACGTCTGTATATCCTGATGAAATCACTAAGATCTCCTTACAATAACTAATTATCTAATATTTTAATATAAAAAAGTATTAATGAAAATATTTTTTAATCAAAAACACCTGTAATCTATTTAAAAAAAATTATATCTAATTGTTCAAAAAATTTCTGATTTTTTTGAGTATCTAGAAATTGTAATTACTCAACCTGGTAAAACTCTTATTGCATAAGTATTTTAATAATGTAAAGTTATATTGAGTGTTGGAGCTGTGCTTGGTACTGAGATTAAGTTATGGAAAAGAAATTTAAGAGAGTATTTTATACTTCATTATTTTTTTATTTTTTAAACTTTAACTTTAACAATGAAATTCTAAAATTAACATAAAGTAATATTGACAATATTTATAGGGTAATTATTTATAATTTTGTATTCTTATTTTGGATAGATTAAAAAGTAAATATGTTACCAGCAAAAAAATATGACATAGTAACAATTATATTATTTAGATGAAGTATTAGAATATTAAATTTAAAAAGAACAATAGGAAAACCATCTAATACCAATTTTTATAACAAATAGTACATAATTAAGAGTGTCACTGGGCTAATGTTACTTTTTGATAAGCTAAAAATCTTTTAATAGTAAGTATTTTAAAGATTTATATTAAAAAATACTTTAAATTTAGTATTTATCAGTATTTCAAGGTAATTTTTTTATAACTCAATCCTGGTGCCGAATTCTCCTTTTTGCGATAAAAAATTTATTTATTTTAATGCAAAAATTTTTTCATTCTTTATTACTGTAAATTTTGTGATAAATAAACAATTAATTCTTTAATATGATAGAATAATATTTACACACTTTTATGAGGTTTTAAAATGAGTAGTAAAATTATTCTTGTAACTGGTGCCAATAAAGGTATAGGTTTAGAAATAGTAAAACAATTAGCTGAATTAAAACATAGCGTAATATTAACAAGTAGAAACGAAAACTTAGGAATAAAAGCTGTAAATAGTTTAAAAGAAAAAAATTTAAATGTAGATTATCATCAATTAGAAGTTACAAGTGATGAAAGTATAGAGAAAGCCTTTGATTATGTAAAAAACAAG
Source organism: Candidatus Sericytochromatia bacterium (assembly GCA_026004035.1). Taxonomy (GTDB): domain Bacteria; phylum Cyanobacteriota; class Sericytochromatia; order UBA7694; family JACMQJ01; genus BPII01. The sequence continues at coordinate 49,512 of BPII01000004.1, read as the reverse complement.
TATGGTAAATTGGATGTTTTAATAAATAATGCAGGTGTATTTTTAGAAAATCAAGAAAATAGTAGTTTTTTTAATTGTGATATTGATATAATAAAACAAACTATGGAAATAAACTTTTTTGGTGCATTAAAAGTTAGTAAAAAATTTGTAGATTTATTAAAACAAAGTGATGATGCTAGAATAATAAATATGTCAAGTGGTATGGGACAATTAAGTGAAATGGGTGGAGGATATATAGGTTATAGAGTATCAAAAACAAGTTTAAATGCTTTAACAAGAATTATGAGTAATGAGCTAAGGAAGTATAAAATAAAAGTCAATACTATGTGTCCTGGTTGGGTAAAAACTGATATGGGAGGACCAAATGCAACAAGAGAACTACCTCAAGGAGCTGATACTGCTGTATGGCTTGCAACTGTTGAAGATTGTCCAACAGGAAAGTTTTTTAAAGATAGAAAAGAAATAGATTGGTAAGTTTATGTATTTTAAAGACTCACAGCACTTAGAAGATGTTTTATATAATTTTTTTATATATTTAATAAATAATACTGATATAGGAGATAAATTATTAACTCATAAGGTAAAAATAAGATTTAATTATACTGAACCTAATTTATTTATAAATATAGATTGTTCTAAAAATAAAGTTGAAGTATCAGTTAATAATAACTCATTTGAACCAGAAATAGAATTATTTATGAATGCTGATATTGCACATAAGTTTTGGCTTGGAAAAGTTAATTTAGTTATGGCAGTTACAAAGCAAGAAATAAAAGTTAAAGGTTCTTTTCCTAAATTACTCTTATTACTTCCTATTATCACACCAGCATATAAAATATATCCTAAATATTTAAAAGAAAAAGGATTTGAAAATTTATTATTGTAATGTTTATATATGGGTAAAAAAAAGAATAAAAATAAGGAATTAATATTTTATTTTGATTATGTATGTCCATATTCTTTTTTAGCTTGGAGAAAAATAAATAGAATTTGGCAAGATTACGATTTGATATTAAAAGCTGAACCTGTTTTACTCTTTGAAATATTATCAAAATATAATACAAAACATTTTTCTGAAATTGAAGAAAAAAAAGAATACTTTTATAGGGATATTTTAAGAAGTGCAGGTAAAGAAACTGTAGGACTAGTTTTTCCACCAAATTATCCTTTTAATTCACTTATTGCTTTAAAAGCTACTTATTTGATGAAAGGTAAACCAGAATATTATACATTTATAACTCATTTATTTACCTTATGTTGGCAAGAAGGAACTGATATAAGCAATATTGAACTTATAAAAAAAGTTATGAAGATTTATTCTTTAGATATAGAAGCTATTAATAATAATGAGATTTTAGAGAATATAAAATTAAATACAGATATTGCAATAAAAGAAAATAAAGTATTTGGATTACCTTTTGTGATATTTGAGAAAGAAAAATTTTGGGGAAATGACAGAATTGATATTTTAGAAGAATATCTAAAAGGTGAAGATTTTGTTGATAAAAAAGAGTTAAAAAGAGCATCAGAAATACAACCTCAAGCAAACTATAATGTTTATAGTAGTTAATATTATTCCAACGGGAATAGGTGCTCAAATAGGAGGTTTTGCTGGTGATTCTAACCCAGTAAATACTTTACTTGAAGAAATAAGTGATATTGTAGTAACAAATCCTAATTCTGTTAATGCTGCAAGTTTATTTTCAGCAACAAAAAAAACTTTTTACACAGAAGGTTATGCTCTTGATTTATTTTTATCAGGAAAAATTTTTCTAAAAAGAAAATATAATAAAATAGGCATAATAATTGATAAAAAAGCAGTAAGTAAAAAAGTTCATATAATTAATGCAATAAATGCTTGTAAAAGTGTTTTTGGAGCTTATATAAAAGATATTGATATTACAGATAAAGAAGTTAATGCTAAAGTTATAAAAAATCATAAAAATTTATTTGATGGTTTAATAGAAAATAAAGAAGAACTTTTAAAGTCGGCTAACAGATTAATAAGTAAAGGATGTAATGCTATTGCTGTTTTCTGTGTTATTGAAAACGATTATTATAATGATGATGAGTTGTACTTAAACGGCAAAAGTCCTGACCCTATAGGTAGAATAGAAGCTATAATTTCTCATTATATAGTTGAAAATACTGGCTTACCATCAGCACATGCACCTATATTTCTTGAAGATTATGAAAAAAAAATTGTAGATCCAAGGGTTGCTGCTGAAGAAATAGGATATACATATATACCTTGTGTTATAAGAGGATTACAGCATGCACCACAATATTTGAAATATTATGAAAATAATTCTATAAGTATAGATGATGTTTCTTGTATTATAGTTCCTTACAATTGTTTTAACGGTAATTGGATTAAATTTTTAAAAAGAAAAGATATACCTATAATAATGGTTGAAAATAATAAGACAATTTTAGATGATAAACCTTTAGAAAATTTAAATATAATAAAAGCAAGTAATTATTTAGAAAGTATTGGTATAATATCTTGTATAAAGTCAGGTATAGATTATAAAAGTGTTATTAGACCTTTTTATAGTAATATAAGTTTCTAACATGAAAGAAAAAGAAAAAGAATCATTAATTGGTAAAGATACTAATGAAATTATAGAAATAGTTAAGTCTTTTAATGAAAAAGATTATAGAGGAAAGCAAATTTCTAAATGGATTTATCAAAAATTTACTGATAATTTTGAAAACATGTCTGATATTAGCAAAGATTTAAGAAATGAATTATCAAAAAAATATTATCTATATAATGGTCAAATAATAAAAACTTCAAACTCTGATGATGGAACTATTAAATATTTAATAAAATTTAATAATGATACAATAGAGGCAGTAAATATTTTTCAAAAATATCATTTAACAGCTTGTATTTCAACTCAAGTAGGTTGTAATGTAAAGTGTCCTTTTTGTGCAACTGGATTAAGTGGTTTTAGAAAAAATCTAAGTGCTAGTGAAATAGTACAACAATTTCTATTAATGCAAAGAGAAAGTAAAGAAAGAATAAGTAATATAGTTTATATGGGCATGGGAGAACCTCTTTTGAATTATGATAATACTATTAAATCTGTAAAAATTTTAAATAAAGAAGTAGGTATTGGTATAAGAAATATTACAATATCAACCTCAGGTATATTAAAAGGTATGGAAAAAATTATAAAAGAAAATTTACAATTTAATTTAGCTATATCACTACATACAGCTGATGAAGAACAAAGAAATAAGTTGGTGCCCATAAATAAAAATAATCCTTTAAAAGATTTATTGTTTTTATGCAAGAAGTATGTTCAAGAGACAAATAGAAGGATAACTTTTGAATATGTAATGTTAAATAATATTAATGATTCAATAGACCATGCTAAGCTATTAATAGAAAAATTAAAAGGTATTCATTGTCATATAAACTTAATACCACATAATAAAATATATTCATCAGAAAACTATGAATCTACACCTATGAATAAAATAAAATTATTTAAAGATATTTTATCTGAATATTTTCCAACAACTATAAGGGTAAGTAGAGGAAGAGAAAAAGATTCAGCTTGCGGACAATTAAGAATAATACAAGGAGTCTAATCTGTTAGGACGTATCATAAAAATTCATTCAAATTTTTACTATGTTCAAATAGATAATATAGTTTATGAGTGCATGCTAAGAGAAAAAATAAAAAAAGCATCTATAATACCTAAAGTTGGTGATATAGTAGAAATAGAAAAAACAAGCAATAAAACAGGAGTTATTATAGATGTTAAACCAAGAAAAAATGAATTAAGTAAGCCTAATATAGCAAATATAGACCAAGTAGTAATTGTATTGTCATCTTACAAACCTGATTTTAACTCTTTAATATTAGATAAGTTTTTAGTTTTTTACCAATCATACAATATAGATTGTATTATATGTATAAATAAGAGTGATTTACTTGATAATAGTCTAAAAGAATTTATAAACTATTATTCTAATATAGGTTATAAATTAATATATACCTCAGCTAAGACAGGAGACGGAATAGATGATTTAAAGCAAGAACTTTTAGAGAAAGTTTCTGTTTTAGCTGGAGTATCAGGAGCAGGTAAGTCTTCAATTATAAACAGAATAGATAGTAACTTAAAATTAAAAGTTGGTGATGTTTCTGAAAACTTAGGTATAGGTAAGCATACAACTAGGTATGTTTCTTTACAAATGATAAGATATAAAAATAAAAATTGTTTTATAGCTGATAGTCCGGGATTTAGTTTTATAGAACTTAATAATATTGAATCAAAAAAACTATCATATTATTTTAGAGAATTTATACCTTTTATAAATAAATGTGAAATGAAAGATTGCCTACACCTACATGAAGATAATTGTTTTCTAAAGAAAAATATAGACATTGAAAATAATCATAGATATCTAAATTATTTGAAATTTCTTAATGAGATATTAGAGATTGAAAAAATTAAAAAAACTAAATCTAGTAAAATTGAAAATAATATTAAAATTTTCAAAAAATCAGATGGAAAAAATATAAAAATAATAAAGCTTCCTGAAGAACTAAGAGATAAAAGCCGAAAATTTATAAATCAAAATTTAAAAAAGTTAGAGAAAATAAACTCAATAGATGATATAGATTTATAAATTTTTTTTTGAACATTATAACTAAATGAATATTTTATTTATACTTTCAGAATTTAATTCTGAAAACTTACTAAATAATCTACTATTTATAGTCTTATAATTCATAATAAATACTAAATTAGTATTACATATTTTATTAATCAGCTTAATTTTATAGTTCAATTTTTCAAATAAGTTTTCATCATATTTATCTTTTATCATTGCTTTTGTAAAAGTTTCTGTAACACAGTTATTTTGTGATAAAACATCAATTCCTATATAGTTTATATTGTTATTTATTTCTAATAATATGTTATCAGTTTGTTTAGAAAATAGTTCATCTGTGTCTAGATATATTATATTATCAAAAAAATAATCCTTAGCTTTATCAAATGTCATTATATTAATGTAGTCAATACTTTCAGAATATAGGTTATTTGAATATTTACAATTTTTCACAAGCTCTATAAATTCTGATAAGGTCAAATCATTATTTTTACTTGCTATATCAATTAATTTTTCAATATTTTTATTTTTTATATAAGAATTTATGTCTAAATCAAAGTATTTTTTTATATTTGAGTCTTCTACTATAAATTTTATTAAATCATCTAATTTTAAATGAGATGATAAATCTATCCAATTAAATATTTTCTCATATATTTCTGGATATAAATTTTTTAATGATATTAATATATCATCACTATCATGAGCTATTTTATAAATTTCTGTGTCATTAAGACAGAAAAACGGCGACCTTAGAATACCTATTAATTCAATATGTCTCTCGTTATTGTTTATAAATTCTAATATATTTATAATATCTAATACTTCTTGAAAAACCAATAAATCATGACCTGAACAAATATATTTTATTTTTTTCTTACTAAAAAGTTCTGTAATTATTTTTATTTTCCTACTATCATCTGTAATAATACAAACACTTTCATTTTCTTTCTTTAATTGATGAATAATATCTGGAATTATAATTAAATCATCTAATTTATTTTTTACTATAATAAAATTAGCCTTTAAATCTTGACTCATAGTTATATTTTCTGAAATTTTAAATTCATTATTTTTCTTTTCTATAATTAATATATCTTCCTTTTTGTTTATTTCGTTTTTAAAAATAAATCTGTTTAAGTAATTTTCATTTGAATCTTTTATTATTAAATCATACTTTGACAATAATTTATTCTTAATGGTTTTAACTTCTGACTTTTTTATTATGTCTTCGTAGAGAAGAACATTATTTTTGTTTTTCCATTCATAAGTAATCTTACCAATTTCATTAATCAACTTATAAAATGCTTTTATATATTCTTTTTCTAAAGAAAAGTATTGAAATTTATTTAATATTTTTATTAATGAATATTCTCCAAAATATATTGTATTAACTATTTCACCATGAAATGAAACACTTATATATTCACTTATATTTCTACTATAAACTGGAAAATCCTTCTTATTTATATTTAAAGATAAATTAAAGTTATTTTTATCAGATTTAAACAAGTTTATTAATTCTTTTATTTGTTTTATAGTAGAATTTACAGAATTACAATATTTTTTTATATCTTCATTAACTAAAGGAACATTTTTAATTTTATTTTCTATATCATTTATTTTACTTAAAGAATAATCGCAATAGCTTAAATATCTTTTTACATAAATCTTCCAAATATCTTCAAAACTATTACTAATATAAAAGCTAATATTATCTGACTTTATTATGTTGGTAACAAAATCTATAATTTGTTTTCTCTCTAAAGTTTGTAATAATAATTCTAAGTATTTATTTTTTTTAAAAGATAATTTATCTATTGAATTTTCTATAAATTTATCTATTAAGTAATTATTCTTATTTTCATCATAAAAATCATTTATTTCAAGAAAATTTATAAAAAAATCTTTTTCATTTATAAATGAATTTAAATTATTTTTTGTAGAATTATATAAAAAATTAGAAATTACTAATATTCTATTATTATTCTTTAGCTTAGATAAATATTTATTTATTATATCAATTCCTAAGTTCTGATTATTTTTTTGTAAAAGTTTTATATTTTTTCTATTTATTTGTATTTTATTTGTAATATAATAGCTTTTTAAAGGATTAACTCTACATATATATTTATAATCACATGATTTACATATTCTTTCTGTATTTTCAGTTGTATAATTATATTTTGAATAAAGTAATTTAGTTTTTAATTTTTCCAAATTACTTAATGCTTTGTTTTTTAGAAATTTATAGTTATTTTTATTTATAATAGGGTATATATCTACATCTAAAAAAAGATTTTCTCTTAATATAAAGTAACTTGCAGAATGAAATATCTTTCCACTTTCTTTTTCATAAGCCATTGCATAAATAGGCAATTGATATGATAAACCATTTATAATTTCATTTTTTTTATAATTTAGAAAAATATTACCTGTTTTATAGTCTATTATTTCAAATTCATTATTAGAGTTTATATCAATTCTATCAATAGAGCCAGAAAAATTAAGTCCGTTTATCTCAAAAACAAATTTTTTTTCGAATTCCGAAGGTATCCAGCCTTGTTTTATTCTAAAATTATCTTTTTCTAATACTTTATACAATATTCCTTTTTTATTTTTATTTTCGTTAAAGCCATCTAAAAGTTCTTTTTTTAATTTTTCAAGATACAAATTATCTATTATATTATTGTAAGGTTCAAAAAATTCATTACAAACATTTATCATTACATTTTTACAATGTTCAGAAAGTAAATCTATGTTGTTTCCAGATAAATAATTACTATTGATAAGATTAGAATAAAATTTTTCTAATATTTTGTGCAATAAATTTCCTTTTAAAATAGAATCCAATTCATTTTCTATTAATAAGTTTGTTCTTATTTTTAATTTTCTATTAAAAAAATATTTCATAGGGCATAAAGAAAATTCTTCTATTTGTGTTACAGATGTATAAAAATCTAAAATACTTTCATTTTTAATATCTATTAGATATCCTTCATATTCAGACCAATTGTAATAATTATTATTTTTTCTATAAAAATCATTTAATTTATGTATATCCAATAATTCTTTTTTATCTACATTTAAAATTTCATAGTTTTCTACTTTAGTGTTTTCTAATACAACTTTTAAAAATGAATAAAAAGTAATTCTTTCAAAAAAATAATCTTCTTTTTCAATGTCTTTTACAATATCATAATAAGTTTGTAAAATTTGTTTATATATTTTATCATCTTTATAGTAATTATCTATTCCAAGATAATTTATTAGTTTTAAAGTATTTTTATAAAAATTTTCAAAAGAAACCTCATTATCATTTATTAAATAATCTATTTTTGAAATTATTTGTTTGAGTTTTTTCCAACCTATAATTGTTTCATAAAAATCTTTTTCATATTTTTGTTCTGATATTTCATTATCCATCGCATATTGTTTTCTAATGTAAAAGTAATTTTCTATTCTTTTTATAACATCATCTTTGTTTGTTAAATCTTTTATTCCTGCTTTATGAATATTGTTCAATATTTGTGTTAATTCATTTTGATTATATTCTTCAAATTCTAATTTTTCTCCTTCAAATATAATTTCTTCATTGTCATCTATCTTTATATCTTTAAGAGAAATAAAATTATGTTCTAATAACTTTTTTACATCATAGAAAGAACTTGTATCTATTTTTATTAAATTCAATAAAAATTTAGAAAAAGGATGATAACCTATGTAATAGTCATCAATTGCATTCTGTAAATTATAATAATTATTATTATATAAAATATTTTCTATTTTTTCTTTAATATCACTTAATATATGTATTTTATTTGTATTTTTTAAATAGTTTTTTATGAAACTCCATTCTAATTCATTCAAATTGTAAAAATTACCATAAAGTATAACATTATCAAATTTATTGTTGAAATCATAGTTTATAAATTCTTTTAACCTTAGTGTATAATCAAGTAATTTATTATCTTTTAAATGTTGTAAATATAATATATTTATTTGCTTTAGAATATCGCTTTTATTTAATATTGAAGGATTATTTTTATTTTGTAAAAACTTTTTAAGTAAAAAAGAAATATTTGTATTAGGATATTTGCTTGAAATAATTTCAATCAATATTTTTTTTTCTTCTAGTTCAGTTATTATTTTTTCTTTATAAACAAATTTATTTATGATATCTTTAATATCAAAGATTTTAATATCACCATATTTTGTTGATATTTTATTGAAAATATAAATATTATCAACAATAAGTAAATCTGATTTACTTATGTTAATATTACTTATATATTCATCAATATTGACAAAAATCATAGTTAAAAATTTATAGCTAAATATAAATAATAATAGATTAATATCAATAAACTTTATTAAAGTATTAATAATTAATAATTAATTAGCTAAATATTTTCATTTTAAAAATTTTTTTAAATCAATACTTTAAACATATTTTAAAATGAAAATTTTTTTAAGATAAAGATTTTTTTGTTTTGAAAAACTCTTAAAGAAGCTAGGTTTTTTTATGGTTATAATTTTGTTTAATTATACTAAAATTTTTATATGTCAAGTAATTTATTAAAAAATAATAGTTTTTTTTATTTTTTACACTTTATTTTTAACTATCAATTATGCACCATTTTATAAAAACTGGTATTAGAATGAAATAAAAATCTCAAAAGCTTATAAATAATAAATTTAAAGTATATTTTAATATAAATCTTTAAAATGCTTAGTATTAATGGATTTTAAGCTTATCAAAAAATAACATTAGCTCAGTGCCAAATTTTTTCATTCTTTATTTGTATAAAAAATAAATATCAAAAATAAAGTTTATTTATACAAATCTTTTTTTAAAACAACTTTTATTATAGAATATAATATAAATTAATTTTAGGTAAAGTTTTATGCAACATTTTAAGGGATCTTTTATATTTACATTAGTATGTCTTGTTTTATCAGCAATATGGGAATATTACAACTCTAGTGGAAATATTAATGCTATATTGTCAGGTGTTTTTATAGCTTGCATATTAGGGATATTAGAAGTAAGTTTATCTTTTGACAATGCTGTCGTAAATGCAGCTGTTTTAGAAACAATGGAACCAATATGGCAAAAAAGATTTTTAACTTGGGGTATTTTAATAGCAGTTTTTGGCATGAGAGTAGTTTTTCCTATTATAATAGTTTCTTTTGTAGCATGGCTTGATCCTATTTCTGTTTTGAAAATGGCTTTAACTACTCCTGATATATACTCTGAACATTTAACAAAATCTCATGCTGTTATATCATCTTTTGGTGGAATGTTTCTATTAATGGTATTTTTAAAATTTATAATGGATGAAGAAAAAGAAATTCATTGGATAAAAGGATTGGAAGAAAAATTATCATCACTTGGAAAACTGGAATCCTTTGAAATATTAATAGCAATGCTTATACTTTTGTTAGGAGCATATATAAGCCCTGAACATGAAAAAGCATCTGTTTTAATAAGTGGTTTAGCTGGATTAATTACATACATATCAATAGATGGTTTGTCTTCTTATTTAGAAGGAACTGAAGAAAAAATGCTTGCTGATGGAGTAAAGAAAGGTGGTATTGCTATGTTTATATATTTAGAGGTATTAGATGCTTCATTTTCTTTTGATGGTGTTATAGGAGCTTTTGCTATTACAAAAGATATAGTAATAATAGCATTAGGATTGGGTATAGGTGCAATGTTTGTTCGTTCTTTAACTTTATTCTTAGTAAAAAAAGGAACATTGCAAGAATATATATACCTAGAGCATGGGGCACATTATGCAATAGGTCTTTTAGCTGTAATAATGATAGCAAGTATAAAATATCATATACCTGAAGTATTTACAGGATTAAGCGGAGTTTTATTTATAGTTGTTTCATTAATATCATCCATTTCTTATAATAAAAAACAATTAGAAAAAGAAAAGGTTGAAACAATATCAGCAGATTAGGAGTTTTTATGAATAAAGTAGAAGAGATAATAAACTTTTTAGAAAGTAAAAAAGAAAGAAATATGGGACAAGTTACTTTGTATGTAAAAACAGGAGTTTGTAAAATTCAAAAAAGAGGTGAAGGAAATTTTATAGTTTATTTTTTTGATAATAAATTATCAAAATTAGGTCTTGATATAAAAGATGCAAATAGATTTTTAAGAATGAATAAAGAACAATTAATAGGTTTTCTTAATAGTGAATTAGATGAGTAATAATCATTTAGGAGTAATAACTCAAGGTTCATTATCTACTGGTTTAGAAATGAAATTAAGTAATGATAAATCAGTAGAGGATATAAGAGTAGGTAAATTTGTTGTTATAGAAGGAAAAAAAAATAGATTTTTTTCTATGATAACAGATTTATCTTTGAGTTCTTCAAATCAAAAAATATTATTAGATCCTCCAAGAAATGATGATTTTATATCAGAAATTTTATATGGTAGTGGGACTTTTGCTACTGTGAATATCCAACCAATGTTAATGTTAGAAAAAAATAAACAATCTAATCAAGAGGAGTTAAAACCTGTTAAAACTCTTCCTTCTCATTTCTCTAGTGTTTTTGAAGCCAGTGAAGATGATTTTAAAATAGTTTTTGGATCTGAAGATGATAAAAACGAAGATAAAAAAATGTTTTATATAGGTCAACCTCTTGATATGAATATACCTGTTTGTATAGATTTAAATAAATTTGTAGAAAGAAGTAATGGAATATTTGGCAAATCAGGAACAGGAAAATCTTTTCTTACAAGATTGATACTAAGTGGAATAATACATAAAGAAGCTGCTGTGAATTTAATATTTGATATGCATAATGAGTATGGATGGCAAGCTAGAAGTGAAAATAAAGGAGAATTTACAGTAAAAGGATTAAAGCAATTATTTAATAATAAAGTAGAAGTTTTTACTCTAGATAAAGAATCTACACAAAGAAGAGGAATAACTCATTCACATGAGTTATTTATATCAATGGATCAAATAGAAATAGAAGATATAGCTTTGTTAAAACATGAACTAAATTTATCTGAAGCTAGTATAGAATCAGCAATAGCACTTAAAGAAAGAGAGGGCAAAGATTGGCTTAAACATTTCTTGAACATGACAAATGAAGATATAGAAGAATTTGTTAGCACAGGAAAAGGACATATTGGAGCTTTAAGATCATTACAAAGAAAATTACAAAGAATAGAAAGCTTAAAATATGTTAAAATCTTTTGTTCATAAAGATTTAATAAATGACTTAATTACTTATTTAGAAAAAGGTAAGCATGTTATTTTAGAGTTTGGCTCTCAAAATAATTTATTAAGTTACATGCTTGCAACAAATATAATAACTAGAAGAATACATAAAAAATATGTTGAAGCAGCTGAAATATATAATGCTGATCCAAATAATAAACCTAAGCCAAAACAATTAATGATAACAATAGAAGAAGCTCATAAATTTTTAGAGCCATCTATTGCAAAATCGACAATATTCGGCACAATTGCTAGAGAAATGAGAAAATATTTCGTAACTTTACTAATTGTTGATCAAAGACCATCAGGAATAGATAGTGAGGTTCTTTCTCAAATTGGAACAAGAATAACAGCTTTACTAAACGATGATAAAGATATTGATGCTGTATTTACAGGTGTTAGTGGTGCAAGTACTTTAAAAACTGTTTTATCTCAAATGGATCCTAAACAACAAGCACTTATATTAGGTTATGCTGTTCCTATGCCAGTTGTTATAAGAACAAGGAATTATGATAGTGAGTTTTATAAATCTTTAAATTATGTAGATAAAAATAGTAATGAATTAAATAAAAAAGCTGAAGAAAGAATTAATGAATTTTGGCCGGAGTAACTAATTGAAAGTTTCAGTATTAGGTAACACATTAGAAGATTTAAATTTAAACTTATTATTTTTTTTACCAAGAGCTGAAATTGAATTAATAATTTGCGATAATCACCCTTTCGGATTACAAAAAGTAGTTCAGGAATATTCAAATAAAAACAATATAGATTATGTTATTTATAAACTGGAAGACTATGAATTTGAAGATGAGAAAAAATTAAGAAAATTTTATATAAAATATAAAACTTTTACTTTTCCAAGAAATGATTTAACTGTTTATCATTCTGACTATATTATTTTATTTAAAATAGATGAAAATCCATATGTTCATTATATAGAAAAATTAGCTAAATTATCTAACAAAAAAATAAGAATAGAGTACTTAGTCCCAAAGAAAAAGTTTAGTAGAGATTCTGATTAATGGAGAATTTCATAGATATAGGTATAGATTTTGGAGCTGAAAATATAGTTACTGTTGCTGTAGGTTATGATAAATTAGGAAGAAGTGATTTAAGATTAATAAACTTAGATGGTAACATTTCTATAAAAAATTATATAGCTCAAAATAAAAATAGTAACAATATAGAAATAGGTTCAGAAGTAAAATCTTACTATATTCATAAAGAATACATTCATGATTATTCTTGGATATCAGGAAGATATAAATCATATATATTAGAAGAAGAAAAACCATATTTTCCTATACTACCAGAAAAATTATTTGAGTATGGCATAAAAAAAATTATAGAAAAAATCAAAAAATTTGATTTTAGTATTTTATTATCAGGAGCATTAAGAAATTTATGTGTAGGTATTCCTCAATCTTGGAATATTGATAAAAAGAAACTTTACTATGAAACATTATTTAATCTATGGGACTTTGGAGAAGTTTATATATTATCTGAACCAATAGCAGCTACTATAGCAGTTTATAAAAAATCATTGAAAGATATAGCAAATAAGAACATAATGATTTTAGACATAGGGGCATCCACTTTTGATATTTCATTTTCAAAATATAATGATAAAAATAAAAAACTAGATATCTATAATATAAACTATAGAAGTAACTATGCTGGACATTTTTTTGATGTAGTTTTTACAGCATTTACTATTTTTGATAGTATAAACAAAAATGCTATTTATGATATTATAGATAGAGTTACAAAACTAAAATTAAAGACTATAAGTGATTACATAAGTTATATAAAATTAAATCAAGATAAATTTTCAATATTATTGCTTGAGATAGAAAATATAAAGGAAAATTACATATCTGAAATAGTTAAATTTAATAGAAAAAGAGTAATAGATATAAATTTAAAAAATACATTCATAGTAAATAAACAAATATATGAAAATGCTTTAAAATACTATGTATCTTTGATATACTCAGATATTGAGAAAGTTTTAAATATTTTTTGTAAAGTAAATAATAAGGATTCCATAATACCTGTTTTATGCGGTGGTGCTTCTGCTTTATATGGATTAGAAAAAGAATTGAAAAGTAGATTTAATGAATTAGATTTAATATCAATATCAAAAGAAAATTCAAATTCAAAAATAGATTCTACTATTGCAATAGGACTTGCTTATTACTCTCAAGATAAAAATTTGATAGAAAAAAACTTAAATTATACTATAGATATTATTTTAAAAAATGATGAAAATATAGAGGAAAAAATAAATGTATTTCAAAAAAATGAAAAATATTCTAAATCAAAATCTTTGCTTAAAATTCTTAATGATGAAGTAGAATTAGAGTACAATAATATTTCAGACGGAAGTATAAATATAAAAATTTTAAAAAATGATATAGAAGAGAAAATTATAAAATTTAAAAATGATAATTTTTCATTAGGTGATAAATTTGACTTAGAATTAGAAATTGATATTAATGACATGCTTATACTTAAATTAAAAAATTTAAGTAAACAAATTACAATCACTCAGATTTTATAGAACTTACTTAACAAAAATAAAAACAATTAATTCAAAATAAATCTTGACTAAAACAAATATTATTGTTATAAATTCATACTATACAGTTTTAATCTGTATATGCCGGTATAGCTCAGTTGGTAGAGCAGCTGATTTGTAATCAGCAGGTCACGGGTTCGAATCCCCTTGCCGGCACTTTGGGTGGATGGCCGAGCGGTCAATGGCAGCAGACTGTAAATCTGCCCTCTTCGGAGTTCGAAGGTTCGAATCCTTCTCCGCCCATATCTGCCCATGTAGCTCAGCTGGTAGAGCACATCCTTGGTAAGGATGAGGTCACGAGTTCAAACCTCGTCGTGGGCTTGAGCAAGTATTTTTTAGTTTATATTTTAGTTGTAAATAGTTAGGAGTAAAAAAATGGCAAGAGAAAAGTTTGAAAGAACAAAGCCACATGTTAATATTGGTACAATAGGACATGTAGACCATGGTAAGACTACATTAACAGCTGCTATTACCATGGTTCTTGCTGCTGCAGGTAAAGCAAAGGTTAAAAAATATGATGAAATAGACGCTGCACCTGAAGAAAAAGCAAGAGGTATTACTATTAATACAGCTCATGTTGAGTACGAAACAGAAAAAAGACATTATGCACACGTAGATTGTCCCGGACACGCAGACTATATTAAAAATATGATTACTGGTGCTGCTCAAATGGATGGTGCAATATTAGTTGTTTCAGCTAATGATGGACCTATGCCACAAACAAGAGAGCACATATTATTAGCAAGACAAGTTAATGTTCCTTACTTAGTAGTTTTCTTAAATAAAGTTGATATGGTTGATGATCCAGAATTAGTTGATTTAGTAGAAATGGAAGTAAGAGAGCTATTAAGTAAATATGAATTCCCAGGAGATGATGTACCAATAATAAGAGGTTCTGCATTAAAAGCTTCCGAACAAATGATGGCTAATCCAGGAACTCAAAGAGGTCAAAATGAATGGGTTGACAAAATTTGGGAATTAATGGATGCTGTTGATAACTACATACCTGATCCTGTTAGAGATATAGATAAACCATTATTGATGGCTGTAGAAGATGTATTTTCTATAACTGGTAGAGGAACTGTTGCTACAGGAAGAATAGAAAGAGGTAAAGTAAAAGTAGGAGAAGAAGTTGAAATAGTGGGATTAAATGAAGCTCCAAGGAAAACTACCGTAACTGGAGTGGAAATGTTTAGAAAACAGCTAGATGAAGGTATAGCAGGTGATAACGTTGGACTTCTTTTAAGAGGTGTTAATAAAGATGAAGTAGAAAGAGGACAAGTTATAGCAAAACCTGGTAGTATTAAACCTCATACTAAGTTTAAAGCAGAAGTTTATGTTTTGACTAAAGAAGAAGGAGGAAGACACACACCATTTGTTAATGGATATAAACCACAATTTTATGTAAGAACTACAGATGTTACCGGTACAATTCATTTACCTGAAGGTGTTGAAATGGTTATGCCTGGTGATAATGTTCAAATGGAAGTAGAATTAATATCACCTGTTGCTATTGAATTACAAATGAGATTTGCTATAAGGGAAGGTGGTAGAACAGTAGGTTCTGGTGTTGTTACAGAAATACTTGCTTAATTTTTAAAAATAAAAAAATAAAGGGCTAACTTATTTTTGTTGCCCTTTTTTTATTAAATTTAGAGGTAAAAAAAAATGGAAGAATTTGCTAAGTTTGGATTTATGGCTGCTTTAGGTTTTATAGTTCCTACAATAGCAATAGTTCTTTCAAGAATTTTGCAACCAAGAATAAGTACATCATCAAAAGTTCAAACTTATGAATGCGGAATAAAGCCTTTTGGTAATGCATGGATCCAATTTAACATAAGATATTATATTTATGCTCTTATATTTGTTATATTTGATATTGAAACAATATTTTTATATCCTTGGGCAGTTGCATTTAATAAATTAGGATTATTTGCAATAATAGAAATGTTTATATTTCTATTTATTTTAATAGTTGGATTTGCCTATGCTTGGAAAAAAGGTGCTTTAAATTGGTCATAATTAAAATTATAAGAGGTAAATATGCCTGAAGTTGTTAAGGATAAACAGACAGTTAAAGATTTATTAGAAAAATTTGAAGGGTCTCAAGACTTAGGTTTTGATTCTAATGAAATACCAATGGTTTTAGTTCCTGTAGAAAAAACTAAAGAAGTTTTTAAATTCTTAAAAAATGAAAAAAAATATGATTACTTTAATTGTTTAACATCTGCTGAAGATGATAATTTCTATATATCATTATATACTCTTTATGCTATTTTAGATAATTCAAGAAGACGAATTACTATAAGAATTAATCATCCAAAAGATAATCCAAAAGGATATTCAGTTTCAGATATTTACCCAAATGCTAATTGGTTTGAAAGAGAAGCATATGATTTAATGGGAATAGTATATGAAGGACATCCAAATTTAACAAGAATACTTACAACAGATGATTGGATTGGTCATACTTGTAGAAGAGATTACAAGATAATAGAACCTGAAAGCTACACTAATATATTAAAATCAGAAGAAGATGAACATGTTAAGTTTGGATTAGAAAGATCAAATCCTTACAAAAAAGGATTGAAAGATTAAAATTATTTTAAACAATATACTCTAGCTACTCTTGGTGTAAATACCCCACTACTCAAGAAAGAAAGCAAACCATCTAGAAACCTTAATTCAGTTTCTACTTTAGCAATTTTATTATATCCGCCACATATTTCAGCAGCATTTATTACTTGTTTTTGTCCTAAACCACCAACAAAAAACATTGCCATTTGTTCTTCTGCTGGTTCTTTATCAAATGAACCATTTTGTATTCTAAATGTTTGAGTAGCACAACTTGACAAAAATATAAAAAATAAAGATACTAGTAAAGTTTTTTTCATTACTCTTCTCCATAAAAATAAATATTTTCTTTATTATACCATAATTAATTTGCTTAAAATTAATTTTTGTAAATAAAAAAAATACTTAAGTATTTGGGAACTGGGATCAAGTTATGAATAATGTAATACCAATTTTTATAATAAATGGTGCATAATTAATAGTTAAAAGTAAAGTATAAAAAATTAAAAAAAACTATAAGTTTTTAATAAATTACTTGACATATAAGAATTTTAGTATAATTAAACAAAATTGTAACTATAAATATTTATTAAAGGATTTTAAGCTTATCAAAAAATAACATTGTCCAGTAACACAAAATTTACTTAACTTAAAATAATTCTTTTTAAATAATTAAAAAATAAAAACTTTTAAGAAGGTATAAGTTAAAATATAGATTTAATTAGTTAAAATAATATTTTTTTGATAAATGCAGGAATATATATATTTATTTATATCATCTTTTTTAATTAACTATTTAATAATGTATTTAAATAAAGACAAGATAGATTTTTCTTTAGAATATTCAGAATTAGAAGAAAAGTTTATAACTCATTTAAAAACAATAGACTTTATACATTTAGAAGAAAAAGTAACTGAAGAAGAATTAAATAGAATAAAGAAAATAATAGATACCATTCTGGAAAAAAATAATCTTGAAATATCAATAAAAGATTACTTGTTAAAAGAAAATTTTAATAAACAAATTATTGTAAATATTATTTTGAAAGAAATAATACCTGATTTGTCTAATCTTTTATCTTTACTATACTCTAAGATATCAAATGAAAAGTTAGAAAACATTTTATTTTTAGATGATAAATATATAAACAAATTTTCTAATAAAATAATTAATGATATAAACATTGAAAATATTTTTGAAAATATAAATTTTTTAGAATTATTAAATAATATAAAAAATTATAGATTTGTTTAAAAATAGTAATAATGCTAAAAAAATATTATCTGAATATATAAATAAAAAATTTTATAAATCAATCATTCTTTAAAGAATTTATAAAAGATTTAGTAGATAAAGTATTTAAAATAATAAGTAAAAATGATACACCTATAATAAAGCTTATAAATCCTAATTTACAAGTAAAACTTTACTTTTTTATAGAAAATAATTTAAATACACTATTGAATTCGGTTAAAAAATGGATAAATGATAATAAACATGAAATAGATTTTATTATTGAAAATACTATTGAAGAACATTTTGAAAAACAAGAATTATTAGGTCAGATAAAACTTTTAATAAAATCTTTTCTTGGTATAAAAGTATCGGAAAGCTTTAATATTGTTGAAAAAATAATATTACAATTTGAAAATTATTTTAATAAAAGTGCTAGTTTAGACTTTACACAAGCAATAATTAGTTTCCTTGAAAATAAAACTTTAAATGATGTTATTAATATATTAGGATTAAATCAAGATAAAGTTTTTAATGTATCTTATAATTTTATAATTTCAAAATCAAATATCCTATCAGAAAAAATTTCTGAATATATTTTAAACTTAAGTTTAGATAAAATAATAAGCTTTTTTTATAAAAAGCAAATAAATTTTTCAGTACTTATTAACATTTTTATTAAAGATAAAATTAACAATTTGCTAAAAGATAATCTTATAAAATACAAAGAAATAGAATTAAAGGAATTTTTTACAGAAGAAAAATTTAATTCAATAAAAAATTATTTACCATTCTTATTAATGTTTGGACAAGAAAAAATAAAAGTAATACTTAATGATTTTATTGACCAAATAAATTATAAAGAGAAAATAATATCAAATATAAAAAATGAGATTATTTATTCAAAAATTAATGAAAATTATAAAAATGATGTCTATAATGCTATTTTTAAAAAATTTAAAATTGCTAAAAATAATTTTTTAGATAAAATAAAAAATTTTATTGATAAAGAAGAAATAATTTCATATTATAAAAAAGAAGTTAATAAAAAAGATAAAAATAAAGAAATAGTAAAATTATCCATAATATACTCTGTATTATTTGAATTTATAAATATACATATAAATAATTTAGTTTCATTATTAATATTTCTAATAAGTTTTTTTAGCTCAAAAAAGATTAATAATAAAATTTTGAAAGAGGTAATTTCTAAAGAAATAAAAATAAATGATGAAATTATTTTTAAACTAAAACAAAAATTTTCAAATGAAAATAAATTTGAGTTATATAATATGGAAATTATTAAAATAATAAATGAAAATATATTTATTGATAAAAAAGAGATTACTATAGATAAATTTCAGATAAGTAATGTAGATGATATTTCACTTTACTTCTTTGAAAAAACTAATATCTTATTTTCTAACTTAATAAGTAAATTTATACATAATTACATAAATAGTAAAAAAATTTCAGATATAATTAAAACTGAAAACATAATAAAAATTATTAACAATGAAATTGAAAATTATAATTTAAATTTAGAAATAAATAAAATAATAGACTTTGTATATAAGTATGATTTTTATAATTTAAATATTGACAAATATATAAATAAAAATTTTAGAATAAGTCAATATTTGTATTTTGAAAAGAAAATAGGTATTGGTTCTTATTTAAACAAAACTTTAAATAACTTTATTAATGACATTATAAAAAATACTTTTATAAGTAATGAACTATCTTCTGAAAAAGAAATTAACACTCTTTTTAATGGAGAAATTATAAATTATATTAAATTAAACATTAACAAAATAACAAAAAGTATTATTTTTGATGTGACAATAAATAAATTAAAAAAAGAAAAGGAGAATATAATAGAAAATGTTATAAAAAACTTTCAACAATACACTGAAGAAAACATTTGGTATGATTTAGGTAATAGTTTATTTGATATAGAATCAGATATAAAACAAATAATAAATGTTCTTATAGAAGAAAAACTAAATAATTTTTTTGTAAATAAAGAACTGGAAATTGAAAATATTATTAATTCATATATAGAATTATTATCTTATAAAAAATTAGGAGATATAGGAATATCAGAAGATACATTCAATATAGATAAATTAATTTTAATTATCAATGATGTTTATAATCATTTAAATTTAGATGATTTTTTTTATAATATATTTAATAATATTAATTTAGATATCTCTATTGAAGATATAATAAGTATTTTAGAATTTAATAATATAGATGAATTTTTAAATGATAAAAAAGAACTTTTTATAAAAATTTTAAAAAATCTTCAAATAAAAATAGAATTTTTAAATATAAAGGATAAAATAAAATATTTAGTATTTGAGTATTTAAATAAAACCTTTTCAAACTATAACTTAAAAGATTTAATAGATGATGAATTTTTAAAAACTAGTATTTGTGAAATAAATAAAAAAATTATATCTATATATTCAAGTGATGATTTAAAAATTAAAATAAACAACTATTCAAGTATATTATCTAAAAAATTAAGTGAATTATCTATTGAAGATTTATTTACTACAAGTAATTTTGAAATTTTTATAAATGAAACAATAAATAATTTTAACATAAAAAAATAAATAATCATCTCAAATATTTTTATAAAAAAGTATATTTTTTGTTAAAATAGTGTTAATATAATAAAAATTAAAAATTTAAATAATATAATATTATTAAAGCATATTAATTTAAAGGTAAAAGATGTCTCATATAGATTTAAAATTTCATTGTTATGATTGTGGTGGTATATGGAATGAAGTAGATACATTTAACACACCCTCAGGGGTAAAATATGTCTGTAAAGAATGTAGGGGAAGATGTATAAGTAGCAATGAAATAGGTAAATCAAAAAATGTAAAAAGTATAAAACAGAAATTTTCATATAAAAGTGTTTATATAGTAATTTTCTCTTTACTATTTTTTATTACTTCTGTTTATCTATATGATAGGAAAACAATTCAAGAGGATTATAAAAATTATTTATCGAGCACAAATTTTATAAGATATTCTATTAATTCAAGGCTAAAGACATTTAAAGATGATTTAAAAAAATTGGATGAATACAATAAAAAAGGTATAAAAAATAAAGATTACTCACAAGCTTTATATAGATTAACTGTAGCTAAAAATTATATATATTCTATGAGATATGAAATAGAAAAAATCAAAAAACCTGAAACTACAAAAGTTTTAGAATTATATGAAAAAGAGACACAATTTTGGAAAGAACCCAATTATAATAATTACATAGCTTATTTAGGAACTTTTAATAACTTAAGAAATAAATATTCTTGGGATTATTTAGAAGTAATAAAAGATAAAATATACTTTGAAGCAATAAAAGAAAAATTAAAAGAACAAATAAAAAAGAGATCAGTTAGTAAATTTAGCAATACTTTTAGCGTCAGACATAATCAACAATAAATCATCTTTGTTTATAACGGTATCAGGTGAAGGATTCGGCTTAAAATTGTTACCATGTTTTATACCTATTATAGATATACCATACTTTTTTCTTAAATCAAGAGATGATAAAGTCCTTCCCCATATTTTTTGAGGTGCTGATATTTCAAAAACACTATAATCATCTGTTAAACATATTTCTTCTAATATATTAGTTGTTACAAGAGAATGAGCTACTTTAATAGCCATTTCTTCTTCTGGCTCTACAATTCTTGTAACACCTATTTTTTTTAATATCTTTTTATGTAATTGATTGACAGCTTTTACTATTAAGTTTTTAACTCCTATTTCTAATAAATTCATTACAATTATAAGACTAGCTTCTATATTTTCACCTATACTTACAATAGCTGTATCAACATTTTCTATACCTATTTCTCTTAGTGCTTCTTCATCCATTGCATCTATTATATAAGCATTATCAACAAATGATGTTATTTTGTTAATCAAATCCTTACTTTTATCTATTGCTATTACTTCATTATCTTTTTTATATTTAGCTAATGTTACAGCAATATTGTAACCAAATTTACCAATACCAATTATTGCAAACTTTTTCTTTTTCATAAAATTAACCTTGAATCGGGATATTCTACTCTACTTGTATAATTTTTGCTAGATACAGCTATAGCAAAACTTAATATACCTATTTTACCAATAATCATCGAAATTATTATTAATATTTTACCAACACTAGAAAATTCATATACCAAACTTAATCCATTTGAGGAACCAATAGAAAGACCTACTGTTGAAGAAGCAGAAATTACTTCAAAAAGTATATTTAAAAAATCTTGATTTTCAACTTTAGCAATTAAAAGAGTTATAATAAAGTTAAAAACAAAAGCTAAAGATAATATAAGCATTGATTTTAAAATAGTTTTATTGTTTATTTCTCTTTTCATAAAAACAACCTTTTCACTTCCTTTTATATAATTTATTACAGACATAAATATTATTAAAAAGGTAATAGTTTTTATACCTCCACCTGTTCCACCCGGGGAAGCACCTATAAACATTAATAAAATTATCAAATATATAGTTGAATCACTTAATGTACTAAAATCTATTGTATTAAATCCAGCAGTTCTTGAAGAAATGCTAGAAAATAAAGAAACTAAAATCTTTTCATAAAGACTAAACTTCCATATACCATTATAATTTCCTATTTCAAAAAATAATATTCCTAATGTCCCTATTAATATTAGTAATAAAGATGTTAATAAAACAGCTTTACTATGCACACTTATTCTATTGTAAGATTTTGAATTATTTTTACTAAAATAATTTGTTTTCATAAACAAAAATATGTCCATTATTACATAATAACCAATACCACCTACAAAAATCAAAATAGAAATTACTATATTTATATATAAGCTTGATTTATACCTCATTAAATTATCTGAAAATAAACTAAAACCAGCATTATTAAAAGCACTTATAGAATGGAAAAGAGAATAATATAAGGATTTATTTACGTCATTATTTTCATAAAAAAAATAAATAAATAAAAATAATAATCCCAAAAATTCACAAAAGAATACTATTATAATTACTTGTCTTAAAAATCTTATTATACCTGATAAGCCTTTGTAATTTAAAGCTTCTGAAAGTATTAATTGGTCTCTTATTGAAGTTTCACCTCTAAATACTATTATAAAGAATGTTATTAAAGTCATGTATCCTAAACCGCCTATTTGTATAAGAAACATGATTACAAGCTGACCTATAAATGTAAAATCATTAGGAGTATCCTTTACTATTAAACCTGTTACTGTTAAAGCAGATGTAGCTGTAAATAAGGCATCTATAAAAGAAATTTTTGTATTGTTACAAATAGGTAATAATAAAGCAAAAGTTCCTATTATTATTAAAATTAAATAAGAAAATAATATTGTTTGTGAAGGATTTATTTTATTCATTTAAAATAAAGATTTTATTGAAAGTTCTGACCATTCTATAATTGAAGTAAAACCTGGGAATATTGAAGCTAAATTAAATGTCCCTATACCTAACCATATTGTAGCTATAGCAGTATATAACATTGCTAATTTAGTAGAAGTTCTACCTAAATCAGTATCTATTGATGTTTTGTAATCTTTTAAATACATAACTGAAATAACTCTTAGATAATAATATATTGATAAAATGCTGTTTATAATAGCTATTAAGACTAAATAAGCCATACCTTCTTTTATAGCTGAACTAAATAAGTAGTATTTTGCAAAAAATCCTGCTGTTGGTGGAAAACCTACTAATGATAACATAAATATAGTCATTGTAATGCCTATTAAAGGATATTTAAAACCAATACCAGAATAATCTTCTATATTACTATATTTTTCATTTCTTGAACTTATATAAGATATACAAGCAAATATACCTAAACTACTTATAGAGTAAGAAACTAAATAAAATAATAATGAATTTGTTAATGAGTAATCATTTTTATTTATCATTAAAATAGATAATCCTATTAATAAGTAACCTGTATGAGAAATACTTGAATAAGCTAGCATCTTTTTTATATTTTCTTGAGTAAAAGCGAATAGATTACCTACAAACATTGTAAATATACTTATATATGCTAATATATCTATCCAATAAGATAAAGCATATGAAAATATTAATAAAACTAACTTTATAAATAAACCAAAAGATGCTACCTTAACAGCTGTTATCATAAATCCTGTAATTGGTGCTGGTGCTCCTTCGTATATATCAGGTGCCCATACATGAAATGGAAATGCTGCTATTTTAAATAAAGTACCAATTAATATTAAAATAGAACCTATATTAAATTAAACTTAATTTTGAAATACCTTCTTTAGCTTCAAGAAAGTTTTTTATTTCATTGAAATTTAAACTACCACAATAACCATATATCATTGCTATTCCATACAATATGAAACCAGCACTAAATGCTCCTAGAGAAAAAATATTTTAATATTGCTTCATTTGATTTAATATTATTCCTTATAAATCCTACAAGAATATATATTGCTATAGACATTATTTCTATACCTAAAAAAGCTACTATTAAATCATTTTGCTGATATCATAAGCATCATTCCAATTAAAGACATTAATATTAATGAGTAATATTCTCCATGTTCAACATTTTCTCTTTTCAAATAAGGAACAGATATAAAAATTACTATTCCTGCACAGAGAAAGGAATATTAAATAAAAGAATATTGAATAATTATCAATACTTAGCATATTATTGAATAATGATATTTTAAATGAATAATTTTGATTTTGTTTCCATAAGTATATTGAGCTAAAAGTAGCTAAAAACAAACCTATTATAGATAAGTATGCTAATATTTCCTTATTTTTCTTTATAGATACTTCTATTAGCATTACTATTAATGAAAAACAAGTTATTATTAATATAGGAAGAATAGCTAATATTTGTTCTACCATCTAATTACTCCACTAATTTTTAAAGGAAATGTTATTTGTATTTTCTGTTTTTGAAATAATATCATCCACATATTTTATAACTGAAGGCTCAATTTTGCTTAAAAAAGGTTTAGGATAAATACCTAGTAAAAATATTAATAAAATTATTGGGGTTAAAGTAGCTATCTCTATGTTTTTAATTTTGCTAAAGTCAGATTTATTACTAAATTTTTCATTACCAAACATAGTTTTAGAAAATGTATTAAGCATATAGATTGCACCAATTATTATTGTTGTTGCTCCTAAAGTTGAAAGTGTAGGATGATTTTTGAATACACCTAAAAATATTAAAAATTCACTTACGAAACCATTAAGCCCAGGTAATCCTATAGATGAAAACATTATTACCATAAATATTGCTCCTAAAATAGGTATTTTTTTTATAAGACCAGAATTTTCATTTACATTTCTTGATATTAATCTTAATTCTAAAAATCCAATTAATACAAATAATGCACCTGTAGATAAAGCATGATTTAGCATATGCAATATGCTACCTTGTAAAGATTGAACATTTATAGCAAAAACACCTAATATAATATAACTTAAATGACTTATAGACGAATAAGCTATTATTCTTTTTATATCCTTTTGAGTAATAGCTATAATCCCAGCATATATAGTTCCTATAACAGCTATTAACATTAATAATAATGAAAAATATTCAAATGTTTCAGAAAAAATAGGCATTATAAATCTTATAAAACCATAAACCCCGAGTTTAGCCATTATTGCAGATAGTAATAAAGTTACGGATGATGGAGCATTTGTATATGTATCAGGTAACCATGTATGAAAAGGAAATAAAGGTGCTTTTATTGCAAAAGCTAGTAAAAAAGTAAAAAATAATAAAGTTGAATATTTAGGATCTATTGTAACATTATATAAAGAATCTATATTAAATGAATAAAAACCTTCTTGTATATAGTGTAATTGGTAAATATATAAAATTGAAAATAACATACTTAAAGAACCTACCATAGTGTATATAAAAAACTTAAGTGTAGTCTTTATTCTATCATTTTCTCCCCATATACCTACTAATAAGAAAACAGGTATTAGCATTAATTCCCAAAATATGTAAAAGAAAAACATATTTAACGATATTAATGTACCTATCATAAAAGATTCAAGCATCAATATGCTTGAATAAAAAGTCCTTAATTTATCTAATTTTAAATTCCAAGATGTTAAAATTGATATTGGAACAAAAAATGTTGTAACTAAGATTAATAATAAACTTATCCCATCTACTCCAATATTGTAATATATGCCTAAATCTATACTTATAGGTATATTTGTAGTAAATTGAAACTTATGATTAGGCAAAAATTTGAAATATATTATTAAAGATATAATAAAGTTTAAGACAGAAATATTTAATGCAAATGTTTTGATAGCTTCTTTTGATTTTGATGGTAACAAAAAAATAAATATAGAAGCAATTAAAGGAAATAATAGTAGTATAGATAATGCTATATTTATAAACATTATTAAAATTAACCTTCAAAATATTAATGTGAAAATTTTAACATAGTAAAAAATACTAGTAAATGTTAGATTAATAGAATTTTAATTTTAAAACTAATTAGAATATTTTTTTACAGAAGAATTGTCTGTAACAAATAAATTTTCTTGATTATCTAATGAAAGATTTTTTATTGAAGAATTGTTGCCAAAACTATATTCTTTCCAAAAAGTTCCTGTAGAGTCAAAAACACCTAATCTTATGTTATTGTTATTATTTTCTTTAAATAGAAAATATAATATATTATTTTTAGTTTCTAAAATGCTTAATATTTCTCCATTTATAGCATCATTAAATTGCCTGAATTCATTTTTTTGAGAGTCTTTTGTTATAGTTCTTGTATCACCAAAA
Source organism: Candidatus Sericytochromatia bacterium (assembly GCA_026004035.1). GTDB lineage: Bacteria > Cyanobacteriota > Sericytochromatia > UBA7694 > JACMQJ01 > BPII01. Next base: position 22,383 of record BPII01000004.1, on the reverse strand, counting down.
AAATCTTTTGAAATTTCTTTGACTATATAATTTTTTCTTTCTTCTGTTATTTTTATTGATAATATCTTATATTGTCCACTTTTATCCATAATCATAATATAAGCGTTTGAGTTATTATCAAAACCTAATATTTTTAAGTTAGTAGCTCTATATTCTTTTCTTTCTTCCTCACTAAAACTATTTACAATTGCTGTCTCATCTTCCCAATTATTTATTAAATGACCAAACTTATTAAACATAAATAAAATACCTTTTTTTCCAAAAAAATTCCCTTTTCCAGGAATTAAAATATTTTCTTTATCATCTATACAAAATTTAGTAAATGTTTCAGAATCTATATCTAATAACCATTTATCAAATATTTTATTTAAATTTTCATCATATACTTCAATTCCTAATTTATTCTTTTCAAATTGAGCTTTTTTAAAAAGATAAATTTTGTTATTCTTTAATATAAAATCTAAATATTCAAATAAATCAGACTTTTGTTCTAAAGATTTTATTTTAATAGGATAAAAATTTAAATCATAGAAACCAAAGGAGTAGTTACCTTTATCAAATAAAACTATTTTATTGTTTAAAAAATCAACTTTATATGGAATACTAAATTTTCCTATATATGATGCACCTAAATTTTTTTTATAATTAAAATTTTTATCTATCACATTAAAGTAACCTTTTTTGTCTAGTGAAAAAATATTTTCACCATCAAAATAAGATGCAAAATTTTTTTTAATATCAATATCATAATAATGACTCATTCTATATTCATTTTTTTGAGGATTTATAAAATAATAATTTATACTAGACTGATTAAAATTTTTTGTAGATGAAATTACAGACATAACAATTTCATCATTATTTGAGTATATATCATATATTTTTCTTACTAAATCTAATTTAAAGTAATTTTTATGTCTGTCTGGAGTAGTTAATTGATAATTATCATTTAAAGAATAAGTTTTTATAAACTCACCATTTACATTATATACATCTATTTCACCTAATACATCTAATATTTTTATTTCATCTAAAAGACAATAAAGTTTTTCATTATTATCAACAATTTCTAGCCATTCATTTTCTTTTATTTTATTATCTTCTAACAAGTCTTTACTTTTTAAAATTTTAAAAGAGCTATCATATTTTAATATAGAACCTTTATTAAATAGTTTAAAAAGCTTAAACGATGTGTCATAGTTTCTTCTTAATCCAAAGTTATAAGTATTAACATATATTACTTTATAAGTTTCTTTTTGATTTTCAGGATAGTCTAGTACGTATATTTTATCTTCATCAACAAAGAATTTTTTAGGTAATATTGTTTCAGTGAGAGAAATTCTATTAACAATATTATTATTCTTATCAAAAACTTTTATATTTTTAGTATTATCAAAAACATATAATAAATCATTATGATATTGAATTGAATTAATATCTATTATTTCTGTATTTTTTATTTCAGATATTTTATTACCATTTATATCAAATTTATTAATAGTGCTTCTTTCTGTATTATTTGTATAATAGTTACCTTCTAAATCAGCTGTAATAATAATATTTTCTCTTTCTTTATCGTTAATAATCCACTTATAGTCTATATATATATTTCTTATAAATTCAAAATTTTCTTTATTATATATTTTTAATTCATATTTACCTGTAAAATCTATAACATATATATATTTATCATTAGAATATATTTTTATTGGAGAATTTAAAACTGAATTTTCTAAAATTCCAACAGAGTTAGATAAACTATAGTTTATACTTCCATTAATTTCAGCCTTTACAAATGCTTTTGAAATCCAACCAATTTTTCCTTGAACTCCTATTTTATACCAATTTTTGTCTTTACTTATATCTAGTATTACTACTTTTGTATCTTTTCTTAAAGATGCTATTATTTGACTTTCAATGTTTGCTTCTTTTCTAACATTTAAGATATCAGCTGTTATTGTTCCTTCAAATATTATAGGCTTTGCTTCTACTGTGTTACTTAAAACAAAATATATAAGTACTATGATTATTCTATAAAATATTCTATAAAACATTATTTCAATTCATTTCTTGTTCTTTGAGATAATTTTTTTATCTCTTCTACCAAAAATTTTGATCTTACTGCTTGATTTGGTAAATGTTCCATTAGCATGTTCCTATATTCACTTCCTAATTTACCATTTACTCCATCAGACCATCTTTGATGTTTTTTTATAAACTCACTTTTATCAGCATTTTGACTTGCCCAAACAACTTTTACCGAAGGACTTGTTGCCAATCCATCTGTCATTATCATTTCATTAGCTAGTAATCCTCCATCTTGCATTGCTTTTGAAAGTTTAGATGGTAATTTATCTAATATAAATTGTGGATAAGATACCAAATTATGCTTTTGAGTATAAAATTTTGGTGGATTTGATGTATTTTGCCAAGCTTTCATAACAAATTCTGTGCAATACATTTCTGAATCATCTTTTGTATTAAAAGCTCTATCATAATTAACACCTATAAATTTTTTGGCTACATTAATTACTTCATTTCTTTGTTTATTGTCAGCAGAATCAACAGAAACAGCTATCATTACATCTCTAGGATGTCTTAAAATATATCTTTCTATTGTGTCTATATTAACACCAACACCACTTGGTTTTAGAGTAACTTTTTTACCATTTATATCAACTGTTTTTTCTCCATCAGTTACAAGAGAATGTATTATTAATCCTTCCCCATTTAATTCACCTTTTTTTAATCCCCATTTTTTTTCTAATTGAGATTGTAATTCTTTATCTTCTCCAACATATAATATTCCATGTATAAATGAACCATCTAAGCCATTCATAATAATATCACCTTTTTTCAAGTATTTTTTCATGTTCTGAACTTCATTCATATCTATTTCAGGTAAATTGTCAGGTGGTGCTGAAGCTCCCATTATATTATCAACTAACCAAAACCATACTTTATTTTCTTTAAGGTTTAGTTTTTCTCTCATTGTATCATAAAATGTTTTATTAAATTGAGAATTGAAAATCGGATTACTTACTTCTCCATTTTCAGCAACTATTACTGCTTTTATACTATTAGATGTTTTTGTGTTCTTTTCTATAACTTCTAATGGCTTGTCAAATAGTGTTAAATTTTTAGCATCTTGTAATTTATGAATTTTTTTACCAGGATCATGAATTGTGATTTTATAAACGTCATAAGTTAGTCTATTTTCTTGATTTTGTCTTTCAACTATTAATTCAGAACCTTTACTATTTTTTGAAAAATTAATTGCTTCACCTTTAGAATTAAATTCTCCTTTTTTAGTTAATGTTACTTTATCTTCATTATCAAATAAACCTTCATCATAATTACCAATTTGAAATGATTTAGCACTTATATTTGATAATCCATTATTCATAATTTAAACCTAAAAAAAATATATTTTTAATTCTATTATATAACTAAAAGTCTATTATCCGAATATGTTATTTACAATACCTTATACATATTTTAAAATGAAAATTTTTTTTAAGAAAGTGTAAACTATGCTCAAGTTATGAATAATGTAAGAATTATTTATAAAATTTAGAGATTGTAGCAATACCAAGTATAAATTTTTTTTCTGGAAATAATAAAAATATATCACCAAACATTGAAAAAATTAATCCTAATTATTATTAATATTCTATAAGTAGAAAAGTTATTATAAGAAATATATAAAGCGGTTAATATTATTGATAATATTGTTAATGGTTTAAAAATAAAGCATAGTATTTTTTTTTGTGTAAAAAGAAAGTAAATGTAAAGTAGCAAAAATAACAAATATCAGTGTATATTTCATTATATAAATAAATTAAAATTATATAAAAATATTTTATAGACACTTTTTCTTTAATATTTTAGAATATTTAAATATATTTGAATTTATTTTTTAAGGAAAAAAGATGAAAATAAAACTTGATTACAATTATTTAATGTCTGATTTTATAGGTCAAGAAGGTATAAGTAAATCAGAAATAGAAAAATCTATTGAAAAACTAAAAATAGCTAGTGATAACTTTTGGAATAGAAAAGGTAAAGGTAATGATTTTTTGGGATTTATAGATTTACCTGATTATAATAAAAATGAACTTGATAACATAATTAAAGTAGCTAGTGAATTTTCAAATAAAATAGATTCTTTAATTATATTAGGAATAGGAGGCTCATATTTAGGAACTAAAGCTATATTTGATGCTCTTAAACCAAATTATTATAACGAATTGAGTAAAGAAAAAAGAAAGTACCCTAAAGTTTATTTTGAAGGTAATAATTTAGATGCTAATAGTATAAATAATTTATTTGAATTAATTGAAGAAAAAAAAGAAAAATTTGGAATAGTCGTTATATCAAAGTCTGGAACAACAATAGAAACAGCTGTTGCTTTTAGATTATTTCAACAAAAAGCTAAAGAATTTTATGGAAGTAATTATAATGAATATATTATTGCCATTACTGATAAATCTAAAGGAAAATTAAAAGAAATTGCTGATAAAGATGGATATAAAACTTTTGTAATACCTGATAATGTTGGAGGTAGATATTCAGTATTAACACCTGTTGGATTATTACCATCTGCTATGTTTGGAATTAATATAGAAGAATTACTAAAAGGTGCTAAATTTATGAAAGAAATATGTAGTAGTTCTAATGTTTATGAAAATCCAGCTTATATGTATGCTTTATTACAATATTTAATGTATAAAAAAAGAAAAAATATTTCTATAATGGCTATGTGGTCTAAATCTATTGAAAGTTTAGGTTTTTGGTATGATCAATTATGTGCTGAAAGTTTAGGAAAAGAAGAGAAAGGAAGGATACCTATAACAGTTGTTAATACAAGAGACTTACACTCAAGAGGACAACAAATCCAAGAAGGACAAAGAAATATGATAGTTACGAATGTATTTATAGAAAGATTAAGAAAAGATATTATATTTCCAAATGATAAAGAAAATATAGATGGATTAAATTATTTACAAGGAAAATGTATTCACGATATGTTAAAAGGTGCATTTGAAGGAACAAATTTTGCTTATCTAAAAGAAAAAAGACCAACTATTGATATTATATTACCAAGATTAAATGAATTTACAATAGGACAATTTTTTTATATGTTAGAAGTGTCTACTGTAATAGAAGGTTATTTGTTAGATATAAACCCTCTTGATCAACCGGGAGTGGAAGCATATAAAAAATTTATGTTCGCAAATTTAGGAAGAGAAGATATGAAAAACTTTAAAAAAGAATTTGATAATAGAATACCAAAAAAGGAAGATTATATAATATAATGAAAGGTAGTATAATATTTAATGGAAATATTCAGTTTGAAACTGAATTTATAGAAAAATTTAAAGAAAATATTCTAAATTCTAATCATAATAATAAATATGTTAGAGAAAATAAACCTGTATTACTAATAACAGCTGCATGGCAAAAAAGAGAATTTAAAGAAGAACATATAAAACAATCATTATATAGCATAGGGATAAAACCTATATTTAAGGGTGCATTTGACCAAAATGTAAAAAATCTTTCTTTATATCATAATTTTAATTTTTTCAAAAGAGAAGTTCCAGATATATATGACTTTTACCACTCTAAGCAAGAAGTAATAAAAAGAGTTAAATTATTTTATAGAGAAAAAAATTCAGGACTTATAAAAATATTACAAAAACAATTAAAGCTTTTAAAAAATACTTTTAAAAATATTACTTTATATAAAGTGTTAAGTTATAACTCTGAAAATGTAGAAATAAATAGTATAAATCAATGGGAACTTCTTTATCACTATGCTTGTAAAGACATACAAGCTACTATGAAAAAAATAAGAGATAATGATAAAGAAATGATAAAAATATGTAAAGAAATAGATGAATATTTTTTTATAAATTCTAAAGTGAATAAAAATACTGTTTATATAAAACTAAAAAATCAAATGGAGCAAGAAATATTAAATTCAAATTCAATATTTATATTTGGAGGACATATAGCAGTATTATTTAATAGACTGAATTTCTTTAAATTAAAAGATGCTTTTTTTCAAGCACTTGAAAATGGAACAAATTTTTATACAGTTTCGGCTGGTTCTTTATGTTTATGTGAAAATATTATTGTATTTGATGATAATTCGTCAGAATGGACATCAACCGGAAACATGTATGATTTCGAATTATTTGACTTTGGTTTTGGATTAGTAAAAAAAATACAAATTTTCCCACATTGTAAAGAGTATATAGATATGAATGATCCAGATACAATAACATATACAACATCAAGATTTAGCGAAATGATGTGTGTTGGTCTAGATCAAAAATCATTTCTATTATTAGAAACTTATAAAGAAGGTAATAAAGAATATGAAAGATTTTTATCAGTAGGAAAACAAGAAGGTGTTTATATATTTAATAATGACGGAAGTATAAAAGAAACCAATTATAAAGAAGAATTAATGTTACCTGGAACAAAAGTTTTTGAAAATTTAAGACTTAATAAATAAGCTAAAGCTTTATATTACCAATATTTTTTAATTTATATTTACTTTACACCATAACAAAATAATTTTAATGTAAAATTTAATTATTATTTTTTATGAGGAAATATTATGACTTTTGAAACATTGAAAGCTAGTATTTTAGAGAATGTAAAATTAGCTCAAAAAAATAAAATAAATTTTATTGAATTGTATAATAGAGAAATTAAAGAAGACAAAGAAAATCAATTTATTTTTTTTATTAAACCTGAATTAACACTTGAAAATAATAATATTAAATTAGATAAAATACTAGATTTAGTATTTGATAAATTAGCAGAATTTAATTTAGATATTGAAAATGTAAAAGTTCTAGGAGCTAAATATTTAGATAAATATAATATAATCTCTCAACATTACGGAGTTATAAATAAATTATCAAATAATCCATTAGAATATATGTCAGAGGAAGCAAAGAATAAACTAAAAGAAATAGCAAATGTTACTGATTTAAAAGAATGTAATGTAATGGGAGCATTTGAATTTTTAAACAAATACTCTTACTTCAATGCTGATTCATTAGATATTCTATGGCAAAATAAAGAAGTAAAAAAATTAGCTGGTGGAACTTATTTAGAAAATGTAAAAGTTGATACTGATAATGTTTATCTTATAAATGGATTTCATCCTAGACAAATTACACATTTTACTAAAGATGGTAGAAGTATAATTGTATTTACATTATCTAGTAATCTATCTTGGACTGACGCAAGAAATAAATTTATTGGAGTTACTAATCCTCAAAATGCTTATGAATCTAGTTTAAGAAGATTACTATTAGAAAGAAAAGAAGAATTTGGAATACCTGAAGTAAGTCAAGGATTAAATGGTTTTCATTTATCAGCTGGACCTGTAGAAGGTTTAATAGAATTGATAAGATATAATAGTGATTTTTCTGATAATTCAAAAATTAAATCTTATAAAGATTTTAGTTTTGGTAAAAAACTAATGGATAATTTTTCTGAAGAAAAAATACAACAAATTCTTAATAATGTTAATTTCGAGTTTGAAAATAAAAAATTATCTGTTTTTGATTTAACTGAAGAAAAGTGTTCTAATGAAGCTATAAAACTCTTAAAAAAGGTATTTTAAGTGTTAAAATATTATTAATAATTTATTGTAAAGAAAGGTCACTATGCCTAAAAATGTAAAGGGTATATTTACATCCATTATAACCCCATTTAAAAAGAACTCATTAGAAATAGATTTTGATTCTTTGATGGATTTGGTAGGCTTTATTTCAGATAATAAAGCTTCAGGAATAATACCGTTTGATATATATGGAGAATTTACATCTTTAAGCAATAGTGAAAAAAAGCAAATACTAAATTCTATAATGGAAAGTAGAGAAGAAATGCTAATTATTCCACATATAACTAGCTATAGTTATAGTGATACAATAGATTTAGCACACTATGCACAAGGTATAGGTGTAAATGCTTTACTAATTTCACCACCACTTTTTTATAAAGATATAGATAACGAATCCCTTGAAAAATATTTTATGAAAGTTTTAGAAAATATTGATATACCTGTTTATCTTTATAATATGCCAAAATATACAGGTATTGCTATTAGTGATGATTTAATAGATAAATTAGAAGAAACAGGAAAAGTAATTGGTATAAAAGATTATAATGATGATATGTTTTATATAAATAACTATAAAAATAAGCATCCTGAGTTAAATATCATTTCTTCTAATGATAAACTTATATATGATTCTTTGAATATAGGTATAAAAACTTTTTCTTCTAATTTATTTAACATATTTCCAGAAATAGTCAAATCTATTTTTTATGATTATGAACAACCAAAAGGAAACGGTGGTTATAATTCTCAAAAATATTTAAATGAGATTATAAATATAGTAAATAATTTTTCTACCATACCAGCTTTAAAATTCTTAACAACTTTGAGAGGTATTCAAGAAAGTGATGTTAGACCACCATTTTTTGAGCTTGAACAAGAAAAGAAAAATATTCTAAAACAAGAAATTTATCCTTATATAACTAATCCTTCCGTAATAGAATAATGAAAAGAGGAGTTTTCATACTAAAAGATACTTGGATTATTTTTTATAGTGGTGATATTAATGAAATAGAAGAACTGAATTTTAATCCTACTGAAGCAATTGGTAAAAATATATTTGAAATATTTGACTCAGAAGAATTAATTTCTAAAATAAATAATCCAACAGGTTTTTTTGATTATAAAAAAAATAGCTTTATTTTTAAAACAAGTCCTTTACATTTAGATAATAATTTAGATAATAAACATTCTTATAGATTCTTAGAAGTAGAATGTCAAACAGATGAAAATATTTCATTTTATTCTATGTTAATACATGAAATAAAAAATCCATTAGCTGCTATAAGAACGTTAGTTCAGTCTTTATCAACATATATTTCTGACGATTTAAGAAAAATTTCTGAAGACTCTTTTCAAACTTCACAAGATTATTTTAATAGAATAATATCAGAAATTGATAGGTTAAATAGGTTATTAACATCAGTAAAATATATATCAAAACATATCCAAGCTTTTAATGTTAATTTTGATATAAAAAAGGTAGCACAAAATACTATAAATATTTTTGAAAATACATTAAAAGAAAAAAATATTAATTTAATAACTAAATTTCCTAAAGAAGAAGTTATATTTTTTGGTGATCCTGACCAAATACAGCAAATATTTAACAATTTAATTACAAATTCAATAGAAGCAATAGAAGGTGACAAAGGTGAGATAATTTTCTCTATTGACTTTATAAATAATAAAAGAATTTCTATATCAGTTGAGGATAAAGGAAAAGGTATAGATAAAAATGATTTAAGTAAGATATTTAAGGCTTTTTATACAAAAAAAATTGGTGGTATGGGCATTGGACTAACAGTTGTAAAAATGATATTAAGAAAATATGATGGGACTTTAAACATTGAGAGCACACCAGGTATAGGAACAAAAGTTACAGTCATACTACCTATAAAAACAGATATCTTTAACTATTAAAATCCTTAACAACTCTTAAAAAGTTTTTACCTAATATTTTTTTTATTCTTTCTATACTCCATCTTTTTTCTAACATTTTTTGAACTAATATTGGTTGATATGTAACATCTTTAAAATCTCTTGGTAAAGTTATCATCCCATCATAATCAGAACCTAAACCTACAAAATCATCACCTACTAAATTTATAACATATTCTATATGCTTAATTATATCATTACTACTACATTTAAAAGGGTTATAAGATAAAAAATTTCTTTCAAAAATTATTCCAATAAATCCATTTCTTTTTGCTATTATTTTTATTTGATCATCATCTAAATTTCTCCAAGATTTTCTTACTCCATTAACACCAGTATGAGTAACAACTAAAGTATTACTTTTAGGAATATATTTATCAATATCATAGAAAGCTCCTTTATTTATATGTGATAAGTCTATAAGTATTTTATTATCTATCATTTTATCTATATAATTTTTACCATACTTACTTAATCCTTCATATTGATTAAAAGATAAGCTACTTTTTCCTATTTTATTATTTGTTAAATGAACTAGGGTTATTCTATGTATTTCAGGTATGAAATCTATTTCATTAAGCTCCGATAAAGAATTACCACCTTGTATTGATAGCCAAACTGCTATTTTATTATTTTTTCTAGCTTGCAAATACTCATTATAGTTTCTAACAAAAGAAAAGTAATTATTCAAAGAATTTAAATCTTTCAAAATTATATTTATATTATTTCTTAAGCTTGAAAACTTATTATTATCTCTAATAAAAGGATTAGTTACTATATCCATAACAACACCAGTTATACCTGATTTAATACATTTAGGATAATCAAATTGATTATTAAATGAAAATAATGATTTCTTATGTTTTTTTGTTAAGTCATAATTAATTAATCTTTTCCATATATAAGTGTCAGTATGAGCATCTATTACATCACTAGAGCAATATATTTCTAAAGCTTCCTTAGATACTTTTAGTCTTTTTTGCCATAAAAGGCTAAAATCAATATATGTATTTTTATATATCATAATTTAAAGTTATTTTTTTAATTTTTTATTAATTATATAGGTTATTGGGTAATCGCCATAAATAAAATAAAATGTTACTGAGAAGAAAATAGGGAATAATAAACTAGAGAAATCTTTTATAATATGAAAATTACTTATGATATATGATAATTTATTATTTGTTAATAAATAAAATATATAAATTATTAAAGGTAATGACCAAATAATAATTTCTTTTTTCATTGTAAGATTACTTAATATTAGCAACTTCAAAACCTATTTTCTTTCTTTTATACTTTATTCCATCAATTTTTTCTAACAATTTGTTTTCATTATCAATATAAATATCTACAAAAGAAAATTTATCATATATATCTATATTACCTATTTTTTTAGGATTAATATTACCATTACTTGAAATAAAATTAACTATTTCATAAGGAGTTATATTATCTTTTCTACCTAGATTTATAAAAAATCTAGTTTTATTATTTTTACTTTTTTTCTCACTTGAAAAATGAGGTTCAATTTCATCTATTTCTTGATAATCAGAACTTTCAAAAGATAGCAATTTTTTTATTAGATATAAACAAATATCTTTAATCTGTATATTTTTAGATAATAATATATTTAAAACTTTATTTTCTTCATAATATTCATCTTGATTTTTAATATTTTCAATAACCTTATTAACAAATTTATTTAATTTACTTTCTTCTATTTCTTGAATAGAAGGAACTTTTTTATAAGGTATCTTTATTTTTGCATATCTTTCTATATCTTTTAATTTATATATTTCTTTACCAACTACAAAAGTATAAGCTATACCAGTCTTACCAGCTCTACCTGTTCTACCTATTCTATGAACATAATATTCTTCGTCATAAGGAATATCATAATTAAAAACTGCTTCAACATTATTAATGTCAAGTCCTCTTGCAGCTACATCAGTTGCTATTAATATTTCAATTTGTCCTTTTCTAAATTTTTTTAATATAAATTCTCTTTGTGATTGCTTCATATCTCCATGTAATGCACCTACTTGATAACCTCTATTTGCTAATGAATCAGCCAATTCATCAACTTTTACTTTTTTATTACAAAAAACAAGACTTAATTTAAAATCATTAATATCTATTAATCTACATAAAACTTCTGTTTTATCTTTTTCTAGAATTTGAAAGTAATATTGTTGTATAGATGGAACGGTTAGTTCTTTATGAACAACTTTTATAATTTCTGGATTTTTTAAATATTTTTTAGCTAAATTTATTATTGTTTCTGGAATAGTAGCTGAAAATAAAGCTATTTGTTTTTCATTAGTACAATAAGAAAGTATTTTTTCAACATCTTCTTGAAAACCCATATTTAGCATTTCATCCATTTCATCTAACACAAAAAAATTTAAATTATCTAATTTTAAAGTTCCTCTTTCTAAATGATCTATAACTCTACCCGGTGTTCCTACTACAATATCCACATGTTTTTTCAAAATATTTATCTGTCTTTCAATAGATTGACCACCATAAACAGGTAATATTTCTAATTTCTTATATTTAGATAATTTTTTTAATTCTTCTGTTACCTGTATTGATAATTCTCTTGTTGGACATAGAACAAGACCTTGAACATAATTTTTTGAATTAATTTTTTCTATCATTGGTATACCAAAAGCACATGTTTTACCCGTTCCTGTTTGTGCTTGACCTATTAAATCTTTACCTTCTAATAGTTTAGGTATTGATAATAACTGAATTGGTGATGGTGCTTCAAATCCCATTTCATTTATAGCTTTTAATATTTTCTCTGATATATTAAAATCTTCAAATTTTTCTATATTTTGCATTTTAACCACATACTATATAAATAAAGTTTATATTTTATATTAAAACAAAAATATTTTTTATTTTTAACATAAAATTTAAATTAATAGTTTACTAATTTTAGTAAATAAAAAAAAGCATGATTTTTTAACTAAATTTTATATAATTTTAACAGCAAAATTCTAAAATGAACATAAAGCAATATTGACAATATTTAGAGAGTAATTAGTTATATATAATTTGCATTTTTATTTGTATAGGTTAAAAAATAAATATGTTACCAGTAAAAAAATATGACATAGTAATACCAATTTATTAAATTGATAGTGCATTAAAAATCAAATGTTTTTTATACTTACAATTTTACTTATAGTTTTTTTTTATTTTTTATACTTTATTTTTAACTTTTGAGTATATTATTTTAAAAGCATATTATTTTAATATATTTTAAGGAGAATAAAATGGATTCAATTTATGAATGGATACATCTTATTTTAAGATGGATACATGTTCTTTTTGGTATAATGTGGATTGGTAGTTCAATATTTTTTAATTGGTTAGATTCAGCTTTTAAGAAAAATCCTGAAGAAAAAGAAGAAGAAGTTGTAGGTGAAGTTTGGATGGTTCATGGTGGTGGTTTTTATCATGTTAAAAAGAAATATTTAAAGCCATCTCAAATTCCAGACGAACTTTATTGGTTTAAGTGGGAAGCAGGTTTTACTTGGATAACTGGATTTTTATTATTTATAATTGTCTATTATTTAAATGCTAATGTACTTTTGATAGATAAAGAGATTTTAAATATAACACCAATAACTTCTATAGTTTTAAGTTTACCAATAATATTAATATCTTGGCTTTTATATGATACGATTTGGCTTTCTTCATTATCAAAAAAAACCTATTTTAGCTATTATTATAAGTTATGCTTTATTATTTCTTATAATATTTGGACTTACAAATATATATAGTTCTAGAGGAGCTTATATGCATGTTGGTGTAATAATTGGAACAATTATGGCAGCTAATGTATGGATAAGAATATTACCAGCACAAGCTCAAATGCTAGATGCTGTTAAAAAAGGTGAAAAACCTGATTTAACAAAAGGAATGAGAGCAAAAATGCGTTCAAGACATAATAATTACATGACATTTCCAGTAATATTTATAATGATTAGTAACCATTTTCCACATACTTATGGTGATAAATTGAATTGGTTAATACTTATTATTTTAATAATTGCCAGTACTATAATAAAACATATTATGAATATAAATGAAAATTTTAGTTTTTGGGGAACACCAAGCATTATAACTACAGCAATAGCTTTAACAATAATATATTTTATTACCTTACAACCTAAAGAAAATAATAATTTAAAACAAGAAGAAAAAGTTTCATTTTCACAAGTTAAAGAAATAATAAATAATAGATGTGTTTCTTGTCATTCATCGAAGCCAAGTGATGATATTTTTAAATCAGCACCTTTAGGTCTAATGTTAGATAAAGATGAAAATATAATTTCATCACAAGCTAAAATTAAAACAATGGTAGTTGATTCAAAAGTCATGCCTTTAGCAAATAAAACAAACATGACAGACGAAGAAAGAAAAATAATAGGATTATGGATAGAGCAAGGAGCAAATTTAAACAAATGAAAATTTTATTAATTATATTATCTTCTATAATAGCTTTTTTATATTGGTTAGGACTATCAATAAATCATTTAGTAATATTATCTTGCTTTTTTTTAGCTATATTTCTTGGTGCTTTAGTTATTGCTGATAATGATAATAAGGAAGAAAATACTTAGAATTTTTGAGGAATTATAACATTTAAAATATTTGGTATAATAGTAAATTCAGCAGGACAAAATCCTTCTTGCTCGCCGTCTATATCAATTTTTATTTTTTCATCAGAAAAAACTTTTATATTTTTTGCTTTTTTAAATATTAAGTTTTTATCGTAAATATGCTTACCAAAATAAACTTTTGGAATATTTAGAAAAAAATCTAATTTATTTATATCACCTATTATAACTATATCAAAGTATGAATCAAAAGGATTTGCTGAAGGTAGTATTTTCATACCACCACCAAAAAATTTTCCATTACCAATAACAATATTATTTATTTTTTGTTCTATTTCTTCTTTGTCATCAATTATAATCTTAACTCTTTTATTTTCATATTCTACTACTGTTTGTAATGTAGAAATTAAAAAAGATATAAAACCACCTAAAACTTTTGATTTTTTATTTACTTTATCTACTACTTCGCCACCTATTCCTACATCAGCTATATTTATAAAATATCTATATTTCTTTTGATTATTTTCAGAAAAATAGACTAATCCAATGTCTATTTTTTTATAGTGATTTATATTTATAATATCTATTGCATCTTTATAATACTTTGGTATATTTAAAGTTTTTATTAAATCAGAACCTGTACCAGATGGTATAAATCCAAGTATTGCATTTTCATTTATTAATTTTTGATTTTCAAAGAAACCATTTACTACTTCATTAAATGTTCCGTCTCCACCAATAGCTATTATCCTTTGAAAATTATTTTTTAAACATTCTTGAGTTAATGTTATCGCATGTTTTTTTTTCTCTGTTATAAATATTTCATAGTCAAATAATGAACCTAAATATTTTCTTATATAAGGTAAATCTTTTTCAGTTTTACCATTTGAAGATTTTGGATTAACAATTAAGGCAGTTTTTGACATTATATAAAAATATTTAATCTATTATTAAATCCACCAAATCCGTCTGGCTCTTTATTTTCATTCTCTCTATCGGTTACCCATTTCTTACCATCTACTACAAATTTATATCTATAGCTTCCAGCTGATGCAAATTCTTTTTCTATTTTCCATAAATTATAACCTTCTTTTATAAAGAAATCATTATAAGGGTTCCAACCATTAAAATCACCTACTAATGCTACACTATGAGCTTCAGAATCAACATAATAAAATGTAACCCTTTTATTTTGAATAAATGGTGACATTGGTCTATTTGCACCTATCCTATGCAAATCATTTATTGCCTCTTTTACAGCTTTTCTTGCATGTATTAATCCATGTCCTTGTCTCTCTATTGGAACATTAAATAATTTATCTGTTGTTCTAGTAAGAATTTGTTTTATTCGTCTAGGATTTAAATTTGGATTAGCTTCTAACATTTGAGCAATGACAGAAGCTACTATTGGAGATGAAAAAGAAGTACCATCAACATGTTGATAATAAGTTCCAATAATTTTTTTTTCTTTTATTCTATTTTTTAAAAGTTCTCTTATTTTATTACATTCAAAATTTAAAACTTTCTCATCAATTTTTAGAAATTCTAAATTTTCTTTCAATCTATTTTTCAAATAATTATCCTCCAATTTTATTAATTCATTTAATAAAAGAGATTCTTTATAAATATCTGTTTCAGGAAGTATAGGAGCTGCTATCCATATTCCCGGTGCTATAACCTCTGGTTTTAATAATCCATCTAAAGTAAATCCATAACTTGATCTATACATTGAATAACTATTTACGTCTAATGTGTTTTTATCATCTAAACCACCAACAGTTATGACAGAAGGAGCACTAGCTGGTGGTCCTATAATATTTTTTCCTTCACCATCATTACCAGCTGCTACAACAACTGTTATTCCTGCTTGAACAGCACCTTCAACAGCTTGATCAAGTGCATTTTCTATATATGAACTTGCTTTATCACCACCTAAAGATATATTTAATATTTTTATATTATATTCATCTTTATGTTTTATTACCCACTCTACAGCTTTTATTATATTTGCTGTCTCTATACCATTTGGACCTGTAACTTTTAATAAAACAAGTTTAGAATCAGAAGCAATACCTCTATACAATCCACCTGATAAATAACCATTTCCACAAGCACTAAGAGAAGTTTGCATTCCATGCCAACTTGAATTTTGAACTACAGAAAAATCATCTTTATCAGGTTCAGCTATATTTTACATATTTTAAAACTCTATTTACAGGTTTTGTGATATCAGGATGAGGATAAAAACCCGAATCAATAAAAGCTATTGTTACCCCTTTTCCTGTATATTTTAAATCTACATTCATTCTTAAAGGTGTTGGTATTACTTCATAATCAGTTTCTTTGTATATTGTAAAACAATGTGATAATTCTTCTATAATCTCATTGTGAGGATATTTTTGTATTATTTTATAAATATATTCTACATTACAATTAGAAAACAACTCATTACCTTCTATAAATTTTATATATTCTGTTAAAACTTCAGAGCATTCTTCATCTAGTAATAAAGATATATTATTACTTTTTATTTTTATTCTTTTATTTTTTAAAAAAAGAAGATTTTCTTTTTTTAAATCTATTATTTCATCAGAAGATAATTTACTTCCATAATATAAAACTAGTATTGTAAATTCTTGTAAAGAGATTATATTATTTTTCAAATCATTTAATATTTTTTTTCTTAGAACTTGATATTTTTTTTCTAACTTTTGATATTGATATTTTTTTAATATTTCAAAATATCCTGATAAGTATTCTTTTATTAATTCATCTATATTCATCTATTTAATTGTTTTATTAACTATTAAAGCTCTATAATAATCTATACATTTTTTTTCTGATTCAGCTGTAAACCATCTAGGTATCTTTTTTTGAATTACATATAATATTTGTTCTTCTACTCTTTTATGATAAGGAATTATTGAGTCATCAACTTCTTTATTACATATAGGACAAATAAACTTCTCCATTATTGTTCTATATTAATCTTACTAAATAAATAAGCATTTTCTTTTAAAGAAAAAAACACTCCTTTATCTTCAAATAAAACTAATGGTATATCTAAATTTTCATAATTATTATCAAAAACGTTTTCTTTTTCATTTTTTAATTCAGATTCAATTTTAGATAAAATATCTTTTATATTTCCACTATTAAAAAAACTAAATTTATATGGATTCATATAATACCTAAAAATCACGATAAAATTTTAACATATTTTTTATTAATTTATAAATATTTTATAAATATTTATTATTCTTTTTCAAAATGTATCATCATTTTCAAATACTTCATCAAGTTTTTCTGGTATTTCAGGTTCTGTATAAAAATTTTTTTGTCTTTCTCTTTGTTGAAAAACATTAAAAATTTTCTTCATATAGTAGTAATCATCTAACATTTCATTTTTTATTTCACTATAATTTTTATCAATAGTATTTACCACTGATAAAAACTCGTTTATATAAACTTCTATATTATTTCGATTAATTTTTTCTAATATAGAATTTATTTTCAATTGATATTTTGATAATTTATTTATTTTTTTTAACCTATTATTGTTGTATTCTATAATAGTTTTTATACTTTTATAAATGTCATTATGAGGTATTATTGCTTTATTTCTAAAAATTGACTTTGATAAGTCATATACAAGAGAATCATCCAAATAATAAGTTGAAAATAAATTTAAACCTAGCATATAATTTGATGAAATAGAATAATAAAGAGAAAATACATCATCATTTTTATATAATCTATGTAATCCTATTGTAGGATAATAAAAATCTTTTCTTTTATTATTTTTAGTTTCTGTTTTTATCCATAAATCTAAATCTTTATAATTATCAGCATAAAGCATTGGTGCTATAAAATCAATCATATTATTATTTGCCCAATGTTTCCAATTTTGCATTTTGATTAATCTTGTTTCTTTTTCTGTTCTAAATATTGAAACTCCTATATCCACATTAGGTTTTATTTGTTTAATAGAATTTCTTAAATAGCTAATAAAGATATTAACTTGATTTTCTCTCCAAAGTTGCCACTCTATAAAATCATTTTTATTACTTATTTTTTCAGGAGGATATCTATTATACTTTTTATAGTAATACTCTTTAAAATATTTTTTTGATAATATGTCTTCATTATTTGTCTCATCATATCTTATATAGTCTAGTAATATACCGTTAACATTATAGTTTTTAACTATGTAAATTATAATATCATGTATTATTTGTCTAGCTTTTGGTTCAGCAGGACTTACAAATAAAGGTTCTCTATCTTCAAATTTAGGATTTTCTTTTAAAGCCATAGTATATGGATATTTATTAAAAAAGGAATTTCCATATAAAGGTGATTTTACTCTAAATGTCCATATCCAAGGTTTTACTTGTATATTATATTTTTTTGCTTCATTTATAATAAATTTTAAAATATCAAAATCAGTTTTTTTGAATTTTTCCGTATAAGGTGTTTCTACTAAAGAATATCCTCTAAAAAATGTTTCCGGATATATAACATTAAAGTTTGCTATATAGATTTTTCTTATAAGCTTTGTAATAGCTAATTTATTATTAGGCAAACTTTCTGCATCAATATATATTCCTCTATTTTCTACAACTTTAGAAGGCATTAAAAGTAATTCACATAATCTTAATTTTTTTATTATAGTTTCTTTATTTTTCAATTTATTTTTAATTAAATATTCTATTTGTTTTAATTCTTTTTCAGCTTCTTGATAATTTGTATTTTTAAAATTTTTTTTGTGATATTCTATCCTATTTTTTACTTTTACAAACCATAAATTTAAATCCAGTGTATTATTTATTTCAAAATCTGAAAGTTTTTTTGAAAAAAAATAATTATCATCAAATAATTCTGAATAAGAATAATTGGAAAATAAAACAAGAAATATTAAAATCAATATTAATCTAATATACATTTAATTATTTCTTCTTATTGCTTCTAAAGGGTTCAATTTTATTATTTTTCTTATAGGAATTAGACTTGATATTATAGAAACAAATAAAGCTGATATAGACACCATAATAAAGTCATTTAATTGTATATCTACTGGTAAATTACTTATTATATAAACATCTGAAGGTAATTTTATAGGGTAAAGAGAAATTATTTTTGAAATAATAAATCCTAATATACAACCTAATACTATACCTACTATTCCTATTATTATACCTTGATACATAAATATAAGTATAATATTTTTATTACTAGCTCCTATTGCTCTTAATATACTTATTTCATTTACTTTTTCTATTACCATCATTACAAGTAAGTTTGATATACCAAGCATAGCAACTATTATTATGAACATTATTACCAAAAATATTACTTTTTTTTCTAATGTCATAGCTGAAAGTATTGCTCTATTATCTCTTAACCAGCTTCTAACACTTAAAAAAGGATATTTTTTTAATATTTCTTCAGAAATTTTATTAGCTAAAAAAGGATCAATTAGTTTTATAGATATACCATTTACAGATTTGTCTAGGTTAAATATTTTTTGACCACTTTCAATATTTATATATACAATTCTTGAATCTAATTCATAAAAATCAGCTTGAAAAATACCAGTAACAATAAATTCATTTGATATTCCAACACCTGTAATTAAATTTATTTTATCTCCAATATCTAAAGACATTTTTCTTGATAGTTCTTTTCCTAAAACAATAGAATTACTATTTTTTAAACTACCTTTTATAATATATTTTTCCCAATTATCTTTTTCCATTTTAGGATTAATAGAATAAACTAAAACACCTCTTACTTCTATACCATTATTTATTAATGCCTGTCCTTTTATAACAGGATTCACATATTTTATATTATTATCAATAGTTTTTAAATTATCAATTAAATATTGATAATTTTCTATTCTATCGCTTAAAGCTGATTCTATAAAAACATGGGGATTTGTTCCTATTATCTTATTAACTAAGTCCTTCTCAAAACCATTTGTTAATGATAAAGCACAAATTAAAATTGCAACCCCTATACAAACACTTATAATAGCAAGTATTACTTGCTTATACTTACCTTTTAATTGTTTTAATGCAATAAATAATTCTACATTCATTAAAAAATGATACTTCTTATATAAATGATTTAATTATCTAATAAAAATTACTAATTTTAAATTAGAAATTATAAATATTCATATTAAACCAAAATTTATTTGTATTTTTTTAACTAATGTAAAGCTTTATTATTCAAAGTTTCTATTTTTTAAAAATACAAACCACATAATTTTGAGCATTATTTCAAATGATTTTAATAAAATCATAAACTTTCTAAATAACTACCTATAAAATTAACTTCATTTGTTAATGGTATAGATAATGTTACTTTTGTGAAAGAATTTTTTTTTCTGATTCTATATCTAATTTCCCACCTATTACAAGCATTAAAGTGCTATGTAATATAAGACCATTTCCACTACCTTTGTTTTGCAATTTAGAGTAACCGTAACCTACTCCATTGTCCATAATTATTATTTGTATTTTATCATCTTTTTTTAAAAAGTTTATAGTTAAAACTAATTCTTTGTTTTCAATTTTTGCGTACTTAGATGCATTTCTTATTGCTTCAGCAATTGCATAAAATATAATATTTTGGGTTAAATTTGGTAATTTTTTAATTTCATCTGCAAAATCTTTATCTATTTTCCATTCTATTTTATCAAAATACTTTGAAAAATCATTTTTTACAAATAATTTTATAGCATCTATAAATCCCAATTTTGATATATCATAATTTGTTGTAGATGGTATTTCTTTTAGCATATTTGATATTTTTTTATGAGCATTTTTTATAAGTTCTATACTTTCAGAATAGTTATTCATTTGAATTTCTATAATGGCAGAATGTAATAAAGGTAGGACATCATCATGTAATGTTCGTCTTGTTAATCTGTCTATTAACTGATTTTCAGTAATTTTATTTTTTTTGTATGTCTAATAATTTATTTATAATTTCATTAGTTAAATCAGTATCTAATATTCTTTCTATAACCGTTCTAGTTATTTCTATTTCTTCCCTTGTATATAATCCACCAATTAATTTTTTTCCTAGTATTAATAGTGCTATATCTTCTTTATCATTATGTAATTTTACTCCTAAAAAAAAAATTATCTATACCTGCTGTTTCAATTATATTACTTTTACTAAAATTAAAGTTTTCTAAGAGATATTTTAAATCAATGTCTTTATTTTTTGGATAAATAATAAAATCACCAAAGAAAACTTTATACATTCCAAGAGGTATTAATATTGCTTTTTCAATTCTTAATATTTCTTCACATATATAGTGAAATTTATCTTTTATATTTAAATTATCTTTATGTAAAAATTTTTTATTTATTGCTGGTCTTAAGCTTCTAAAAAAATTTTCTCTTTCTAAATAATTTTTTCTACTTAAAAAAGCATAAAAAGAAACCATTGTAAGGCTAGAAAATAATATATAGTATATTGATTTAAAATTATTAACTGTGAATATAGAAATAATTAAACTATATGAACCTGCAAATAATGTTATACCTCTCCAACTTTCAAATACGGATTTAGCGGGTAATGCTTTACCTGTGAATATTTCATATGAAGTAATAGCTTTTCCAAGAAAAATTATTGTTAAAGAAATAAAAACTTCTATTAGTATATTTACTATTGTTATAAGTTCAAGAATTATTAAATAATCTTTTTTATCATATTCAAATTTTCCTGAATTTATTAAAAACCATATTATAAAACCACTAACCATAATACTAACTATTAATAACATTATAGTTGCTAATCTTAACCACAATTTTGCTTTTTCTTTAGCTAGAATTCCTATGAATTTATAAGAATATACTTTTAAATCTAGTGCTTTTAAAGATAGATAAATACAAGTAAAAAATATATAATGGATACATTAGTAAAAAAAATTCTATTAATTTAGACTTTGGTTTTTTTAATAAAATAAATTCATTAAAAGTTGGTAATCCAGGTAAAAATATGCAAACAAATAGTAGAATTATACAGAATATTGTTATGAAAATGAAATAATTGAAATGTTTTTGTTTTACATCTGACATTCCTTCTTCCCAAAATCCTAAATACCAAAGAGCTAATGAATACCAAGCATAAGGTAGTATT